>JAGBSH010000017.1 GCA_017631885.1 Fibrobacteraceae bacterium
AGCCTTGATGAGGAGTTCGTCGGCAGGCATCTGGCCCGGAGTCTTGAGCATTTCTTCTTCAAGTTCTACAAGTTCACGCATCTGCTGCACGAAGTAGGCCTTTTCGTAGGTGGCGGCAAAGATTTCTTCGTCGGTTGCACCTTTACGAATAGCTTCATACATCAAAAAGTGGCGTTCAGAACTTGCCGTTTTCATCATTTCAAGAAGTTCTTCTTTGCTCTTCTTGTTAAAATCTTTTGCAAAACCTAAACCAGAACGACCATTTTCAAGACCACGAATTGCCTTTTGCAAGGTTTCTTTGTAAGTCTTACCAATAGCCATCACCTCGCCAACAGCCTTCATTTGTGTGCCTAAGCAATCATCTACACCGCGGAATTTTTCAAAAGCCCAACGAGCAAATTTCAAAACCACATAATCACCACTCGGGGTGTATTTTTCAAGGCTGCCATCACGCCAATATGGAATTTGGTCAAGAGTTAAACCAGCAGCAAGTTTTGCAGAAACAAACGCAATTGGGAACCCAGTAGCCTTTGAAGCCAAAGCTGAAGAACGACTTGTACGTGGGTTAATTTCAATAATCACAATGCGATCTGATTTTGGATCATGAGCAAACTGAACGTTAGTTCCCCCAATCACACCAATAGATTCTACAATTTTAAAAGCTTGTTCTTTTAAGCGGTTTTCAAGGTCTTTGCTAATAGTAAGGAAGGGTGCTGCACAGAAAGAGTCCCCTGTATGCACACCTACCGGGTCAATATTTTCAATAAAGCAAATTGCAATCATCTGGTTCTTGGCATCGCGAACCACTTCCACTTCAAGTTCTTCCCAACCAAGAATTGATTCTTCAATCAAGCATTGGTGCGTCATAGAAAGTTCAAGACCATTAGAACAAATGGTGCGAAGTTCTTCTACATTGTAGCAGAAACCGCCACCAGCGCCACCCATGGTATAAGCTGGGCGAACTACAACCGGGTAACCGATTTCAGAAACGATTTTTTCAGCTTCTTCCACCGTATGGCAAATACCAGAACGAGGCGTATCAATTCCCAACTTTTGCATAGTAGCCTTGAAGATTTCGCGGTCTTCACCACGTTCAATCGCGTCAAGGTTCACACCAATAACTTTCACGCCGTATTTATCAAGTACACCAGCCTTGTTCAACTCACAAGCAAGGTTCAAGCCAGTTTGGCCCCCTAAGTTTGGCAACAATGCATCTGGGCGTTCTTTTTCAATAATTTCTTCAAGGCGTTTTACATTCAATGGTTCAATGTATGTAGCATCGGCCATAACAGGGTCTGTCATGATTGTAGCTGGGTTAGAGTTCACAAGAACAATCTTATAACCTTGTTCTCGCAAAGCTTTACATGCCTGCGTTCCAGAATAGTCAAATTCACAAGCCTGGCCAATCACAATCGGGCCAGAACCAATAATCAAAACTTTGTCGATGCCTTCGATTTTCATTTTTACTTCTCCATTTAGTTAAAACCTGTCTCGTACTGAGAACAAAAAAAATGCCGAACCAAAATGATTCGACATTTCAAAAAACCAAAAAACAAAACAGCAATCTTTTTTCGAAAAATAGAAGAAACAACATTTTGAACGCCATGGCGAGCTACCTTTTCAACCGTTCCTGCGATAATCGCTAAAGGTTGCAGCATTCTACAAATCTCCTATTTCTTTCAAATGCAATCTGTTCAAACTTCGGCAAATATAGTTATAAATTCAAGGAATTTTCATTTCTTTTCTACAAAAAATCACAAAACTGCCATTTTAGAAAAAACCGCGTTTTTTAGAGATTTTTCAACCTATTCCAAACAGAATCTGGAATAGAAGCCCCCTGCACTTGCACCACTTCAGCAGCAACCTCACTAGCTAGTTTACCACACTCAGGAATATCTGAACCCGAAAGGAATCCAAATAAAAAGCCCGCGGCCCACAAATCACCAGCGCCAGTCGTATCTAACGCTTGCACTTTCTTCGCTTTGATTTCAAAAACGGTTCCTTGGTAAGAAACTAAAGCGCCTTCAGCCCCCAATTTAACAACCGCCAAAGAAGTGTATTTTGCAAGTTCTTCAAGAGCTTCTCGAGGTTCTTTCCCTGTATAAGCTTTTGCTTCTTCTTCGTTAGCAAAAATCATATCAATCAAGCCTTCGGCAAAAAGGCTTTCAAAAAGAGAATGGCAGACATTTACCACGCCAAAAGAACCAAAGTCTAGAGCCGTTGGCACGCCAGCCGCTTTAGAACGTTCTAATACACCACGAAATGTTTTGGCATCAAATGCTCTGTAACCTTCTATATAAGTTAACGCAGCTCCATCAAAAACATTTTCCGGAAAATCATCTAATGACAAAGTATCAGAAGCGCCAAGGTAAGAAAACATTGTGCGTTCAGCATCTGGAGTGACTACCGAAAGAACTCGACCAGTAGGTTCATTTGCAGGTTTAATCAAAGACTGAACGTTTGAATTTTTCAAATGCAACGCAAAAAGTTTTCCTAATTCGTCTTCACCTGTTTTTGAAACAAATGCAGCTTCGCCACCAAGTTTTGCATAACCTACAAGCGTATTGCAAGCAGAACCACCAGGGACTTTTTCATAAGCAGGGAGTGTTGAAAGCAAACTCTCTATACGAGAAAAATCCACAAGTTGCATATCACCTTTCACAGCTTTATTTTCTTGAATCCAGGAATCTTGCACATTAACAAGTAAATCTACAAGAGCAGCACCAACTCCAACAATCCGTTTCATAAAAACTCCTTTTAACCCCGTCTGCGATTTATACGATCACTCATTTTCAAAATATATGCTCGTTCAGAATCCGTCAAAGATTGTAAACCTTCTTCTTTAACTTTCTTCAATATTTCATCTAACTGTTTGTCTGGGTCAATGTAAGAAACTTCTCCTTCTAAAACATCGTCTCCCAAAAAAGTTTTCTTTTTAGAAGAACGCTTAAAAGAAAAACGTTTCCGGCTTTTTTCAAATAAAGCCATAATAATAAACCCAGCAACAACTCCGCCTAAATGCGTGAAGTGAGCTACAGAATCATTTGTTCTGGAAAGCAAAATATCCATTAAAATCAAAATCCAAATAGCATGTTTAATTTTCATTGGTATCACAAAAAACATTAAAAGCATACGTTCTGGAAATAACTTATAATAAGCCACAAAAACGCCCATCAATGCGCCAGAAGCCCCTATAATCAACGCATAAGGGTTAAGGGCTCCAAATAAATAGAATGGGATACTGAATAACCCTGCAAAAATCGCAGAGCCAAGATACAAAATCAGAAATTTTCGTTCTCCGATATTTTCAGCGACTTCGTCACCAAACATCCAAAGCATCATCATGTTAAATAGAAAATGCCAAAAACCGCCATGAATAAAAGCGTATGTAACAAAACGCCAAACTTCAGCAAAGCCTAACGGAATCAAGCCCCCATAAGCAAGAATTTTATTTTCAATAGTTGGGCCCAAAAACATCCCAGCTAAAAACACCACTAGATTTATAATGAGCAATACTCGTATAGGCTTACATAAATAACGAAATGGTTTCATTCCAAACATAAAATTTCTTTTCCTTTTCTTTCTACACTTTCGCGAATTGATTCAGGCACAAAACCTTTTAACGAAGCAGAAAACCGTAACAATTCCCGGACTAAGCTGCTTGAAATTGTAGAGTGTTCCATAGCACAAGGTAACAATATCGTTTCTGAAAGTCCATACATTTTTTTGTTATTATAAGCTACCGAACGTTCATATTCAAAATCTAAAGCGCTGCGAATACCACGAATAAGATAAGTGGCATTTACTTGTTTCATAAAATCAACAGTTAAACCTGAATAGGTTTCT
The DNA here is from genome assembly GCA_017631885.1 of Fibrobacteraceae bacterium. Classification (GTDB taxonomy): domain Bacteria; phylum Fibrobacterota; class Fibrobacteria; order Fibrobacterales; family Fibrobacteraceae; genus UBA1765. Next base: position 3,847 of record JAGBSH010000017.1, read on the forward strand.
ACACGAACATTTGGAATTTCAGCAACTGCGTTTCTAACCCATTCCAAGCGATTTTCTAAAGAGAATAAATATTTTTTTTGCGTATTTTCTGCTAATAGAATAATGAGTTCTTGAAACAACGGGGCAGCTCTTTTCACTAAATCTAAATGCCCTTCTGTAAATGGATCAAAAGACCCTGCAAAAACAGCTTTTTTCATTCAAGAATCCTTCCAAAAAAATGCTAAAGATGATTCTCCGTAACGACGAACTTTACCTTCTAAAGCCCACTCAGGAATCGCTCTGCTCGGGCATTCAAAAATAGCAACTCCATCAGGAGAAAGAAAGTCCAGAAATTTTCTCAAATCTGGATATTCCTTTATAAATGGCGGGTCCGCATAAATCAAATCAAATTGATAACGGGCTAAAACTGAATCCAATGTTAAAGCATCTTTTTCTAAAAGAGTCAAAGACTTTTCTATTTGCAAATGGCGGTAATTATTTTTTATGGCTAAAGCTTGTGTGCGATTATTTTCTACTGCTACAACAGATGAAGCACCGCGGCTTAACGCTTCAATGCCCATAATTCCACTTCCGGCAAACAAATCTAAAACAGAAAAACCCGAGACATCTTGCAAAATATTAAAAACAGCTTCTCTTGTTCTTGCGCCCGTCGGGCGCACTAAAAGACCTTCGGGCGAGTTTATCACTCGCCCACGAAAAAGTCCTCCGGTAACACGAATCCCCATAATTAGGGTTTTACAAATGCATCAAGAATAAATGTGACAGCAATATCTTTGCCACGGCGTTCAAGAACTGCACGACGGACACCTAAACGAAGTGGTGATTCTTTCCATGCAAGAATAAATGCATGAACCTGAGCAAAATCAGAAACCGCCTTCACTGTGTAAGTCAATCGCTTGTAAGTTCCAAAGTTTTCTGTTTCAGGTTTTGCAAGTCCAGAAATTTTCATTTTCCCTGAAGCGTCCAATGCTTTGAACTTAGCAAGTTCAGCATCTACACTATCAGCAGCAAGGAATTCATTTACAGGCATTGAGACATTTACATGTTCCAATTTTATTGAACCAAATGCAGTAATGTCTGTTGCTGGAGCATTTTCTGGAATTGGTGGAGTGCGGTAATCAACACTTACTGATTTTAAACGTTCAAGGAACGAACGTTGTACAAGTGGAGCATCAGCCACGCCACGAACATAATAGAAATTAGGAGCTTCAAACACTAAATTTGAAAAACCAATATCATCTGGTGTTGCTGTTTGAATAAAGGAAATGAACTGACCAAGAGAAGCTTTCTGGTATTGAATTTTTTCTAATGGTAAGTAATCCTTATAAGAAGTGCGTTTAGCTTTTTCAAATATAGTTGGTTGTACTTCTGCAACAAAAGAAGCCACAGAAGTTTTTGCACTTGCTTGTGTTTTTGCATCACCTGCACCACGTTGTTCAGCCATTGAACCAGCACTACCAGTCTTAGTCACTGCTGCCATATCAACAACTAATGTATCAGCAGAATGTTCTATTCCTAAAACATCTAATACGATAGTAGGGATAAAGGTTTCTAATGCTTTTGGTACTCCAAAAACTACCATGCTTGAAAGGCCAACAACAATCACTGTTGCAGCAGCAACAACAATAGTCAACAAGTTTTTCTTTTTGCCACCTTCCTGAGTCTTCTGGGAAGCAACATTTATCGGCTGCACTACAGCAGAGGAATCTAAGCCATCGGCGGCTTCTATCAAATTCAGGCGAATCATGCTTTAACCTCCGCCGCTTGAACCGCAGCCCCTAGAGCGCCTACACACAAAGGCAACAAAGCTTCTTCAGCTTCGTCTGCAGATACTTTGATTTTTGGGAAAGAAGAAAGAAGTTCTACTTGTGTTTCTGGAAGCTTTGCTTTAAGAATATCCATAAACAACGCATCTGTAGAAATATCGCCACAGACAAATATCGTTTCTGTATTCACGCTATTTTCTGTCTTTGCAAGTTCTATTTGCTTAACAATACCTTCAGAAAGAATCTTGTAGGCGTCTTCTTGTTCACGCCCTACAAGTTCAAGTGTAGAAACTCCACGTAAAACACGCAAATGATTTTTAGACAACCACATCAAAGAAACGCCAGCAATATCTGCTTTTAAAATACAACGCAACTTTGTTGGCTGATCATCACCTACTTCAATAAGGTTCAGTAAAGCTGTCGCGTCTACATTCATAATTTGCGGTGAAAGTTTCTTATTGCGGAAACCTTTACGCACACCATTCACCCATTCTTCACGAAGAGCAATGAACAAAACAGTCCAACCGCTTTCCTTAGAACCACCAATTATCTGATAATCCATGTAATATTGCTTTGGAGAATCATTGATAATTGTTGAAAGGTACCAATTAAGGTATTCAGCAATATCTTCCACTTCAGCAGGGACAAAAATTTGTCGCACTATTGACCTGAAAGAAGAAACCGTAAGAGAAACAGAAGCCCAATCCTCTATAGAGTTTTCTGTGAGCCAAACCTGCAATGCGGTTTCAAATGTTGGAATATCGTTCAATGGTGGAACAGGAACGTCAAGCACGCCCACTCGAACAACCGACTTTTCTTTTGCATCATAGAGCACCACTTTCAAAGAAAGTTCACCGGCGTCTAAACCAAGATGTAAATGCGTATCACTCATAATATCAACGACTTAAGATGTTATTCCCCTTAAAACTAATCAAATTTTATGCTTTTCAAAATGATTTTTGATTTTTTCTTGCCAATTCCTGATATTTTTAGCAAATCTGCCTCTTTTTTTAGCGGTCCATGCGTTTTTCTGTAACTAATTATCTTTTCTGCCATTTTCGGACCAACTCCAGGAATTGCACACAAAACGTCTAAAGAAGCGGTATTTATAGCTATCGGGAACGAAATTTTAGGTTTTTTCTTTGATTTTTTCTCTTTTTTTACCGCTATCTTTTCATTTTCAATAATAATTTCTGTGTTTTCTATAGATTTTTCTTCTTTTTTCTGTAAAAATATTTCTTGTTCTGGAGAATCTCTGAATTCTACAGGAACACTTCCTATTTCTGGTAAATCCCATGGACTAAAACGCACCAAAGTCCCAACAAAAAACAAAGATAACACTAGCACCAACACTCTTTTTTCAGCTGTATTCATTAAAAATCCCAACAAGATTTCAGGAATATATCAAAAGAGTTAGTTTTAAGCTAAACCGGCTTAACCAACTTCTAGCCAATGCTAGAATTCATCATATTCGCTAGAAGAGCGAATTAATGCTTCGACCTTTTCTGCATCTGATAAAACATCAACCGAAAAAGACGGTGTTAATGTTTTTACCATGCGAATAGGTGTTTTCCCAAGAATACGTAACTGTTCTAAGGATTCGGCTACTTCTCGAGAACTTTGCGGTAAACTACTAAATTCTTCGCGACATTTCAAAGAGTAAGCATAAATACCTCTGTGTTCTTGCCATTTCGGAACTTCTACTGCTGGGATATTTCGCCGAAAATCAAGAGCAAAACCTTCGTTAGAAACCAAGACTTTAACAACTGTTTCTAATGAAGCGTCTTCTGAATTCAAAGGAGAACAAGCACTGACCCAAGCTTCTGGGTATTGTGCTAATGTTTTAGAAACATTACGGAGTAAATCTAAATCGACAACAGGCTCATCACCTTGTAAATTCACCACTAAATCTAAGCCCAATTGTTTTGCAGCAAAAGCAACCCTATCTGACCCCGTTGCGGCTGGCCCTGTTTTAAAAGCTTCATAGCCAGCTTGTTTCACTAAATCTGCAATAGAATCGTCGTCTGTAGCGCAAACAATAGAAGCAAAACAATTAGCCTTTTTAGCTCTGTCCATTGTTCTAAGAATCATTTCACGCCCGCAAAGCTTGAATAAAGGTTTTCCAGGAAAGCGTGAAGACCCTATCCGCGCAGGGATAATACAATGAACAGCTTGCACTACTTAACCGCCAATAACTTTTGGAATTACAAAATGATCTGATTCCATTTCAGGAGCATTGCGGAAAGCATCTTGTGAAGAAAGGCCTTCTAATGGAAGATCATCACGAAGTTCCATAGCGCCATCTTCTACTCCAGTCATTGGTTCGACTTGAGAAAGGTCTAATGAACGAAGGGATTCCATGTGTGAAAGCATCCCATCTAAATGCTTGGCTAAGCCAGGAATATCTTCTTCAGCAACGCTTAAGCGAGAAAGCTTAGCTAGTTTTAATACATCTTCGCGTTCTAACATAAAATACCTCAAAAAGAAAGATAAAAAAATAAACTTACTTATACAAGAAACGCTAGCCGATTATTTCAAGACTTGCAAATTTCAAAACAAGTGTTCTAACCGTTCCATCGGCAAAGCGGACTTCTGCCCGTGTATTTTCTCCACTTCCATAAACTTTAAGCAAAACTCCCTTACCAAAACGAACATGTCTGACATGAACTCCTGGACGTAAAGGATTTTCAGAATATTCATCATAAACAATTTTTGGACCAGAACTTGTTTTGGGTTGTGTTGTACCTAATTTAAAACTTGTTTTCTTTAAAATCGGAGAAACAGGGCGTTTTGCCGGCTTGTCATAAGTAAAAGAACGACGAATTGTTCCGGTTGATGTAAAGGATTTACTATAACTCATGCCACTTTCATCAAAAAGCCGAACACTTTGTAAACTAGAAAAACGTTCTTGTAATTCAACAACATCCATGTCAATTTCTGACAAAAATTTTGAAGGCGAAAATTGCTGAATACTTCCCATCATAAAACGCTGTTTAGTGTGATACAAATAAAGCTTTTTCATAGCACGTGTACAGCCCACATAAAAAAGCCTACGTTCTTCTTCTGTGTGTTCTTTTTGTTCTGATGGCGACATTAACAAAGAAGAACGATTTAAAGGGAACACGCCTTCATCACAACCTGCAATATGAACGTTTTTAAATTCAAGACCTTTTGCCATGTGAATAGTCATAAGCGTTACCCGCGTTTTAGTTTCTTCTTTTTTATCAGCATCTGTTAAAAGAGAAATATCTTGTAAAAAAGAATCCATTGTGGCCGAAGGATTTTCTTCATCAAATTCTCGAATAGCATTTATCAATTCATCAATGTTTGCTTTACGTTCATCAGCACTACTTTCATCCTCTTTTTCAAGAAAATCCTTGTAATGGATATAACTAATCACATGTTCTACTAAAATAGGTAAAGGAATTTCACCCGATTCTAATTCTTGTCGTAATTTTAAAATCAAATTATAAAACGCTTCAACACTTGCTAAACTACGGCCTAAAGCCGAACGTTGTGTTTCTATCACATCCCAGGCCGATAAATCATTTATCTTGCCACATTCTTGGATTTTTTCAACAGTTGTTTTCCCTATTTGTCTTGGCGGTTGGTTTATCACACGAAAAAAAGCAGCATCATCTTTTGGGTTAACTATCAGACGCAAATAAGCCAAAATATCTTTTACTTCTTTTCTATCCCAAAAGCGCGTCCCTCCAAAAATCACATTTGGAATTCTTTTATCATTTAAAGCTTTTTCTAAAACACGTGACTGGGCATTTGTTCTATAAAAAACAGCCGTTTCTGCATATTCTTCTAAACCTGCTTTAAAAATTCTTTTCGCAATTTCTTCTGCTTCTGCTCTGTCATCGTCTAAATAGGTAATGCGTATCGGATCCCCAGGTTCTTCATTAGAAAAAACTTCTTTTTGCATTTCTTTAGGGCGTTCATTATGGCTTATAACTGCCCCAGCCCCTTTTACAATATTAGAAGTTGAGCGGTAATTTTGTTCTAATTTGACAATTTGAACTGGTGTAAAATCTTTATGAAAATTTCGGATAATTTCAATATTTGCTCCGCGCCAGCCATAAATACTTTGGTCATCATCGCCAACAACCGTAATATTTCTATTTGAGCCCATAAGTAACTTTAAAAGTTCATACTGGACATCGTTTGTATCTTGGTATTCATCAACAAAAACATATTCAAACCGATTTGAAAATTGAGCGGCAATCATTGGTAATTTCTGCAACAAATCAACGGTTTTTAAAAGTAAATCATCAAAATCCATTGCGTTGGCGTCCATCAACTTATTTTGATAAGCCTCATAATACAATGCATAACGTTCTTCGTCTTTAAAATTAGCCAATGCTTTTACTTGTTCTGGCGTTTGCAAAACAAGCCTTGTCGTGCCATCTGAAAGTTGCCTTTTATATACTGAATTTTTATACTTGGAAATAATACCTCGAACTTTTTTTATTTCTGACGCTTCAAAAGATTCTCCTAAATCGTCTTTTAAAATTTCTTTAATCACACGTTTCTGGTCATCGTCATCATAAATAACAAAATGGTTATTCAACTTCCAACCAAGAGCAGAAACAATCTGTGATTTCGAAAGGCATAAACGCAATATTTTCACACAAACAGAATGAAATGTTCCCATCCATTCTAATTGCACTTTTGCATCAAGAATTTTTTGAATGCGTTCTTTCATTTCTCTAGCTGCTTTATTAGTGAATGTCACCGCTAAAATGCGTCGCGGGTCTATTCCACAACCAGAAACCAAATGAGCTATTTTGTAAGTAATTGTTCTTGTTTTTCCAGAGCCTGCGCCTGCAAGAATCAGCATCGCTCCCTCTGTGTTTTTGGCCGCTTCTGCTTGTTTTGAATTCAATTCTCTTTCTAAAATTTCATTATCTACAATATTTGCCATAAACTCTCAAAAAACCTTTTTTTTGCATATAATTTAAAAACAAAAAATTTTCCGACTATGTCGGAAAATAAGCGTTTCTAGAAAAACAATATTTTCTAGAAACGTTTTAATAAATTAATCATCTCTTGTAGAAGCACTAAGAGCTTGTTCCAAAGTAGTCAAGCCCGCAAGAGCTTTTTGAATACCATCCATACGGAGTGTAATCAAACCACATTCCTTGATAGCAGTGCGTTTGATTTCATCACCAGATGCACGTTTCAAAATCAAGTTACGAACACCTTCGTTTGGCACAAGGAATTCATAAATACCGCAACGACCTTTATAACCAGAGCCATCGCACTTAGAGCAACCCTTACCATGATAGAATTGCATATCTGGAGCAAGATTCAAATCAGCGCGTAATTCTTCTGAAATTTCAACAGGTTCTTTACAGTGCTTACAAATGCGACGAACAAGACGCTGTGCAAGAACTCCTTTAATAGCAGTAGAAACAAGGAACGGTTCAAGTCCCATTTCAAGCAAACGTGGGAAAGAACCAGCAGCATCATTCGTATGGAGCGTACTGAAAACCAAGTGACCTGTCAAAGCCGCTTCAATAGCCATTGAAGAGGTTTCAGTATCACGCATTTCACCAATCATGATAACATCAGGGTCCTGACGAAGCAAAGCACGAATACCAGCCGCAAAAGTAAAGCCAGCCGCGTTATTGATTTGCCCTTGGTTTACGCCGTCAATATTCAATTCCACAGGGTCTTCCATGGTAGAAATATTTGTTGTAGAATCGATAATTTCACGAATAGATGCATAAAGCGTTGTAGACTTACCAGAACCCGTAGGACCAGTTACAAGAATAATCCCGTTTGGCAAGTTAATAGCTTCTAAGAATTGCTTTAATACACGAGGGTCAAAACCCATTTCACGTAGCGGGAACTGACCTGAATTCGGGTCCAAAATACGCATAACGATTTTTTCACAAACGCCACGTTTACGCAAAGAAACTGGGAATGAGCTCACACGAAGGTCCACTTCGGAGCCTTTATAGCGCACCGTAAAACGACCATCGAGAGGTTTACGTTTTTCTGCAATATCCATTTTGGAAAGCAATTTGATACGAGAAAGAATCTGTGGCATCAAACGAGCTGGGATAGGTGGTTGCAGTTGCAAATCACCATCAATACGATAGCGCAATTTAAGATGCGTTTCTTGAGGTTCCAAGTGAATATCAGATGCACCTCGAGCAATAGCTTCATGGATAAGCGTGGTTACGATTTTTACAACCTGCTGGCCTTCTTCGTCAGTAAGTTCTGGTTCGTTCACAGAAGCATCAGCACCGCGTTCTACCGTTTCTAGTTCATCGTCACCATCGCGGATAAGATCTGCCAATGATTCTTGTTCACCAGACGTTGCATACATTTTGTCAACTGCTGCCTGGATTTCTTTTTTAGAAGCCATGACAATGTCAACATCCATCCGAGACTTGAATTTCACAATATCCACCACGCGGATATTTGTTGGATCAGCCATCGCAATGGTTAAAGTTTTATTGGCAACGAACAATGGAACCACATCGTAACGCCTACAAATTTCATCTGACAAATGCGTGCTTGCGTCTTCATCAAAAGTAAAGGATTCTAGCTTAATAAAAGGAACATCTAATTGAGCTGAAAGAATTTCAATCAACCTTTCTTCAGGCAAAAAACCTAGCATCACAAGAGTCCGACCAAGACGCTGGCCAGTCTTTTTTTGTTCTTCTAAAGCTTTTTCTAATTGAGCTTCTGTGATATAACCTTGTTGCAAAAGCATTTCACCCAAACGCATTTTCATAGTGGACTGCATCTGGGTACCAAGAATCTGGGTCAAAGCATCTTCACTAACCATTCCTAGACGTACAAGAATTTTACTTAACATAATTCCTGTACGCTGGTGTTCGTTCATGGCATGTTCAAGCTGGTCTTCATCAATCAAGCCAAGACGTAATAGTAAGGCCCCCAGATTAGTCTTTGTATTCTTGTTTAACATCATAGGTGTGTATAAGCTCCTGCCTCTAAAATCCGATTTCCTTTTTCGTTCTGAATCAGGACTGCATTCCCTTCAATGACAGAACCAATACAAGTTACCGAAAAAGATCCGTTCTTATTAAATATAACTTCATCAAGTGAAGAAGTAAAAAGCAATTGGTATTCTTCTCCGCCATTTAAGGCAAAATTTAACGGATTTAAACCAAAAAAGGCTGACATTTCTAAAACTTCTGAGTCAATTGGTAGTTTGTTTTCAAAAATTTGCATTCCAACCTGAGAAGATTTGGCTAAATGAGTGAGTTCAGAACTTAATCCATCACTAATATCTATACAAGCCCCTCGAACGCCAACTTTTACCAATTCAGTTCCAGCATTTTCAATAATTTTCGGAGAAAGGTGATAATCTACAAGCCGTTGAAATCGCGTTTTTTCTTCTGGACAATTTTCTAAAATCCAAAGCCCCGCAGCCGATTTTCCAAGCGAACCAACTACAAAAATATTTTCGCCAACAGATGCTCCATTACGACATAAAACGTGTTCTTGAGGAGCTCCAAGTAATGTTAAAGAAAATACTCCTATTGAGCCAGTAACTGTATCACCACCAATTAAAGCAATTCCTCGTTTTGCTAATCCTTTTTTAAACGCTTCAGCTACACGATTTTTTTCGTTTTCGGTCCAGTTTTTATTTAGACAAAGGCCTAGCAGAGCAATTTGGGGCTTGCCCCCCATTGCAGAAATATCAGACACATTGGAAACAATATTTTTTTCAACGGCTTCTTCTGGCGAAGACCAATCTAAGCGGAAATGCGTTCCTTCTACGGAAAGGTCTTTGGTCACAAGCCAACCATCAAATTGTGCTGCATCATCGCCTGCATGCAACCAAGAACGTTTTAATGGAATGTCACAAGGTAATTCTATGGAATTGTCTAACAATCCAGAGACAAAACGGAATTCACCTAGATCAGGAAAAGAAGCAAAAGATTTCACATAAGAAATTTATAAAATTTTAAAAAGAAAATTTACCACAGAACTTGACGGAAGTTTGTCATTGCTATGGAACTTGCGCACGATTCTTGCCCGAGAACCTTGTCACTCGCCATGACAACCCTACACTTGCCGCAAGCCCCTTGTCATTGCGAACTCTGAAAAGATTTTTCCGCGAAGCCTAAATGTGAGCCTGCCACGAGCCACTCTTGTGGCGTGGTGGAAGCAATCTGCTTGCTAACAGATCGCCACACTGCATTCGCGATGACAACTTGCTACCAGATGGCCACGAGACGCAAGGCCTCTCGCCATGACAAGTTGTTTGTACACTTGTCGCTTACGAATTCCAAAGGAGCGAAACAATATGTGCACGAGTTGCTCTTGCAATGACATTTCAAACTTATAACATTCAATTTTTAAGTAAAAAAAAGACTCCTTAAAGGAGCCTTTTTCAAATTGAAATTTTGATTTTAAATTGAAGCTAAATACTTTTGAACTTTTGCTGCAACTTCTGGTTTGTCGCCATAAACCTTCAAAAGTTTTTCTGCTACAACTTTTGCTTTGTCTTTGTTGCCGACTTCATTGTAGCAAAGAGTAAGTTTCCACATAGCATCGCTAACCGTTGAAACCAAATCAATGCCTTCTTCTTGGCTATAACGAGCTTTTAAATCGCCATCACGCTTGCCAAATTTGGCGATAAAAGTTTCTAATTGAGAAATAGCTTTTGTATAATCTTTCTTTTCAATAGAAACAGCAGCTTGACCATGCATAGCAGCAGCCATAATCAAAGTAGCCGAACCAGCATCTGCAACTGCTTTATCAAATAAAACACTTGCACCATCAAAATCACCATTTTGGAATTTAATGTTTGCCGCAAGAAGAGAAGCCTTAGCTAAAGAAAGCCCAGACAATGAATTAGACTGTATTAAAGTTTCTAATTCTACAAGAGCTTTTGAATTTTCACCGGCATAAACAAGAGTCATGGCCTTGCCTAATGCGGCGGCTTCTGCTGCGACTTTTGCTTTAGTCATTTCATTGTATTTAGTTACACCAACAACGATTAAAACAATAACCGCAAGGGCAGCTATAAGCTTTGAACCATTTTCTTTTAAAAAATCCTGCAAATCATTTTGTCCAGCCATAAAAATACCTGCTTTGAAATATTGTTCCCAAATATAGTAAAAGAATCAAATAAAAAGACCACGAATCAAAGACTCGTGGTCAAATTTCGCTTAATTTTTCTGCTAACGACCTTTTTTCAAGATTTGTTTTAGCATAGAATTAACTTTTCCGATTTGAACTTGTGGCTTTTTCTGCTGAGTTTGTGATTTGCCAGAAAGTTTTGCTTTCAAATCAGCAATGGTTGCATGCCCTTGGAGAGCCTTTTCATTACTGCGTTGTGCGTTTCTAGAGTTATGTTTAGCATTTACCCCTGCACCAGCAACCCCCTCGGCAGATTCTTGTTTCATAGAAAGGCTGATTCGCTTTTGACCAGCATCTACTGCAAGAACACGAACTTTAACCACATCACCAACAGTTAAAACCGTTTTTGCATCTTGAACAAATTTTTCGCTAAGTTCTGAAACGTGAACCAAACCATCTTGATGCACGCCAATATCAACAAACGCACCAAAATTAGCCACATTGGTTACAACACCTTCCATCCAACTGCCGGTAATCAAATCGTTTATGCTTTGAACTTTATCATCAAATTTTGCATAGCGGAATTCTTTTCTCGGGTCACGAGATGGCTTAGCCAGTTCGTTCATAATGTCTTCTAAAGTATTCTTTCCAACTTCATCAGAAAGGAATTCTGAAACATCTATACCTCGAACAACATTAACATTGCCTACAAGTTCAGCCAAAGGAAGACCAGCTTTTTCAGCAATTTTTTCAACTAATGCGTAATTTTCTGGGTGAACAGCACTATTATCAAGTGGATTTTCAGCTCCGGAAACACGCATAAAACCTGCGGCTTGTTCAAATGCTTTGGGACCAAGTCCTTTAACATTTTTTAAATCATCACGGCTTTTGAAAGCTCCATTTTCATCACGGTGTTTAACAATGCTTTCTGAAATATTTTTAGAAAGTCCTGCTACATAACCGAGCAAAGGAGCACTTGCACTATTGACATCAACTCCAACCATATTCACGCAACTTTCAACAACTTCATCAAGGCGTTTTTGGAGTTCACGCTGGTTCACATCATGCTGGTATTGCCCGACACCAATAGATTTCGGGTCAATTTTTACAAGTTCTGCAAGTGGATCTTGTAATCGACGGCCAATAGAAATAGCACCTCTTGTCGTAACATCTTCATTTGGGAATTCTTGAATAGCAAGCATACTTGCTGAATAAATAGAAGCCCCAGATTCATTGACAATCACGCGAGGCGGAACTTTGCCTTTAAATTTCAAAGCCATTTTTGTACAGAATGCGTCTGTTTCACGGCTTGCCGTTCCGTTTCCGATAGCAATTAATTCAATCTTATATTTGTCAATAAGTTCCATAAGATAAACAGCTGCTTCGGCATCTTTTTTCTGCGGTTCATGTGGATAAATAACACCATGATCCATGAACTTTCCATTTTCATCAAGAACGGCTACTTTACAACCTGTACGGAAACCCGGGTCAAGCGCAAGAACTGCTTTATGAGCAGGAGGCGCAAGCAATACGTCTTGAAGGTTTTTGCTAAAGACTTTGAATGCTTCTAGTTCAGCAGCGTCTTTTAAAAGCAAACGAACTTCACTTTCCATACTTGGTTTTAATAAACGTTCCCAAGCGTCTTTACACATTTCAAGCAAATAAGGTTTCCAAACTGAATCACAGACAATGACATTCTTTTGAAGGTAACCAATCATTTCTTCGTCAGGAACTTCTAAAGAAAGGCGTAAAACTTTTTCTTTTTCCCCACGACGGAGAGCGAGCATTCTGTGACTTGGAATTTTGGAAACAGGTTCTGAGAAATCGTAGTAATTTTTGAATTTGGTTTCTTGCTTTTCAAATTCTTTGCGGACTTTAGATACCATAACGCCAGAACGTTCTACAGCCAAGCGTAAATACTGACGGTATTCGGCATTATCAGCCACCATTTCTGCTAAAATATCACAAGCGCCTTTTAATGCTGCCTTTGGATCTAGTAAACCTTTTTCTTCTGAACAGAACGCAAGTGCTAAAGTTTCTGCTGGGTTTCCATCATCTTCTTGTTTTGCCATTAATAGAGCTAATGGTTCAAGACCTTGTTCTTTTGCTATTGTAGCACGAGTGCGTTTTTTAGGTTTGTATGGAGCGTAAAGGTCTTCTAACTTTGTCTTGTCTAAGCATTCATCAATAGACTTTTTAAGTTCTGGAGTTAACTTCCCTTGTTCTTCGATACTTTTTATAACCGTTTCTTTACGGTCTGAAAGTTCTTGTAAATATTCACGACGGTGTTGTATGTCTCGTAGTTCAATTTCATTTAATGTGCCAGTCTGGTCTTTACGGTAACGGGCAATAAATGGGACTGTGCCTCCTTGCGCCATTAATTCTAGTGCTTTGGCTACACGCCAGACTTCCAATTTTAGTTCTTCGGCGATAATTGCTGAAAAATCCATAATAAATTATCCATTTACATTTTTAAGAACCGCCCGGTGCGATTCCGATTTAAGGTTTAAATGTCCCAAAACTTTTGGGAGTTTCGGGAATATAACAAATAATAAAGACCAAAAAGGAACTTTTTTTGTCATCTTTAGTGAATTTTTGAGTTTCTCGAGAGGATTTTGGCAAACTTTGCCAAAATCCCCTTTCCTATGTAAAGGAATCTCTTTCATGAAAAGAGAGGTTTTGCTTTGGAAAAATCTTTCTAAATTTGAAGTATGAAAAAAATAGAATCTCCTGCTGAACTTTTTGAAAAATTGCAATCCGTGAAACCGGGTAGTGTTCTTTGTAATTACTCTATGGAACAATGCGAAAAAATGTTTCCTATTGTAGAAGAAATTAATGCGCTTAAAAAAGAACGGAATGCGGTTATTCTTGCTCATAGCTATGTGGCTCCTGAAATTATTTTGACCGTGGCCGACTATGATGGAGATAGTTTTAAGCTCAGCCAAGATGCAACAAAAGTGAAAGAAGATACTATCGTTTTTGCTGCTGTTCGATTTATGGGAGAAACCGCAAAGATTCTAAATCCGACTAAGAATGTTTTGATTCCTGGTCCACTTACTGGTTGCAGTCTTGCTGATTCTATTACAAGTGAAGAGGTTAAAGCTCTTCGAAAAAAATTCCCAGAACATTCATTTGTTTGCTATATAAATACAACTGCCGATGTGAAAGCAGAATGTGATGTGTGCGTGACTAGTTCAAATGTAATGAAGATTGTTGCAAACCTTGAAAATGATAAGATTTTGTTTTTGCCTGACCGTTTGATGGGCGCTAATTTAAAGAATGAATTGAAAGAAAAGAATGTTGATAAAGAAATTGTTTTGACTTCTGGTTGTTGTTATGTTCATGAACAATACGACCCTGATTTGATTCAATTTTTTAGAAAACAAAACCCTGGACTTTTAGTGGTGAGTCACCCAGAATGTCACCCTGGTATTGCTCTACAAAGTGATTTTGTCGGTAGCACTGGACAAATGGTTGAATTTTTACAAAAAACCAATAAAGAGGCTCCGGTTCTTTTGCTTACTGAATGTGGTTTAAATGCCAGAATGCAATACGAAATGCCTGACAGACAGTTTATTGGCAGTTGCAGTATGTGTAAATATATGAAGTCCAATTCTCTTGAAAATATTTTGGAAACTTTACGACATCCAGAAAAAGCACATTCTATTGAACTTGACGATTGTGTCGCTCAAAAAGCAAAAAAGTGTATTGATGCTATGTTTGAATACGCAGCTCGTTAGGAGAATCTATGAAATTGGCTAAACTTTTTCTGATTGCGTTTTGTGTTTGTGCGATTTCTAGTTTCGCTAATGAAAACTGGACAAGAACGCATTTTATTTCTGCTGGATTTGGGGCGGCTATTACACAAGGTGATTTAGAAGGCGAAAAATCTTTGCTTGCTAAAGACGCTGGTACAGAAGAAACTATTTTCCTGCCAAATTTAGGTTCCTTTTTAATGCCTGAATTTGAAATTGGAGCCAATTTAAACCAACATACTGTTTCTCTTGACTTTTCTTTTAGTTCGCCTAAAACTAATTTTGCAAAAGGCACTAATCTTGTCGAAGAAACTGAAACCGATATTTTAAGGCTTGGGCTTGGCTATCGTTATAATTTTTTATGGCCAGAACCTTTTCAGATTTTTGTTGGTTTGAATTATTCTTTTATGCATTTAAAAACTACAAATAATGCTTTTTTTATTGATGAAAACGATAACACTAAACGCTCTGATGCTACTTTAATGGGAAACGGTTTTTCAATCAATTCTGGTTTACTTTATTTTATCCATAAAAATATTTCTATGGAACTGCACGCTCGTTTTAAAACCATGTTTTTTTCAAATGTATCATCTGAAGAAAATGGAACTTGTGAAATGGATGAAGCACAAATTCAATTTATGGAAGAAGTGTTTTTACGTTTTTCTTTTCATTTCTAAAACAACCTAAAATAAAATCATTATGAAAAAAATTCTTTTCTTTGCTTTGAGTTTGTCAATTTCTGCATTTTCTGCAGAATGGGCTTCTATTTATCATTCTTTAATCGCTTTCGATGAAAGAGCTGGGCTCCCTGATGGTAATCGCCCCGGCTACGTTAAACCTCTTGCAACTAATTTAGGAACGGTTTTAAACAGCAACTGGATTAGTAGTGCAAGAATTCCTCAAGTTTTTACTATTGAAGCTGGCATGCCTTTGATGATTGTAGGCATTGGCGATGAGGATAGAACTTATGCAAATGGCGCTCCCACTATCTTTGGCGATAAAGATTATGAATGGGGCGCTGTAAGCGATAAAATTTCTTGTTCTACTGCGCCAAATTGCCGTGTAGTGAATGGTAATGAAACATTGAATAAACTGGGTGTATTTACTTACCCTTATTTACAACTTGCAGGTAGTTTCTACCATGCTCGCGTTGCATTACGCGGTATGTGGTTACCAGCCATTAGTGAACTTCAATCTTTTAATTTGTTTGGTTTTGGCTTACAATATAGTTTTGGCCATTTATTTTTACACGAACTTCCAAAAGCATTGCACCCATTTGATATCAGTTTAGCTTTTGGTATGAATTTTTCTGGCATAGGCTACACTCCTGACAATTACAACGGGACTCTTGATTTAGATATTACAACCACTCATTTTATGTTGGTTCTTGGCTATCAGCCTTTTAAATTTTTTGAAGTAATGCTTTCTCTTGGCTATGAAACTTCTACTATGGAATCTTCAGGGCATTTAATTTCAGAAGACCCTGATTCTTACGGGGCTGAAATTTTTCCGTCTCTTTCTGTAGATGGCAATAATGGATTCCGTATGGGACTTGCCGTTTCATTCTCGTTAGGTGCTTCTTACCACCCTGTTGTAGGTGTTGACTTTGGCACAAAAACAAGTTACACAACAAATGTATTGTACTTTAAACAAAGTTTTGGTAAAGAACCTGAAATTAAAGAAAAAAAAGCAAAAGTTTCTGATTCTGAAAAAGAAGAAAATGAAGCTACTGATGAAGTTACCGAATAACGTTTTCGTTTATTCCTAATTCATTTAAAGCATTTAAAGTTGTCTCTCCAAAAGCCATTATCTGATCTTCTTTTGATAAAAGAGGGGCTATGGCTTTGGCGGCTTTTCCACTGCGAAGTAAAAAGCATTTTTCACCTGAATATTTCTTTAAGTTTTCAGCAAATTCTTTTGCATAAAAAGTTCTATAAACTGGTATATGCGTAATATCTATTTCAAATTTTTGGGCTAACTCTTTTAAGTTTAAAGCGGTTTCTTCTGCTGAAAGCCAACACCATTTTAAATAAGGGATTTTCCCGTTATTTTTATGAGCCAATGTTTCTAAAAAATATTCTCCGCCTTCATAATTTTCAGCAAATGTTTCTGAATAAATTCCAAATTCCGCCAACGCTTTTTGCGTTCCTTTCCCGACTGTAAAAATTTTCCCATTATAATTTTTTAAATAACTATACGAATATTGGGCGGCACGCGGACTGGCTACAAAAATAGCCTCGTAAAGAAATGTATCTATTTCAAATGGAATTTCTTCAACTGCAAGAATAGGTAAATGAACAAGAGTTGCCCTTAAAGATTCTGCTTTTTGAAACAGATTTTCAGAAGGCTTTTTTAATCCTGTTTCTATCCACCACATAACTTTCTACAACTTTCCCCAAAAATTTAACAAAGCATGTTCTCCAACATCTTTTGGCAACGGAATTCCTTTAACATTACAATCTGCTACAAATTTTTCAGCAAATTGTTCAAATTCTTTTTTCAAAAAATCATCTCGCTTTAGCAAAATGTGACTACTAAACGAATTGCCTTTTTCTGGGTCTGCTAAATACGCATAAAATTTTATTTCTGTCTCTGAAACATCAGCGAAAGCCGCCATAGGTACACGGCATCCGCCGCCTAAAAAATTCATCCAACTGCGTTCTATAGAGGCTGCAAGAGATGCGTTTGAATCAGAAATTTTTGAAAGAACATTTAAAACCAATTCGTCGTCTTTACGGCATTGCAATCCAACAATTCCTTGTCCTACTGCAGGCACTAAAATATCTGGTGAAAATTTTTCTGTAATAACGTGGGAAAGATTTAACCGTTCAAGCCCGGCAGCACCTAAAATAATTCCATCCAATTCCCCAGATTCAACTTTTTGAAGACGAGATTCTAAATTGCCACGAACATCAACAAAACACAAATCTGAACGAATGGCTTTTAGCTGCAAAACTCTTCGCGGCGAACCCGTTCCTATTTTTGCACCTTGTGGTAACTGAGTGAGCAATTTATTAGAAGAAACTAAAACATCTAACGGACAGGCTCTTGGCAAAAAGCCACCAAGAACAAGCTCTGAAGCCATTGCTTCAGGGACATCTTTTAATGAATGAACAGCAAAATCTATTTTCTTTTCTAAAAGGGCTTCTTCTAATTCTTTGACAAAAACACCTGTTCCACCAAATTGAACCAATGAACGAACCCTGTCTTTATCACCAGAAGTGCGAACCGGACAAATATTCACTTCGTATTCAGAAAAAAAAGAACGAATCGCATTGGCCGCTAAATTCGCTTGAGCCATAGCAAGTGGGCTAGAACGCGTGCCTAAATTCAGAACTTTTTTTTCAAGCATCTGTTTCCCCTGTTGAAAAATGTTTTTCAATATCTTGTGCCGGGTATAATTTTTCTAAAATCAACTGGCTTTCAAGTCCCATTCCAGCAGTACTCAAGTGTTTCAATTCAGAAAAAGGAACATGCAAAATTTTTTTACGAAGTTCTTCTTCAAAACGTTTCATGTTATTGAATTCTTCTAATGAAACACGTGTTTCCCATTTTTTTAAAACCATTTCTCCGACAAGTTTGTGATATTCTTGCATTTGAAGTAAAAGTGGATTTAAATCTCTTGAAACAAACCATTCTCTAAAATCAAGTGTAGCATGTTCAATAAAAGTTCGAGCTTTCTCTGCCGCCAAACGCCGCATTTCTCTGTTTTTTTCAACAACTTTATTTAAATCATCAATGCTGAACAAGCTAATTCCAGGGAAAGAAGCTATTAACGGATCAACATTTCTAGGAGACGCAATATCTACAATTAAAAGCTCCGTGCGCATTGCATTAGGAACTTCTGAAGCTTTAATTAAAAAAGTTTCTGCTTTAGCACAAGTTATCAAAATATCTAGTCGTGGCAATTCTTGCACTAATCGATTCAAAGGGAATGCTTCGCCGCCAAAGCAATTTGAAAACTCTTTTGCCTTTTGTTCACTTCTATTAAAGAAAGCAAAATGTTCCACTTTTTCTGCTGCAAAAGTGGTTGCCGCTAAATGTCCCATTTCTCCAAGGCCTAAAATGCCAACTCGACATTTTGAAATATCTCCGACTTCTTGCTTACAAAGTTCCATAGCGGCATGGGCAATAGAAACCGTACCCATACCAATCCCTGTTTCTTCGCGCACTTGTTTACCTAAAGAAAGCGCACTCTGAAAGAGATGATTCAATAAGACTCCAACTGTTTTTGTTTCTTGTGCTACGCGAAAAGCTTCTCGAACTTGACCTAAAATTTGATTTTCTCCAAGAACAAGACTATCAATTGAAGAAACAACTGTATAAAGGTGAGAAACAGCTTCTCCATGAATCAAATAGAAGCAATAAGGAACGATAGAATCTAAGTCTAATTTAGCGTATTCAGCCCACCAATTCACCAAAGTATCCGACAAAGCCTCTGGGTAAGGCGTTGCAATATAAATTTCTGCCCGATTACAAGTAGAAAGTACTGCAACTTCTGAAACTCCCGGCAAAGCAAGAATACTTTTCATTGTCATGGGGTTCTGTAAAGTTCTTGTCAAAGAATCACGAATCGCAACTGGACACGTTTTACAACTAACGCCTAAGACGGCACAATGATATTTTTCACACTTTTTCATCATTTTCACGACTGAAAATTAGAATTTTTCTGAATCATCCGGCAAAACCTTATTTATATTTGATTTTGATATGGATTTTGTCCATTTGGAGAAACTTATGAAAAAATTTTTGTTTTCAGTTCTTTGTCCGCTAGCTATGGTTGCTTTTGCTGGCCCTTATGATGTTGAAGAATTTACAGCTCAGGATGTAGGCACTCCTGATAATTACATTGCAGCCGAATTTGGCGGAGAACTTACTACAGCCGATCCGACTGCCGTTGCCGATATTCAAGAAGGTCGCTTATTTGTCCGTCAAAAATTTGAAGACCCATTTGGCGAAGAAGCTACTACATACCAACTTTATCAAGGTCAGGCAGGCGAACAATTTAGCTCACTTACAGCTCTTTCTGCTGAAGGCGTTGATTACACCAAATTGGTAAAAGCAAAATTCTATGAACGCCGTGGTATGAAACCAGAAGAAGATGTCGGTAAAGTTTATTTTGATGGCAAATCTGTTTTTGCAGAAGGTTTAACCACATTGATTGCTTTTGTTGATGGCGCACCGATAACTCTTAAAGGTGATGCTCCTGCAGCAGAACCAACAGAACCAGCAGAAGCAGATCCATTTGCTACTCCTGCTGCTGATTCCAGCGTAGCTAGTGCAAGTTCTGAAGAAGATGAATATTGTGATGATACGGATCCAGACTGCGAAGAAGAAGATGAAAACCTTTATTCTTACGATGTTTCTGGAAATGTAGACGAAACTAATGCCGAAGCAGACAACTATGAATATTCAACATCAAATGCTACTGACGCAGCAACAGCTCGTTTTGGTATTGGTGATGAAGTTCGTTTTTGGACTGCAGTTGGTCTTTCTGCTCTTGCAGCAACGACTGCTGTGTTAGGCGTTGTCCAGCACATGAAGTCTAACGAAGCAAAAGATGCTTATGACGAACAAAAATCTTTGATTAACAAAATCAAAGACGCAGTATCTGACGCTTGTTCCGATAAGGGTTCAGCCGATTGTGAAGCAGCTGTAGATTGGTATCTTAAACAAAATTCTGTAGACCTTTCTCAAGGTGCAGAAAGCGAAATTCTCACATTAGAAACTCTTGAAAATCGCCGTGATACAAACAAAGACACAATGGATTCTTATGGCATGGCTCGTAACATCTGGTTTGGTGTAACTGCTGCTTCCATTACAGCTGCTGTTGTTCTCTTTGTATGGTAGTCCAATTAGGTAAAATTGAAATTAAAGATTTGGGTTTCGAGTGTATTCTCGGGACCCTTCCTTTTGAACGAATAAAGCCTCAACCTATTGTTTTAAACATTTCTATTGAATTTGATTTTTATCCAGCCGCTATTTCTGAAAACATTGAATGTACAGTAGATTATGCAACACTTGCCTCAGAAATTAGGGAATATGTTTGTGAATCAAAATTTCAATTGCTAGAAACTCTTACGTTTAATACAGGCAAATTTATTTTAGAAAAATACCCTCGTATAAAAAATGTCACTGTTCGTGTCGAAAAGCCTTTAGCCATTCCAGGAGCAAAAGCTGCTTCTGCAGAAATTCATTTAAAACGGTAATTCATTCATTTCTACGTAACATTCTATACTGTAATGCTTCTGCTAAATCAGGTATTTCAACAACTTCACTTCCTCGTAAATCAGCAATAGTTCTAGCCACTTTTAAAAGCCTATAATACCCTCTTGCACTTAATGTCATGCGGTCTGCGGCATTAATGGCAAAACGTTCTGTAACGAAATCCATTTTGGAAAATTCAACAACGGCTTTAGAAGTTAAATCGGCATTACAACGAAATTCCTTTGTTCGATTTGTTTGAATATTTCTTGCAGCTACTACTCTTTTTCGAATGACAGCAGATGTTTCTGCCAACTTTTTTTGTAAAAATTTTTCCGGTTCTACTGGCGGAACACTTACTTGCAAATCAATTCTATCTAAAAGTGGTCCAGAGACTCTTTCCCTATAACGTTTTTTCGCTTCTGGAAGGCAACGACAACCTTTTTTAGCATCCATTGCATAACCACAAGGGCAAGGATTCATTGCCGCACCCATCATAAAACGCGCTGGCCATTCTACCCTACCCGAAGCTCTACTTATAGTTATTACTCCTGCTTCCATAGGTTCTCGTAAAGATTCTAAAGCCATGCGATTAAATTCTGGTAATTCATCTAAAAAAAGAACTCCATTGTGAGCAAGGCTTGCTTCTCCCGGAAGTAATCTTGCGCCGCCACCAATTAAAGCAACCATTGACGCCGAATGGTGCGGGGCTCGAAATGGGCGCGTTGCTATATAACGAAATTCTTCTGCTTTCAAAAACCTTGCACAAGAATGAATCCGAGTGCTTTCTAAAATTTCTTCATCAGACATCTCGGGTAAAATTCCTGGCAAGCAACGAGCACATAATGTTTTTCCAGCTCCTGGAGAACCTATCAATAAAAAATTATGTCCTCCAGCAGCTGCAATTTCTAAAGCTCGTTTTACCCCCTCCATTCCAACAACGTCTGCAAAATCTGGAGAATCATAGTTTAATTCTAACGACTTTCTATGCAATCCGGGAGCGCTCAAAGCGCCACCGGAAAAAGAATCATCAATCAAAGCATTCACACATTCAGCAAGCGAAGAAACTCCTAGTACTTTCAAGTTTTCAACCAACGAAGCTTCTTTTAGATTTTCTTTAGGGATAACCAACACAGTTTCTCTCTCATTTTTAAGAGTCATCGCAACAGATAAGACTCCATGAATTGGTTTCAACAATCCATCCAAAGAAAGCTCACCTAAGAAAACAAATCTTGATGGTTCTCGCACAGAAATTTCGCCACTTGCTAATAGGAGACCTATCGCAAGTGGCAAATCCAAAGAAGCACCTTCCTTACGTAAATCTGCAGGCGATAAATTAACAGTTGTTCTAAAGCCTGTTACTACTTTACCAATAGAACGAACAGCAGAAACAACTCTTTCTCTAGATTCTCGAACAGCACTATCAGGCAAACCAACTAAAGTAAAGCCTGGCAATCCTGGAGAAGAATCTACTTCCACACTAACCGGTATCGCTTGTATTCCAGAAAGACAATAAGTTCGGATTCTTTGGAACATAACTATTCTGCTATAACTTCTTGGTATTTTTCTAAAACACAATTTTCAACATGTTCTCGAAATTGCCTAGCTATTGGCTGATAAATAGTTTGAAAATCTTCACCTTTATAAAAAGGATCTAATGGATAACTCACAAACAATCCATGAGCTCCGTCAACAATGCGAAGACCTCGCAACAACAACTGATCATTTAAAACCACTGTTGCAACGCCCTTCATTTTTCCAGTTAATGCAGGGTCTCTAAAAGGAAAAACCCTAACTTCAGTAACTGCTAAACAATCAAATTGCAAATTTTCATTTGCTTCAACAACTTCTTTTTTCTTGGCCATATAAACTCCTTATTTTAATGGTCAAGCAGAAGTAAGCAATAACTATGCCAAAAAACATTTTGGCTTTTTTAGTCAAATTTCAAAAGATTTTTATATAAAATTTAAAATCCCTACTATTTAATCAATCATTAATCAGTGATTAATCAATTTTATTTTGACTGAATCCATTCAGTAGCTAAAATACGTGCTTCTTTATCTGCTTCTAACGCATCATCTAAAGAAAGCCTTGTGTTAATAATAGGTGCTTTAGCTACAATGTCTTCTAAACATAGTGGAATATCTACGAAACGAATTTTTTCTTCTAAGAATGCTGCTACTAAAATTTCATTGGCGGCATTCAACATTGCAGGCACAACACCGCCTTTCTTACCAGCTTCAAAGGCTAATGCAAGACAACGGAATTTTTCAAAATCAGGAGCAAAAAATGTAAGCTTTGCTAAAGTCGGTAAGTCAAGCCTTTCTGTTTGTAAATTTAAGCGTTCCGGCCATGTCATAGCTACCTGAATAGGAATACGCATATCAGGCGCTCCTAATTGAGCCATTAAACTCCCATCTCTAAATTGAACAAGAGAATGTACCATACTCTGCGGATGCACAACAACTTTAATTTGTTCGTAAGGAATGCCAAACAAAAAATGTGCTTCTATTACTTCAAGACCTTTATTCATCATAGAAGCAGAGTCTATGGTAATTTTTTTACCCATACTCCAGACTGGGTGATTCAAAGCATCTTTTACCGTTATCGTTTCAAATTTTTCTTTTGGCCATTCTCTAAACGGGCCTCCAGAAGCTGTTATTTGCAAACATTCTACTTCTTCTGAAGAACGACCTGCAAGGCATTGGAATATTGCATTGTGTTCTGAATCAATTGGCGTAATATAAGCTTTAGGATTTTCTTTTAAAGCATCCTGAATAACAGGACCTGCCATAACCATTGTTTCTTTATTCGCTAAAGCAACGTGTTTTCCTGCGGCAATAGCTGCAAGAGTTGGTAAACAACCCACTGAGCCCATAACAGCATTTACAATTAAATCAGTATTAGGGTCAAGTGCTAATTCTTTCAATCCTTCTATCCCCGATAACACAGGACGATTCAAAGCACGAGACAATTCTTTTGCCGCGTTTGCATCAAACATGCATAATTGTTTCACTTTAAATTTCTGAGCGATTTCTGCTACCTTTTTCCAATTAGAATGAGCGGCAACCGCATAAAGTGAAAACCTATCCGGGTGTTGACGAATCACATCAACAGTAGAATCCCCGATAGAACCTGTAGCACCTAATAAGCAAACCTGACGCATATAAAACTTCCGATAAATTAATTCAATCTTATCTTAAAGTAAAAAAACTTTGTCTGGCATTTTTTGAAAATTTCAAAAAATGCCAAATCCTTTTGATTATTGTGATATTGTTTCTGCAACTTGCACAAGATGTTCCTTAATTTTACGATACGAAGAAAGCATATCTGTATAAGTCGTAGAAATTAAAGGCTCATATTGTTCTTCTGCTAACTGACTCCAGTGCATACTTCTTAGGCTACGAACCAACTGAGTTATTTCTAAACCAATTTCACGAATTTTTTCCAATTGCTCAAAATTATTCGGAGTATTGATTTGCTGTAAAACAAGTTCAGTCAATTGTTTGTTCTTTTCATGCAAATTACGCAACCCATTTAAATGTTCTTCGTTGTATTTTAAGTTATTGTCTTGCAAACGCAAATGCAGCTTTAATATCTGGACTATATAATCAGAAGCCGTTTCTAGGTCATCACTCATTCGAAGTTGACGTTCTGCATCATTTGCAATACTCTGAGACGCTCTACCAGCAAGAAGTCTTGTCAAGAAATTAGTGACTTCTTCTTGAGCAGAATCTAAATGAGCTTCTCCTGAGAAAACGGCATCACGGCGCTTTTTCGCTTCAGGACCATCACTTAAGCATTCAAGCAAGTCGTCCATCATGTTATTCAAGGATTCACCCATTCCATAAATTTCTCTGCCAGAATGTGTAATAGCTAAAAATGGTGAGGACAATAAATGGTATTCAAGCTTTGTAGCAACCAATTTCTTTTCTGGAACTTTACTATTAAAGAATTTTTCAAGAATTTTTGCAATGTAACTTGTGAATGGTAAAAACACAAAGAGATTCACTACATTAAATGCGGTGTGGAATGTAGCGATAGCTGTTGTCATATTTTCTTTTGAATATTCTATACGAGGCTCCATAGCCATTGCTGGCACATGCAATATATTTTCTAAAACAAACTGAATCCCGTGCAAATATGGTCTAAAGAGTAAAACGACCCATGCCACACCTATAACATTGAATATAATATGGAACAAAGCTACACGCCGAGCCGCTTTTGACGTTCCGATTGATGCTATAAAAGCCGTAATTGTTGAGCCAATATTTTGACCAAGAATTAAAGCTGCTGAAGTTTCAAAACAAATCAACCCTTGATAAGCAAGAGCTATAGTCACACCTAAAGTCGCAGAAGAAGATTGGACAAGAGCTGTTAGTAAGCAACCGATGACAACGCATTTTAAAATTCCTGAGAATGAATCGGCAGAAAACATTGCAAATACGCTACGGAATTTTTCTGACATAGCCAATGGTTCTAAAGCATTTTTCATTTCTTCTAAACCAATAAAAACTAAGCCAACACCTAGAATAGCATACATTGTATAGCGGAGTCGTTCATTTTTAGCGAAACAGAAAAAGAGGGCACAGATTCCAGCTAATGGTAAACCATATTTTCCAATATTTAAAACTAAAACCCAACCAGTAATAGTTGTCCCGACGTTTGCTCCCATAATAACGCCAAGCGATTGCTTTAATAGCATCATTTCGGCATTAACAAAGCCTATTGTCATAACGGTTGTAATTGCACTTGATTGCACAAGACATGTGACAACAACTCCAACCAAGACTCCTAGAAACCTATTATTGGTAACAGCTCCAATCAATCTTTTTAAGGAAGGCCCGGCCACAGTTTGCAGCCCATCGGACATAAAACGCATTCCCAGAAGGAACACACCAAGCCCCCCAAGAAGGAAGGCAAATGATTCTATAATCAATGACACAAAAAATCCTTTGCTTGATAAACAATAAACAAGCTGATTTTTCCAGATGGTGTAAATTTAGAAATAGAAGTTTAATTTGTTAAGAAAGTTTCTTTTTTATAGCAATCTTTCGCATTTTCTCTTAAATCGTGGTTTCAAAAAGAAACACTTTTAACCATAAAGGTTATAAAATTCTGTTTTTTTAAAGCTAGTTTAGAGACAACTTCTTTCAAAAGGGTTTTTATGAAAATCGCCAGACTATTTTTTGTTGCCTCGGCCATTTCCTCTGCCTCTTTGGCGGCAACCGCTTATCATAACCAAGTTGGGTACCCAACAAAAGCACCAAAATACATTGCCGTAGTTGGTGCAGAAGGTAAAGACATTGTTTTTAAAGATTCTGAAAAACAAACTGTCTTAACAGTAAAAGCACCAGAAGCTGCTTATTGGAAACCAGCTAATGAAAACGCTTCTTTGGTTGATTTTTCAGAATTACAAACTCCAGGAACGTACCTTGCTTATCTTGGGGATTCTGCAATAAGCCACCCTATTATTATTTCTGATAATGCTCTTGAAGATGCAACTATTGCTTCTCTTCGTTGGTTTTATTACCAAAGAGCATCTTTAGAATTAACTGAAGAATTTGCTGGCAAATACGCTCGTCCAATGGGACATCCGGACACCGCTGCTAAATACCATACATTATTAGGTAAAGAATTAAATGCTACTTTTGCTAGTCCAAAAGGTTGGTATGATGCTGGTGATTATGGCAAATACATTGTAAACTCTGGTATTTCTACATATACTCTGTTACAGCTCTACCAACATAACAAAGAATATTTTAAAAAGCTTTCTTTGAATATTCCTGAAAGCAATAATGATGTCCCAGACATTCTTGACGAAATCCGTTGGAACCTTGAATGGATGCTCACTATGCAAGATGAAGATGGTGGCGTTTTCCATAAATTGACTACGAAACAATTCTGTGGAACTGTTATGCCAGACAGAGACACCAAACCTCGTTTTGCTATTGGAAAAAGCATTACCGCTACCTGGGATTTTGTCGGCGTTTTAGCACTTGCTGCAGATATTTACAAAACATACGATGCTGAATTTTCTGAAAAAATGGCAAAAGCCGCAGGAAAAGCCTATTGGTGGGCTAAAGAACACCCTTATGATTTCTTTGAACAACCATCAGATATCGGAACAGGTTCTTATGAAGATGGTAATGCTGTAGACGAACAAATTTGGGCAACTGCAGAAATGTACAGAATTACCCAAAATGACAGTATTTTAAAAGATATGCGCCAATTTGCATTGAATAAATCACGTTGGAAACTACATGGTTGGCAAACCGTTTACGCAATGGCAGCATTTACTATTGCAACCAATCCTGATATTTTTGAAAAAGCCGATGTTGATTCGGCAAAAAACTTGATTTTCGCTCTCGCCGATGATTATGTAGGATCTTTAGAAGAAAATGGTTATGGTGTTGCTATGACTGAAGGTGATTTCTATTGGGGTTCTAATAGTGTCGCCGCTAATAAAGGTATTGTTCTTTTACATGCTTACATGTTAACTAAAGAAGATAAATACCTCAATGCGGCCATAGGCATTTTAGATTATCTGTTAGGAAGAAATCCTCTTGACGTTTCTTATTTAACAGGGTTTGGAACAAACCAAGTTTATCACCCGCACCATCGTCCAAGCCAAGCTGATACTGTTGAAGCACCAGTGCCGGGAATGCTTGTCGGCGGGCCAAATAAATCCGCTAATGATTGCGCTAAATCTCACATTGATAAAGATGCCGTAGCAAGATCTTTCTATGATAATTCTTGTAGCTACGCTACAAACGAAGTGGCAATTAACTGGAATGCACCTTTTGCTTACCTCGCCGGTTCATTGCATGCTATTCTTTCAGAAGGAACTGTCTATGACATTCATTCAAAAGCAGAAAAATTTGATATCAATAGTATTCCTTCTGGAAAACCTAATTTAAACAAAATGCCTGCTGAAGGTGCTCGCATGATTTTCCGCGATGGAATGGTTCAATTAGAAAAAACAACTCGTTCTGGTGAAAAGCTGTATTTCAATTTAAACGGTAATAGAATTAAATAATTTTTATTCCCTATTCATCGAAAACATCTCCAAGTAAAAAGCTCGCTGGCGCCTATGGCGCCAGCGAGTATTTCGTCTACTATTCCATTGTTTTTTAGAAAAACTCTCTGCACTAGATTATGTCAGATTGCAAATGAATCTTGTCACTCGCGATGGAACTTGCCCGCGGTTCTTGTCATTGCGAACTCTGAAAAGATTTTTCCGCGAAGCCTAAATGTGAGCCTGCCACGAGCCACATTTGTGGCGTGGTGGAAGCAATCTCCTTACAAGTTGCCAACAGATCGCCACACTACGTTCGCGATGACAATTCATACTGCGTTCGTAATGACAAAAACCAAGATGGCCGCGAGGCACAAGGTCTCTCGCCATGACAACTTGTTTTTCCGCTGCTCTCGCTTGTGGGGTGTTATAGAAACCCTCTGCGCTCGGTCATAGAACTTAAGCAAGCTTACAGCAAAAAGTCACAAGCAAGTTCAAGAGCTATGCTTTCTAAAAAACATAAGAGTTCCTGTTTAAAACAAGAACTCTTATAGGAATCAAATTCAAAGAATCTTTAATATTTAAGGATTAGTGCATCCAAAACTTTTTAACCAATGCATTTTTCCCAGACTGTTTCAACAAATAAATTCCTGAAACAAATCCTTGTGAATTCTGGCGAGCCATATTCAAAGCTTCTGTGAAATCACGAGCCGTAAAGCGACGCAATTCTTTACCTTGCATATCATACAACGTATAAGAAGTTTCTTTTTGCACATTACCTAGAACTAAAGATTTCCCAATACTTGTTTCTCCATTTTCATCAAGGAATTTCAACCAGTCTACATTCACATAACTTCCTGTAATCGCAAGTTTCAAAACATGTTCACCTTCTGTAAGTGTTGCCTTACCCAGACTTACTTCTTCATAAACATCCCAAGAATCTTCAGCAGTCTGTGGACAAGTAAATTCAGCGGTAATAGCTTCTTCATCTATAAAAAGTTGAATCCCAGATGTTGTACTCCCTGACGCAACACGAGCTAAAATATCATATTCTCCAGACTTTGTTACATTCACTGTATATTCCAACCATTCACCTGATTCTGTATAACCAATGGCCATACCGCCATTATCGTTAAGAACAATATCAACGCCTTCATCTGTACGGAAACTTGCATTCCCTTGATTTTCAGATTCAGCATCGTTATAAACTTTACGAGCGCCACCCCTATCAAAATGTTCTGCTTCTATAAGATTAGGCAAAACAATCGCTTGTTCTCCATAAGGTTTCTGTGGCTCGCTTGGTTTTCCAGAGAATTCCCATTCCAAGACCCCCATTGTAGAGTCTGCAGCACCTTTAAAGACAATAAACAATTCATCTACAACACCAGAAAGCCCTGTTACTTCACATTCTGTCTGTTCGTAAGAAAGCCAACCAGAAGTCTTTGGCAATTCACATGTTCCGGCAAGAGTACCGCTAGAACTGCCTTTGCGGATTTCAATTTTATTACCATCAGCAACACTTGCTGCTGTTACTAAGAAATTCATCGCACCACCGCCAAAATCTACTCCAGAAACACGGATCCAGGAATCTTTACTTGCATAAGGAGTGAGCACATGAGAAACTGGCTTTCCACGTGTCCAGTCGGTACGGCTACGCACATTACGTTGCTTAGAACTTGTCAAAGCGGGATAAGTTCTGTAAGGATCAAAATTGGCTATTTGCTTTGGACCTTCATTGGTATAAACCAATTTATTCAAAGCAGTTCCGTTATAAGTAAATTCATCAATACTTACACTACGATGATAAGCTGGTTCTGGATTGGCTACGCCCAAAGAAGCCGGGTGTTCAGAAGCTTGTACCAAACGTCTGTCGTGGTAAACTGCATACCATTTACCTTTAAATTCTGCAATACCATGGTGGTTATTATTATGAGCATTTATGTTTTGCCCGTTAATATTTGGGTTATCCATAAAAATGCCCTGGTAAGTATAAGGACCTGTTACGCGGTCTGATGTGCCATAAGCAATTCTCAAATCAGCAGTACTATAACTCAAATAGTAGGTGCTACCTTTTTTGTGAATATAAGAGGCTTCCATCGCTTTAGGGCCACCAATTTTAAGTTGGATTTTTGTATTAACATCAAATCCATCAAGCGAAGAATTGAGTCTGTAAATGTTAAAGATGTTGTTGTTGTTCTCTGCTGCCGGACGGCTATCAGAATTACCACCACCAAATGTAAAATAACCTGTTCCATCATCATCAAAATAAATAGCAGGGTCAAAGCACCAACCGATACCATCACAATCAGATATACCACCACCCCAGTTGTGAATTAACTTTTTATTACCTGGAATAGGGTTTTCGTATGGGCCATTGATGTTTTCTGATGCCACCATACCGACACCACCGCCACCACCATCTGGGTAAACGATATAAAACTTACCATCTGGACCAATATCTATACCAGATGCCCAAATATCATTGATGTTGTCATACTCACGTTTTGCCTCAAAAATTATACCATAGTCTGTCCAGTTTTTCATGTCGCGACTAGAAAACGCATAAAGCGATTTAATGGTATACCCGTCAGCACCAGCAGGATCATCGGAATCTGTTAAAATAAAGAATTCATCTTCACTTGCTGTTGCGGCAGGGTCTGCCAAATAGTGATAATTTGATATCGGGTTATCAGCGAAACTAATAGAGGCTATCCCAAACACAAGCCCTAACGCCATTTTTTTATTTAGAAATGCGGCTAGACTAGCTGCTTTTTCCATAATCACTCCTTTACGTGAGAATACAAAATCCATTGAAAAAAATAGGTCTTGTAAGTAAGCTTTTTTTTGAAATACTAAAGTTTATATGGATATATTGTCAACACTAAAAAACGGTCGCAAAGCGACCGTTTTTTAGTGTTGACAATTATTTATTCAAATTCTTTTATTCCATAAATACTGATATCATCAATCCACATTTCATACGGACCACCTTTACCGCCGCCAAAGAAATTTAGGTTGGTCACATTCGCTTTTATAGCATCAAATCCAATATTTCCTCCGGTATAGTTAGAATCAACTTCTACCAATGAATCTGGATACACTACATAACGATTCCATACAGTATCTAATGGGAAATGAATCCAAGCTTTACCATTCTGAAGACCAGATGTTGAATCACGCCATACATCAAATGAGAAGCTAACCCATTGAGAATCAGGTGAAGTCCCTTTCCTTGCATAGAACACAACAGAATCCACTTCACTAAAGTCCACTGGCTCGAAGGCTTTTCCCATAAGAACCCAGTTATTATACTCATCATTAGTGTAAGTAAAGTAAGCCGCTAAACCTTCACGACCTAAACCAGCTGAAGATGCTGTC
The DNA here is from genome assembly GCA_017631885.1 of Fibrobacteraceae bacterium. Lineage (GTDB taxonomy): Bacteria > Fibrobacterota > Fibrobacteria > Fibrobacterales > Fibrobacteraceae > UBA1765. Next base: position 35,043 of record JAGBSH010000017.1, read on the forward strand.
AATTTAGCTTCTGCCTCTTCAGAAACAGAAGAATACCACCCATAAGTACTATCTTCAAATGTTTCAAAGACAAACCAAGGGTATTGTTCAACAGTATCTTCTACAACTGTATCCTGAGGGATAGTATCTACTGGTGGTGGTAAAGGTAATGGACCACCAATCACTACATCTTCTAAATGTTCTCCTGCCAACACGCCAACAGAACTTGCTCCAACAGAAAGGAAACGTCCCATACTTGTTGGCAAACCATTCGCTCCTAACATCTCGTAAATAGAATAAACAAACCCCACTACGTCAAGCATACCTGTAGGTAAAGAAGAAAATTCAAAATTACCTTCAGCATCAGTCTGTACAAAGTAATCTAGCCCGCGAATACCAACAGTTAAAGAAGACACTCCCTCTGGCAAATAAACTTTTCCAGAAAGTTTTCCTGACTTTTCTAGTTTAAGAGAAATAGAATCTTCTACTGTTTCAATAATCATCGTTTTAAGCATGCCACGTTCAGAAGCGTTTCTAGCTTCAAGAACATAAGAACCTGACGGCAACTTTGGCAAAATTAAACGGCCAAGAGAATCTGTTTGCATATTGAGAATACCAGACGCTTCATCTGATTCAACAACTGGCGAATCAGATGAATCCCCATAAACAGTTTCTGCAAACGCCCTAAAACTTGCATTTGCTAAGAAATCTTCTGGTCGTACAAGAACGCTAGCCTTAGCAACAGGTTGATCTTGTTCGGAAACAACAGTAACAACAACAGCATTAGCAATGGAATTTTCCGTTTCCAAAGAAGAACCAGAAAGGTCTTCGTTTTCTGTAGAACACGAAGACAATAGAATGCTGAACATTAGCAACATCAATATTTTATGCTTTTTTGTCATTTTCGCATTCTTCCTGTTTCTGTAACACTCCATTTTTAGCACCAACCCTAGCGACAGGATAAAAAGCCATCGATAAATGCATCACTTTATTTGGATTTTTAGAGGCATCTACCCTTTTCTGTACTAGCCGTCTAAATTCTTTAAGCATTTCTCCTAAATCATCAAAACAAGCTTGATCTACAGATAAAGTAAGAGTAGAAATATTTCTTTCATCTACAGGCACGTTATCCAAAGAATCACTTGCTAAAGCGAGTACTTGCTTCTGGAATTTACGAACAGCCATCTTTTTTTCTGGTCCACCAACCGTTAAATGCGTTTCAGTCAACGCCAATTTTCCAGAAGCGACTTTTTTAACAAAACCAACTTCTAATAAAATGTCAATAGCTTCTTGAGCCTGGGCTTCTGTAATTGGCGGGCATAAATCTTTTGCAATTTGCTTAACATTTACCATTCCCCCGTTTAATTCTAAATAAGCTCTAACAGCAGGAATCCACCAATTTTCAAGTAATTTAAGTTCAGCTTCTTGTAGAGTATGACGCCTTACATCGCGCAATGCCAAAGCTTTTGCAACTAATTCTTCACGCTTGTTTTTGTCTTTTGTCATTGTGGCAGAGAAAAGCAAATCAAAGAATTCTGCTTCTCTTCCACTTAAAGCCATCATTTCTTTAGCAACAGGCAAAGCATGAACAGGCAAATGCTGTTTTTTCTGTAAGATTCTATATAAGTAGCTAGAGTCTAAGCCTAAACGATCTCCCATCATTCGATAGGAATAAAAAGGCATTTCAGCCTTTCTCTTTTCATAAAAGGCTTTCAAAAAATCTCTGTAATCAACAATATCTGAAAAAGCTAACATAAAATCTTTCCATATTTAACAAATATTAAGATAGACATTTACTCCTTTAAGTAATTATGCATCGAAAAAACAGCATGGACAGATTGTCCATACCAAGTGTGATGGTCGTCACATTTCTAAGATTCCACTCTCATTTTTCTTTCCAAAAACTTACAAAAACCTTTCATCTGCCAAAGCTAGTCCGTTTTAAAATTTGCTTTTAATTTTCTAAAGAAAAAACAAGCCTTTTTAGCATTTGTCAAAATTTGTCATTTCTAATAATGTATATTGCAAATATGGCCCTTACACTTCGTTTTGCATTAAATCTTGAAAATCTTGCCGATGAAATGATTGAAAAAATTTCATCTGTATGGAAATCTCCTTTTGACGCCCCTATTGTTATTTTTCCTGATGCGAAACTTGAACAATGGTTTCGTTTACGTTGGTTAGAAAAAAAAGGTACTTTGGCTAATTTTAACAAAACAAGCGTAGATCGCTTTTTGTTTGATATACTTGTTGGTGAAAATGACAAACTTAAAAAATTATCTTCTGATATGTTGAGAAATGTCATTATATCTTACCTATCTTCCAAAAATACCGAAGGCAAATACAACTATGAATCCTTAACTCCTAATGGGGATTTAAAAAAATTTCTTGAATTTGATGGTAAAATCAATGCTAAACGTTTATTTGATTTAGCAAACACACTCTCGGCACTTTTTCTTGAATACGAAATCAGCAGACCGAGTGGTTTTATTACCAATGAAAAAGGCATTTTAGATTGTTGGAAAGAAAACAATCTCTCAGATTTTTTTGTAAAAAAAAACAAATCGGGCGAATTTGAATCCATAAAAAATGAAGATTGGGAACGCGAACTTTATTCTAAGATTTTCCACAACATTAATGGAAAATCTCTTTTAACATCTGTTTTTGAAAAAGCCGCTAAAAATAACGAAATTCCAGCGAATACACGATTTTTAACTCTTCCGTTTCTTTATAAAGAATGCCTTAATTCTGAAAACAAACCTGTATTTAAATACAACAAACAAACGCCCGTTTTTATTTTTGGACTTTCCGGCTTAGGTCAATTTTATCGAATTGTTTTACGAGAATTTGCAAGTCAATACGATATTTATGCCTACATACAAAATCCTTGCATGCAATTTTGGGAAGATCATGAATTTTCAAAATCAGTTAAAATACCAATAACTATTGATGGCGAAGATTTTCAAGAAGAAAATTATCAATTTCAGAATCCTTTGTTACAAGCTTGGGGAAAAGCTGGTTGTGACAACATAAAACTTTGGTGCCTTTCTGATGACTATAGCTCTTGCGAATTTCCAGAAAAAGAAACTGAAACTAATGAAAAACCTGTTTCTAACAAATTACTGCACTTAATACAACATTCTATCGCCAACCGTTTTTCTGCACAAGACTTACAAAATTCTATCCAACAACATAAAATTTCTATTCATGAAAATGATGAGTCACTAACTATTGATGGGGCTCCTAGTAAAATCCGTGAAATTGAAAATCTCCATTCACGTCTTTGCCAATTGCTTTTAAACGGAGCTAATTTGAATGAAATTTTAATAGTGTCTCCTAATTTAGAAGAATACCGCAGTGCCATTTATCAAATTTTCAATCAAGCTAAAATCAAAGCGGAAAAAGAACTTTCTTCTTCACAAAAAACAACTTTATACATTCCCTATAACATTATTGATTCAGCGCAAAAAGATTCTCATATAAACAACGCTCTAACCATTCTTTTCAACATAAAAAAATCAAAAAATATTTCTCGCCCAGACTTTTTCAATTTACTTAAAAACCCTGTTATTCAAGCCGTTTGGAAAATAGATGATTACGCCATTTCTTGCTTTGAAAATTGGGTAAAAAACATAAATATTTATCGCAACAAACCTGAAAAAGAATCCGATTGGGCTTTAGGTATCAAACGTTTATTACTTGCCAAACTAACAAATGATTCTTTTGCATTAAACGAAAACGTTTTTTTCCCGTATTCTAATCTTGATACAAGCAACAATTCTTTGCTTTTAAAATTCATTAATGCTATAGAATCTTTAGAAAATTGGATAAAAGATTTTGATGAAGAATTAAAAGAAAGCGATTTAAATTCACTACAAGATTTTTTAAACTCTTGGTTAGCTCTTCCTTATTTTAATGAAGATTTAGCAGAAGAAATTTTTATTTATCAAGAAGTTTTAAAAACTTTTAACAATTTGAAATACTTCTTTTTTGCAGGCAATGAAAAACTTTCTTTAGACATTATTTTTCAATGTCTCACCAATTCAGCAATTTCTTCCGAATATAGTTTTGGGAGCTTATTTGTCAACGGTGTTACGTTCATGAAATTTGCACCAAACCGCACCATTCCTGTAAAACATTTATTCTTTATTGGAGCTGATTCCAACTCTTTCCCTGGCATTTCTAATTCAAACACTCTTGATTTAAGAAAATCTCTTTACCCTTGGCCTGGTGATGACTCTAAACAAGAACGCAATCGTTATGCTTTTTTGTGCCAACTCACTAGCACTTCAGAAAGTTTCCATATCAGTTATCAAAATGCCAACTTAACAAAAGATAGTGAAATTTTTCCTACACCTTTGATAAATGATTTAATCCATTTTGTAAAAGATTTTTCTTCAAAAGAAATCTTAAACATAAACTCTATACCTCTTGATGAAACAAGAAATATAGATTCCATTTTTACAAGACGCGGCTTACGTTATAAGCAATCTATAAATAAAATCAATTCGCCACAATCTTTTGAAAACGAACTTACTTCTAAAGAAAAAGCTAAAACTAAAAAAAGTTTGCCTTCTAAAATTAAATTAAAAGATTTGTCAAAATTTTTAAAAGACCCATTTATATTCTTTGCTGAAAATAAAATGAATTTTAAAGAGAGTAATATTTCTTCTACAGAAATATCTTTTGAGCCTATTGAATTAAACAATCTAGACCAATCTATTTTCTTGAACCAATCTATTGCTATTTCTCTTGGATTAAATTGTAATTATACAGATTTAGATACTTTCCTCAAGAATTCTCAACAAATGGGAAACATCCCTCACGATGAATTTGGTGAAAGGGTAATAAAAGAATTAAAAGAAAATGTAAAATTTTTCTGTAAGAAAATCAAAGACCTATTCCCGCAAGATAAATATGAATATTCTTCTTTCTCTTTAAATTTCCCATTAGAAGTAAACTTAAAAAAAGAAAAACACTCTGTACATTTATATGCTGATATTCCTCTATTGATTAAAAACTCAACCGATAAAACAGAAAATTTTATCGTTATTTTCAAAGACAAAGCTTATAGTAAAAATGATATTGTAAAAATCATGCAAGATATTCTTGAACCTTACATTTATGCTTTAGCTTTATTAGCTTCTAATGAAGTAGAAAAAATTGATATTTGTCTTATAAATCAAAGCGAACCTATTCGTTGTTCCATTTCTCAAGATTCTAATTTAGCTAGAAACATTTTGCAAAAGATTTTTGAAAAAGCCTTTATCAAAGAATACAAGAAAATATTACCCTTTTCTCTATTCTATGAAAATATTGAATCTTTTGAAGTTCTAAAAGATAAACTTGTCGGAGAACACGGGCCATGGTCTTATTTCTCTGGAAAAACATTTTTTGATATAACAGATGAAAATATTTCTGGTTTTTCTGACGACGATAATGTTTTCAAAGAATCTTGGAATAGAGAAATCCAAGAACAAAGAGAGCTGGTTAAAGATCTTGAAGGAGTAACAAAATGGAATTAGAAGAATTTAAAATAGAAAACTTCAAGACCGATAAAAATTTATTTATTGAAGCTTCGGCTGGCACAGGAAAAACTTACACCATTCGAAAAATTTCTGCTAAACTTGTGCGAGCAGGTATTCCGCTTTCTAAAATATTGTTTTTAACTTATACTGAAAAAGCCGCAGGCGAAATGAAAGACCGTGTTCGTGCGGAAATGCAAGAATGTTATGACAATGCAACAGATATTTATGAAAAAAAACTTTTTGCCAATGCTCTTCAAATGATAGATAATACAGTCATTGGAACCATTCACTCTTTTTGTCAAAAAACGCTTCATGATTTTGCTTACGAAGCCAATGTTGCCTTCAATTTAGAAAATGCAAATGATAATCTTAAAAATGATTTAATTGATAAAATGATCCGCGATAATTGGCGAGATTCTATTTCTGATTTAGACGTAAAAAACGTCAAATCTCTTTTAAATAGTTCTTTAGAATCTTGGAATCCAGAAATCAAATTTCACACACTTGATGAAAATTCAAAAGAAAAAAAAGATGAAGAGAATTTTTTAGTTTCAAAATTTTGTTCACAAGAACTTCCTACGTTATATAAAGAATGGGAAAAGAAAAAAACAGAATCAAATACCCAGACTTTTAATGATATGATTTTCGCGGTACGAGAAGCCGTTTGTCCACATGGTAAATCTCTAGAAGAACCAACTCTTCTCTGCAAAAAACTCCGCGAAAATTATAAAATCGCTATTATTGATGAATTCCAAGACACAAACCAATACCAATGGGATATTTTCAAAACCGTTTTTTTAGAAAGTAAAGAAAATAATATTATTGTTGTTGGAGACCCAAAGCAATCTATTTATAGTTTTCAAGGAGCCGATTTAAACATTTACAGAAAAGCCATTGAACAAATTGGTAAAGAAAATGGAAAAAAACTTTCTATAAATCATCGTTCAAGTGTTGCTACTATTAATACTTGCAATGTGCTTTTCAAGGCAAAAGATTTTTTACCTAAAGACGATTTTTTTGATTCTTTGCCACCTGACGAAAAAAAAGAGCAAAGAAAGAATGCGCTTTTTAATAATAAAGAAACAAAACCTATATGGATTGCCCCAATTTTACCCGAAAAAGGTTTTGCTCGTTTCGCTATTCAAAAAATCATTGAATGTTGTAAAATTAAAAATGGCAAAACCGCTTTACAAGTCTTTGACAAAGGCGTTTCTGAACCAAGAAATGTTAAATTTTCTGATTTTGTTATTTTAGGCAGAACTCGCACAGAATTACCAGAAATAAAAAAAAGCCTTACTAAAACAGGGATTCCTTTTCTTTTATACAAAGACAATTCGCTGTTTAATTCAAGAGAATGCGAAGAATGGCTTTCTATTCTTAAACTGCTTGACATTAATGATTTTTCTGGTTACAATCAAAAAATTTTAAATTCTGCTCTTGCCACTGATTTTTTCCGATTTGATTTAGATGATTTAGAAAATATAAGCATTGAAGAACATTCTAATGAAAAACATCAAATAATTGAAAACTGGCATTGGTTAGCATCAAAACAATATTGGGCTGAACTCCACGAGCAAATTTACGAAGATTCTCAAATTGAATTGTTTTTAAGTGAGCCTTCTAAATTACAAGAACTTTCCAAATTACGCCAAATCGGAAACTACATTTTCAATTATTTATATGAAAAAAAGGCTTCACTAAAAGAAGTTATAAAACACTTAAATGATTTAGCAACTAAAAACAAAAACGCCGAAGACATGGATGGCGATATTGTTGCTAAAGCTACTGATTTAGATGCCGTTAATTTAATGACTATTCATGCTTCTAAAGGTTTAGAATTCCCTGTTGTTATTTCTTGTGCTGGTTTAAAAGGTAAAAATAACAACGCCAAAGGTCCATTTTTATATGAAGAAAATTCCATAAAAAAATTGGGCTTTGATTCCGACGCTAAAAAATTACGACAAAAAGAAGAATTGGAAGAATGGCACCGTCTACTTTATGTGGCTTACACAAGAGCTTCTTCATTATTGATTTTACCTCAATATGAAAACTGGTTTAATGCTGAAAAAGAGAAAAGAAAAACTAAAACAGTAATAAAAAATGGTTTAAAATGCCGTGTAATTAAAAGAACAGAAAATGGAGAACCAGAAATTAAATCAAACGGAGAATTTTCTTTTTTAGCACACGCTAACAATGAATTAATCGATACAAACTCTGCTGAACTATTTAATAATTGGTCAAACAAAGAATGGAATATTAAACATTTCAAAAAAGAAGTTATTAAAATATTGAACTATTCCTATACAGAAAATAATTTAAGCCAAACTTCTGCAGATGATGAATCTATTTACTTTGAAAATGTTCAAAAATTACAATCTCTAATTCCAAGCAAAACACTGACTTCACATTCAGCGTCTTCACTTTCTCATGCTGGTTCTAGCAAAGAAATTTTCACTATTGAAGGAAAGCCACAAAATCTTTCTGAAGAGTCTGACGACGAGAATGAAGAACATTCTATTTTTGCCATGAACTATCCAAAAGGCAATAAATTAGGCGAGGCGATTCACCAAATATTTGAACACCTTGATTTTAATGAAATCGGAAATTGTGATTTTGAAACTATAAAAGCCAATCAAGATTTTTCACATTTAATAGAAACTGCTTTTACGGGACAATTTTTACCTATTCATAAAAACGTTTCTTGGACTGAAAAAACAAAAGAAATGGTTTGGCATACTTTAAACGCAAAACTCCTAGAAATCCAAGGTTCAAAAGAAACTCTGCGTTCTTTTCAACTCAAAGATTTGCCAAAAGAAAATCGCAAACCCGAAATGGAATTTCATTTCAATGCAAAAACCGATGAAAATATTTTGAAAAAATTTTGCAAAGGGTTTATGGATTTGGTTTTTATCCGTGAAATTAATGGCAAACCAGTCTATTCTATTTTAGATTGGAAATCAAATTTACTACCAGATTACCACAAAACAACCATTGAAAAAACGGTTACTGAAGTTTATTCCATACAACTTGTTTTATATGCTTATTGCCTTATTCAATGGTTGCGTCAATTTTACTCAGAATTGTCCGAAGAAGAAATTTTTGAAAATCATTTCGGTGGTTTCTATTATGTTTTTGTCCGTGGCTGTAAAGAAAATACAAGTAATGGTATTTATGCTCACACTTGGAACAATTATAGCGAACTCAAAAAAGATTATGAAAGCATAAAAAAGTCTTTTGCTGTGTAATTATGAGGAATTAAAATTATGAAAGAAGAAATGTTAAAATACCTTTTAGGATCAGCCGAAAATTTTTATTCTGTTTTACAAGAAATGAAAGCAAGCACCGCTTTAAACAAAAAATTGCTTGACTTTGTAGAAATTTTGCACCCTGATATAGAATATTCTCATTCTATCAAAAAACTTTTACTCATTTTCTTTTCTCTTTCAAATGATGGAAACACCTGTATTTCTTTGAACCCTAACAACCTTTTGAAAAAATGGGAAACAAAATGGAATGGACTTATTTTGCAACAATTAAGTTATTCTGAACTTAAAGAAAGTGATTTTCCCTCTATTGAAGATTTCAGGGAAATCATAAATTGCGGCTGTCGAGAACTTTTAAGTTTGGATGCTAAAAATTTAGAACCATTAGTTATTGAAAAAATCAACAACGAGCCTTTTTTATTTGCAAAGAAATATTTTGACGCTAAAAAAAATATTGAAAACTGTTTTAGCAATCCAAACATTTTCAGTGATGGTTGTGACACTACCCCAAAAGAATTAGAAAATACCGCCAATAAAATAGAATCTCTTATAACCCAACAGGCAAAATCTTTCTTTAAATTGAAACCGGCACAAATTGAAGCCATAACTCGCGGAGAAAAACAAAATCTAATTATTACTGGTGGGCCAGGCACTGGTAAAACAACGGTTGTATTCTTTTTACTTTGGAACTTGCTTCAAAGCAAACCTGAATTACAACAATGGGATATTTACTTTACGGCTCCTAGCGGGAAAGCCGCCGATCGTTTGCGTGAAAGTTTAGAAGAATGCAAAAATCTGCTTTCTGAAGAATCTCTCAAAGAGCCAACGACACAAAAACTAAGTCAAATTGAAAAAAGCACTCTACATGGTCTTTTAAAATTCCAACCTAGAGAAAATACTTTCACTTATAGAAAAAATAACCCGTTCCCAGAGAAATCTATTTTTGTTATTGATGAAGCAAGTATGATAGATATTGCTTTATTTTCATCATTTTTAGAAGCTCTCCCTAAAAAAGATTTTCGCTTATTTATTTTAGGCGATAAAGACCAACTCCCATCTGTTGACGCGGGTGCTGTACTTGGAGAACTTCTAGACCTTGGGAAAAAATGTGTTGTGCGCTTGACAGAATCTAATCGCTTTAATGATAATTCTGAAATAGGGCGACTTGCTAAATCGATTCAAGATTTAAACGCTCCTTTACCTCATTTTTCTACATGGGAAAACTCTACAAATTTATGGCCTAAAGAAAATGACGTTATTAATTTTATCCGTTTAGCCGAAAAAGAATCAGATTTAAAAAAGAAAGATGAAGAAGAAAAATTACAAGAAATACTTGAATTATGGGTAAATAAATTCTACAAAAATTTAACTCCTGTTGCAGAAAAAATACATTCTTCTATTAATGAAAAAAATTTTAGCGAAAATGGTTTTTCTGAAAATGATTGGGAACAAGAAGTAAAAAATCGTCATTCATTATGGGAAATAGCTGAATCTGCAAGAATTCTTTCCGCAGAAAAACGTGGTTTACGAGGGATAGAAAACATTAACAAAATGATTCTCAATATTTTAAAGCAAAAGAATCCTTTTAGTTTTAATGGTTCTCTTTTAATGTTAAACAAAAATTTGAACTTTTTGAATTTACAAAATGGCGATTCAGGCATTATTGTTAATGCAAAAACACAACCTTCACTCATGTTAAAACGGAAAAATGATTTTTTATTTTTCCCTCTCTTTCAATTACCAACTGATTACTTGCAAAGTGCTTTTGCTATTACCATTCATAAATCCCAAGGTTCTGGTTATAAAAACATTATGATGTTTTTACCTAAATATTCAGGGCACCCACTGCTTAACAGGCAAATTCTCTATACAGGCATAACTCGGACAAAAAAAGAAAGCCTCACGATAATTGCATTTCATGAGACTTTTAAATCAGCAAAAGAAACTTTAATTCAAAGAGATTCAGGGATTACTATCTAGAATTTAAATAATCCAAAACTTTTTGCGTTAAATCGTTTTCATTTTTCCAGAAAAGTACAGAACCGGTAGCTCTGTCTACAACCATATCGTAACCTTCCTGTAGAGCGATTTCATTTACTGCTTTGCGAATCAATTGGATTATAGGAGCACTTACTTTTTCATTTTCAGAAAGCAATTCTCCAGAACGCCCATAAACGCGAGAAATAAAATCTTTCAATTCTGTTTCTTTTTTAGCGTATTCTGCTTCTAACTCTCTCTTTTTTTCATCAGAAAGCATAAGCATTTGTTTGTCTAAACGTTCTTTAATTGCCGCCAACTCTTTTTGCAATAAGTTTGCTTGTTGTTCCCACTTAGCAACTTGACGATCAAATTCACTTTGAGCATTTTTTGTGCCCTTATAACCTTCAAAGATAATTTTAGAATCCACATGCGCTATCCGCAGTCCATCTTCTGCAAAAACAGTTGCGATTCCAAAAAGCAATAAGCAAAAGAACAACTTACGCATAGAAACCTCCTAGAATCCTTGACCTATAACAAAGTTGAAGTTCATTGAACCAACATCTTCTTCTTCGTAACCAGAATAAGTTTCACCTGGATCAAGTGGCCAAGCAAAATCAAAGCCAATAATACCAAGCATTGGTACAACCACACGGAAACCAAAACCAATATCTCGTTTCAAAGAAGAAGGGTCCCATTCACGAAGTGGATTTTTCTGGTCCATTGAGACCTTGGTATATGGGTCATAAATTTCACCAAACACATTACCGGCATCAAAGAAGAATGGCAGTAAATAGAATACTTGTGGCACAATACCCCATTGGATTTCAGCACCAAAATACTGGTAACTGCGGCCTAAACGACGATACCCTATAGAGCCAGAATTATAACCACGCATCATACCTTCATAGCCAAGAACGCCACCCATAGAATACAAAGTACGATATTGTAGCGGGCTTCCAAAAATCACACCGTATTCGTTTGTCAAAGCAAGAGTCAAGCGATCACGGAATAATGGGAACCACCACTTAATAGTCGCTTCTGTTTTTACAAAACTGAAATCACTAAATAAGATATCATCAGCTACTTGAATGTCTAATTCATAGCGAGAACCATCTGTTGGGAATTGAGGCAAGTTCTTATCATCTCGAACTAAACGGAAATTCAAGGCCGATTCAACACCTGTAAAGCGGACAAAGCTATTATCCACATTATCACCTTGCTTATTCATAAGCCAGCTATAGCCAACTTGTCCGTAGAAATAATCATCAGGCCATTTCAAACGTTTTCCAACATAAACGCTACCACCATAACGAGTTATTGATGGATCGTCATCTTGATCCCACCAGCCATAGCTCAAGCTAGCGCCAACACTCACAGGCATATCTAAGAAATAAGGTTCAGAGAAACTAATAGAAGCATATTTTTTATCAGCGCCATATTCAAAGCTTACGGCGGCACTTTGGCCATCACCCATACAGCAGTTCGGGATAGAAACACTAGCCGTTCCAGTCAAACCATCACTTTCACTATAAGCTACGCCCAAACTAAATTGCCCTGTGCCAGCTTCTTTTTCAGTTACCGTGAAATCCAAATCTACTTCTTGTTCATTAACTACTTTAATATCAGGTAAAACCATATCAAAGTAATTCAACTGCATAATTTCTCTAAAGCTACGTTCAAGTGCAGACTGGCGATAAGTATCTCCTGGGAAAAGACGAACTTCTCGGCGGATAACTTTATCTTTTGTTTTAGTGTTGCCATGAATATAAACCTTATGAATTTGAGCTGGCAAACCTTCATACATACGGAAACTGAGATTGATTACAGAATCATTTACAAATTCTCTAGATTCTTCGTATTGAGCAAAGAGATAACCATCTTCTCGATAAATATCCATAATCGCTTTTTTAGAAGCCTCATATTGATAGAAATCAAACGGCTTTCCTTTTTCTAAGCGAACAGTGCGTTTAAGAAGCGGTTCTGGTAAAACTTCATTACCCGAAAAATGAACATCGCCGGCATAATAACGTCTGCCTTCATTTAACGAAATCAAGATTTCCATTGCATTCGAAACTTTTGAAGAATCGTAATTGGCAAGGACTGGGAAAAATTCTTCGAGAGTATAACGAACAAGGCGCTTTTCATCAAAGTCACGGCGTTTTTTTCCAAGAGCTAACAAAGAATCTATCTTCTTATTTTCCCAACGTTTAACGGGCAATTTTTTTATCCATTCTTTGCGCAATTTAGAATAACGAACAAGTCCATTTAAAATTTCACTTGCCGTCACTTCGTCGCCAACATAAGGCAATGGACGAGAAAGACCAGACTTACTACCACGATAACGTCTAAAGTAATGTTCTGGAAGTTCTCTTGTTTTACCAGCCATCTCGTGCATTAAATGAGTTGAATCTTCTATCGCATTATTCATTTGCGAATAGAGTCTTTCTAGCTTTTCACCAGGTTTAACAAGACGCCCCATATAAAAACCACAAGTAGAATCTGGCATATATTCTGCCCGATAGTCTTTAAGTTCAGCATCAAGATAACCAAAATGTTTGGCTACATTCAAGATAGTATCACGGTCGCTTTCAAAAATAAGTTCTTTAAATTCCCCATCGCCCCACCAGTTAGCCACTTTGGTAACCATGTGGTCTGTAAATTCTTCATCTGGAATATGTTCATTGCCATCGATAGTAATACGGCGGACTTTTACTTTTTCGCCTTCACGGATTACAAAGAGAATTTTGTTTTCATATTCAGACACTCTTTCTTCACGATACCCGACCTCGGCTAGTAGATAACCTTCGGAACGATAATGAGCAAGCAATGCTTGTCTATCACGTTCAAGTTGGCTTTTACTATAAACCTGGCCATTAACCATAGAAGTTTTAAGCATCAAATCTTCTACAGCTATTTCATCATAACCTTCAAATTCAATAGTATCCAATGCTGGGAGTTCTTTTACTCTAAAAATCAAATCCAATTCATTTGGTGTTCCAGTGTAATCCACCCAAGCAGAAACATCATCAAAATACCCTGATTCATACAAAGAAGAAACGCTAGACTTAATTTTATCAGAAAGAACCATCGGAGAAAAGCTCTGGCCATCACGCACACTAACGCGACTAAGCACAGAACGTTCGTCCATATTCACGATACCTTCTACACGAACCAGGCGAACGCGGTTTTCAAGCATAAATTCTTCGGAAGGATTCGCTAACTGCGAAAAAGCCGAAGCAAATAAAGCCAACACTATTACAACAAAACGATAGAACAGAATAACCTACCATGGAAAAATTTTTCGGTTTCAAAAATACAAAAATCTATCACTTTAAAAAACAAAAGAAACCTCAAAAAACCACCATATTCCTTCAAAAAAGCCTTTTTTCAAGAAACTACTTTGAGTATGTTCAATAGAAAACCTTAAAAAAGGAAAATCTATGAAATACAGAAAATACATCTGCAAAATATGTGGCTATATCTATGACGAAGAAAAAGGCATTCCAAAAGCAGGAATTCCTCCTTATACCCTTTTTGATGATTTACCAGAAGATTTTGTTTGCCCAAAATGCAAAGCGAACAAATCAGCTTTTGTTCTTTTAGACGATTAAGCTTTTTTCTTTAATTTCGCACAAAAAATCGGGCCACGGCCGTCACATAAATCAGGCAACATGTGTAAACCAAACTCTGTTTGTTCTGTCCCTTCAAATAAGGGTTCTATAGAAAGCACTTCTATAAGCCCTTTCCTTTTTTTCAAAATTTTTCGGACGACGCCATCATTTTCTTCTGGCGAAAGCGCACAAGTGCTATAAAGGATTTCGCCTCCGGGGCGTAAAGCATCTACTGCAGAAGCAAGCAAGCTCCCTTGTTCAACAGCTAAGCGTTTAATGCGTCCAACGCTCCACATAGATAAATGTTCTTTAGAATTCATTACATGGCGTTCCGAAGAACAAGGAGCATCTACAAGAATTTTATCAAAAGACTCTGGCCGAAAACGCCCAAAACGTTCGCCTGGATAACCAGAAACCGTAACAATCTTTGCAAAATTTTCTGGCAAAGAATTCATTACCACACGGCGTAATCGTTCTCGCCTATCCGGAGAACGATCATTACTTTGCAAACTCCCTTCACCTTTAAGGGCATTTGCAAGCACCAATGTTTTACCACCTGGAGCAGCACACATATCAAGGACATCCATACCAGGCAAAACACCAAGAGCATTAGCCGCAAAAAAAGAAGCTTCATCTAAAAAGTAAGGCGTTGCATTTTCTATCTGCAATTCTTTAGGCTTGTTCTCGCCAAGCAAAGCTTTCTGAAGAGCTTCCCAACGAGGCCCAAATAAGTTTGCATAATATTCAAAAAAATCCATGTTTTAAATTTAAAAAAGTTACAAATCACTTTTTATAAAACACCGTTAAAATTTGTTTTGCTCGGGTTGCCCCTACAAGCAAACGCCTTTTCCAATCGCCGCGGTCACTAATTTCAATAGGTTCTTCTACGTCTATTAAAAACACAGCACGAGCATCTAAACCTTTAATCCGATGACTACTTACAATATTTACTTTATCTTTAATCAAGCTTTTTGTGCCAACATCATTCCAAACAAAACGGTCGTCTTTTAAATTTTTCAACAAAGAATTCCCTTTTGCACGCATAGAAACCACTAGCACTTCAGAAGCCAAAAGATTAAATTTTCTAATTAAATTTTCATATTCTTTTACGACCAAAGATTCCAAATCTTCTGCATTTGAATAAAAATTTTCTTTAACAGCCGGGCCTTGTGGCAAGTTATTATAATGCGCTAATGAAAAACCAGTTTTCTTATAAACCCATTCAAGAATTCTTTTTGTATTACGGAAACCTCTTGAAAGAACCATTACCGGCATAGAAAGTACTTGAGCATTTTCTTCGCCATTTCTGCTTCCATAAAGTCGTTGCGCAGGGTCATAAAAGAAACGAACAAATCCCTTTTCCGGAACACGCAATAAATTCACCAAAGAATCCACCCAATCACTTGCAAAATCTTGGCCTTCATCAATAATCACAGCATCATAGAAAAATTTTTCCCGGGCTTTTTTATCTTTTTTCAAAACCTTTTCAGCGCGACAAAAACCTTGCGGTAAAATTTTATCATAATATTCTCCCCGAGAGATTCCCTTATCTAATTTAAGTTTAGCTGTTTTCACATATTTTTCACACCACTTTGAATAAGGTAAAACATCAATACGCCCAAAACTTATTCCACCATCTTTCCCATATTTTGCTTTAACATTTAGCATTTCTTTTTCTAATTCTCGTTTCACAGAAAATGACAATTCAGAAGCAAGCAAATCATTATAACACGCAATAGCAACACTTTTACCAATTCTTGATAGTCTGAGTGCTTCCCAAAGGACCATGTGCGATTTTCCAGAACCAGCCACCCCTTTAATTCTCACACGCAAGTTTTCAGAAATTGAATCCATAAGCATACATTGTACATCACTTGCCTGTTCAACAAAGCTATCATTTTCTTTTAAAATTTCTCCAGTACTAGGTCTATCGCCATTTCCATCTAAAAAATCCTGCAAAGCAAAAAAAGCTTCTTCATCTAAAGTTTCATTTGGGTAAGGTAAATTATTAAATGATCTTTCTGGAATTTCTAAAATATCAATTAAACATTTTTCAAACTTTTTTACATCCAACAAATCAGGTCTCAAAAGCACTCTTTTGCGTGAACATTCTGCCCTTGGAATCCCTTCCATTGTATCCATATCACTAAAGCAAAGAGCCCATTGAACGCGTACTCTATAAAATTCTTTTGGAAAAGGCGCCTTCAACAAATATTTCATATAATCATGAAACGGAGAAATCAAAGACCGCACTTGTTCTACAGGAGATTTATCTAACAAATGTTCTGCCTGAAACCATTCTGTACGTTTCAATTCTTCATTATAACGCGTACTCACTTTCCCTGATTTACACTCGATAAGTAACATCCCATAATGTTTATGATAAATAACGCAATCTACTTCTCTACACGTAAAACCCAAAAAAGTTTCAAAATCCAAATTACGATTCATCCAAACAAACCAATCATCAGAAAGCAAACTTGCCATGCGAAACAAATCCCTTTCTGCACGAGACTTACATTCTGTATTCAACCCAACTCGAATAGTCATAAAAACTCCTGAACAAAATTCAAATTTTGTTTTTTTCTTAATATATAATCCCAATTACGAATTGAAAATAAAAAATTATCTATATTCCCAATATGGCTTTTTAGCTGCATCGGCGGTTGTGTGCCGGTCGGGTAAACGAGCTACCAGTTTTTAGAGTTGTGTAGAAACTAAAGGCGACCACCTTGAAGCTCAAAAGAAAATTGAACTAGGAAATTTATGGGCTGCTAAAGCTGGGAATAATTATCGATATTGTCTTGTATATAAAGATCGTCATGTTGATGGAGTATATACCAAAGATGAGTTTCTAAACACAATAAGCAAGTGGTAAAATTTCATATTCTCTTGTTTCAAATCTGTTGTCAAATTTAATGCATAATTGTTGGACTATTATGGACCACTTCAAACAGAAACTGAGAACTTTAACCCTCGGAATTTTCAACAGCCCAATTTTCTAAGGCAAACTCATGAATTTCTGTAGCAACAGAGTCTAAATGCATTTTATCATCAGTAGATGAGGTTGGATAAACACAAGAAAGTGACAACTTTCGCGTTTGGCAAGAATTCTCTTGATAATCCACAAATTCTCCATTAATTTTTTACGGAAATTCGGTGGTGTTAGAGTCTGAACGAGAAAAATAACCTCCATCAGAATTATATTGTATATGCAGAAAAATAGAATCTGTTTTATAAGAACTTTGATTCGTTAACATATTGTTGATTTGCCACGTAAACATACTACCAGCAGGTCTTAATTCAATCACATTATTATATTTTTCTAAAATTTCATTCCATCTTCTTTTAGGATTATATAAATCTTTTATTGCTACAGAGTATTCAGATAAATTTTCAAAAATACAATAATGACAATAATCAAATGACCCCAAATAAGTTGATACAACATCATGCACTTCTATTAAAGGACATGTATACTGATACTTACTAAGATAGGATATCGGGGGGAAACCTTCGAAATCGTTTCCAATAGATGGATTTTCACTATCACAAGCATGCAATCTATTTGTATCTAAAGCGATATTTACCTTTAGCTCTTTTACATAACATACTGATCCATAAGCATAACACTGTGAAGAAGGTGCACTATTATAATCATAACTATAAAGTTCTATAGAACGAAAATTTTGATGAAAAGAAAATGTAAATACAGAGTCTTCTTTTGAAAACTGAGTAAATAAAGGATTCAAATCTATATCAAAACTTTTTTCTTCATTTAGGGAATCTAGGAGTATAAATCTTATATGTTTATCATCATCAACTAAAAGTTCTACCATATAACTATTCCTATAAGTCTCAGGATCGCAATATCTCAAATTTCCATTATTAACAACCATTTCTCTGTTCTTTTGAAAAAGATCTAACATCGCAGAAGGAAAATATTCATTAACATCAAATAGATTTGTATCCAAATAAATTCTTTCCGTACAAATTCCAGCACGAATAGAGTCCGCATTGTCTTCATTCAAATAAATATGAAGATTAAAAGTTGTTGGCATGTGGAGACGTATTCTTTCTCTATCATCAATGGGCTCTCCACCTATCGTATCAATTCCTTTACATCCAAATAAAATAAAGCACATAAACAAAAATAAACAACACATTCTTTACCTCAACAAAAGTGTTCGTAATGCTGGTAAATCAATCGTATTTACCTTTTTAAATTCACCATAAGTTTTTCCGTCCAAAACATCATACTCCCAAATTTTCTTTTCATTTAACCAAGCTAGCATAATACCATCTGTTTCAGGGTAACCAGAAAAACGATTTAATACATCTTTTACCCTGTAACGTACTCCCTGAGGAGAAATAACTAATCGCTTGTTTTTCGCTGTATTTTCAAAACATTGAAATTCTTGGGGACAGTTTTCAGATACCTTTTTAAAATTCTCGTCATTTACAGGATAAGTCATTACATAAGTCTTTGCTTTATCATCTTGAATTGCAAACCAATTGTTTGCCAACATCTTGTCCGGTTCTGGATAATCGGACCGCGAGGAATTCTGAGGTATATTTCGTGGAACACTTTGTGCGTCAAGGCCTAAATCGTTTTGTGACGATCCATAAAGATGGATTCCGACTTCGGACCAATTTTCTTTTGGAGTATTTGCTAACCAAACCATTCCCTGTTCATTTGGTCTATCAATAACCCAAAAATTATCTCCAAAGTATAAAATAGAACGATGATTAGCAATGGTTGTCATATTTTCATTTACTCTATACTTCGTCAATAAGTGAATAGCAGTGAACCCTACTGAATTTATATTTTTATTATTCAAAGAATCTAACAAATTTGCTTCTGAACCACCTTCTACCTTGAAATCCTCTCCAAGTAAATCTAAATGTACTCCCAAAAAAGCTAATAAAGACCAGAAAATTCCTGAAATATTTCCTGAAAATGCCTCCGCTCTTCTACGAATTTCGTTAACATCAATAATGTGGTTATCTCTTTGAGCCCTGAAATCAATACAAGATTCATTAGGACTGCTTTTATTGCAATTTGAACCTAAAGTTAAAATGTTATGGCTTGCATGGCGGTGAAAAATATCATTACTCGTTCTATTTCCATAACCAGAATATCCCCTATCCTGAATAATGAATCCTTGTTTTGAACTAGATAAGGTTATAGATAGGTTGTCTTGTTGGTCATGATTTTGCCCATTTTTCCATTGCTGACTATCTTCCGCAATCATGGATAAGGAAATTGTATCATTGGAAACTATAGCTGTAATTATTCCGATTCCGTCTTTAAAAGATCCCCAAACGCCTGTTTTTTGGGGTAGGTTTGATGGTATGGCTTCATATATTGATTTATGAGGAAATCCGAATGCAGTGAGTGTGATGATTTTATTATCTCCAAACTTTAATGGATATAGTTCTGACCATTTAAGAAAATATGAATCTCCTGTCAGCTTTGCCCAAACTCGATAGTCTGGATTATAAGTACAACCATCGTCAATTTCTATGGGGATATAGCCTAAATTTTTTACTGGTCGAGAGAACTCTATCATGTAATATGGAGAACGTAAAAATTTTTCTTCTATCGCAGGCATTATTTTGTTAGCGGCCTTATAGGCTTCTTGCAATGCGGAAAGAATATAAGGAACGTCATCCCAAATGTATTGAGAATAACCTGAACCTTCTGAATAACCGCCATTTTCTCCATAATGCATTTTTAGTGCATTATTAAGATAATCTAAATTTTCATGGGTCCCATAATATAAAAATTCGTAGAGAGCTAAACTTCCATAAGCCTTCGCTACCAAATTATTTTCAAGCAACATTGGGCCTGCTAATTCTAACCACACTCTAACCCCATCGTAAACAGATTTGTATGCACTTGCACTCTTTTCTCTAAAATTTTTGTCAATCCAAGCCAATAAAGATATGCGAGTCATTGCATTTGAAATTTCTTGCAATTTTTCAATATGAGAATCAAAAAAAGCTTTTGCTGATTTCCAATTAGTCACAAATTCAACACATTCTATTACATCTTCTACATAACCTTCGTCAAGTCCGTACATATTCGTTATATTCTTACAAAAATCTTGATAATTCAACTGATAAATACTATTTCCAAAATTTCTCCATTGTGTCAATAAGGCTCCTGATATATTTGCTGCATTATAACACACCTCAAGCCCTTGAACCATCCAAGAAGCATCCGAAAGCATACCACTATTTGTTAGAAAATAATCCGTAAATTTCAATTTTCCCAAATTAGGATTCTTTGAATCTTCAAAAAATAATTCGCCGGGAGCGTTTGAGAATGTAAAACGACGTTTAATAGTATTGCCTTTGTCGTCTGTTCTACCAGAAGTTGCCAAAATAGCATCGGCTAATAATATGTCAAGATTTTTCGATGTAATTTTTCTAGCATTTTCTTGCTGAATTTTATTTTCATTTTTTGCTAATGAATCTGTAATATTAATTAAATTCTTATTTTGTTTGCTATTAAGAATACTAATAAATTCTTTTTCCCATTTTGAGGTTCCCAATAGAGTTCCTTGTTCTAGTTCATTCCATTCAACCATTTTAGAATAACCAAACAATTGTGTAAATTGGTCTTTTATTCCATCAAAATCAAAACACCTTAATTCATTAAATATATCATACAACCAAAGAGTACTTTCAACAACTCCATCTACTATTCCTGTTTGTAAATCAGCCCATCCCGAGGCAACAGTTTCTATTCCTTCACGAACATCTTCTGAAAAAATCGCAGTTACTCCAATTGCTGGTGACACGGCAATAACCGCTACTTTATTTGCCACTTTACAAGCTTTTCGAAAAATACTTCTCCAACTCAAAGATTTTGCTCTAAAATAAGCATATCCATGTACAATACTATCAACAGGTTCTTCAATCCAACGATTTTCTGATTCTATGAAATGCCCAATAGTTACTGTATCACGCCCTTGGACATAATTAAAATCTAAAGGTAAGGCTAGCGTAATTTCTTGATTCGAATTAAGTTTTGCTTGAATATCAAAAACATCTCCCATGCTAATCAACTCTTTTAAATTCTCCGGACCACGTGGATTAAAAGCAAGTTTTTTTATAGTAGGAACTTGACTATCAGAAAAAACATTTTTATCAAACTTTAAATTAAGTATCGCAGAAGTATAAGGTGTTTTTTCAAATTCATAACTCACTAAAATAGAATCATTTTCTAGCAAAGTTTCTGTTGTTTTTATTTGAGTCTCAACTGGTTGTTCATTTGTAGCCCACCATTTTATTTTTATTTTGCGATATTCAGGAAAAGCTAATTCTAAATAAGGGGCATGATTTGTTTTTTGAGAAATTATAACTGCTGATGTCCAACCTCCAAGACGAACTTTCTTTTTTCCCACATACACAAAACCATTCAATTCTCGACCATCTTGTGGTTCAATTTGAACATAAAGGCGATTGTATTTCCATGTTGGCAAATTTGTAATTTTAAAAACTTGTGAACTTCCTTCAAAAATAATTTCAGAATTAACTGCCCCTAAATCTTGATAACGAGATATTTTTGACTCATACAGAGAATCAGTAAAATCATAAACCATTTGCCAAATAGAATCAAGTCTACTCTTATCACTATTTTTGCAATTTGAAAAAGTAAGATTATTATCAACCCACCATTGTATAGGCATTCTCTGCTGAATTTTTCCAGAATATTTTATTTTAATTTCGTTAGTGTAAGCAAATGCTACTTCTCGGTAATAAGAATAGAGAGAATATTTGCAATGGTTAACAATTAAATTTCCTGTCATTTGCACAGACGGAGAAGAGTTAATCCCAAGAACTACACGAGAATATTCCCAATCCTTTGGAAAATCTGTTAGAGAAATTGTATCACCATCGTTTAAATCAAGAATAATTCTTGTATTGTAAGGAACAGAATGAACCATCGCAAAAAGTATTTGCGGTAAGTATAAAAGAAACATTATTCCAAACAATAAACGACTCATGATTATTCCATAATCAATAACGCTTGAATAGGACAATACATATTAGCAGGATTCCCTAAAGCATCCGAATTAGTACTACAATTGATATTATTTAATGCTGTTGTATTGGCATTTGTAACTGTTGTTATCGCATAATTGGGATAAATAATTTCAATTTTACTACGAGTTGCATAGCCTGTTTGTACTAAAGCTTGAACTTGATTGTAAGTATTACTTGTTGAAGTAATAAAAAAACGTAATCTATAGGTTTTGTTATTGAACTGAATGTCCAAACCGGAGTCTATATAAAACATTCCATCACTAACTTGAAGCCCAATATGATATGAGGCAAGTCTTTCGTAACAGGATTGTGAAGGGATGCCTGTAGTTTGTCCTGGACTTGTGCCATAACAATTCCCCTCAGCGTATGAACAAATTACAGTAAACAGCAATATGATAAGAATAATGCAAATTTTATTCATTAGAACTCCTCATTTCTTATAAAGAAACAATAAAATTTTCGTAAAATAAACAAATGTAATATTTCATACACTAAAACATTGCATGACAGATATTTTTATTTCATCATACAAATAACAACCAAGAAAATAAACTATCAACACTCATTTTTATTCATAAAAAAACCATAGCCTCAAAAGCTATGGTCTTTAAATTTTTATATGCCTCTCAATTAAGCCTGGTGTTTCTTGAACCAGCTGATGAGCGAATTTGTAGAAGCATCATGCTTGAGTTCAGCATCTGCATTAGAAAGTTCTGGGAGAATTTTCTTTGCAAGTTGCTTACCAAGTTCAACGCCCCATTGGTCGTAGCTATTAACGTTCCAGATAACGCCCTGCACAAAAATCTTGTGTTCATACATAGCAATCAAAGCACCAAGAGTTTCTGGAGAAACATATTCCATCATAATGGAGTTAGTAGGCTTATTGCCTTCAAACACCTTGTGTGGAGCAAGGAATGCGATTTCTTCTTCAGACTTACCATCTTTACGAAGTTCTTCAGAAGCTTCAGCAAGAGTCTTACCATTCATCAAAGCTTCTGGTTGCGCAAAGAAGTTAGAAAGAAGTTTTTCGTGATGATCACCGACCTTATTATGGGAATTTGCAGGCGCAATAAAGTCACAAGGAATCATCTTAGTGCCTTGGTGAATAAGCTGGTAGAAAGCATGTTGACCATTAGTGCCTGGTTCGCCCCAAAGAATTGGACCAGTTTCATAATCAACGCGTTTTGAATCTCTATCAACTGTCTTACCATTACTTTCCATATCTGCTTGTTGGAAATAAGCAGCCAAGCGGTGCAAATACTGGTCATAAGGAAGCATTGCATAACTTGAAGCGCCAAAGAAATTATTGTACCAAACACCAAGAAGTGCAAGAATCACAGGCAAGTTCTTATCGGCACTTGCTGACTTGAAATGTTCATCCATTTCATAAGCGCCCTGGTGAAGCTTCATATAGTTATCAAAGCCAATACGGAGAGCAATAGAAAGGCCGATTGCTGACCACAAAGAATAGCGGCCACCAACCCAGTTCCAGAATTCAAACATATTAGCGGTATCAATACCAAAAGCAGCCACCGCTTCTGTATTTGTAGAAAGAGCCACAAAATGTTTAGCAATAGACTTTTCATCGCCATCAAATGCCTTAAGAACAGCAGCCTTAGCCGTTTCAGCATTAGTCATTGTTTCAAGCGTTGTGAAAGTCTTAGAAGCCACAATAAAGAGAGTTTCTTCAATATTCACTTTCTTCAAAGCTTCTGCCATGTGAGTGCCATCAATATTAGACACAAAAATAACTTCAGGAGAATATTCACCTTCAGCTGGCTTATCAGCATAAGGTTTCAAAGCTTCAGTCACCATTACAGGGCCAAGATCTGAGCCACCAATACCAATGTTAACCACATACTTAATAGACTTGCCCGTGTGACCTTTCCACTTACCCGAACGAACAAGGCTTGTAAATTCTTTCATGTGTTCAAGAACAGCACGCACTTCAGGCATAACGTCTTTGCCATCAACACAAATCGGAGCGTCTCCTTTATAGCGAAGAGCCGTATGAAGCACAGCACGTTTTTCAGTCGTATTAATCTTTTCACCGCCAAAGAACTTAGCGCGCATATCTTCAAAGCCAACAGACTTCAAAAGATCCTGAAGTTTTGCCATTGTATCTTCATCAATAATATTCTTAGAATAATCCAAGAAAAGTCCACAAGCTTCAGCACTAAACTTTTCAGCACGAGCGGCATCGTTTGCAAAAAGATTTTTCATGTGCCAAGTTTTAGCGACTTCAGCATGAGCTTCAAGAGCCTTCCATTCTTTTGAGTCCGTTAATTTAGACATAATTTTTCCTTTCCGTAAAACGGTTATTTGTTAGCGACAAATGTAGAAAATCTTTACACAAAGGGAGAAGTCTCTCCCTCGCTTCAACTGGCTTTGTTTAGGAATCGCTCTTTTTTCAAGAATTTAGCCCTAAACAAAGCCATTTTCCGCTACCCTCTCGAATACTCGGGCTCACACCGCTCTTTTTCGCATCTTTACACTTACCAGCGGTTCTTGCACACGGTTCTTGTCACTCGCGAGAAAACTTACCACACGCATCTTGTTGCGAGCCGTGCTGAATGCATGGCGCGCCAATCTCCTTGCCAACAGATGGCCGCACTGCGTTCGCCATGACAACCCTGAACTTGTCATTGCGATGGAGTGAAACGATTTTTTTGCGAAGCCTAAATGTGAGCCTGCCACGAGCCACACTTGTGGCGTGGTGGAAGCAATCTCATTGCAAGCAGCACTTGTTTTTGGATTACTTCGCTACGCTCGTAATGACAAAAAAAAACAAGATGGCCGCACTGCGTTCGCCAGGACAACCCTACACTTGCCCGCCATTCTTATCACTGCAAACCAGAATCTGAGCTAACCACAAGCCCTGGCATAGTGGAAACACACCCTGTTTACAAAAGAATCCGCTTTTTACCATTCCAAAAGCCAACTCCAGTTTCATTAAAGTATATTACAAACAAATTGCTTTTTACAAAAAGGTTATTATGAAAATCGGAATTCTTGGTTGCGGTCACATTGCCACAAAAATGGCAGAAGCTATTCACTTTTTAGAAAAACAAGGATTAGATTTTGAAGCCTATGCTGTTGCTTCAAGAACACTAGAAAAAGCAAAAAAATTCGCTGAAGATTATCACTTTAAAAAAGCTTATGCTAGCTACCAGGAATTAGCCTGTGATTCTAATGTTGATTTGATTTACATTGCCACACCACATTCTGAACACTATGAAAACGCCAAACTCTGTCTAAACGCCGGCAGAAATTTACTCGTAGAAAAAGCATTTACAGCAAACGCCTTACAAGCTTCAGAAATCATTGCACTTGCCGAAGAAAAAGGTCTCTTTTTATGCGAAGCTATGTGGACTCGTTTTTTACCCGCTATAAAAATGCTAAAAACTCTTATTTTAAATGACCGCATTGGAACAGTTCAATCTGTAGAAGCCGAATTTTCCATGCCTTTAAGCCACATCGAAAGATTACACAAACCTGAACTTGCTGGTGGCACTTTATTAGACCTTGGTATTTATACTTTAACTTTTGCCGACTTACTTTTTAGCGACCCACAAATTGCAAAAGAAAACAATTCCATTTCACAAATACAAAGCCACTCCATCTTATTTGATTCTAAAGTAGATGCCACCGATTGGATTTCTTTATCTTATAAAAACGGACAAAAAGCATTCTTAAAAACATCTATGGTTTTACCTATCCGCAACGAAGGTTTTGTCTTTGGAACAAAAGGATTCATAAAAGTCCAAAATTTAAACGACATGATTCAATTACAAGTATTTGATTCTTCTGGCACCTTATTAGAATCTATCGAAACGCCAAGAATGCAAAACTGTTATGAATACGAACTTCTTGCCTGTAAAGAAGCCTTAACGCACCCAGAATTATTCAAACGCTATATTCCTTCTGAAAATCGTTGCATTTGGGAACACCCAGACATGCCGCACAGCAAAACAATGGAATTTATGGAAATAATGGATTCTTTACGAAATTCCTGGGGCGTTTCTTATCCATTCGAACAAAGCCCTCAAGAAATCTGGGACCGTTCTCAAGACTCTTCTTACTTACAAATTTTCGACATTGAAACCGGTGAAGTTTCTCTAGTAAAAGAATTTGATGGCGTTATAGAAGCGCCCAACTGGAGCCCTGACGGAAAATTTTTAACATACAATGCAGAAGGTAAAATTTACAAACTAGACCTTTCTGACAATTCTATCTCTCTTGTGCAATCTCATTTTGTTGACAATTGCAACAACGACCATGTCCTTTCGCCAGATGGGTTAGGGCTTTATGTCAGCCACCACACCAAAGAAGATGGTTTATCAAGAATTTACAAAATTTTCTTTGATGGTTCTTCTCCAGAACTTGTCACCCCTCTTGCCCCGAGTTATTTGCACGGTATAACGCCCGATGGAAAACATCTCGCTTATTGCGCGGAACGAAATGGCGAATACGACATTTACACCATTCCTTCAAACGGCGGAAACGAAACTCGTTTAACCACAGCAAAAGGTTTAAATGATGGCCCTGAATACGATTTCCAAGGCGAATGGATTTACTTTAATTCTGCTCGCACTGGCCGCATGCAAGCTTGGGTAATGAAAGCAAATGGTACAGAACAAACGCAATTGACATTTGACCCACATTTTAATACTTGGTTCCCGCATATTTCTCCAGACAACCAAAAAATCGTAATGCTTGCTTACCATGAATGTGATGTTCGCCCCCAAGAACACATTCCTAACAAAAATGTTGAAATCCGACTTATGGAACGCCATAAAGATTCTTGGAGCGAACCTAAAACCATCTTAAAACTTTTTGGCGGTCAAGGGACTATCAATGTAAACTCTTGGGCTCCTGATAGCAAACGTTTTGCCTTTGTAAGTTATAAACAAAATAAAAACTTATAATAATTGCAACCGTTTCTTTCGTTTAATCATCTAAATAAAAGTCTTTTTCAAAGGTTAATTTTACTTTGGAAATCTTTTATTCAAAAGATTTTTTTTGTAATTTTGCTTTTGAAAAAAAAAGGAATCGTGATTTAAAATGAAAAAATGGATTTTACCTCTACTTATTTTGCTTTTGATATTTTCTGGCTGTAAACAAAGTGCAGAAAAAAAATCTTCTAACCGCAAAAATATTGCTTCAAGAACTCTTCAAGTAGAAGGCTTTGTTGCCGAATATAAAACCATTCCTGCAGACTTTAAAACATCTGGCGAACTCTTAAGTAAGGAAAGCGTTGAACTCAAAACCGAATCTGCAGGCAAACTTTTAAAAGTTTATCCAAAAGATGGTGCAAAAGTTTCAAAGGGCAGTTTAATTGCAAAATTAGACGATTCTGAATTACAAGCCGAAAAAAAACGAATTGAAGCCACTCTTTCTCTTGCCAAACAATCTAAAGAACGCGTTCAAAAATTACACGAACAAGGGAGTGCAACCGATGTTGATTTAGAAAAAGCCAACGCAGAACTTGCTATTGCAGAAGCCGCTCTAGAACTCATTTCAGCACAAATTGCCAAAACAGAAATCCGCGCTCCATTTAGTGGCGTTTGTGGTTTTTTTGACGTTTCTCCAGGAGAATGGCTTTCTAGTGGAAAAGCACTTGTCACTCTTTCTGACATAGCTTCTTTACGCATTCGCTTTGCTTTACCCCAACGTTATGCATCTGGCATTTCAAAGGGCGGAAAAATCTTTGTAACTGATGGAGAACGCAATTTAACAGGAGAAGGAAAAATAAAAGCACTTGATCCTGTTTTATCGCCATCTAGCCGTAGCCGTTTTGTAGAAGCTGAAATCCCAAACAAAAAAGGTGAATGGCTTTCAGGCAGTTTTGTTTCATTAACAGTTCCTCTTGCCGCAGAAGTCAAACCATCTATTTCTATTCCTGCCGAAGCCATTACTCTTGATGACAAAGGAGCTTATCTTTTTGTTTTACAAAATGGCAAAGCTAAAAAAACTTATGTCACTACCGCTCTTAGAACGCCTATTTCCGTAACTGTTACTGATGGCCTTTCCGAAGGCGATACCATTGCTGTTTCTGGCTTAATGAATATGCGAGATGGTTCTTCTGTAGAAGTCAAATCTCTTCGCAATAAAGACAATTACGAGGTTCAAGAATGAGCCTGTCTCAGGTATCAGTCCGCCGCCCAGTCTTAATGACTG
Organism: Fibrobacteraceae bacterium; assembly: GCA_017631885.1. GTDB lineage: Bacteria > Fibrobacterota > Fibrobacteria > Fibrobacterales > Fibrobacteraceae > UBA1765. Next base: position 63,642 of record JAGBSH010000017.1, read on the forward strand.
TGATGGCTATTGGTGTAGTTCTTCTCGGATTATACGGAGCTTCTACTTTAGGCGTTCGAAAATTTCCAAACGTAGATTCTCCTATTATTACAGTCAGAACCACCTATAGCGGGGCTAATGCGGCCGTTGTCGAATCTGAAGTTACAGAAGTTTTAGAAGAATCTATAAACACTGCTTCTGGTATTAAATCTGTCACATCAAGAAGTTCAGATGGTTCTTCTTACATCCGAATAGAATTTGATGTAGGGGCTGACCTTGAAGCCGCTGCAAACGATATCCGCGATAGGGTTTCACGCGTTCAACGCCGTTTACCAGATAACGCTGATGCACCAACCGTTAGCAAATCCGACTCTGATTCAGAACCAATTCTCATCGTAAGTTTACTTTCAGAAACCTGTGATGCTATGGAAGTTTCTGAAATTGCAAACAACCAAGTCAAAGAACGTTTACAAACAATCTCTGGCGTTTCCGAAGTCGCTATTTGGGGCGAAAAGCAACCAAAAGTTCGCTTGTGGCTAGACCCTGTTCGCATGCAAGGTTTAGGCGTTACTTCAACTGATATTTCTAGTGCACTTGCCAATGAAAATATTGAACTCCCTGCTGGTAAAATTGAAGGGCAAACTACAGACCTTTCTATCAGAGCACTTGGCCGCTTAAATACCCCACAAGAATTTTCAAAAATTGCAATCAAAACAGCATCTGATGGAAACATCATTCGATTAAGAGATGTTGCCAATATACACTTTGAACCAAAAGACCCAAGAACAGGTTTTAAACGCAATGGAAAAAACACCATTACGCTAGCGCTCATAGCACAACCCGGTGCAAACCATGTTGAAATTGCAAATGAACTTTATAAAAGGTTAGAACAAATCCGCAGAGATTTACCAAAAGACATTTCCATTGTTCGCGGTATGGATTCTTCTGTTTCTATTAGGCAATCCATTCGCGAAGTTGGCGAAACCATCTTTATAGCCTTTTTACTTGTTATCGTTATTATTTTCCTTTTCTTGCGAGAAGGTCGTACCACATTAATCCCAATGGTTGTTGTCCCTGTTTCTATTATTGGTTCATTTTTCATTCTTTCTCTTCTTGGTTTTTCCATAAACGTTTTAACTCTTTTAGCAATGGTCTTAGCCATTGGTCTTGTTGTTGACGATGCGATTGTTATTGTTGAAAACATTTACCACCGAATTGAAGCAGGGATGTCTCCAAAACAAGCTGCCGTTGCCGGAACCGATGAAATTCTTTTTGCCGTTCTTGCTACTTCTGTTGTTTTAATGGCTGTATTTATCCCAATTCTTTCACTTGGAGGGACAACAGGCCTTTTATTCAGAGAATTTGTCGCCGTGATGATTGGAACCGTGTTTCTTTCTACGCTTTTTGCTTTAACACTATCTCCAATGCTTTGTTCCAAATTCTTACGAGTACAAAAAAAAGGTCTCTTTTACGAAAAAACTGAACCATTTTTTGTTGCTTTGAATAACATTTACTCAAAAATTTTAACAGTTTTCCTAAAAAAACGTTGGTTACTATTCCCTATTCTTTTATTACTTGGTGGCTTAACTTGGTATTCTTTCCACAATATGTCTAGCGAAATGGCGCCACAAGAAGATTCTGGAATGTTCATGGTAAACTTGTCTTTGCCAGAAGGTTCTGGACTTTCTCGTTCTAAACGCATTGCAGAAAGCTTTGTTGAAGAAGTCGCTATGCAAATGGATTCTTCTGAATACAGCGAAATACAAGCTGGTGTCCGCAGTGCGGGTAGTGCAATGATTCGTGTAACTCTTGCCGAGGACGCTTCAACTAGGCGTTCTCAAGATGCCATAGCGCGTTCTGTTCAAGCTTTAGGCAATAACTACCCTGATATGCATGTAATGGTAATGCAGCCAGCAAGCATTTCTTCACAAAGAGGCGGACTTCCGGTTCAATTTGTTTTACAAGCTCCCAATCTCGATGTCTTAAGAAAACTCGTCCCTGAATTTATTTTAGAAGCTCAGAAAAGCCCTATTTTCAGCGTTGTCAATTCCGATTTAACTTTTACCAAACCAGAACTCCATGTAGAAATTTTAAGAGACAAAGCAAGAGACGCAGGAGTTTCTATACAATCCATTGAAAAAACTTTAGATTTATTTTTAAGTGATGGTGCTTACGACGATTTTTACCAAGATGGTCACCAATACGATGTTATTGGCGCAGTCGGTTTAAATTACCGAGATCAAGCAAATTGGCTAGGATTGCTGACCGTGCGTTCAAATTCAGGCGAATTACTCCCCTTATCTAATTTTATCACTACTAAAGAAGTCGCTTCTGTTCCTTCTCGCCCAAGATACAATCGCTTTTCTGCAGCAACCATCCGAGCAGGTTTAGTAGAAGGCAAAACTATCGGTGATGGTGTTGAAGAAATGCGGAAAATAGCCGATAAAGTTTTAAAGAATTATAATGGTATTAACACGGATTTAGCAGGCGCGTCTAAAGAATTTGAAGAAAGTTCCTCTGGGCTTTATATTGTCTTTTTATTAGCATTAGCCTTTATATTCCTTGTCCTTGCTGGGCAATTTGAAAGTTTCCGTTCTCCATTCGTTATCTTATTCACAGTACCACTTGCTTTAGCTGGAGCATTAGGCGTTTTATATTTAACAGGCCAGACCTTAAACATTTTTAGTGAAATCGCTTTAATTTTGCTTATTGGGCTTGTAACCAAAAATGGTATTCTAATTGTAGAATTTGCCAACCAAATTGCCGAACGTTCTGGTTGTTCTCGTTTAGAAGCTGCAAAAGAAGCAGCACAACGTCGTTTCCGTCCAATTCTTATGACAAGCCTTTCTACTGTTCTTGGGGCAGTTCCTCTAATTTTAACAGGAACACCTAGCCGTGTAGCTATGGGGATTGCTATTGTTGGCGGTCTTACTTTTGCAACCTTTATGACGCTTCTTATTGTGCCAGCTGCTTATTCTTACTTTGCAGGTAAAGCTGAAAAGAAAAATTCCAAAACAGTTCAACACATGGCATAAAACTTTTAGACAATAAAAAATGCCGCAAGAATTTGCGGCATTTTTTATTGAGCTATCTGGATTCGAACCAAAACAAACAGAGTCAGAATCTGTTGTGCTACCATTACACCATAGCTCAGCGACAACACCAAATTTATAAAATCCTGCTTTATTGGCAAGGGGCTAAGCCTTTTTTTAATGCATTTAAAAGCTTTTAAAGTGTTGGCGGAGTATAAGTAATTCCTTGTTGGTAAAGAACTTCCCCAGGAGTAAGCGTCACATTAATAAATCGCATATAGTCATCCATCGGGACATCGCTATCATGCAAAACATTTAACACTCCTATATCTGACGTATAGAAAACAAAGCTATGTTCTCCAGAAGGCAAACCTGGCAAATCCATTGGGGCACAAGTAATAATTTGTTTAAATTTACTTGTTCCTACTAGACCAACAATAACACTATTCATATAGCAATTATCCACTTGCAAAGAATCTTCTTGGTTTACCACTAAACGAATATTCAAATTTATTTCCGACGGTTCTTCAAGTTTCATTGTATCAACCCAAATTGTATCACCTTCTTTACGCTTTAAGTCAGCAACCTGAAGAAAAGGCGAAACTCCTATTAAACCACCATTAAATTCAGTTTCAACTCTAAAACTATCTGCTAAGACTTTTGCTGGGAATGGTAAACTCCAAAATCCATTTGCATCGGTATAAGTAAAATCATGCGGAGCAATTTCACCTGTTTTTGCAAAAGAAAGGCCATAAACATCGCCAATTGCTCGAACAACTGCTCCAAAAACTGGTTTACCAAGAGAATCCACAACAAAACCAGACAAACGACTTTCTCGTTTCCACGGATTTTTAAAAGGTTCATCTAAGAACCACTTGAGTTCTCCTAAATTTAAAGAATCCCCAGATTCTGCAGAAATCGCAAACTCTTGATATATCAAAGAATCGTTAATACCTTTTTGGCGTAAACGCGAAACCACTTGTTCATCAGAAGGGAAAAATGCTAAACGCAAATCTCCAGGGGCAACTGAAATCTGGAAAGAATCGCCAGCAAATACATGAGCCTGAATCGCTGAACCTTCTATAGACAGGCGGAATGCAGAACCTATAGTAATGTCTGAAATATGTTCTTCATACGCAAATTTTCCAGAAAGTACAGCAGGTTTTCCCAAAGCAAATTCTTTCGCTGGAATATCTTCTTTTGATAAATCTTTAAAGAGAGCAATTTCTCGAATATTTCCCTTTGAATCAAAAAGTGTTATTTCTAAATCAAAAGAATCACTAACAAATTCTTCAAAAACAAAGTTTCCTAAAGAATCGGCTTTGGTTTCTGCTAAAACTGGATTTTCACCCAAAGCAACATGCCTTGCAAGCATTTGAACTAAAGCCCCAGAAGCAACTGAATTATCAGAAGTCAAAATAACGCCTGCTACTGTATTTTCAGTATCTGTTGCAGTTCCTGCTACTTTATTTTCAGAACACCCGAAATAGAAAAGGACAAATAATAAAAGAAAAACTATTCTCATTTGCTTATTTTCTCCTTTTCTTTAGTCAATGGGAAAAACTGGATATTCAATTCACAAACCATTGTTTCGCCTTCGTCAGATTGCACAATATCCACTATTTCTTTGCGAAACAAATCTATTTTGCGAATAATTCGCTGTAAACCTTCTTCAGAAACACTCATTGTTGTACAAGAAATATTTCTGCGTTCTGTGCTATAATTATCTAAAGCTGATTTTGACATATCAATCATCTGCTTTTGAAAACCATGCACAAAAAGTGGGGCTACTTCTCGCCCACTAGAAATTGTTTTTTGACATGGGCGATAAAATCCTGATTCATCTGCTTCTATAAGTTCTAAATCTAACAGCAATTTAAGAGCTTGTTTAGCCTGCGGCAAAGAAATTCTAGGATTTAAAAATAACGCCAAATCAGAAACATTTTTTTCATTAATGTCTAATATCGTAAGAGATTCTCTTACAACAACATAATACCATTTACTATAATATTCTTGTTGTTTTTTACTCAAGGTTCTACTAGCGCAAGGTAAAAGAGCAGACATTTGATCAAACACTTTTTGCTTGGCTGCCGGAGTATCAGCATGAGTAAAATCGACCATCAAAGCAAAATAGCGCCCTTCCTTTTCTGAAAGACCTAATGCTGCAATAAATTTAGGAACCATCTGAGGGGTTAAAGATTTACGACCTTTAACTAAATCTAAATACAAACCTGAAGAAGTATAACCGGCTTTTTTTGCAAACGACCTATAAGAGAAATACCTATAAATCGATTTACGATTCTCGTAATAATCTTGCAAATACTTTCTGTAATTATAATATGCGAAAACATTCATCGCCTATAAAATAAATTTTCATTCTTATTTTGTGAACACTTAACATTTAAAAAAGAACGTTTTGAGAACACTTTGTGTGATTTTAGACATTTTATTATGTTTTTTAATAAATTTTTTGTCTATTTTTAGGGAACACCCAATCCCATCCAAAGCGGCTACAATTGTGTAGCCGCTTTATCTTTTTCAACATAAAAAAAAAAAACAAAAACCTCGATTTCTCGAGGTTTTTGTTTAAAATTTTCAAATTTATTTTGAAACGCGGCGGTAACCAAGAGTTTTAGAGAAACTGCTACGTTCATAGGCTTCTTCACCAATTGGGCTAGAGCCACCGGCATAGAAGAAGCAATAAGGTTTACCAGAACCGTCTGCTGGCATTGCCCAAGATTCTTTAATCAAAGAAACTTGATAAATGTATGGGCCACTTCCAACTTTACGGCCATTCTGAGAAATCGGATAAAGCTTTACGCTAACCAATGCACCACTAAATGTTGGCTTACCAGCACAAGTTCCACTTGTTTCTTGCTTTCCAGAAGAAAGGGCCAATGCTTGCATTTCTTCAGAAGACATTTCTTCTGTATACTGGCTAATAAAGTGACCAAGGTGGTCAAATACACGAACGTTTACTTGGAACGGACGAGATACCCAGAAAGAAATACTTGCACAACTTTCAACACCTTTATCATCTACATAGCAATAAGCTTTACCAGACCCCGACTTAACAGAGATAGGAGCGCCATTACGATCACCTGCAATCATAGCTCCATCTTGGAATGGATTACCAGATTCAGCAGTAGCATAGTAATCTTGGTTTGTCTTTTTACCATCTGGAGAAATTTGTGTCAACCAACCATCAACACCCATTGGGAAATCACCAGCTTCAAGAGGCAATACTGAAACAAGCAATTCACCTGTTGCATTCTTTGGCAATTCATCACCAGCTGCATGACCACTAGCATTCAACATTCCATCAACGTTAAAGTCAGGGCGATCTATAGTTTTATCAACCACATCAAAGTTTTCAGCAATACTTGCTTTCAACTGTGAAGCACCCCAGCTAGGACCAGCTGTAGAAAGACCATTTGTTCCAGTAATTGGGTTTCCAACAATCCAAGGATTATCGGTAACACCCTTAATATAACCTTCTACTGTTGGATCAGTGATTGGGTAGTTAAAGGACATTTCGTCACCACTCTGTGGAATGACACCAGCACTATAATCAATAGTACCTGTAACAGGGTCAATTGGATAAAGGAGACCTGTCATTTTATAGATCACACCATCAGCACCTTTATCAGCACCAAATTCAAAGGAATCTACTTTATAAGCATATTGTTCATAACCAACAATTGTCACATTACCAGCAGCATCTGTCTGTGTAATTGGGCGACGAACGATAACTGGCACACCACCAACTGAAGCACTGCTTTGAATAGCAGCGATAGTATGATCAGCAAGTGGAGTGTTCAAGATAAGGTTTGTAACCCATTGACCTTCCACAGGAGTTACTGTTGCTTCACCAATCATTGGCTGACCATAACGGCTAGGAGCAAGTTCTGAAAGTGAGGAACGGATCTTCATGTTAGAACCATCAGTTTGACGGTCAGCATAGAAGAAGTGCAAATGGTGCCAAGAACCATCTGTCCAAGAACCATCTGGACCGAGGTTACAGTTTTCACCAGGAGCAACGTTTGCAGAAAGTGGTTCACCAGGATGGCAACCATGAGAATTCATAGACAAGAAGTCCATATCTGCTTTACCAGGAGCAGCCAAGTGAGTACCACCAAGGTCAACAACCAAAACACCATCTACAAAAATCCACATGTCATCGTCACCAGTGAATTCAAAGACTTCTCCTCCACCTTTTTTATACTTGAACTTTGCATAACCCATCATAGTAAAACCATAGTTACGCAAGTGACGTGAACCTAAAGCACCATTTGCCTGAGCTGCAACCATAGCTGCATTTGGATTTTTTGGACCACCATTAGCAAGCCATGCCTGGCAAAGACCATAAGTGTTAGCACCAGTATAGTCAGCCTGAGTACTTGCATATTTATATTGATATGGAGGGCAGAAAATAGAAAGTGATTGTGGACCATATTGGTCTGAACCATCTAAAGAGCCACCCCAGTTATTGGCACCATCAACAACATCAAGCGGGAAGTAGCCACCATTATTCCAGTTGTAATCCACTTCGTAAATATTAATGCTGTTTGGAACTTGAGGCAATTGTAAAACCGTGTTAGTTCTCTTTGTATTGCCTTGATACCATTGTTCAAAATATTGGTTATCGCAAGCGTTACGATTCTTGACAATTACTGGTTCATACATCATGTCTTCGCCAGCAACTGGGAATTGGAGGTAAGTTTGCACCATACCAGGTGTTACATACACAGCTTCTTGCCATGCCAAATTACCACATTTAGATTCGTGAGCATAACCGCGCCATGTTCCGCCTGGGCATTCACCATATTCAATAGGAGCACCAGCAGAAACTTTTGCTTTTAAGTATGGAGGTAATGTAGAGAGATTTTGGAAATTAGCACTATTGATAGGCCAACCGTCTGTACCAATTTGCGCACCCAATGTTGGATTATCTTTGTTTCCGCAACCCCAAGAGGCATTATCAGCTCGTTTAGCCACCCAGTTTGGATCATCTTGATAGCCGGGGTAAACCCAAGAAGCATTCAAATTCACAGAAGCTTCCTGAGAGAAGTTTTCAAAGTCTGGGTGAGTTACTTCAAAGTCACGAATTACAATATCCAACTCAGCGACCTTTGCAGCAGGGTCTTGAGCAGAAACAATCCCAAAAGCTCCAAACAGAGCTAATGATGAAACGAATAATCTTTTATACATAGCTACTCCATCCGATTTTTGACCGGATATAATAATTCTGCCTAAATATACACACTTTCTATTAAGAATGGCTTGAACTTTTTTGCAAAATTGCGTAAAAAATCATTTATTGCACTTTTTAGTGACTAAAACGAGGTATTTTTATCTTGTCTGGCATACTTTTGTTAAAATATTTTTTACACCCTTTAACTTAACTTGTATTTTTAAGACTTTTTTAAAAATTCCTTTTCAAATAATTTCTTTATCCAATAAAAAACACAGAGAATGCAGTTTCTTTTAAAACGACTTATAAAAAAAATCTTATCTTTATTCTCGTTTTGTTCCTTGAAAGGATTTTTTATGAAACCCGGAAAAACTGAATTACGCTTGAATGCTGCGATTGAAAATCGCGGAGCGTTATTTGCTGTGCTTTTAGACCCAGATACATCTGACGATTCTGCTCTCTTAAAATCTGGCACTATGGCAGCAGAAAATGGAGCGGATTTGATTCTTGTGGGTGGTTCATTTCTTGGGAATTTTTCTTTACCTCGCCAAGTAGCCGCATTAAAATCTGAATTGGATTTACCTGTGGTTTTATTTCCTGGTGGAGCATCTCAGGTTGTTCCTGGTTTTGATGCCATGTTATTTATGACACTTGTAAGCGGTCGTAACCCGAATTACTTGATTGATGAACAAGTGCGTGGTGGCGCTTTAGTTAAAGCTTTAAATATGGAAGCCATTCCAACAGCGTACCAACTTATTAATAGCGGAAAGCGCACAACGGTTGAATACATAAGTGGAACAACTCCTGTGCCTGCAAACAAGCCTAAATTGAGTATGGTTAATTCTATTGCAGCAGAATTAATGGGTATGCGCTATGTTTACTTAGAAGCTGGTAGTGGCGCTGAAGAGCCTGTTCCTGTTGAACATATTGCTTATACTCGAAAGGCTACTGAAATGACTATCATTACTGGTGGCGGCATTAAAGACCCTCAAACGGCTGCTGTCCGAGTGGCTGCTGGTGCACAAATTATTGTAACCGGGACTCTTTGGGAAAAAGTTTCTGACCCAGTTTTATTAAAAGAATTTGCTTCTGCTATTCACGTAAAAGGTTAATTGATAACAGATTGTTTCCACCACACCTCACTCAAAGCAAGTGTGGCTCGTGGCAGGCTCACATTTAGGCTTCGCGGAAAATCTTTTCTCTCCATCGCAATGACAAAAAGCGTGCGTAAGAACCGCGGGCAAGTGTACAAACAACTTGTCATCGCGAACGCAGTGTGGCGATCTACTGGCAAGGAGATTACCACGCCGTGCATTCAGCACGTCTCGTAATGACAAAAGTAGTTCGCAACAAGAAGCTTGAAAACAAGAACCGCGGGCAAGTGTAAAGATGTGAAAAAGAGCGGTGTGAGCGAGAGTAGCCGAGAGGGTAGCGGAAAATGGCTTTGTGAAACATGAACAAAGCCAGTTGAAGCGAGGGAGAGACTTCTCCCTTTGTATAAAATTATTTTATCGAATGTATCTGCTGCATTTCTTCGGGAGTTCTTGAAAGGACATCCCAATCGCCGCGTTTTAAAATTTTATAGGCATAACCTTGCTCTGTTAAGAACAACTGGCGATTCATAGCAAATTCTTGTTCTTTGGAATCTTGTGTGACAATGCTGTAGAAATGAGCTTCACCGCCGTCACTTTTAGGGCGAAGAACCCGGCCAAGACGCTGGGCTTCTTCTTGACGACTTCCAAAAGTTCCAGAAATCTGAATGAGAACGTTGGCATCCGGCAAGTCTATGGCAAAGTTTCCGACTTTGGAAATCATTAAATTTTTTAATTTGCCTTTTCTAAAAGCATCGTATAAAACATCACGTTCTTTGTTTGGCGTTTTACCTGTGATTAAAGGGATGTTTAATTCTTCTGAAAGTGCTGTTAATTGTTCTATGTATTGCCCAATAATTAGAATGCGGTCGGTTTCTTTGGCATAATAACCAAGCAGCCTTTTTACTATGTCTGTTTTTTCTGGATTGGTGCTTGCAATTGTGATTTTTTCCCGAACACTTGCTAATGCATATTTCATTTTTAATTCTGCATTCATAGGAATGCGGATTTCGTTGCATTCTGCTTTGGCTATCCAACCCTGGCTTTCAAGAACTCGCCATGGTATATCGTATTTTTTAGGACCGATTAAAGAGAATACTTCTGTTTCTTTTCCGTCTTCACGGACAAGTGTTGCTGTAAGACCTATGCGCCTTGTGGCTTGCATTTCTGCACTTAAACGAAATACTGGTGCTGGAAGCAAGTGAACTTCGTCATAAATCATTAAGCCCCAATGTTGTGCACTGAATAACGGGAAATAAGAGAGTTCTTTTGGTTCTTCTTTTTCTTCGTTGTCATCTGTTTTTTTAGGAGTGCGTTTTCTTTGCGTTAAAATCTGATATGTCGCAATAGTGACAGGGCCTATTTCTTTGACTTCGCCTGAATATTCTTTTACCTGGTCTTCTGTTAAAGTGGTTTTGTCCAATAATTCTCTTATCCATTGTCTTGAGGCTGAAACGTTTGGAGTGAGAATCAATGTTTTTGTTTGAATCAACGCCATTGTCGCCATACCAATGACTGTTTTTCCAGAACCACACGGCAAAACAATCACCCCAGAACCGCCCTTTTCAGAACCCGAAGCGTAAAAAATCTGAGCAGCTTCTTTTTGATAATGGCGTAGTTCAAAAGGGTTTCCGGAAAGTGTTGTTTCTCTGAGTTTTAATGGTAATGGGTCTCCAACTGTATAACCTGCTAAATCTTCTACAGGAAATCCGGCTAAAGTTAAAGCCATTTTGATATGACCACGACGTTCGGCATTTACAATAGCGGATGTGCTTGATAATTTTTTTTCAATAAATGGAGTAATTTCTTTTAATTGCGAAATTTCCATAAAGGCGACAGGATCTTCTGAACTTAAAATCAATTGACCATTTTCAAAACGCAATTGGAGTAAGCCATAACGGCCCATGTAATCTTCGATTTCTGTCAGAACAGAAACGGGTATCGGGTATTTACTTTGCGATTCTAAGCGTTCTTCGATATCTTTGGCTGTTAAACCAGTTGCAGCAGCATTCCAAAGAGATAAATGAGAAATGCGATAAGTATGTAAATGCTCGGGACTTTTTACAAGTTCTGTAAAAGGAGCAATAGCATCCCGTGCAGATTCATAATTAGGATTATGGATTTCTACAAGTATTTCAAGATTACTTTGAACAATTATGGCACCATTTGGATTCATAAAGACCATATTTAGAAAATTTTAGGGAAAGAAACGATTTTAAACAAGAACTTCATAAAAAAAGTCTAGTACAGAGACTAGACTTGAGAGCCACCCAGCGGACTTGAACCGCCGACCTGCTGATTACGAATCAGCTGCTCTACCAACTGAGCTAGAGTGGCATAGCGACAAATTTAGAACAATCATGTTGAATGTCAAGGGGAGAAAATGAAAATGCCCTTGTAGATTTATATATTTGAGACATTCTTATTTTCAAGAGGATTTTATGGCTTCCCTGGTAGTTGTTGATTATGGTGCAGGTAATTTAACTTCTGTTGCTAATGCTTTGACTTACATAGGTGAAAAACCTGTCGTTAGTTCTTTGCCAGAAGAAATTCGATTGGCCGACAGACTGGTGTTTCCTGGTGTTGGCGCTGCACGTTCTGCTATGGAAGTTCTAATAAATAAAGGTATTGGCGACGCAATTACCGAAGTTGTGCAAAAAGGAAATCCGGTGCTTGGAATTTGCATTGGTTGCCAAATTATCTTAGATGAAAGTGAAGAAGATGGTGGAGTTAAAACACTTTCACTTTTACCAGGTAAAGCCGTTCGTTTTCAAAACGAACCTGGTATAAAAATCCCGCACATGGGTTGGAATCAAGTTTACTGGACAAAAGAACACGATTTATTTAAAGGAATTCCTTCTGGTAGTGAATTCTATTACGTTCATTCTTACCACCCTTCTGTTAAAGAAGAATTTGCTTTTGCAAAAACAACTTACGGTACACAAACTTTCCCAGGTGTTGTCGGTAAAGAAAATTTAATGGCTGCTCAATTTCATTTAGAAAAAAGTGGCGATGTTGGTCTTCGTTTTTTAAAGAACTTTTGTTCTTGGGGTTAATTTAGAACTTGCTTATAATTAGGGTTGAATTATGATTTCAGAAAATGATTTACAAGAAGTCCAGAAAAAAACTCTTGCAGAACAAATTGAACGTATTGAAAATCTTCTTGAAGGGAAAAACTGCCCTCGTGCGTTTGAACTTTCTCTTTTGCTTGCACTTAAAATGGCAAAAGAATTACAAGATGGCAAAGAGCTCGGCTCTGAATCTGGAGAAATGGTTGCTACTTGGACAGAACTCTACCCTGCTTCTATTGTAGAAGAAGCCATTATTGGCGCAAAGGAATTTTTACTCAATCCATCAAGGCTTGCTGACAAAATCAAAGAAACTCTTTTGAACGCGAAGGAAGAAAAAAAAGATGAAACAAAAACTTCCTGATTTAAGAGCCGCTATTGATATTGGGAGTCATAGTTGCATTCTTTTGATTGCAGCTTTTGAAACAGATGAAAGCGGAAAAGAAAAACTTGTTCCAAAAATCCAGAAAGTTGAAGTTTGCAGACTTGGCGAAGACATTTATGAATCAGGGAAAATTACCGCAGAAAGGCAAGAAGAACTTTCAAGAATTCTTTCCCGATTCCGCTCAGATGTTCATGCACTTGGGGCAAAAATAAATGAAGCCGTAGCTACAGAAGCTATGCGTAAAGCAGAAAATTCCGAAGAAGTTTTAGATTCTATAGAAAAAGCCCTTTGGAAAAGACCTCGCATTATTTCTGGCGAAGAAGAAGCCTCTTATACATACCGAGCTGTTACTGAATGGCATGGAGAAGACATTGTCACAATAGATATTGGCGGCGGTTCAACAGAACTTTGTTTTCAAAAAAAATCTATGTCTATTCCTGTTGGCGCTCTTTTACTTTTCAAAAAAATGGGCGCTGTCCCTGGGCCTGAATATAAAGCGTTTGCTAAAGAAACTTTAAAAAATAATCCGGTTAAAGCATTTGCAAAAAAAAGTGTTTTTCTTGTTGGTGGAACGGCAACTGCTTTGGCTATGGTCTTTTTGAATATCCCTCAGTTTGATTACGAAAAACTTGAAGGCATTGAAATGACTTTGAATGATTTAGAAATGACTATTACGCGCATTGTAAATCTTTCAAAGGAATTACGCTCAGCTTTACCTGGATTAGGTGGTGGCCGAAGTGATGTTATCATTTGTGGTCTTTATTGGCTACGTTCTCTTTTAGAAAGGCTTCATGTTGAAACGTTCCGCATAAGCACTGCTGGTTTACGTTTTGGTATTTTATACCCTCCACAAGAAGAAATTCTAGAACCTGAAAAACCTAAAAGAAAATTTCCATTCCAAAAAAAGAATCTTACACCTGAAGTTCAAGTGGAGGCAGAACATGCGGCTGAATAAATTCATTTCTTTGTGTGGGTTTGCTTCAAGGCGAGCAGCAGATGAACTCATTAAAGAACAAAAAGTTTCTGTGAATGGAGAAATCGTTCAAGACCTTGGGCGACAAGTTCAAGAATCAGACTTAGTTGAAATTGAAGGCAAAAAACTTTCTTTGCCACAAAAGACAACTGTTATTGCTTTTCATAAACCAGCAGGTTGCGTTTGCACTTGCAAAGACCCACAAAAAAGACAAACTGTTTATGATTTCTTGCCGCCAGGTTATAAAGGTTTGAAATACATTGGCCGACTTGATTTACAAAGCCGTGGCTTATTGCTTTTTACAGATGATGGCGAACTCGCTCACAGACTTACTTTACCGAAATATAAAATTCTCAGGCATTACCTTGTCTGGACAGATTCTCCTGTAAAAAAATCCGACGCTGAACAATTGATTGAAGGTATTGATCTTAAAGACGGCATTAAAGGTTTTGCTGAAGCTGTGTTCTTTGAAGAGGGCTGCATAGAACTTGTTCTTTCTGAAGGTAAAAACAGAGAAATCAGAAAAATGATGGCCGCGATTGGATATGAAATTGAAGACTTACAACGCATTGCTTATGCCGACATTGATTTAGGTGATTTGGCTAGTGGTGATTATCGCGAACTTTCAGATAAAGAAGTTCAATTGCTAAAAAAATCTTGTGGCCTTTAATGAAACGCACTTTATACATTGGCGATGTTCATGGTTGTGCTTACGAACTAGAAAGCATCATTGATGCTTTTGGTTTTGTTGAAGGAAGTGATTCACTTTACCAAACAGGCGATATTATCAATAAAGGTCCAGATATGCTTCGCTGTTTTTCTCTTATTGAAAAATTTGGAATAAAAACAGTTCGAGGGAACCACGAAGAACACTTGATTCACATGATGGAGTCTGATGAATCTTCTTGGACGGAAAAGCAAAAACAAAGATTTGCCCGCTTGCCTATGAACGATTGGCAATATATTTACCAGACTGTTAAAAAATGGCCTCTTTATCGCGATACACCATTCGCTCTTTTAGTTCATGCAGGTCTAGAGCCAGGCAAAAAAAATCTTGATGAGATGTCTCCTAAGGTTCTACTTTCAATCAGAGAGTGGAACGGCAAGCCTTGGTTTGAACAAGTTTCGTGGGAAAAGCCAATTATTTTTGGACATTGGGCTAAAATGGGACTTGTTCAAAAGCCAAATTTTATTGGCCTTGATTCTGGGTGCGTTTATGGTAAAGCTTTAAGTGCTTATTGCCCTGAAGAAGATAAATTTTATTCTATCCCAGCTAAACGAGTTTATTCGCCTGTAAAGAAAAGCATTGAAACGGCAACGGAAGCGCCTTGTCTTTTCCCTGAAGAACGTAAAGAGAGTTCTTCTGAATCGGCATATTATCGTGAAATAAATGTTCTTGCCCCTGATTTAATAAAAGAATGGGGAAATTCTGTTGGCTAAAAAACATAAGTCCCTTGCAAAGCAAGGGACTTAAGTACCTCCGGCGCGATTCGAACGCACGACCGACTGCTTAGAAGGCAGTTGCTCTATCCAACTGAGCTACGGAGGCGAATGCCTCTTTTGAGAGTGGTTCAAATATAACCAAAAACAAGGATTGCGTCAAATTATCTAGGATTAAAGACTAAAAAATTTCTTTTGTTTTTCTTTTTAAAGAAATTCCTGTTCTTTGAGAGACAGGCAAAATCTTATCCGATATGAATTTTCTTGCATTCGTTCTAACTGATGATTTTTGTCCAAATTTTTCCGTTAAGGATAGATGCCGCTTGCGGTTCGGAGAGTGTGCTCTCTGAACGGAAAAATCGGAGCGCTGGCGCTCCGATTTTATACCGCGATAGCCTGACCCTGGCTTGTTGACTTGTATGCCTAATTTTTATGCCAGGGAAACGGCCTTATTTTCCAAACCACTTGGAAGAAATTTCTGCGAATTTGCCATCAGCTTGCATGGCTTTTAAAACCGCATTGACTGTGTCGCGCAAGGCTTGGTCTTTTTTGCGGAAGCCGATTGCATAGACTTCGTCAGAGAGACCTTCTTCTAAAACGGTGTAGTCTTTTGCGTTTGTGACAATCCAGTATTTTGCAACGATTTCATCTAAGAATACAGCGTCAACTCCGCCTTTTTCTAAATCCATGAGAGCGGTTTGGTTGTCATCAAATGGAACAATTTCTTTGGCTGCTTTTCCTGCTTCAGAAGCGTCTAACAATTTTTGTGCGGTTGAACCATTCTGGACGGCAATTTTTTTGCCTTTGAGAGATTCAAGATTGGCTAGTGCTTTGTCTTTTACAGTGAATATCATTCTGTTTTTAAGGTATGGGTCGCTTAAGTTCATGGCTTTTGCGCGTGCGCTGTCAACACTCATACCATTCCAAATGCAGTCAATTTTACCTGTATTTAATTCTTGTTCTTTGGCGTCCCAAGAAATTGGTTGGGTTTTGAGTTCTATGCCTAAACGGGCGCAAACTTCTTTTGCTAAGTCTATATCAAAACCGATGATGTTGTTTTCTTTGTCACGGAACCCCATTGGTGGAAAACTGTCATCTAAACCTAATACAAAGACTCCGGCGGTCTTTACTTTGTTAAAAGATTCGTCTGTTTCAACTTTTTGAGTTTCATTTTTAGCTTCGTTACAAGCTGAAAGCATAATTGTACAAGCTAATAATGCAAACAATTTTTTCATGATAAACTCCTTGATTTTTAATTCCTATGTAAATATAAGAAAGCTTTAATGAAATTCTCTTGCATTTTTTTTCTTTATACAAAAATGCCACGGATTTTCTCCATGGCATAGTATTTTATCGTTCTTTACGGTTATTTTGTTGCACAAGCTTCGTAAGTATCTGGGTTTTTGGCAAGGAATGATTTTACCAGTTCACCAGATGGTGTGAATACTAAAGTATCAAGGGTTGATTCATTGGCAAATGCTGCAGACCCTTCGTTGATTCTTGATGCAGACCAGTTAGCAGAAGATAATTTGTATTCATCCATCCAATCTTGCCAAACTTGGTTCTTTTCTGGGTCTGGAGTACCTTTACCATCGGCAGTTCCTGTTCCCCATTCGCTAACAAATATTGGAAGTCCGCCCTTGATTGCTTTTTCGGCATTGCCTCGTTCCCATTTGCCATGCGTGCCTGCGTAATAGTGGAATGTGTAAGCTACGTTATGTGCCGGGTCTTCTACTTCATTTCCAATAGCTACATGTGGTTTTTGGTCCCAGTTCGGGTTGCCTACTAAGATTAAGTTGTCAGAATATTGACGGATTACAGCTATAATCTGGTTTGCGTATTCACGGATTTCAGTCCATGGTTGGGATTTTGGTTCATTAAAAATTTCAAAAATGACGTTATCATAACCACCATAGGCTTCTGCCACTTCGGTGAAAAATTGTGTAGCTTCTGCTAACTGGTCTGTTGCTGTGTGAGAATGCCAGTCAATAATAACGTAAATATCATTTTTTACCGCCGCTTCTACTGCATTCTTGATAAGTTCACGTTGGGCTTCTGGCTCTTTTATATAACCAGAGATTCCACCCCAGTTTTCTGTCGTTCCGATAGCTAAACGAACCACTTCTGCCTTCATTTGGCGAACGATAGTAGAAATTCCAGCAACGCTATAGTACATAGTAGCTCTGTCAAGTAAGCTCCAGTAAAGGCTCATTCCTCGTAATTGGACTTCGTTTCCGGCAGAAATTCCTTTACAAGCACCATAAATATGACCAATTCCATCCACTTGTCCAGCTTGCAATTGTCCATACTGACTTACCGGACCCACTCTATCTGCTAGGGAAATATCTTTTTCAATTATGTCCACCGTGATTGAATTGTCACCTTCACATCCAAAAAACGCGAACATGCCTAAAGATACTATTCCAAGTATTTGGCCAAATTTCATAATTTTCTCCATTTTTTAAGCCTGTGCACAAAAATTACTCTATTTTGATTTAAAAAAATCAAACTTTTTTATTTATTCTGTTTACAAATGACTACAATTTTATCAAAGATTTTTTTCTTGTACAAATTAATTTATTTAGTTTTAACTTATTATGAAAAAAAGAACCATTTTATTCCTAGCTCTTGGCTTGGCTGCAACACTCCAAGCTCAAAATGCTGCCCCTGAGCAAGCAGCTTCCCCCGCTCCTCAAACAAACCAAACTGCTGTGACGGAGCAAAAATCAACCTCTGACTCTGCTGCTGTTGCACAAGTTGCTCCAGATTCTGCAAAAGCAACAACCGTTGTTGTGGATTCTAGTGTAACTGCTGCTCCTAGTGCTATTGCTGATTCAGCAACTGTTGCTAGTGCACCTGCTGATTCGGCTAAAAAAGAAGCTTTGCCTGTAACAGATACTGTTCTTGTTGTTCAAGCACCTGCTGATTCTGCCGTAAAGCCAGTTGCTGATACAACCACTGCAGCGGTTCAAGCTCCTGCTGATTCGGCTAAAGCTCCTGTTGACTCTGCTTTAGTAAAACAAGAACCAAAAGCAGATTCTGTTGTAGCCCAAGTAGTGGCTGAGCCTGCAAAAGCTCCTGTTGACTCTGCTTCTACAAAACAAGAAAAAGCAAAGGTCGCAAAAGCTCCTGCCAATAAGTTAGGTGAAATCGTTCATGGGAACGCTTATAATACAGTCGGTAACGAAGCGGCTGCTGCAACCATTGGAAGTAATTTGAATTCTCCTCATAGAATGCATGGTTCTAAATTGGTTTATTTTGACCCAATTGCAGAACAAGGCGTTCTTGCTTTTGGTAATTCATTGACCTATTTCCTTTCTTTCAGCAATGAAAATAATCTTGGCCTTTTAAGTGCTGGTATGGCTTTTGGCAAGTTTGGTTTTGCTATTGATTATGCAATGGCTAAAGCTTGGCGCTATACAGACCATGCTGATGGCACTTCTGAAACAGAAAAAAATACCGCTGCTGGATCTATTGTCGGTGCTAAAGCTTCTATGAATTTTGGTTCTTTTGATGTAGCTATTGCCGGACATTACCAAACCCCATACGGAAACGCTCTCTTGAGCCTTCCGCACTCCGAACAAGAATATGATGCTTGGGCTGCTGATGGTTACTTAGGCCTTTCTTATAGTGGTGATCTTATCTATTGGACTTTAGGTGTTGGTGCTGTCAGAAACGATGCTAAGTTCAAATCAAGCGTTTCAGAAATTAAAGTGATTGATGGTCAGACTTATTTAGCAACCACAAAAACAACTATTTCTGATACTCTTTCAAATATTGAAATTCTCCCAGAATTCAGTATTGGTGCAACTGCATTGTCTTCTGAAAATGCAAATGTTTACCTTGGTTTGAATGCCGCTGGTGCTGTCGTTGTATTTGATGAAATCACCGGCATCAATGATAGACATCATGAAGCAGTATTACTTCTTACACCAAATATTTTAGGCGAAGTAATGCTTAGCAAATATTTTATGGCTTTCGGTGGGGCTAGTTATAATTGGGTAGCAGCTCAATATTCCGACCGCGAGCTCAATAACGAAGCAAACAAGACCATTTTAACAGCCACTAATTCTACAACAGTTAACTTGGGTGCTCGTTTTGAGTATGGTCCTGCAGCCATTGAATTAGCTTTTGAAAAGACATTCTTACAAAACCCATTTGGCGCATTTTCTAGCACCGATGGTATTGTAACATCTCTTGGTGCATTCATTAACTTCTAATCAAGTTAAAGCAACAAAAAAGTCTGCCCTTAAGGCAGACTTTTTTGTTTTTATGGAGCTAAGGAGATTCGAACTCCTGACCCCTTGCATGCCATGCAAGTGCTCTACCAACTGAGCTATAACCCCGCGTGCAAACAAAGAGAGAAAATAAACGCTACTTTGTCAAGGGTTGGCTCAAAAGATTTAGCAAAAACTATGGCAAAAAAAATTAAGCTACAGTTTCAATTGTAACAGATTCAATTAAAACGTCTTCGTATGGTCTATCACTTCTGTCAGTTTTAACACCTGCAATAGCATCCAATACATCAAAGCCTTCATAAAGCTGGCCAAAAACAGTATAACCATCAGAAGGACCGCCATCTTCTGGGTGATCTAAGAAATGAGTCCCTTCTTCTGGGTGAACAATGTAAAACTGGCTACCAATAGAATGAGGCATAGCTGTTTTTGCCCAAGCCACTGCTCCACGAATATGAGAAAGACGAATATCATATTTATCGCCAATCGTTGAACCAGGACCTTTTGCCGCATGACCACCAGTACCATTTCTACGTGTAAAATCGCCACCTTGAATCATAAAGCCACTGATAATTCTGTGGAATGGTGCATTTTCATATTTCCCTTGCTTTGCAAGTTCAATAAAGTTTTCAGCAGCAACGCCAACAATTTCTGGAAAAAGACGAATTTTCATTGTCCCAAAATTTGTTTTCATAATGGCTATGGTTTCGCCACTTACAGGTCTATCTTTTTGTCTAAACATAAAAACTCCATCGTTTCGGTTTTACCTTAATATAATTAAGAATTTTATTTTTTTCCAAACTATTCAACTTTTTCTGTTTCATTTTCTAAATCTTTTCGCCACCAAAAACATTTTAATTCATTTAAAACATCGTCATAATCTTTCATAGTAAAAGTCTTTTCACCCTTAATTAAAATAGTATAAGTTATTGAATCAAAGGTTTTATACACATTTGTATCACGAAACCCATTCCGTAAATAAAAACGATGCCGTCTTTTTCTTTGTTCTTGATTTTCACATATCTGCGTCGGAGATTCCATATCAAGAATAAGTGATTTTGTACTATACTCTCTTATTAATTGAGTAAGAATTTGTTGTCCAAAGCCTTTTCCACGAAAATCTTTGCGCACTGCAAAATACCAAAACCAATCAAAATTTTTTGCAGGAAAAACAATCGTAAAACCAAGAATTTCTGACTGTTCGCATGCGTCTTGATAATAGATAACAAAATCTAAAGACATTTCCCCTACTAATTGTATAAGTCTATCGTAAGGTATTTGCTCTTCTTTTGGAAACGCTTCTTCGTAAAGCTCTTGGAGCCCTTCTATATGTTCATTTGCTTTGAGTTTTCTAAAACGCATTAAGAAATTAAACTAGTTTCCTTCTATGCAACGAACTGAATAACCATGATTTTCCCCTGGAGCAAGCTGACGCACCATTTTATCAGACATACGCCCCATAGACCAGAGCCAGATCGTTTTATTTCTGCCATTTTGAGCAGACCAGAAACCAGCATATTCTCCCATACCTTCGTATTTAAACATTTTGGTTCCAATCATTTTACGATAACCAGAAGAAAATACCGTAAAGCCATATTCATCGGTACCACCACCACCTTGCCAACCAGTTGTAGCTTTCATCTTTGAAGCAAAAGCTTCGCAATTCTGAACGCCATCATAACATTTTGTCAAACCAGTCAACATATCAGTCCATTCTCTGTCACGCGGTAAATGCCAACCTGGAGGGCAAGCTTTTTTCGCACCAGCTAATGTATAAAGGCGCCCACTTCTTAAACAATAAGACTCCTGATCTTCATAACACCAAGATTCACCATCTACTTTAAAATTGGCATTTTGTGCAAACCATTTACGCCCTTCAATATCAATTATGCGATACATTTGACCATCTCTAGGGTCTTTAAACATAGTAGAAGCTTCTCGAATCAACGCACGTTTTTCTTGTTCTTGTTGACGGAATTTGGCAAGTTCTTCACGTTCAGAAGCTTCTTTCTTTTCAAAAACTAAATTCCAATATTTTTGAGCTTCTTTATTTGAAAATTTAACCCGAAGTTTACGAATGGCATAAAGTTCTTCATCACAAGCCAAATCAACGCCTTTAACTTCAACAATCAATTCTTCATCATCAAAAAGTTTTGGTTTATTAAAACAAGAAATCCAGACTTCTTTCGTTTGGTTACAAACTCCATAAAAGCCTTTTTCCACCTTATCAGAAGAAACCTGAATTTCACCTGAAACAGTAAAATCAAAATTATCGCTTTTAACTTTAAAGGCGACAGGTTGTTTTTCACCATAATGCTGGTATTTCATAAAACGAATGTTGCCATCGATTTTGGCACTTAAATATTCACCTTGACCTTCTTCGCCAAAAATAGCATCCCAAGATTTTTGCGGAGCAGCAAAAAGTAAACCGGTCACAGCCAACATTAAAAAGACTATTTTCATTTTAGTCATAATAACCTCTAATTTTTTGAATTTTCCAAAAGATACATCGCGGCTTCTTTTGCAAAATAAGTCCAAATAAAACGAGCACCAGCACGTTTAATCGAAAGCAAAGATTCTAGCACGACTGCTTTTCTATCAAGCCAACCATTTTGAGCTGCTGCTACAATCATAGCATATTCTCCGCTAACCTGGTAAGCAGAAACCGGAATATCAAACGTATCAGCCACTTTTGAAAGGACATCTAAATAAGGCAAGGCTGGCTTAACCATAACCGCATCAGCACCTTCTTCTATATCTAAACTCACTTCAAGCATTGCTTCTCTTACATTGGCTGGGTCCATCTGGTATGTTTTCTTATCACCTGCTTTCGGAGCACTACCTAAAGCATCTCTGAATGGGCCGTAAAATGCAGATGCATACTTTGCACTATAAGCCATGATGCTTGTATTTTCTAAACCCGCACCATCTAAAGCTTCGCGAATCGCTCCAATACGACCATCCATCATATCAGATGGGCAAACAAAATCAGCGCCCGCTTTTCCATGACTGACAGCCATTTTACAAAGGACTTCAACCGTTTCATCATTTAAAATCTCACCGGTTGCTGAAACAATTCCATCATGACCTTCTGCATTAAACGGATCTAGCGCTACATCTGTCATCACTAACAACTGAGGAAATTTTTCTTTTATTTGCCGAATAGCTCTTTGCACTAACCCATCTTCAGCATAAGAAAGTGTCGCTTTAGAATCTTTTAGTTCTTCTGCTATCGCCGGAAACGGAGCAATAGCTAAAATTCCTAACTTAACAACCTCTTCTAGTTCACTCAATAAAATGTCTATCGTTTTTCTTGTAATGCCTGGCATAGAAGGTATTGCTTCTTCTTTATTATTTCCATCCATTATAAAAACTGGGTAAACAAAATCAGAAACTGAAAGTTTTGTTTCTGAAAGCATTTCTCTAACTGCTTTTGATTTTCTATTCCGACGAGGACGACGAGTCAAAGGTAAAGAAAATTCTTGCATATTTATTCCTTTATTGAGTGCAGCCACTATCACAACGATTTAAACGGAAACGCATCTGTTGAAACATAACACCTTTTTGATATTTTCTGTAATAACCATGACGCATTCCTTTGAAAAAATCCATTTCTTCTTTTACTAAACCTTTTGAATCAAATAATCTAGCCTTGCCTTCTAGTTCTCCGTTTTTATAAACAAGAGATTCGCGTTTTACTCCTAAAGAATCCCATTTTTCAGAAAGCCCGTTTAAAATTCCCTGATTGTATAATTCTCGACTTTCTAATTTACCATTTTCAAAAAATCTTTCTGAAACCCCTTCTTCTAAATCATTTTTATAATTCACTTTTTCTCGGACTTTTCCAGATGGATAATATGAAAGGGATAACCCCTCCATTTTCCCATCTTTATAAGGCACCTGAATCATCAATTTTCCATCGGTATTGTAAGACATTGATAAACCTTCACGAACACTTGTTCCTTTTTTTACAGTATAGCTTCTTGCAAGCGAACCATCACCATAAGTCGTTTTTATGGTATCTAATGGTTCTAAAGCGAAAAGAGGAATCGCTAGAATCAGAAATATTAAAGTTTTTTTTACCATCATTTCACAAATAAATTTAACAAATCTCTAAAGATAATCTATCTTGTGGGGGCTTATGCGCATAACTTTTCTAAATCCTCCGTTTCACCCGATGTTTAGCCGGGAATCTCGCAGCCCTTGCGTGACTAAATCGAGTACGCTTTATTGGCCGATGTTTTTAAGCTATGCCGCTGGTTCTGCCGAAGCCGAAGGGCATGAAATTCAATTAATTGACTCTCCGGCAATGAGTTTAAATCTGCAAGAAACTATTGAAAAGATTAAACCCTTTTCACCAGAACTTTTTATTGTAAGCACTAGCACCCCAAGTATTCTAAATGATTTAAAAGTTGTTAAAGCTTTAAAAGAAACCTTTAATGTTCCTGTTGCTATTATGGGAACCCATGCAAGTGCTGAGCCCCTTGAAAGCCTTGAAATGGAAAGTGCTTTAGATTATTGCATTATTGGCGAAGCTGATAGAACCGTCTGTAAACTAGCTTCTCTCATTGAAGGTAAAATTCAAAATGCCAATGAAATATCTGGTCTTGCTTTTAGAAAAGAAGATGGTTCTATAGACTTTCAGCCAGAAGGCCCTAAAATTGAAAATTTAGATTCTCTCCCATGGGTCAGTAAAGTTTACCACAAGCACCTTTATTCTTGTTATAAACGTTATTTCTATGGAGCAAACCTTAATCCACTTATTGTCATTCTTTCTGGTAGAGGTTGCCCGAACCGTTGTAGCTATTGCGTTATTCCACAAACCATCAATGGACACGTTTTCCGTAAACGCTCTCCCAAAGATGTTGTTGACGAGTTAGAATTTATCTTAAATAACTTTGAGGATTTAGGTGAAGTCTTTTTTGAAGACGATACTTTTACCGCAGATCCAAAACATGTCCGTGCGATTTGTGAACTTATTCTTGAACGCAAATTAAAAATCACTTGGAGTTGTAATGCCAGAGCCGATGTGCCGCTTGATTTATTACAACTTATGAAAAAAGCAGGCGCCCGAGAAATGTGCGTTGGTTTTGAAAGTGCAAGTCCTGAAGTTCTAAAAAATATCCGCAAAGGTGTAAAAAACACAGACAAAGCCATAGAATTTGTAAAAAATGCTCGCAAAGCAAATTTACTTGTTCATGGTTGCTTTATGGTGGGTAACCCAGGAGACACGCCAGAAACTCTCCGTATGACGCTTGATTATGCTAAAAAACTTTCTCCTAATACGGCTCAATTCTACCCCATTATGGCGTATCCAGGAACAGAAGCTTATAAAGAGGCTTTAGAAAGTGGAGCTTTACAGACAAAAGACTACAACCAATGGCTAGATAAAGATGGTTTCCACAGAACCACTATCCAACGCGGAGAACTATCAAGCCAAGATCTTGTTGATTTTTGTGACAAAGCAAGACGTGAATTTTATTTACGTCCTTCATACATTTTGCGCCAAGGCATTATGTCTATAAAAAATCCTAGAGAACGTTATCGCGTTTTACGTGGTTTTAAAACTCTTGTAAAGCATTTGTTCAGAAAACACGGCTCACTTGCGCCTATTGCAAGACAAGCCCCGACAAATAAAGCTTGATTATTCCTAAAATTTTAAAATAAACAGGTATAAAAACCTGTTTATTTTGAGGCTTTGTAGTAAAAGAAATTACCATATATTTTTCATTCTTTTCTCCACTCTCATTTACTATCAAAACCGCTTATTTTAAAATAAAATAAGCATTTTTACAGATAAATCTGATTGTTTTTCAACATTCATTTTGTTTAATTTGTATGTAAAAGACCGATTTTTTTTAGCATGCCTGTCTTTACAAACAAATTTTATTTTTTATCTTTGGCTTGAAACTTTTATTATGAGGTAATTATCATGGCAACCGCAATTCGTCTTTCACGTTTTGGCAAGCGTCATTCTCCTATCTATCGTGTAGTTGTTATCGATAGCCGTAAAGCTCGCGATGGTCAATTTATTGAACAGGTTGGTTTTTATAACCCAAATATGAAAACTCCTGAAGTACATTTTGAACAAGAAAAAGTTTTGAAATGGCTTTCTACAGGTGCTCAACCTTCTGACACCGTTAAATCTTTGCTCCGCAAATCTGGTATTCTTGATTTGTTCCACGAAATGAAAGCAAAGCGTTCTATCGAAGGTAAAACAGCTACTCCTCGCGCTTTCAAAGACAAGAAGAAAAAACTTGGTCCTAAAGCTCTTGCTCGTATTGAAGCTGAAAAAGCAGCAAAAGAAGCTCCTGCTGAAGAAAACGCTTAATTTTTTATCTTTTTTGCTAACCTTAAAGTTTCAGAAGTTCATTTACGACTTCTGAAACTTTTTTATGTTTGCCCGTATGGAAATGTCTCCTGAAGAACTTGTATTAGTCGGTATTCTTGGCCGCCCGCACGGAGTGCGGGGGCAAATTCGTTGTTTCCCGCAGACACATGATATTTCTCGCCATAAACAACTAAAAGAAGTTTATGTCCAGAAGCAAAAGTCTTTGCAAAAATTAATCGTTGAATCTAGTTCTTCAGGGAACGATTTTTGGCTATTAAAGTTCAAAGAATTTAATACTCCAGAAAGCGTTGCAAGTCTTACCCATGGAGAACTTCTCATTTCTCCAGAAGAACGTTTACCCGTTCCAGACGATCAATATTATTTATCTGATTTTTCTGAATTTTCAGCGTACTCAGAAAACAATGAATTCTTAGGAAATATCGTTGAATGTCTCGAATTGCCTTCTGTCAATGCCTTCTTTATTTCATTTTCTCAAGAAAAACAAAAAGATTTTTCAACAAAAGAAATTCTTGCTCCATGGATAGATGATTGCGTTTTAGACATTGATGAATCAGCCAAAAAAATCATTTTTTCTACACAATTTTTAAAAAGTTTATGCCCCGAAAAGGATTCCTAAATGAAAATTGATTGCATTACGCTTTTTCCAGAAATGTTTGCTCCATTAGAACACTCCATTATCGGTCGGGCAAGAAAAAATGGCTTAATTGATTTTAAAACCATTTTTTTACGTGATTTTGCCATTAATGATTACGGACAAGTTGATGACGCTCCTTATGGTGGGGAACCAGGAATGGTACTTAGACCAGAACCGCTCGCTCAAGCAATTAGAAGTACTGGAGTCAGAGATAATAAAGGAACTGTCATTTACTTAACTGCTGACGGGCAACCTTTAACTCACCAAATTGCAAAAGAACTTTCTAAAAAAGAACACCTTGTTTTGGTTTGCGGGCATTATAAAGGAATTGATGAACGCATTCGCGAAACAGAAATTGATATGGAAATTTCTATTGGTGATTTTGTCGTCAGTGGGGGCGAACTGCCCGCAATGGTTCTAACAGATGCAGTTGGCAGATTATTAGAAGGAGCACTAGGAAACAAAGAATCGGGCGAAACAGATTCTTTTGCACAAGGTTTACTAGGCTGGCCTGTCTATACCCGTCCAGAGGTTTTTGAAGGGAAAAAAGTGCCCGAAATCTTACTTTCTGGCCATCATCAGCGAATTTCTGACTGGAAAAAGGCAGAATCTTTAAAAAGAACGCAAGAAAGACGGCCGGACATCTTTTCAAAATTGAAAATAGATACTAAATTTGGCAGCAACTAAACGAGGTCATTATGTCCCAGAATATTGAAACCATTCATCAAGAAAATAAGAAAGCTGAACAACCAGCTTTCCGTACAGGCGATACCGTCACTGTGAATATTAAGGTTATTGAAGGTACGAAAGAACGTATCCAGCCATTCAAGGGCGTTATCATTCAACATAAAAATACAGGCATTTCCGAAACTCTTACTGTTCGCAAAATGTCTGGTTCTGTAGCCGTGGAACGCATTTTCCCAATCCATAGCCCAAGAATTGATTCTATCGTAATCGATCGCCCGGGTAAGGTTCGTCAGGCTCGCATTTATTATATGCGCAACCTCCGCGGAAAAGCAGCACGTATTCTTGAACGTCAAGATTAATTGTTGGAGTCTTGAGAATGAAACAAATCCCGCCGTTACGTGAAAACGTGCCGGCGGGTTTTTCTGTTTTTAAAGCAAAAGAAAATCCAGAAACTTTCCTGTATTTAGAAAAGGGCGAACTAGCAGCACTAGTCGTAGCTAATGGCAAAGAATCAGAACTATTTAAAGTCCATCCTGGGGAAGTAGTCGGGGTTCAAACTTTATTAGAAAAACAACCTCTCCCCTATACGCTTAAAGCAACAGAAGATAGTTCCTTTTTAAAAATAGACGAAGAATGTCTTGCAAGTGCATTAAAAAATATTCCAGTTTGGTTACTTGCATCTATTCGCAATATATCTCAACAAATTAAATTACTCTTAAAATCAGACCATTCAATTAGCCCTAATGGAACAGCAAAAGCATTAGCCGCTTTTCTCTTGCAAAAAACAGAAATCCTTTTAGCCGAAAATAAATCTGCTTTATTTAACGATTATCGCCTTTTATTAAAAGAATGTTCTTGGATAACTCGTATTCCATTAAAAATTCTCAAAGAAGAATTAATCTCTTTTGAAAGGCGTCGTTTAGTTTTAATTCATGATAAAGAATTAGGCATTCAAAACCCAAAACTTTTACTCATCTTAATAGAATACCTTTCCTCTTTAGAATCGGGCAAAGCATATCCACCATTTCATTTTAACTTGGTTGAAAAAAGAGCCGTTCATTGCCTATCAAGAGTACCAGAAGGAACATCTCTAACAGCACCTGAATGGTTGACTTGCTTACAGAACAATGATAAATTCGCTACAGTCGCCGAAGTTATTTTGCTTGAAAAACTTGGTCTTTTAATTAAAAATGACTTAGACCTTTTAAGCATTTCCGAAGACAACATCCATAAATTTTTGCTTTGCTTTGAATTTGAAACTGAAATCAAAGGAGCGCTTTTATGAAGATATTATCCGGCGATTTCTTGTTTATGGAAGGAGAAAAAAACACCGCAATATACATTGTCCAATCTGGTTCTTTTAGTGCTATACAAAAAAGAGGAACTCTTGTTAAAATAGTAGAAACATTTGGGCCCGGTTCTATCATAGGGCAACTTCCTTCTGAAGAATCTTATCTTTACCCTTATTCTGTAAAAGCAGAAGAAGATTCTATTGTTGAAAAAATCACCGATAAAGAAATTATTACGACACTTTCAAAAACCCCTATTTGGTTTTCTAAATTCGTTGGATTTTTACAAAAACGCCATTTACTACTGCTTCAAAAAAATCAAAAAAAACAGGCTATTTTAGCATTACCAGCACTACTTTCTGTACTTGATCATTTTTTCAGAACCACTAATTTAACGAAAATAGATTTTAATGATATAATAACAGCGCTTGAACCATTAACTTCAATAAAAGCAGAAATTATTTCAAACCTTTGTAAAGCCCTTTCTGCAATTGGATTTTTTAAATACAACAATTCTTCTATAGAACTTACGCATCCAGCGGTGCCTTCTTTGCTGCATATGGTATTTACTGAAAAAATTCTTGAAGACAAAATTCCATCTCTCATTTTGTCCGCAACCGACCAAATACTTTTAGAAACATTTGCCAAAGCGGCTCAACAAAATGGAAGACTCCTAGAAAATCGTTTCATTGAAATTTCCGGGTTAGCTTTTTCACAAGAAGCGCCTGTTTATCTAAAAAAAGACCGAAAAATTTTCAATTCTTTAATAGAAAAGAAAATCATCCGTTTAGAAAGTGCAAATTCAGGACTTTTTAATGAAGATAAAATCTATGGGGATTTAGAACACATTTCCGATCTTTTAGAATTAAATAGGATATATCCTCTTCTAGACCATGAACTTGCGAAACACCTTTGATTTTGCTAATTTATCGTTCAAACTTAAAAAAGGAAATATTATGAAATCCATTCTCTTTCTCTTATTAGCAACAGCTTCTCTTTTTGCACAAGAAGCCGCTCCTCAACCAGCTCCACAAGGTGGTATCGGGGCATTCCTTCCATTTATTCTTTTGTTTGTTGTTATGTACCTTTTCTTTATCCGTCCAAAACAGAAAGAAATGAAAAAAATGGATGAAATGCGTAAAGCCATGAAAAAAGGTGACGAAGTAATGACTTTTGCTGGCATTATCGGAATAGTTCATCATATTGATGACACAACCGTAACACTCCGTACCGGTTCAAGCACAATCAAATTCCAAAAAGCAGCTATTCAAAGCATTACAACTCCAGCTCCAGATGCTCCTGAAGCTGTTAAGGAAGAATCTAAATAATGGCACTTTTAAAAATTCTAACCTACGGGAACGAAACTCTTCGTAAACCATGTAAAGCTATCGATAAGATTACGCCTGAACTTATCGAACTTGCTAAAGACATGCTAGAAACTATGTATGACGCTCCTGGGTGTGGACTTGCTGCTCCACAAATTGGCAAGAACATTCGCCTTGTTGTAATTGATACAGCAATTCCTGATGAAGAAGACCCAAATCCATACATTATGTTTAACCCTGAATGGGAACCAGAACAAGAATCAGAACAAGTTTCTCATGAAGAAGGTTGTTTGTCTTTGCCTGGAATCTGGGGTGAAGTTACACGAGCAAGCAAAGTCAAAGTCCGTTATATGGACATCAATGGTAATCAGCAAGAAATCTCTGGCTGTGAAGGGCTTTTCGCTCGTTGTATTCAACACGAAACAGACCATTTAGATGGCAAACTTTTTGTTGATAAAATTTCTGCAGCTGACCGTGCAATGAACGCGTCAAAATTAAAAAAACTCGCTAAAGAAAATTCTTAAACAACAAATTTGTCAAAAAAGAAGAGGCTTTTCAAAGTCTCTTCTTTTTTATACTGCTTAAATTCCACGTTCAAGAGAATAATCAGCAAGAGTAATTAAAGAATCTAGAATTGCTTTTAAATATTTTACTTTTTCAGGGTTTTGTTCAGAAAGATTCTTTTTTTGATGCGTATCTTTTTCTTCAAACAACCATAACGAATCAGCTGCTGGCTTTGATATCAAACGATAATTTTCAAAGCCTATCGCACTTAAACCACTATAAGCTCCTAACGAAAGACCTTCTCCATAATTTCTTAATAAATTATGACCCATAAAAATATTGGGAACAGCAAAACCCAACAATTCCAATAATGTTGGAGCAATATCTATTTGCGCAGCAGTTGTCGTATCTCGCATAGGTAAAACACCTTTGCCATGAATCAAGAAAGGAATCCAGGTCGCATTTGAAAACGCATTTCCTTTCATTGTTGAAGCTCCATTTTCCCCTAAAGGAAAACCATGGTCGGCCATAATAACTACATACGTATTTTTATACCAATCTTTATTTTCTATAGAACGAATAAAACGAGCCACTTGTCTATCTGCGTAATTCATTGTATAATTGATTCTTTCTGTTAAAGGTTTTTCCTTTTCAGAATCTGGCATTCCTGCAGCAAAATTAAATGGATAATGATTCGAACGAGTAATAACAGTCGCTAAGAAAGGTTTGTCCTGTTTTGAAAGGCTATCAGAGACATATTCAATAACGTGATCAAAAAATGTAGAATCGTCTTCTCTTTCACGATTGTAATGTTGTGCAGTATACCATTTAGACATCCAAACACCTAAATTATCCCAAGCTGGGTCTGCCGCCGAAAAATAATGCGTTACATAACCTGAATCTGTTAAAACAGAAGCAAAACTTGGTAAAGAAACATGAGCTAAATCTGTAGCCGTTGCAAGAGTAGAATGGTCAGAAATGCCAAAATGCGATGTTAAAACACCACCAGTCGTCGGTAAACCGCTTGTATGCATCCGAAGCCACAAATGCGAATATTCTGCAATAGAATCAATAAAAGGCGTTGGCGATGGGCGTAATTCAGGGTTTAAGCACCCCACATTAAGACCTCGTTCTGACTCCATGAAAATAACAATCAAATTTGATTTTTCTGCTCGACGTTTTTTTAAATCTTCATTTTCTAACAAAGTTTGTGTTGGAATGCGATAAAGTGGAGAATTTGTTTTTAAAGAATTTCCAGGAAATTTCCAAAGTGTATCCCCTTCAACTTTTTGCCACAAGGCCTGGTACATAGAAGAATACGCTAATAACTCTTGTTCCGATAATGTCTTTTTTTCTGTTTGTTGAAATAATTCTCTATAAACCAAACCAACAATCGGTCTTAATTTTGTCATTCGCCCATTTCCTGTCCATATATAATGCACAAACAAGAAAGACATTAAATAAAAACAAGCCATTGCTATTACACTGCGCTTAATTTTTAACGGGATTAAAAATTTTAAAAATAAACGATAAATAGCATAAGCTACTGGAAGCATTAAAACTAATACAAAAAACTGCAAAAATGGTACCGAAGTATCATGAGCTACATAATCCCAAAACATCACTAATGAAGAGGTATCTTTATAGGTATCAATCAAGCCAAATGAAAGGTGGCAACCTAAAAAGCGCTGGACTTCATTATCTAAAAGTGTGAAAAGGAGTATAAATGAATGGAAAATCCCATAAATAAATATCAGAATTTTATCTGTTTTGGTTACTTTATTTGAAGGTTCCTGAGCATTTTTTTTGTTCAATACTTTATTTAAAATCACCGAAAGCAACAAAAAGAGAATTAAAGAATTGATAATCCACAAAAAATCAATACAAACTGCATGAAATATAAACCAATCCGGCTTGCTTACAAAAGGGAATCCATAAGGGTTAGTGCGGAAAAGAAGTAATACACGCAAAACAATATGAACACACCAAACAGCTAATGACACCAAAAGCAAACGTTCTAATGCCGTAAAATATTTTGATAAATTTTTTGCAACTACTAATATTTTTCCCATAATTATAAAATTTAAAAAATTCTAACAAAAGAAAAGCTCGGGGCTTTGCCCCGAGCTTTCAACAATTAAATAAAATTACATGAAGTACCAGGTTGCATAAACCTTTGTTTTCAAGCCAAGATCCAAAACGGAGTATTCAAGTTCACCAGCTTCCCACCAAGAATAAGAGAAACCAAGACCAATCTGACCAGCAATTTCAAATGACTTTACAACGGTTGCTTTTGCACCCAAGTAGAAATCTAAGCCAAATGCTGATGCTCCAGAGAATGCATGAGCAATTTCATCTGTTGGTTCTGTAGCAAATGTAATATCACCTTCAAAGAACATTGGCAAGAAAGATGTTGGCATTGTGTAAATAACACCTAAACCAAGCATAATACCAAAGCCACCATCATCATCAGTTACAGTCATTCCTGCCTGAGAAGCTTCTGCTTCAACAGAATAATATTCCATACCAAGAAGACCAACGATACCTAAAGACGCATCTAAGTTATAAACAATACGAATAGCGTCTAAACCTGTAAGTTCTGCACCAATACCAATTTTACCGTTAGCGTTTGGAACAGATGGTTTTTTAGGCTTTGGAGCCTTTTTAGGTGCTGGAGCGGCTTCCTCTTCTTCTACTTCTTCGTAGACGACTTCTTCCTCTTCAGCAGCAGCTGGAGCTTCTTCAGCTACTTCTTCATAAACGACTTCTTCTTCGTATTCATCTTGAGCAAAACCAAAGCCTGCCAAAGACAAGGCGGTTACTACAGCGAAAAATGATTTTTTCATACAAAACTCCTTAAAAATATTGTTTTCTTGAATATAGTTTATTTATTTCCTTTTTCAATAATTCATTGCAAGTTTTCTGATTAAAAAACGCCTAGCAGTTTCATTCAAGTGACAAGCATCATATTCTACATCAAGAAGTGCTGCATAAACATTGTATGGACTAACAGTCGCCCCTTGTCCATTACAACGTAAGCAAATTAAAAGTTCTCCTTGTTCGTATGCAATATCTAAAATTTGAGCATTCAAATCTATTTCTTGTCCACGATGGTTCACTATTTTAGGAAGTGTTTTAGAAGCTAAAGCTTCTGGCAATCCATTTGGGACATTATCTACTTTGTAAGCAAAAAGCATTGACTTTGGCGGCGTTTTAGACAATTTTTCTGCTAAAGGTTCAATATTTACAATTTCCATTCCCTGTGGGAATATTTTATTCAACTTTTCTAAAAGAATCGGTAAAGCTTTTTCAGAAAGGTCTAATTTTTCTAAAAGTTCAATACTAACTACATCGCAATAAGTTTCTAAACCTAGAGGAAGAGCTCCTAAATTCACAATCCTTGGTTTAGGGCTAAAGCCTTCACTAAATTTTATGGGGATTCCTGCGCAGAAAAACGCTCTTTCAAAAAATCCCATCGTATTATGGTGAGGTAAAAAACGGCTAATTCCCGTTTTCTTAAATGTAAGTTTATACAAATACGAATCACCTTGCTTTGGTCTACGAGAAGCCACCAATTCAACAATTTCTTCTGGTGTACGACTCACTGCGGCATAACGTTTTGGAGCTTCTGCTAAACGTATTTCACCACCAAAACCAGGAATTCCACATTTTTGACAATCCCCCCATTTACAATTTGGAACTGGTAAAGAATTCGGGTCAAAAGCTTTTTCCCATTCTCTTTGCAAATAAGCTTTTGTCGTTCCTGCATGAATAAAATCCCAAGGGAAAACGGCATCTAAAGAACGAGTTGCATAAATCCAGGAAACATCATAATTTGCTTCTGCAAAAACTTCTTGCCAAATTTCTGGTTTAATACGATACGCATCACTTTCAAAAATAAGGCCTTTTTTATAAGCCGCATAAATCAAAGATGAAAGACTTCTATCGCCACGACTATAAAAAGCTTCTAGCATAGAAGTTTCCCAAGAAGACCAAGTAATACGCACATTAGGGTGTTTAAAAAAACGCTCTCTAACAAACCGAATATGTTCAAGCGCTTTTTCTTTTTCCATAAAAGGAGCCCATTGTAAACCAGTAAATGCTTTTGGGATTAAAATCCCTATGCTGACAGCAATCTGGAAATTTTTTCTATGCTTTTTCCCAATACGGACAAGATTTTCAATTAGGCTACAAAAAGCCTCCATGTCTTCTAGATTTTCTGTCGGGAAACCAACCATTGTATAAAGTTTTATCTTATTAAAGTCAGCAGCAAAAGCATGTTCTGCTGCATTATACATATCTTGGTCAGTAATTGTTTTATTTATCATTTTTCGGATTCTTTCTGACCCCGTTTCAGGAGCAAATGTTGCACTTCGCCCACCTTTCAATGCAGCCACTTTCCCTGCTAACGTTTGCCCAAAAGAATTTACTCGGATACTTGGCAAAGAAACATCTACTTTATCAAAGAAAGGATCATCAATAATTGAATCGGTCAATGCTTCAACTGGTTTATAATCTGCTGTAGAAAGACTAAGAAGTCCTAGTTCTCTTTCTCCCGTTTCACAAATCCCTTTTTTCGCAATATCTAAAACATCATCTGCATCTAACTCTCTACAAGGTCTGTACCAGATACCGGCCTGACAAAATCTACAACCTTGTGCACAACCTCGCATCACTTCAACGCTAAATCGATTATGAACAAGCGGCATATTAGCAATCAAATTCTTTGTCGGGTAATCCGCTGGGTTCATTTTAGGGATAAACAAACGCCGAACACCATTTGTCTTTTCATAAGACCCCTTGGCTTCTTCTTTTGGAATCCATTGTTCAAACTCACCTTTTTTCACTTCCCGTAATGATGGAACATAAACACCATCAATAAAAGACAACCTTTTTAAAATTTCTTTTTTTGAAACATTTTCTTTTCTTGCTTGCCCAATACAATGTAATACCTTAACAATAACCTCTTCACCATCGCCAATCATAAACGCATCAAAAAAATCAGCCACAGGCTCTGGATTGGCCATTGCAGGGCCACCGCCTAACACAATCGGATCTTCCTCTTTACGATTTAAAGAAAATGCTTCTAACCCAGCTAATTCAAGCACATAAGGAACATTTGTAAAATTCAATTCTGTCTGTAAAGACATTCCTATTGCATCAAAATCTTTTACTGGTGTATAAGTAGCATGAGTGTAAAGCGGAATGTCTAAACGACGCATTTCTTTTGCCATATCATCCCAAGGAGCAAAAGCCACTTCACAAAGTAAATCGGGTTCTCGATTAATAACATGGTAAAGGATCCGCATCCCGTTATTAGACATCCCGATTTCATAAATATCAGGGAAAACAAAAGCCATTTTGGCAAGCATTTGTGAATGTTTTTTTACAACACTATTCGCTTCACCGCCAATATAACGTGCAGGATTTTCTACACCAGGAAGAACTAAACCTAATTTTTCAAAAATATTCATATTACAAAGATAGCAAGGCTACTTTTCAAAAAGGAATAAAGTAAATTTAAAATATGAATAGAAAATGGCTTATTTTTTGGATTATCTTTTTCTGGTGCGGATTTTTCATTTTAATGGCAATCCCCGAAAGTTCTTTAACTGATTCCCTTAAACTTATTTTGTTAGGTTCCTGGGGAACTTTAGTTTCTCTCTTTACGCTCTTACTTGTATCTTTATCATACAAACATAAGCTTGAAGAAACTCTCGCTCAAAAAGAATTAGAACTTGAACAGGAACGTTTAAAGTTCACTTCTAATGCTACAGAAGCTGAAACTTCAATCCTTGAACAAAAAAAAGAAACAGAATCTATACCAGAAGAAGTTCCTGCAAAAACAGTCGAACCAGTATTCCCTGTTGAACCATGGAATGCTTTTTTACGCAAAATTTTAAAGAATCGTCCATTTGAAGAAACTATTACAAGCTACCAACAATTCTTACAAGAAATGTTTCCAGATTCTTCGGGCGTTCTTTACATGTATAATGGAAACGAATCTGAAATGGGAATCATTTTTAATTATGGTGAAATACTCCCAACAGAAAATATTATTCGTCCGTCAGCTTGTGCAAGTTTCACTCAGGGCGATTTAATCATTCATGATTTTGCTAATCCAGAAAATTCTTGCGGATGTACTCATTTAGAAAATCATTCTAATGGCGTTTCTTTCTGCGTGCCCATTGAAGGACTTGACGAACATTTTGGTCTATTATCTGTTTATGTACCAAACCCTACTGCCGAAGAAGTCAATTTCTTAAAATTATATCTCAAACTTTCAAGCAGTCTCCTTGGCCTGTTTTCAGCAAACCAGCATTTGAACATTCTTTTTGAAAAACACAATATCCGCGACATGTCTACAGGTCTTTTTAATGCGCGCCATATGGAAGAATCTCTCAATAGAGAAATTGCTTCAGCAAGACGCCATAAACAACCTATTGGCATCATTATGATTTATCCTGATTCTTTTGAATTTTTCCAAGGAACTTATGGCCAAAAAGTTTCTGACCAATTACTTTGGGAAATTGGACAAAGATTGCCTCGTTATATCCGTACAGAAGACATTCCTTGTCGTTATAAAGATGATTTGTTCTGTATTATATTACCTGGTGCAGACTTTTCCATTACTAAAGAACGTGCTGAAAAAATCCGAAAAGAAATTGATGGTTTAGAAATTGTTTATGGTGATTTGATTTTAAAATCAACTTTAAGCATTGGCGTTTCTGTATTCCCTCAATTCGCTCATGATGCAAACGAACTTTTAGACAATGCTTTTATTGCTCTTCAAGAAGCGTTCCATAACGGCAAAAACCAAGTTATCACGTCAGCAGACATTCGTTCTTAAAAATTATTTGGCGAGAAAGTTCTTTTGAACCTTTTAACAAAAATCGAAATACCAAAAGCAAGTTCTAAAATTGATTATTCAAAGAAACTTGCTTTTTTCGGTTCTTGCTTTGCCGATAACATTTCAAGGCTTTTTGCAAATAGAAAATTTCAAGTTTTAGCAAACCCTTTTGGAACTGTTTACAACCCATTATCTCTAAGTGATTTTTTCAAAAACATACAAGCTAGAACCTCTTTCAACGATACTCATGTTTTCCAAGATTTAAAAGACAATTCTTGGCATTCTTTTTATGCTCATAGTATTCTTTCTGCTAAAACAGAAAAAGAATGCATGGACAATTTAAATTTAGCCGCTCTCAAAACTTTAAATTTCTTAGAAAAAGCCGATTTTATTTTCATCACTTTAGGCACTGCATTTGTTTACTTTTTAAAAAGTTCGAATAGCCCCGTTTTTAATTGTCACAAACAAAACCCAGAACTTTTTTCACGAGAATTAATTTCTGTTGAACAAGCAACAAATGCTTTAGAAAATATCGTACGCTATTTAATTCAAATCAAACAAAACAAAGAGAAATTGAATATCGTTTTTACCGTTTCTCCATTAAGGCATTTAGCAGACGGCTTTCATGAAAACACACTTTCAAAATCAACACTCCATTTAGCCATTCAAAAAGTCATTCAAAATTTTTCAGATAAAAATGTTTCTTTAGAATATTTCCCAAGCTATGAAATTGTTATGGATGAATTACGCGATTATCGCTTTTATGATAGCGATATGATTCACTTATCCGAAACGGCAGAAGAATACATTTTTGAAAAAATGATTACAACTTATTGTAGCGAAGATTTTCAAAATAGCATTGCTGAAGTGGAAAAATTTTTAAAATCCGCTCAACATAATATTAAAGACATTCATTCTCTTTCTACAAAAAAATTTGCCACCATGAACTTACAAAAAGCAAAAGAATTAGAAGCAAAAATCAATAGTTTAAATTTAACTGAAGAAAAAAATTATTTTAAAAAACTCAGTAGCATTTAACATATTCAAATACATTTTGCTTTTTCATTTATAAAAACAATTTATGGCCATTTGACAATACAAATTCTATGTAATTTGCTTTTAGCTTTTTAGGCAAAAATTATAAAAGTATAAAAAGGAACCATATTGATATGATTCCTTTTTTCATTAGTAAATCAGCAAGTTTATTTTATAAAATATTACCCGCCAAGTTTTGCTCGGAGCCAATTGTTCGCATTTGAAATCGCAACAGAAATTTTTTCTGGTTCGCGAGTTCCTGCTTGCGCTCTGTCTGGACGACCACCGCCCTTGCCGCCGCACGCGGCGGCAAGATCTTTAACCATATCGCCAGCCTTAATCCCTTTAGCCTGAACTTCTTTACCAACCATCACAGCAATGCTACCATTACTTTCACCCTTGTTTGCAATAACCGCAATAGAATCTGGAGAAAGCTTATTCTGCACGCCATCTAACAAATCTTTAAATTTATCTTCTGCCATCGTGAATTCACGAACGAAAAGTTGAACACCAAGAACATCTAATGCACCACGCAAAATATCGGCAGCCGCTAGAGTAGCGAGTTCAAGTTTAACAGATTGCAATGCTTTTTCAAGGCTCAAAGTCTTTTCAAAATTCTGAACAATACGTGCCAACAAGTCTGCATCTTTACAACGGAGTTGTTCACGAAGAGCAGAAAGAATCTTTGTTCCAGTGCGCAAAAGAAGCATTGCATTACGGCCAGAAACCGCTTCAATACGACGAACGCCAGCAGACACACTAGATTCGCTCACAATCTTCACAAGGCCGATTTCGCCAGTACAACTTACGTGTAAGCCACCGCAAAGTTCCTTAGAAAATTCTTCGCAATCAGCGCCCATTTTCACAACACGAACATCTTCGCCATACTTTTCACCAAAGAGCGCCATAGCTCCGCTTGCTTTTGCTTCATCTACATTCATTACTTGAGTAGAAACATTCAAGCAAGCCATCACCTTTTCGTTGACAATATCTTCAACCTTTTGAATTTCTTCTTCGGTCATTGCATTAAAATGACTAAAGTCAAAACGCAAAACTTCAGAGGAAACAAAACTACCCTGCTGTTGCACATGGCTTCCAAGAACTTCACGAAGAGCAGCCTGCAACAAGTGAGTCGCTGAATGATTTTTACGAATATCTTTACGGCGTTCATCATCTACAGTTGCCACAAAAACCTGCACCATAGATTCTTCAGTAGCTTCACCTTTAAGTACTTTTCCGCGGCACACAGCCGTGTCATTTACCTTAACGGTATCAAACACAGAAATTTCAAGCCCAGAAGCAACAAGCGTTCCCTTATCACCAACCTGACCGCCCATTTCAGCGTAGAATGGAGATTTTTCAAGCACAATAGAAAGAACACCTTTATCTTCACGGAAACGAGCAATTTTTGTTTCGCAAGTTGCAAGTTCATAACCCACGAATTCTGTACTTACTTCACTATATTGCGTCCAACCTTCCGTTCCCATAGTGTTAATGCCCTGCTTCATATTAGCGCGAGCGCGAGCCTTCTGTTCTTCCATGCACTTTTCAAAACCAGCTTCATCAATAGACAAGCCTTTTTCTTCAGCAAGAATTCCAGTCAAATCAGGAGGGAATCCGTAAGTATCGTAAAGTTGGAACACCTTATCGCCAGAAATAACTTTAGCACCATTCAATTCTTGCACAATATTTTCAAAGCGTTCAAGGCCAGCGTCAAGAGTTTTAATAAAACGTTCTTCTTCACTCTTAATCACTTCAGTCACGAAATCTTTTCTTTCACGAATTTCTGGGAACGCTTCTCCCATCGTATCGGCAAGCACTTGCACTAGCTTACAAATAAAAGCTTCCTTTTGACCAAGCAGGCGAGCAAATCGACTAGCACGGCGAAGAATACGACGAAGCACATAACCACGACCTTCATTACTTGGAAGCGCGCCATCTGCAATCGCAAAAGAAACCGCACGCAAATGGTCTGCAATCACGCGGTGAGGCGTTCCATCTACACCATCAGAATAAGGCACTTTAGAAAGTTCTGCCACCTTTGCAATAATCGGGCTAAACACATCAGTATCATAATTACTAGTCTTTCCTTGCAAAATAGAGCAAATACGTTCAAAACCCATTCCAGTATCCACGTTCTTTGCTTTCAAAGGAATCAAACTACCATCGCTTACACGTTCATACTGCATGAACACATTATTCCAAATTTCAATGTAGCGATCATTTTCACCATTCACGCCAAGAATAGGATCTTTAAAAGTTTCAGCTTGAGTCGCTAAATCGCCTCTGTCATAATGAATTTCTGAACAAGGGCCGCACGGACCAGTATCGCCCATTTCCCAGAAATTACTCTTTGCATCAAAACGCATAATGCGATCATCTGGAAGTCCTGAAACATCCTTCCAAATTTGCCAGGCTTCATCATCGTCTTCATAAACAGTCGCAAACAAGCGTTCTTTTGGAAGTTTCCAAACTTCAGTCAAAAGTTCCCAAGCCCAAGCAATCGCTTCCTTCTTATAATAATCACCAAAACTCCAGTTCCCAAGCATTTCAAAAAAAGTATGGTGATAATTATCGCGACCAACTACATCCAAATCATTATGCTTCCCAGACACGCGAATACACTTCTGGCTATTACAAGCTCGTTTCCAGCCCTTCGGATTATCGCCCAAAAAAATTGCCTTAAACTGATTCATCCCAGCATTCGTAAACATAAGTGTTGGGTCGTCATGAGGCACAACAGGCGAAGAACGAACAAACAAATGTTCCTTAGATTCAAAGAACTTAATAAAAGATTCACGCACTTGCGCAGAAGTCATAAATTCAGACATAATATTTCCTCTATTTTCCGTCGGAAATTTAGCAAAATTTTTTCCATGAAAATCTTTTACTACAATGGGAGAAGTCTCTCCCACGCTTCAACTTGCGTTCCGCAATTTTCCGCTACCCACTCGGGTACTCAAGGCTCACACCGCTTCACTTAGCGCAACTTGCCTCGCGGTTCTTGTCCGAGAACCTTGTCATTGCGAGCCGTGCTGAATACACGGCGCGGCAATCTACTTGCCAACAGATGGCCACGTCGTCTTAAAAGACTCCTCGCCATGACAACCCTAAACTTGCCACTCGCGATGGAACGTAGTGACAGAAGCAATCCCATTGCAAGCAACACTTGTTTTTGGATTACTTCGCTACGCTCGTAATGACAAAAACCAAGATCGCCACGAGGCACAAGGCCTCTCGCCATGACAAGCCTTTTTGCTCTTGCTCGCGATTTGTAAATCACGATGAAGTGGAATGACGGAAGCAATCTATTGGCGTCAATATTTTCAAAAAAAAGAACTCCTCAAAGGAGTTCTTTTAGAATTAACTTTATGGAGATATTACCAAGTTGTAATGACAAAATTTCCATCAGTTGCACCGGTGATTGTTAAGCACACTTCATCACCTGCTGCCACACTAAAAGGAGTTCCAGGACTTGCATTACAATTACTTATGTCATATGCCGGTTGAGCAGTTCCGTTAATAGTAATTGTAACTGTACAAGATTCTACTTGCCAACCATGAGTAAAGCGTACGTTACCAGCCATGCTTGCTGTGCCACATTCTCCATTAGCAAAAGAAACTGCTGTCCCTGAAATTTCCTTTGCCCCGCCAGATTCACCACCTCCTACAGCTACACTACTTGAACTTGGTGTAGGAGTAACAGCCACACTACTTGAGCTTGGTGTTGGCGTAGGTGTAACAGCCACACTACTTGAACTCGGAGTTGGTGTAGGATTAACAACGGCACTGCTTGAACTTGGAGTTGGTGTAGGTGTAACAGCTACACTACTTGAACTCACAACAGGACTAACTGCTCCAGGAGGAATATCTACAGAAGAACTAGACTGTGGAACTGCTCCAGGAGGAACATCTACAACGCTACTAGAAAGTGGAGTTGGAAGAGGGGCTTCTGCAGAACTGGATTCTACCGGAGTTTCTACAGAGCTAGAAGATTCTGGTTTTTCATCTTCTTTTTCATCTTCTTTATCATCGTTACTACTGCCACCATTTACACTAGGTAAAGAAGAAGCACACATTGGATCATTTTCACAAGCATCAATTGCCTTATCAACTTCGCCATTGATATTTTCAACGAATGTATCCACATACATTTCGTCTAAATCACCAGGTGCTTCAACAGAACCAGAACCACAAGCAACAAGACCTGCGCCTATAAGTGTTCCGGCTGTCAAAATTCCTAAAAGCCATTTCTTTTTCATAACAATACCTCGTATTGGAAGAAATCTAAAAAAATATACGATTTTTCGCAACGATTTCTAGCACTATTTCACATCTAAAACGCTAAAAATCACGAAATTACGTTTTTTTTCAAATCTTTTAACCCTTTTTAATGACTTACATTTAAAATTAACGTTAAAAGACAGAACTAAACTCCTTAATTTTGTTCTTCTTCAACTGAAATTTTACGTTGCCCTGTAATAAATTGGTGAACAAATGGGTTCGTTGTATTCTTAATTTCTTCAACAGTCCCGACTTCAATAATACGCCCTTTGTAAAGCATCGCAATGCGGTCAGCCACTTTGAAAGCACTAACCATATCGTGCGTTACTACAACAGATGTCACACCGAGTTTGCTTTGCATATCGAGAATCAAATCATTGATAACATCACTTGTAATTGGGTCAAGACCTGTTGTTGGTTCGTCGTAAAGGAGAATTTCTGGGTTAAGTGCTATAGCTCTTGCAAGGGCTACGCGTTTACGCATACCGCCAGAAAGTTCTGAAGGCATTTTAGTTCTAAACTCAGGAACAAGGTTAATCATTTTAAGTTTTTCTGTTACCGTTTCCTGAATTTGTTTTTCACTGAGTTCTGGGTGGTGTTCGCGTAAAGCAAAGGCAATATTTTCGCCTGTATCCATAGAGTCAAAAAGTGCCCCCATTTGAAAAAGCATTCCCATTTTACGCCGAATAGTATGCGTATCAAAAAAATCTGGGGAACTAATGGTAACTCCATCTACAGTAACCGTTCCATGATCTGGTTGAAGAAGTCCAATCATGTGTTTTAAAATAACTGATTTACCGCCACCGGACTGCCCAATAATCACCATTGTTTCACCACGACGAATATCAAGATTTACATCTAAAAGAACATCTTGACGGCCAAAACTTTTTTTAAGACCGCGAAGTTCAATCATTACGTCATCAGGATTAATTTTAACATTTGGCATAAGATACCTACTGGAAAAGAAGGGCGGCCATAAAGAAATCCGCAATTAAAATCATTAAGCAACTAGCAACAACAACATTCATTGTAGCAACACCAACGCCACGAGCCCCAGCTCCTGCATTAAGACCATGATAAAAACCAAGAACAAAAATAATGGCTCCAAAAATAAAAGACTTTATAACGCCGGCAAATAAATCCATCGTCTGGAAAAGATACTGCATGCCAGTGTAATATGTATAAGTTGTTATATCAAGTGCAAGAACACAAACAATCCAACCACCAATTAAAGCAAGACAATTAGAAATAATCGTCAAACAAGGAACCATGGTCATAAAAGCTAAAAACCTTGGCATCGCTAAATAGCGGTATGGGTCAAGGCCTAAAACAGTATAAGCGTCTAGTTCTTCTTTTTCTCGCATTGAACCAATTTCTGCAGCAAGAGCACTCCCGACTCGCCCCGCAAGAACAAGGGCTGAAAGAATTGGCCCTAGTTCAATTAAAATCATTTTACATGCTGCAGTCCCCACAAATTTATCTGCAACTAAATCCCTGAACTGGAATTCGGCTTGAATGGTTGCCACCATGCCTGTAAAAATAGAAGTCACAAACAAGAGCGGAATAGAAGACACACCTATTTCAACCATTTGCTTGACAATTAAATTAGGGTGTTTATAAGCATGCGGAACATAGCGTAAAGTTCTTATAAATATCATTACCACTTCGCCGACATTTTCAATGCCAGTGATAATCAATTTACCAATCCACGCTATAAAATTCCGTAAAATCAAAATCCGTCTCCAACATCATAAGGGTCTGTATTCATATAGCCATCGGCCATATTAAATGTTTCTTCTTCTGCTTGATTGTAAAACGCAGTACATTCTTTAATAAATGTCAAGTTAATATCATCTGTAGAACCATTACGATGCTTAGCCACCAAAAGTTGAGCGGAATTATCGCTACGTTCTTCATCGTTTTTAGCTCGATATGATTTTCTATCGACAAACCAAACCATATCAGCATCTTGTTCAATAGAACCAGACTCGCGCAAGTCAGAAAGTAATGGTCTATCTCTGCCTTTTTCTTCGGCTTTACGACTTAACTGGGCAAGAGCAATGATTGGAACTCCAACATCTTTTGCTAAGATTTTTAACCCACGAGAAATAGCACCTATAGCAACGGCGCGGTTTTCTTCTTTACCGGTGCGCATCAACTGGAGATAATCCACAATCAACAAATCTAAACCAATTGTAGATTTTAATTTTCTTGCTTTTGACATCAATTCAGAAAGGCCTAAATCCGAATTATCATCTATGTAAAGTGGAGCATCATTTAATCGTTCGCAAGCATGCCCTATTTTACCGATATATTCTTGATTCAATTTTCCCGTTCTTAAGTTGTACAAAGGGACTTCTGACTGTATTGAGAGCACTCTCTGTACCAATTGTTCGGCACTCATTTCTAAACTGAAGAACGCTACTTTTTGATTATACTTTACAGCTGCATTGGCAGCAAGAGTTAAAGCAAAAGCCGTTTTACCCATACCAGGTCTTC
Organism: Fibrobacteraceae bacterium; assembly: GCA_017631885.1. Lineage (GTDB taxonomy): Bacteria > Fibrobacterota > Fibrobacteria > Fibrobacterales > Fibrobacteraceae > UBA1765. Next base: position 108,498 of record JAGBSH010000017.1, read on the forward strand.
CAGCTAAAATAATCAAATCTGACTTTTGCAAACCATTTGTCAATTCATCAAGTTTATCAAAGCCAGTTCTAATTCCTGAAATACCTTCTTTTCTTGTTTGGATTTTTTCTAAAAGCGGAAGCAATACATTCTTAAGGGGTTTAAGACTATCACGCGTTCCCTTTTCTGCTAAAGCAAAAATTTCCGCCTGCGTTTTCTGTAAAACATCTGAATGATCGGCTGCGGGGTCAAGCGCTGCCTTAATTGTATGATTCGATGATTCTATTAACTTTCGTAAAATTGCTTTTTTAGCCACCAATTCTGCATGGTATTCGGCATTTGCTGCAGATGGCACAGAATCCATGACTTGAAGAATATATTCTTTGCCACCGACTTGAGAAAGCTTACCTTCTTGTTCAAGAAAATTGGTGAGCGTTACAAAATCAATGGGAGAACTAGCTTCATAAAGTTTACGCAAAGCGCCCCAAATAAATTGATGACGTTTTTGAAAGAAACTGTCTTCTTCCAAAAGAGGCATTATTTCAGAAAGTGTATCCGGATCCTGAATTAAACCGCCTAGCAAATAAACTTCGGCATCCGGGGCTTGTGGCATAGCCCGTCCGGCATATTGCTGCGTTTCATTATTTTCCATATTTTCCAAAATAAACTCCTAAACTCTAAATTTACTTTTCATTTATCACTATGGGACTCTTCTTTAATTTTTATTCTCAAAAAAACCGCATTTAGGGATAAAAATATTCCAAGTTTCTTTTTTTAGAGCCACATTAGAAAGCATTTCTTTAGCGCTATGCAAAACAACCGTTCGAGTTGAGGCAAATTCTAACGGAAGGCCTGCTAATTGTCGTAAAGATTTATCACGACCAAAAACTTGTCGCATTGCTAATTCACCAAAGACCACTAAAATTTCAGGTTTTATAAAAAAGAGTTCTTTTTCTAAAATATTTCGCAAAGTTGTATCTAACAAAGGAGAAGGAACTCTATCCGTTAATGATTTATACATATAGCTGAAATAACATTCTTCTGAAGGAATAGACAATGCTTTAAACATACGTTCAAGCATTTGTCCAACAGGAGTATTTTGCCAAGTTCCTGAAAAATCTTCTGGCAACGGAAAATCTAAAAGGATAAATACTTTAGGAGAAAATTTGCCACACCCTCTGAAAATCTTTTTGCCTTGATACATGGGGTGGTGCTCTATACGCACATAAAGTTCTTCTAAAGAATTTACACTAGCAAAATCATTTTGCACATTCAATGGTTTTGTCTGTAATGCAGAAAACGAAAGAGGTTCTTGTGTAGAATTTGGCTTTTGAATTGATGGCTTTTCTGGAATTCTTCTTACAGAAGAAGGAACCTGTAAAACACGTTCTTGAACGACAGGCTTTTCTTCGATAGTTCGTGCAATAGAAACATTTGGAATGGTTTTCTTTTTAGGTAAACTCCAAGGCTCGTCAAAAAATATTTCTGCCGTTCCTAATTCTATTTGCGCTTCAAGATAATCCCTAAGTTCTTCTACATTCATTTAGTTTTTTCCAATTCTAAAAGAGTAAAACGCAAAATACCAAGAGCTAAATCTCGTTTTGAAGCCATTTGCAATTCAGGGACAGTCCCACCTTTTTCTACTAAAGAAAAAGCCACATTATCTTTACCAAAGCCACTTTCTTTTGCCACTGGCATATTTAAAACCAAAAGGTCTGCCCCACTTTTCTCTAATTTTTCTTTAGCATGTAATTCCGGTTTTTCTGTTTCTAAAGCAAAGCCAACAACAACTTGTCCTTTTCTTTTTTGTGCAACCGAATCCCTTAAAATATTGGGGTTTGGGATTAAATCTAAATGAAGTTGACTTCTGCTATCTTTTATTTTTTCATTTGCTACTTCTGCCGGGCGATAATCAGCAACAGCTGCACAATGAACCAAAACATCATAGTCTTTTGCTTGGCTTAACACGGCTTCATGCATTTCAATAGCACTTCTTACATTAACCACTTTTGAAAAACTAGGGGCCGCCACATCCATTGGACCACAAACCATAGTAACATCAAAACCAGCTTCATAAAAAACGTTTGCAATCGCCGTTGCTGTTTTACCGCTAGAACGATTAGAAATATAACGAACCGGATCAATTAATTCTTCTGTTCTGCCTGCTGTAATTAGAACTCGTTTTCCATTTTTACAAACATTCTTAACTTCTTTTGCATTTTTTAAGGCATTAAGAATTTCTTCTGGCTCTGCCATACGGCCTTCACCAGTTTCGCCACAAGCTAATTCTCCTTTAGGAGATTCTAAAACATGCACACCATTTGCTTTCAAGCGTTCTAAATTTTGTTGAACAGCAAAAGAAGAATACATAGTCACATTCATTGCCGGAGCAATCCATTTTTCGCCTGCACAAGACATAAAACAAAGCGAAACAGGGTCATCAGCAATTCCATTTGCAATTTTACCAATTGTATTTGCGGAACAAGGAGCAATTAAATAAAGGTCAGCCCAACGTGGAAAATCAATATGTTGAAATGGTCTTGCTTCTAAAGTTCCATTTTCCAAGTAAACAGGACATTTAGAAAGCGAAGCAAACGTCAATGGGGCTACAAATTTTGTGGCAGCAGAAGTCATCGAGACACGTACTTCAGCACCTTCCTTTTGTAACAACCTCAACAATGTGCAAGTTTTATAGGCAGCTATTCCACCTGTCACACCTAACAATATCTTTTTTCCGCATAAATTCATAAGGACAAAAATAAAAAATAATGACAACTCATAAAAAAAAGGAACCCGGTCCTTGGCCGGATTTCCTTTTTATGTTACTAATTCTTTAGTAATTAAGCTGCTTTTTCGTTAGCAACACTGCAACATTCAGAATGTTGGTGTTTCACGCGGTCACGAACTTCAGCCTTTTTACCATCGTTAAAACGATCTAATGTGCCTACCAAATAACCAGTAATGCGGCGAATCCTTTCAAAGCGGATTCCTTCACCAATAAGAGTTTCTTGTTTTTCCATAACACCATCCTTAAAATGTATAACTACAATATATATTGTTTTTTTAATCTTGGACACCCCAATATATAGAAAAATTTGTTTTTTACAAAAAAATGTATTTTTCTATATATTCAACTGTAAAACATTTTTTACTTTTCAAAAATATCCTTGACAAGTTGCAGCAAAAGATTTTTCTAAAAAAGAACATTAACGCCTTCCAAAGCGTCGCGTTTTACGAAAAGGAGTATCTCCATGGCTTTCACGAAAAGGCTTTTCTTTTTTACGAGAAACAGGCCTTTCTTCACGACGAGTTTTTGATTTTCCTCTTCTAGAAACTAAAGAATCTTGGCTAAAAGACCTTCTAACCACAAAATCTTTAATGCCTTTTGGGGCCTCTTCTGTCATCAGGCGGAATTTTGAAGGGTTTCCACGAATGGACATTTGTTCTAGAATCTGCAATAAAGCTTCTGGAACTGTTTCTGGTAATTCTACTGTACTGAATTTATCAAAGAGTTTAATACGCCCTATTTCGGCAGAAGAAATTCCCGATTCCCCAGCAATCGCACCAACAATATCTCTTGGCGAAACATGGTGTTTGCGACCAACCCCTAAATAATAGCGTAAAAAACCTTCTTCAATTCCATCTAAACCTTCTTTACGTTCTTTTCTAAGGCGTTTATTTTCTTCGGCACCAAGGCCAAATGTTTTTTCGGCTTTAAATTGTTTGCCACGTTCTTCTGCTGGTGGCAATTCTTGCATTTCTGGGAAAAGGGGCTGAGATTCTTGAGCAAGAGAAGTCAGAGTTGCTGCTAATTCAATCAAAGGCACTCCTGCTTCTTCTGCTAAATCCTGCACAAGTTCTTTAAACTTTTCGCCAGAACCATTTGAAAGATTTTCTAAAACTTTTTTCTTAAACGATTCTACTCTTTTTTCACTTATCTGCAAGCCCGTTGGCATATCCATGGAAGCGATTGGTTGCCTTGTTGCCTTTTCTATCATTTTTAACAAACGCCTTTCTCTTGGCGTTACAAAAAGAATTGCATTTCCTGTTCTGCCAGCTCTTCCTGTTCTTCCAATACGATGCACGTAAGATTCTGTATCATAAGGAACATCATAATTAACAACTAGCGAAATTCTATCTACATCTATTCCTCTTGCGGCCACATCTGTGGCTACAACAATATCAAGTTTTCCAAGTTTCAAACGATTTATGGTACGTTCTCTTAGAGTCTGCGCTAAATCGCCTGAAAGTGGAGCGGCATTAAAGCCCCGGGCTTCTAATTTTTCTGCCACTTCCGCTGTTTCTTGTTTTGTTCTAACAAAAATTAAAATTCCATCGGCAGTTTCACTTTCTAATACTCGAGTCAACGCTTCTAACTTGTGTTGCGGGCGCACCATTATATAGCGTTGGTTAATATTTTCAACGGTTGCTGTTTTACCTTCTATCCGAACTTCTTCATACTCTCCAAGATAACGTTCTACAATTTGTCGAACCGCTTCTGGCATTGTTGCACTAAACAAAGCTCGTTGTGCTGTTTTTGGAATTTCTTTTAAAATAGATTCAACATCTTCCATAAATCCCATATCAAGCATTTCATCAGCTTCATCTAACACAACGGCCTGAACACGAGCTAAAGAAACAGAACCTCGGCGGATATGATCTAAAAGGCGCCCTGGAGTAGCAATCACTACAGAGATATTTCTCTTTAAAGCCTTTAATTGTACGCCAATATCTTGCCCACCATAAACGGCGAGCGTTCTAACTTTTGGAATTGCAACAGCAAATGATTGTATGGCTTCTGCCACTTGAATAGAAAGTTCTCTCGTTGGCGTTAAAACAAGCATTGCCGGAGTTGAATGAGAAAAGTCAAGCTTTGAAAGTAATGGCAAAGAAAATGCAGCGGTTTTTCCTGTTCCAGTTTGTGCTGTTCCTAAAAGATTTTTGCCTTTTAATAAAACAGGTATTGCTTTTTGCTGAATTGGTGAAGGGACTTCATAGCCTGCTTTTTGAACGGCTTCTAAAACTTGTGGAGATAAACCCAAGTCTGAAAAATTCATTTCTTCCATACATAACTCCTCTGAGAACTGCGACTAACACCTGCACATTTCTCAAGAGTCGCTCGTTCAAATCTATGAGTGGTGCAATATAGAAACTTTCTTTCATAAACAAATGAATACGCTTTCTTCTTTTGTTAAAGTCTTGTCAATAAAAAAAACATTTACTAAATTCCTTCCCATCGGAGAGATGCCAGAGTTGGTCGATTGGGACGGACTCGAAATCCGTAGACTCCGCAAGGGGTCCGAGGGTTCGAATCCCTCTCTCTCCTTTAAAGCTTCGCTTCGCGAGGCTTTTTTTATTTTAATATTCATTTTAAAATAGAGTTTAATCTTTTGAATCTTTTTATATTTGAGAAGAAGTTTCAAGGCCGTTTCTGGCATTCATTTTTATTTTTAGACTATGCTTACAAAACGTTTAATTATCTGTTTAGATGTCCGCGACAAAAAAGTCACTAAAGGTGTAAAGTTTAAAGGCAACATTGATATAGGCGACCCTGTTGAAATGGGTGCTCGTTACAGCGCAGAAGGCGTTGATGAACTTGTATTTTACGATATTACCGCTAGTGCCGAAAATAGGCCTTGCGATATTGAAATGGTTCGTGAAATCGCAAAAAATGTTTTTATCCCTTTTGCTGTTGGTGGAGGCATTCGCAACTTAGAAGATATGCGAGCCGTTCTTTTAGCCGGGGCTGAAAAAGTAAGCATCAATAGCCTTGCCGTTTTACACCCAGAAATAATTGAAGAAGGCGCTAAAGCTTTTGGCAACCAATGTATGGTTCTTGGAATGGACGTAAAAGCCGTTGAAAAAACAGAACAGATTCCAAGTGGTTATGAAGTTTACATACAAGGTGGCAGAAAACCAATGGGGCTCGATGCCGTTGAATGGGCTAAAAAAGCAGTAGCTCTTGGTATTGGAGAAATTTGCGTTAATTCTATTGATGCCGATGGCACAAAAGAAGGCTATGAATTAAACATTACCCAACAAATCGCCAAAGCTGTTCCGGTCCCTGTGATTGCTAGTGGTGGTGCTGGGATTCCTGAACACATTTCTGATTTATTTGCCAAAACCGATGCCGATGCAGCTTTGGTTGCTTCTATGGTTCATTTCGGAGAATACACTGTAGAAGGAATTAAAGAAGCTATGCAAAATGCAAACATTCCTGTTCGTCATTAGAGAAATTTTATGGAAAAGAATCTTGCAGAAGAAATCATCAATGCTGGCTTAGATGCCGGAGCTACATTTGTAGAAATTTTTGAAGAAGAATCTAGACATTCCTCTTTAACATTAAAAGACAAAGCTATTGAAAGCGCAACCGCCGGAACAAATTACGGCATTGGACTGCGATTACTTTTTGGAACCGAAGTTCTTTACGCTTTTACAAGCGACAATTCTGCAAGTTCTCTGCACCAAATGGTAAAGGCTTTAACCTTTGGAAGAGTTCCTGGAAAAATTGTAAAACCTCTTGCTTTTTTACCCCAAAAAAATATCTGCGATTATTCCCAGAACCATTTTAAAGACCCAAGAATATTAGGCCAAACCACTAAAATCAATTATTTAAAAATTGCCGATGCTACTGCACGAAGTATTTCGCCAAGCATTGTTCAAGTAAGCACATCTATCATAGATTCTTGTTCTGACATTTCTATAATAAATAGCGAAGGTTTAAATATTGAAACTAAAAGAGCAAGGTGCCGCGCTAATATTTTTGTGACTGCTGAAAAAGGCAACGAACGCCAAACGGCTCACGAAGCTCCTGGAGCTCTTGGTGGTTATGAATTTTTAGAAACTATTTCTTTTGAAGAACTTGCAAAAGAATCAGCAGAAAGAGCTCTTCGCGTTTTAGATGCAGGCTACATTAACGGTGGAAAAATGCCTGTTATTATGGGAAACGCTTTTGGTGGCGTCATTTTCCATGAAGCATGTGGTCACCCTCTTGAAACAGAATCCATTCGAAAAAATGCAAGTCCATTCTGTGGAAAATTAGGCGAACAAATTGCTCACCCTTGTTTAACAGCCATTGACGATGGAACACTTCAAGGTGTTTGGGGAAGTCTTGAAATAGATGATGAAGGAACTCCAACCGAACGCACCGTTTTAATTGAAAACGGCATTTTAAAATCTTATCTAAGTGATAGAATCGGAGCTGAACAAGTTGGAGTAAAAAGAACCGGAAGTGCTAGGCGCGAATCTTACCAATACGCTCCTGTTAGTCGCATGCGAAACACTTTTATCGCACAAGGCAACTCTTCTACAGAAGAAATGCTTGCAAGCGTTGATAACGGACTTTACGCAATAAAAATGGCTGGAGGTTCAGTAAACCCAGCCACAGGAGAATTCAACTTTGCAGTAGAAGAAGGCTATGCTATCCGTAATGGAAAACTAGCAGAGCCAGTTCGAGGAGCAACGCTCATTGGAAAAGGACACGAGATTCTTCCAAAAATCAGCATGGTAGGTAATGACCTTGAACTTGCTGCAGGAATGTGTGGAGCCTCTTCCGGAGCGGTTCCTGTTACGGTAGGCCAACCGACTTTGAAAGTAGATGAAATCTTAGTCGGCGGCCGTTAGAAATTAGCCAGTAATTCCTTTCACAAGGTCTGGTGCAAATTTCTGCAAGTAACCAATAGCAAGAATTACAATAACGATAGTAGGCAAAACCCACTTCAAGTAGAAACGGAATGCTTTAGCAGCAGGGAGTTTCCAACCCTTTCCAGTATTCACTTCGTTATAGAAATTTTCTTGTCCCCAACCATAGCGATGGTTACAGAACAAAATAAAGATTAAAGAACCAATTGGTAAAATAGTATTAGAAACCAAGAAGTCTTCTAAATCTAGCACGCCAGAACCAGCGCCAAAAGGTTCAAATCCAGAAAGCACGTTAAAGCCAAATGCACATGGCAAAGAAAGAATAATGATAGCGATGATATTGTACTTCACAGCCTTTGCACGAGAACAATCTTTCAAATCCATCCAGAAAGCGACAATATTTTCAAACACCGCAATCAGAGTTGAAAGAGCTGCAAATGCTAAGAACAAGAAGAATAAGCTACCAAAGAAACGCCCGGCAGGCATAGCTTCAAAAACTTTAGGAAGCGTTACAAAAATAAGACCTGGACCTTGACCTGGTTCTAAATTAAAAGCAAAGCAAGCTGGAATAATAATCATACCAGCCATTAAAGCCACGAAAGTATCCAACAAGCAAATATTAGCAGCTTCTTTAGTCAAAGAATGGGTTTTATCAATGTAGCTACCAAAAATACTCATTGAACCGATACCGATACTCAAAGTAAAGAAAGATTGACCAACAGCCGCAAATAGAACTTCTGCCAAATTATTATCGCCACCTAAGCGAGAAAAATCAGGAATCAAATAGAACTTAATCCCTTCCATAGCCCCAGGAAGAGTTACGGCACGAATCACCAAAAATACGAGTAAAACCAAAAGGCAAATCATCATTTTCTTCGTGATTTTTTCAACGCCTTTCTGTAATCCAAGCGAAACGGTTCCAAGCCCAAGAATCACAGCAACGACCATCCAGAAAATCATCAAAGAAGGGTTTGCAAGCATATCGCCAAAAGCTTTACCGCTACCGCCTTCATAATTCAGCAAATCGCCCATTGTCACAAGACGATAGAAATAATAAATCATCCAACCAGTAACCGTTGTGTAAAACATCATCAGCAAATAGTTACCAGCAATCATCATATACTTTGCCACATGCCATTTTGTCCCTGGTTTTTCAAGAACTTCAAAACTCTTCGCTAAACCACGGCGAGAAGCACGACCAACCGAAAATTCAGCAATCAAAATGGGAAGGCCAAAAACAAGCAAGAAGAACAGGTAAATTAAAACGAAAATACCGCCACCATATTCACCTGTAATGTAAGGAAAGCGCCAAACGTTACCAAGTCCGATAGCGCAGCCCGCAGAAATCAGCAAAAACCCTAAACGGGAACTAAATTTTTCTCTGGAATCCATAATTTTCCTTTTGGTTAAATCAATAAAGTAAAGATAATTTGTATTTTCCAATTTTTGATTTTCATTTTCAAAACACGAGCGTTAATCCGAGTTTATTAACAATTCATCGTCTTTTTTAGGGCGTTCCCCAGCAAAAATTCAAAAAAAAACACAACTGGGGCCGGGCCCTTGCGTTATCACGCGGCAAAAACAAAAAAACATCACACTGCCGCGTGTCCGTTCAGCCGCGGAAAAATAAAAACAAGAATTTCCGCGTCCGAATGGCAAAGCCACTACGGTCCCTAACGCAAAAAAAGCCTCGGCGGGTACCGAGACTTTTAAATGGACGATATTGGACTCGAACCAATGACCCCTACCATGTCAAGGTAGTACTCTAACCAGCTGAGCTAATCGTCCGAAATGTAACCCAATGATAGAAAGAGTTATACTGAATGTCAAGGGCAGACAATAAAAATTAGACGCACCACGCTAAGCCTTTTGGCTAGCTAAAGACGAAAGGTAACGTTCACCAGTATCTGGTAAAAGAACGACAATATTTTTACCTTCATTTTCTTCTTCTTTTGCTAAAGCAAGAGCTGCAACAAGAGCGGCTCCTGACGAAATTCCAGCGAGAACACCTTCTGTTTTTGCTAATTCTTGAAGCATAGCAAAAGCATCTTCATCATCTACCGCTACAATTTGGTCAAAAATATCAACATCCAAAACATCCGGAACAAAACCAGCCCCAATACCTTGAATCTTATGAGGGCCAGGTTCTCCTCCAGAAAGCACTGCCGAAGAAGATGGTTCAACAGCAACTACTCGGATATCTGGATTTTGCATTTTCAAATAAGCACCAGTTCCACTCAATGTTCCACCAGTCCCAACACAAGCCACAAAAATATCAACATTACCTTCTAAAGCATCAAAAATTTCTGGGCCAGTCGTTGCCAAATGCGCCGCCGGGTTTGCTGGATTTACAAATTGTCCTGGAACAAAACTATTAGGGATTTCCGCAGCGAGATTTTTTGCTTTTTCTATTGCCCCAGCCATACCTTTAGCGCCTTCTGTCAAAACCACTTCGGCGCCATAAAGACTCATAAGCATTCTGCGCTCTATACTCATAGTTTCTGGCATCACAATTATTGCCTTATAACCTCTTGCCGCACAAAGCGCACAAAGTCCTATCCCGGTGTTACCAGATGTAGGTTCAATAATTACAGCACCTGGCTTGATTTTACCAGAACGTTCCGCTTCATCAAGCATTGATTTAGCCACTCTATCTTTTACAGAGCCAGCCGGATTATTCATTTCAAGTTTTGCAAAAACATTGGCTTTTAAAGCTTTTTTCTGTTTTAATTGCAAAAGTTCTAAAAGAGGAGTATTCCCAATCAATTCATCAATCGATTTAAAAATTTTAGACATATCTTATATCCTAAAAATTTTATCCCACAAAAACAAGATGCCATTAAAAATAGATAAAATCTTAAAATTACCAAATATCCCTATTATTTTTCAACTTATCCGAAACACAAAAAATCATCTGTGGCTCTTTGTAAAAAAAAAGCATATTTGGAATATGAAAAAGACGTTTTGGTTTCTTTTGTTTTTAGGAGCATTATCTGCTTTTGCAAAAGCCGACTCTTTGGAAACATTAAAAAATATTGAATTAAAAGAACCAACACTTAATTCCATTTCTACAGAAATTCAGACTATTCCTTCTAGAGAACTTCGCCCCAAACTCCCAGGACTCGTTCCTTTTTTAGAAATTCTTGGACAAAATGTGTTAGTCTGGGGCTGGGATTACTTTATTTTAGAAAAAGATTATGCCAAAATTTCTCTTGATGTCTGGGAAAGAAACTTAAATGAAGGCTGGACTTGGGATGACAACCATTGGGCTATAAACTTTTTTGGCCACCCTTACCAGGGCTCTTTTTACCATGTCGCGGCTCGGTCTTCTGGTTTTGACTTTTACCCGAGCCTTTTATTTAGTGCATTTGGCTCATGGACTTGGGAATATTTTGCCGAACAAGAATACCCTTCTTTCAATGATTTCGTAGTTACAAGTGTCGGCGGTTCTCTTTATGGTGAAATGCTCTTTCGACTTTCTCAACGTTTACTTACAAAACCAGACCCAACATGGTTTGAACAAAGCCAATCTTTTGTATTACACCCTTTGAGTTTTCTCCATTGGAAAGTGGCTGGCCCTCGTTCAAACAACCCTGGTTATTTTCCTATTGCATATTCTCTTGCACTTGGTGGTGGTTATCGTTTTGGAAGTGATTATCGTTATGATAAAATGCCCGCAGAAAGGCTCGATGACGATTGGGAAGAAATCAATGCTTCTGCTACTTTTATGTTGACTTATGGATACCCTGACAGAAAAATCAAAAAACCTGTTGATTACTTTACTGTATACGCCCGCTATGAATATGGACAAGAAAACCAACTTTTTGCAATGAACACATCGGCCAAACTTTTAAATTATAATCAAAGTAATTACAAGGATTCTTGGTTTGATATTGGCATGTATCTCAATTTTGATTCTTATTATGGTGATTTAGCCAAAATGGGCAATCTCTCTTTAGGAATTGGACTTGATTTAAATATTCCCCTAACACAAAATATTCAAATGCGTTATAAAGCAGAACCTGGTTTTATATTTTTAGGTTCTGCAGATTTCAATTATGATGAATTATTAGAAGAAATTATTCCTGATTATGAAGTCACAAGAGAATACCAATACAACTATGGTGCTAGGTATTTTACTTCTATACATTTTAAGTTCTTTGAAAAAATAAATGTAAACGACCGCTTTAATATAAATCTAATGAAAACCATGCCTAATTCAGAACCTCATTATGGCGCTCACGGCTATGATATTATTGGCACAAACGAACTTTTTGCAGAATACCTTTTTACCAAAAATGTCGCTCTTGGCATTCGATTAGACTCTTACTTCAAAATAGCGGCTTACACCGGAGAATACTTCGAACCAATGTCCAGGACATTTCATTCCGTGGGCTTTTACAACCGCCTTAAATTTTAAACTTTTTAAAATATTAAAGGCTGCCTAAATTTTCTGGATTCAATGGAAGCAATTCTTCAACAACAAAAACGCCGTCTTTACGAATCAAGACATCATCAAACCAGATTTCGCCACCACCCTGTTCTTTGGCCATCATTAAAACCATATCCCAATGAATAGCGGAATTATTTCCATTAGGAGCTTCTTCATAACACTGGCCTGGGGTAAAATGGATACTGCCTGCAATTTTTTCATCAAAAAGAATATCACACATTGGCTTTGTAATAAACGGATTAAACCCAATAGCAAATTCGCCTACATAACGAGCGCCTTCATCAGTATTTAAAATTTTATTCAAGCCTTCTGTATCAGAAGATGTGGCTTCTACAATTTTTCCGTTTTCAAAAACAAGGCGAACATTTTCAAAACGCTTGCCTTCGTAAACTGTTGGAGCATTGTAATGGATAACGCCATTAATACTATCACGAACAGGTGCTGTATAAACTTCGCCATCTGGAATATTCATGTTGCCGCAGCAAGGTACAGCAGGGATATCACGAATACTAAATGAAATGTCTGTATCCTTTGCAATTAAACGCACTTTATCAGTTCGGTTCATTAATTGCACTAAAGCATCAGCAGCTTTTGACATTGCAGGATAATCAGCAAGGCAAGCTTTGAAATAGAAATTTTCAAACGCTTCTGTACTCATCCCAGCGCTTTGCGCCATAGATGGATTTGGCCAGCGTAAAATGCACCAACGGGTTTTATTCACTCGCCAATTCAAAACTTCTTTGCGGATTTTTCTATACACAGCCATTTTTTCTGCAGGGACATCACTCATTTCTAAAGAGTTTTCTGAACCGCGAATCGCAATATATGCCTGCATTTGTTTCATTTGTATCAAATCCAAATCAGCTTCTTCTTGCAAAGCTTTTTCACTGACTCCAAGCAAGCGTTCTCTTTGAACTCTAGAATCAGTGTGTTTCAAGAAAGGATTCCCTTTAGCCGCATAAACTGCTTTTATCAATTCTACAGCAAGAGCACTTGGTGTGTCAATTGTTTCAATTAAAATATTATCGCCTTCTTTTAATTGAACGGCATTTTGAATTAACATTTCTGCAAGCTTTGTAATTCTTGGATCGGTAAACATACTTACTCCTATTTTTACTTTCTTGGGATTTCTGAGATATGCGTTTCTAACCAAACAGCATCTTTCCAGGCACGTTCGGCTTCTGCAGCCCAAAATGATTCAGAAAAACTTTCAACTATTTCACGATATTTAGAAACCGCTAAACGAAAATCTCTACGTTCACGATAAATATTACCCATTTGCAAAAGAACAAATGCTCGGTCTTCATCTTGCAAACCTTTTTCTAAAAGTTCTTTGTAAAAAGAAAGGGCTTCAGAAAGTTTCTTTTGTTTAAACAAAGCATTTGCAGATTCTATGCTTAAAGGTAATTCAGCAACTTCTTCTTTTTCCTTTTGTTCTTTTACAACTTCTACTTTTTCAACACTTTCGGTAAGGACTTTTTCTTCTTTTGGGGTTTCTGCTTTTACTGCTTCTACAACAGGTTCCGCTACTTTTTCGGGTTCTTTAACAACTTGTTTTTCTTCTGCCTTTTTTTCTTCTACTTTCACTTCTGGTTTAGCTAGCGATTTCCCTTCTAATTCATCTAAACGAATCTTGGCCTTTTCTTTAGCAGAAACATTTGGAGTCAAACGAATATATTCTTTTAATTGTTCAATTTCTGCTGATTTTTTTCCTTGTTTTTTATAAATCAAACTCAAGTAATAATGGGCATTATAACCAAGTTCCGGGTAATCAAAAGCTCTTTTAAGATTAAATTCAGCCTTATCAAGTTCTCCTAATTCATAGCGACCAGCGCCAGCAAAATAGTAAGCCCCAGGGTTTCCTGGTTGTTGGCGTAAAACTTCTCTCCATAAAGCAGCTGCTTCAGAATACTTTTTACTTTCAAATAATTGGCGACCTTTAGTAAAAGACGGACCATCATAAGTAAATCCTGTTTCTTTTACCTGGTGTTCTTCTACTTTAGCCGTTTCCTTTACTGTGGGTTTGGATTCTATTTTTTCTTCTTTTACTTTTTCTTCAGTTACTGCTTTAGCAGCAACCACTTTTTCTTCTTTATGTTCTTCAATCTTTTGCGCTTCTACGACAGGTTCTTCTGCTGGTGTTTCTATTGCTGGAGCCTCTATAACTTTATTTTTAGGATCTTTGGCTCGTTCCGCTTCGGCAGCCGCTTTATCCCCTAGTAATTCATAAATGCCTGCAACACCTTCATAAGCAGCACTCATTGAAGGTTGCTTTTGATAAGCCAAACGGTAATTCGCCATAGCTCGGCCATAATCTGTTTTCTTTACATAAACTTCAGCAGCCGCAAAATAAGCTTCTGCTGCTAAAGCATTATCAGGATTACTAGCAAGAACAGCGCGAAACTCAGCTATTGCTTTGTCATATTCACCGGCCTTGGCAAAAATTTTTCCTTGTTCTATACGAGGGTCACTCGCAAAAAGAAGACCCGTTAAAGAAAGAACGCCTAGAATCCAATTTATTTTTTTCATGCTCATTTCCCTAAAATAATAATTCCTCTCGTAGAAAATCACCTTGTCGGATTATAGTTATTCATTAGTACCATAGCAAGAGCAACACACAACATGACAACACCACCAACAATCACTTGTTCTCTATGGTCATATTCTCGTTTCACATAACTAGGGTTCTCTTCATTTTGTTCCTCTAATGTTGGCGGTGTAATTTTAACTGAATCTACGTTTCCATAAACATCAGCAATTTCAGCTTCCGTCATATTCAAAGTACTGATATAAAGAGAATCATAAACATCTGCAGAAAATCCTTTACAAGGTAAAGCTAAAAAACTCACTAACAAAACACCTAGAAAAAGGAAATTCCGCAAAACAGATTACTCCGCAGCCAATTTATCAAGAATTTGGTTTACTAGCCCTGGGTTAGCCTTACCGCCAGATTTTTTCATAACCTGACCCACAAAGAACCCTTTCATTTTAGGATTATTACCACTCTTGAATTCAGCAAATTGCTTTTCATTTGCAGCAATCACTTCTCGGACAATCGGCTCAATTGCTGAAACATCTGTAACTTGAACAAGCCCTTTTTCCTTAATAATCTTTTCTGGATCTTCGCCGGTTTCAAACATTTCTGCAAAAACCTGCTTTGCAATTTTTCCACTAATCGTATTATCGGCAATCAAGTTTACTAAAGTAGCTAATTGCTCTGGTGTAATTTTTACAGCAGCAAGACCGCCTTCCAATTCCTTAACTTCACGAAGCAATTCAGAAATCACCCAGTTCGCTAAAATCTTTGGCGTTTTACAATTTTTCGCAGCCGAATCAAACCATTCGCTCACTTCTCGTTCAATAGTTAAAACTTGAGCATCATAAGCAGTCACACCATATTCATTCACAAAACGTTCACGGCGAGCATCCGGAAGTTCGGGCAAAGTCTTTCTAATATTTTCTACAAATTCTGGAGAAGTGACCAAGCGAACCATATCTGGTTCTGGGAAATACTTGTAATCGTGAGCATCTTCTTTTGAACGAATAACTATCGTTTTATTAGCATTTGGGTCAAAGCGTTTTGTGCATTGTTCTACTTCTCGACCAGCATCTAAAGTCACAGTCTGAAGCATAATTTCTGCATACAATGCTTTTTCCAAATTAGTGAAACTATTCAAGTTCTTAATTTCACAACGAGTTCCAAATGGAGCATCTTCAGAAGCGCGTAACGAAATGTTTCCATCACAACGCATATTCCCGTTTTCCATATTCGCATTTGAAACCTGAGTGTATTCAAGAATCTGTTTAATTTTTTGAAGAGCAAGAACCGCTTCTTCTGGACTGCGAATATCTGGTTCTGTAACAATTTCACAAAGCGGCGTTCCGCAACGATTAGCGTCAAAATGACTAGAGGTTGGGCTCATATCGTGCACAAGTTTTCCAGCATCTTCTTCCATGTGAATGCGAGTGATTCCGATACGCTTTACAGTTCCATCTTCAAGAGTTACTTCGATCCAACCATTTTTACAAATTGGGTGATCATAAACAGGAAGGCCGCCTGTCTGGGTAATTTGATACCCCTTTGGCAAATCAGGGTAAAAATAATTTTTACGCGTCCACATCGCGTTTAAATCTATTTCACAGTTTAAAGCTAAACCAAGACGAATCGCATATTCAACAGCCTTACGGTTAGGAACAGGCATTGCACCCGGCATCCCAAGACAAACTGGGCAAACATGTTTATTCGCTGTTGTATTCACTTCTATTTCGCACCCACAAAACATTTTGGTACGAGTAGAAAGCTGACAATGAATTTCAAGACCAATTACAGGAAAATATTTAGCCATAGGGACTCCAAAATTATTCACACAAAATATAGAAAAAGTATTCCCCCCTCCACTAAAGAATAGGCGCTTTTCAAAAGAAATAAAACAATATTTAAATAAACTCTCCGCACGCGGCTACGTCAACTCGCACAAGTGCAGTTACCGCGACTCTCGCTTGTAGCGTTTTAAACAAAACAACCCAAACTTTTAATCCGGCATTGAATCATTTATCGCATAGAACTCATCTAGATGTTCTAGCAAAATATCAACTAAACGAGCTTCAAATTGACGGCCCCGTTCTTCTTGATAAAGAGCGATTACCTGTTCTCTACTCCAAGGGCGCTTATAACAACGCACATTAATCAAGGCGTCAAAGACATCTGCCACAGCACAAATTCTGCCAGCAAGTGGAATTTCATCGCCAGAAAGCCCTAACGGGTAACCTTTCCCATCTATCCGTTCATGGTGAGAAAAGGCTATTTCTGCCGCTAATCGCAACAGTTCGCAATTTGAATGGCTAAGCATTTCATACCCTAACCGGGAATGATTTTTCATAACGGCATATTCTTCTGGCAAGAATTTTCCATTTTTATTCAAAATTTCATCAGGAATACCAATTTTTCCTAAATCATGCATCGAAGAAGCCAAACGAATTTTTTGCGCCATACCCTCAGAGAGCCCGGCATATTTTGAAAGCGTATAGCACATTTCTGCGACACGTTTTACATGGTTTCCAGTCTCAACGCTACGGCATTCTGCTGCCGCACCAAGAATCAAAGTAATTTCTTCTTGTGTTCTTTCTAATTCTTGGAAAAGCATTGCAGATTCCAAAGACTTTGCGGAATACACTGCTGTCAACTGAAGAAAATTCAAATCATCTTTTGAAAACTGTGTTCCACCCACTTTATTTATGGCTTGAAAAACACCCATCACTTCGCCAACAGAATTCTTAAACGGAACAGTCAAAACAGCTTTTGTTCTATAACCACTATTTTTATCCACACTAGAATCAAAGCGAGAATCATTATAAGCATCTTCGATTAAAAGAGGCTCATTATTTGCATAGGAATAACCCACAAAACCAGCTGTAATAGGTATTCTTATTTCATCACAGCCATGAGCTACTTTAGTCCACAATTCTTTTTTATCAGAAGAAACAAGCCACAACGAGCAACGTTCTGCAAGAACTAATTCGCGCCCAAGGTCAGCAATAAGTACAAGTAAAGAATCTAACTGTTTGGATTCAGCTATTTTAGGAACGTAAGAAAACAAGATACCCAACAATTCAGCATCAGAACGGTTTACATTCGTTTTTTCTAAACTCATACTTATCCATTACACCTGAAATTTCAAAACATTCTTTCCCAAAACATTGAAACTATTTTTTTAATGAACTTTCTAAAAATAAAATCTTTTAAAGAAAAAACATACTACTAATTCTAGTTTAATCTCTTTTTTTAAAAGAAAAACAAAAACTTTGAGTACAAACAAAACTTTTTGCAAAAATCATATTTCTAAATCGCCAAAAAAAACATTTTTGACACCTTCAGGTGTTTTTAACGCAAGGCTCCCGTTTTCATTTATTCCTAAAAGAATTCCTTCTAATTTCTTTTCACCTTCTACAATGCGAACCTTATTTCCTAAAAACAAGTCCATTTTTTCCCATTTTTCAAGCCAAGGTTTAATACCTTCTTTTTGAAAACTTTCAAATGCATTTTCTAAAGTCAAAACTATTTTTTGTAACAAAATTTCTCTATTCCAATTTTTTCCTGATAAAATAGAAAGGCTTGTGGTCGGTCTATCAATTAACATCAATTCTTCTCTAGAAACATTCACATTAAGACCAACACCAACAGATAATTTGTAAGAAGAATTTACAGATAAAACTTCTGCTATAATCCCACCTAATTTTTCCCTATTTACCCAAATATCATTTGGCCACTTTACATTGACTCCCATAACACCAAAATCTTTTAACAATTCCGCTATTGCTATAGCCGTTACTTGCATAAAAAGAGGAGCTTGTGACAAAGAAACTCCATTTAACGGCAATAAAAAATTAAAATAAAGATTTTTATTATATGGTGAAATCCAATTCCGTAAATGCCGGCCCTTGCCTTTTTTTTGTTCATTGGCAATTATTAAAGTTCCATCTTTCAATAAATGCACACTTCGTTTCATTTCAGCATGCGTGCTATCTAAAGATTCCGACAAAATCGCCGGGGCTGAAAATAAACCTTTGACATTCCACAAATCAAATGAAGTTTCTATCATTGATCCGCTTTTTCCTCTTCGAGTTCCTTTAAAGCTTCTTCAGGGTACAAACGAAAAAATTCTCGTTTTCTATCTTCAAATAATAAAAGCATTCTTTCTTGTTCAAATTCTTCTCTGTCAATATTTTGCATAAAGAATTCATCACGAGCAAAATCACGCGTTGTCATAAGCTTTTTCATTTCATCGCTTACATCAACATCAGTCCAAAGAATGTAATAAGAGCCTACTGGAATATCACCGAAGATATCCACATTCAACTTAATATCATCTGATTTTGTTGAATCAACCACTTCTACTTTTGTAGCTCTTTTTTCTGGCCTAAAAATAGCAGGTTCCTGAGCCCAAAGCGCACTACAAGCAAATGCAATGGTAATCCATAAAATTGGTTTTAAAATCTGCATAAATACCTCTCTGCCACAATATACGGAATTCTTTATAGCGCAAGAGGCATCCAAGGCTTAACATTTTCAATATTCAAAAGTGCGTGTTCTTTTTCACGCCGAATAGCCGCAGCAGCAATCATAGCACCATTATCTGTACTCAACGAACGTTCTGGAAAACAAAGACGAATCCCACGCGGAAGACAATATTTTTCTAAAAGTTCCCGCAAACGCATATTAGCACTCACTCCACCACCAACAACAAGTGTTTTCATCCCTGTCTTTTTTAAAGCCCAAACAGTTTTTGAAACAAGAATATCAACAATTGATTCTTCAAGAGAAGCACAAATATCGCCTAAATTTTCCTGTATGTATTCTGTAGAATGGGATTCCACATACCGCAAAACAGCTGTTTTAAGCCCGCTAAAAGAAAATTCTGCATCTGCTTTACCTTTTAACGCTCTGGGGAAATGGTGAAATTTTCTGTTTTTTCCAACAGCTAATTTGCCAATCGTAGCACCCGCTGGGTAACCTAATCCAAGAAGTTTTCCACATTTATCAAAAGCTTCACCTGCGGCATCGTCTCTTGTTCGCCCAATAGCAGTGTATTTAAAGCCAGGTTCTTCTAATATGAGTTCTGTATGTCCGCCAGAAACAGTCAAAGTTAAAAAAGGAGGTTTTAAATCTTGAGCAGAAAGCCAAGCCGCAGCTAAATGTCCTTCTAAATGATTAATTCCATAAGCCGGCACGCCTAAATCTAAAGCTAAGCCTCGAGCAAAACTAGCCCCCACTAAAAGAGGTCCCATTAAACCAGGGCCTGCAGTAAACGCAATGGCATCAATATCTGAAAATGCAACCCCAGCCATTTTAATTGCTTCAGATGCTATTCCATAAATTTTCTTTAAATGCTCGCGGGCAGCCACTTCAGGAACAACTCCGCCAAAAACTGCATGCTCTTGAATCTGACTATATAGCGGATTTGATAAAACCCGCACTTTATCTCCTTGCTCTAAAACAGCACATGCTGTTTCATCACAACTAGATTCTATCCCAAGCCAAATCACGGAGCCTCCGAAACACTTTCACCTTGAACTGCCAACGAATCTTTTCTTTCTAATAAACTGAAGTTTTCAGGCCGAATCTGAAGACCTTTTATATTTTTAGAAAAGCGAACTGAAGCCGGCAAAGATTCAGTATTTTCGATAGCAAAACGACTAAATTCAATAAACAAATCAAGTTCTTCAAAACGAATTTCTTTTAAAACTTCTTTTCCGCCTACAATTTCTACTTCTGCAAATGCTGGTTCTAAAGAATATTTCGTTTTATCATAAACGCCTATCAAATGAACAGGAACCTTTTCAAAAGTTTTTGTTGCGATTTCTTGAACAAATAATTCTACTTGAACAATAGAATCTTTAAGTTGTACATAAGCAGGCAAGCTATCTGATTGTATTTCTAAATCAAACTTTGAATTTTTCGTTAAATCCTTATGGTTTGATGTTTTTGTATAAAGATACTCTAACGCCATTAAAGTGGCTCTAGCACCAGAAACTTCTATTTCTTGCGGGTTAATTTTTGGAGTTTCAACAAATGTAAAACCAGAAGCACATTCAAAATCCGCCTGCAAACGAACTGGTATTTTCCGAACCACTTTAGTATCAAATTCCACATCTAACGAACGAATTCTGTCGCCTTCAACATATTGCACATTTGGGTGATCCGGGGCATAAAAATTTTCTTGTGAAATCGTAAAATGAGTCCAACCTTGTTCAACATCCTGAGCATTAACCACCACAGAAATTCCATCTTTATCGGCACGCACTCGCAACAAATCTAAAACATAACCAGAAACTTGAATAGAAATCATTTTTGGAGGAGTTGAAACAATCGCTAAAACTTCTGGAACGCGAGAAACCACAAGTGGCACTTCCATAGTCAAAAGGAATTTCTGCTGAGAAAGCACAAAAAACCAAAAACCAATGGCAAAAAGTAATGCGACTATTTTTAATTTGAAATTTCTCATAATAGGTTAAAACAAAAATCCTTTTCTAAAGACTCTTAAAATGTAAAAAAGATACAGATAAATTCTTCACAAAATCCCAAGAATTTATATATTCTCCATTCGTGAGCCAATTATTCTACTTAATTTCTGAATCTTTTTCAGGTTGGAAAGAACACCGTATGGTTGTATTTCCAGCTCTTGTAACCATTTTCCTTTGTTCTGTTCTATTATGCGTAGCACTCTTTACCTTAAGAGCAAGCAACAGAATTCTCCAAACTGAAGGTTCTTTTTACACTATTGATGTTTTTTTAAAAGATTCTGTTCCACAAGAAGAAATCAAACTCATCGAAAAAAAATTAAAAACAGAAAAATGGCTTGATTCGCTTTCTTTCATAAGTAAAGAAGATGCACTCAAAATATTTCAGAGAAATTTTTCTGCCGAAATGCTAGAAATGGTAGATGAAAATCCTTTACCTGCTTCTTTTAAACTCACGATGAAGAAACGTTACTGGAGTCCTGGAATTTTAGAAGAATGGATTGGAATTCTAGAACGTGATGAACATTTTGAAGCTGTACAAGCACCTCTCACTTGGGCAAAATTGTTAGCTGATTGGAAAGGGAAAATTTACTTTTTCCCTATCCTTGGGATTTTCCTTTTGCTATTCACTCTAGTTCTCATTATCGGAAACGCCATTCGTCTTTCGCTATATTCTCGAAAGAATCTCGTTGAAAATATGAAATACACCGGAGCTAGTCGCTTTTTTATAGAGTTTCCGTTTGTATTAGAAGGTTTATCTTTAGGGTTTCTTGGAAGCTTAGTTGCCGCATTTTTAAGCATTATTTCTTTAGAAACTATTAGCAGACATTTTCCAATTGTTCATGGAATATTTGAAGGCTATCTTTTGCCTGTCGGAGTTACTATTGTTTCCGTATCCTTTCTTTCTGCTTTAGTCAGTTTATTTTCTGTAAGGCGTTTTCTTTTAAAAGATAAAGGAGCTAATAATTGAAACGCCTTTGTTTTCTTTTACTGCTAGCTCTTTCTATAAACTTATTTTCGGCGCCACCGAAAACAGAAGTCCAGTTGAAAAAACAACGCAGTGAACTTAAAAAGTTAGAAGCCGATTTAGCTAAACGTAGAAAGCAACTTGAATTACTGAAATCAGAAGAAAAAAGTGTTCTTTCTACAATTTCTCTCTTAGACCAAAACCTGAACCGGACCCAAGAATACCTTAATGCCTTAGTGACTAACGAACAAAATATTAAAGAAGAAATCCATCGTTTAGGCAATGAACTAGAACTGCTAGCTTCTGAAATACATACTTTACAAACCGCAATGCTTCAAAGGATAAGAATACTTTATATCAAAGGCGAATATGGAAAAGCAGAAACTCTCTACAAACTTCTTATCCAAAAAGAAAATCCAAGTCATCTAGCTTATATGGTGCATCGCTTACTCACTGCAGACAAAATCAAAATCGAAACTCTAAAAAAAGCATTAGAAGAGTATGACATCAAAAAGAAACAAGAAATGTCTCATTTAAACGAGTTAAAAAAAATACATACCAAAAAAGAAATCGAACAAAAAAGTCTTGAGCAACAAATCAGTGGCCAACAGACTATGTTGCAAAGTTTAAAAAACGACCAGGAATTACAACAAAAAGCTTTAAAAGAATTTGAACGAAATCAAAAAACTATGCTTTCTCTTATCAAGAAACTTGAAGAAAAAAGAAAACGTGAATTAGAACAAGCCAAAAAGAAGAAAAAAGAGCCACAAAAAATCCCTGACAAAAAAACACCCAAACCAACTATTACTCCTGAAGTCGCTTTCCCTAAATGCTTACCTCTTGAAGGGGAAATCATCAGCCAATATGGTTTTCAGGAACACCCTGTTCTCCACATTCGAACCAAAAATCTCGGTGTTGAAATCCGGGCCAAAAAAGGCGCTAAAGTCAAAGCCGCTGCTCATGGAACAGTTGCTTTAGTTTCAGAAATTGATGGTCGAGGTCCTTCTGTCATCATAGAACACCCAAATGGCATTTTTTCTGTTTATGGGCATCTTGTAGAAACAAAAGTAAAAGAAGGCGATCAAGTAAACAACTGTCAGGAAATAGGAATTGCCGGAGACATCGCTTCTTTAAATGGGATAAAACTATATTTTCAGGTAAGCGCAGGGACAGAACCTCTGGACCCGCTTGAATGGGTAAAAAACTAATGATTGCATACGACATACAAAGCTCGGATTCTCAAAAAACTTCCACTCAGAAGCTTATCGCCGCTTTATGTGAAGAACGATTCCCTCAAGCATTATTGATTGATGGACCTAAAGGGATTGGAAAAAAGAAACTCGCTATGCAAATTATGCAAGCACTTATGTGCACGCACCCCGAAAAAAGACCTTGTGGAAATTGTTTTGGTTGTAAACTAGCCCTAACCCCTGGAGCTTCAGAAAATTGGCTTATACCATTAACAACCGAAGAAACCAACAAAAAAACTGCTATAGAAATTTCGTCTAAAAGCAAAGCCGAAACGAGAGAATCTATTACTGTTTCTTACATAGAAAAAATTTTTCAAAACCCTTATGACATAAATTATTTAGCTTCTGGCGCAATTATCAATGTAGAATTAATCCGCTCTTTAAATGCTCGTTTTTCATTAAAAGAAAATGCAGTCCGTTGTGTGATAATTCCTGAAGCTGAAAAAATGAATATTCAGGCCGCCAATGCTTTTTTAAAAACTCTTGAAGAAGTTCCTAAAAATACTTACTTCATTCTAACGACTATTTCAAGAGATTTATTATTAGCCACAATCCGCTCTCGTTGTTCAGCAATTCGTTTAGAACATCTAGAAAATGATGAACTCAAAAAAGAATTTTTTAACGCTACACAAAAAGAAATATCCCCTGATGTTTTAGGTTTTGCTTTAGGTTCTCTAGGCCGCGCACTTTTCTTTGATGAATTAGAAGAAACATTAACGCCTGTTGCGTTGAATATGATTACTGATTCTTTTCAGAAAAATTTTTCAAATATTATTTTAAAGCTTCAAGATACGTTTTTAAAATCTCAAAAAGACAGTGCAGGTCTTGAAACTATTTTAATCTTTTTAGACGTTTTAAATTTCATTCTTACCGACATCACTCGCTATCAGACTGGTGTAAATTTAAGAATGCCGATAGTTTCTTCTAAATTGCCAAAAGAAATTCTTGAACAAATGACTCCCCCTCTTATTCAAAATGCTTTATTAAAAGTTCAAGATACTGCAAAAAAAATTGCTGATAAAATAACAAGCCCGCAAATAGCTTTGGCTGCTCTTGCCATAAGACTTTTTGATGGAGAACGTTAATGTTAGATTTAACGGCTTCTTCACTTGCAAATTCTCTTAATGTGCCACACCTAGTTGCACGTATTGCTGTATCAAGAGGAATAAAAACCGTTTCCGAATTCCATGCTCTCCTTTATGGCAAAGCAAGTAGCGTATTAGATCCATTCAGCATGTTTGGAATGAAAGAAGCTGTTGAATGGATTTTAAAAGTTAAAGAAAGCAATGAGTCCCTTTTTATTTTTGGTGATTACGATTTAGATGGATTAAGCAGTGTCGCCCTTTTAGTACGCGGTTTATCCTCTTTAGGCATTCCTGTCAAATGGCGGCTTCCCAATCGTTTCGGCGCTGGCTATGGTCTTTCTATTGACGCTATTGACGAAATGCTTTCTGCAGGAGCGCAAAAACTCATCACTGTTGACACAGGCATAACAGCCAATGCAGAAATTGCTTACGCAAAAGAAAAAGGCCTTTGTACAATGGTTATCGATCACCACCAACCTTCTGGCGAAGGACTCCCTTGCTGTGATGTTCTTTTAGACCCACACCAAGAACAAGATTCCTATAAAAACAAAGACCTCTGTGGAGTTGGCGTTGCGTATAAATTTTTATGCGCTCTTTATTCTACATTGAATTTAACACTTCCAGAAAATTTTTTAGAACTAGTTGCATTAGGAACTTTAGCCGATCTAGTTCCAATGACTCCAGAAAACCGTTTTTTCACCCGAACGGGCTTACTAAAAATGTGGGAAAGTCCTTTTCCTGGGATAAAAGAAATTTGCCATTCTCAACTACAATTCCCTCAATTTATGGGAGCACAAGGAATCATTTTTAAAGTGGCGCCCCTTTTAAATGCACCAGGAAGAATGGAAAAACCTGACCCAGCTCTTGATTTATTGCTCTGCAATAACAAAGAATCCGCGCCGTTGCTTGTAAAAAATTTATCCTCGTGGAATGCCAAAAGAAAAAACAAAGAAAATGAAATTTCAAAAATGGCCATTCAAAGAGTAAAAGAACTCTATGGTAACGACTTACCACCAGTTCTCGTTATTGATGGTTATGATTGGCATTTAGGAGTTATCGGTATTGTTGCGGCTAAAATGACTCAAGAATTTAATCGCCCTTCAGCCGTTTTATCAATACAGCCCGACGGCGTTGCTAGTGCTTCTGCAAGAGCAATTCCTGGTTTTAATTGGCACAAAGCTTTATTTGAATGCCGCGATTTATTTTCTCGTTGGGGTGGCCACGCCAATGCGGCTGGTTTTTCTATTGCTAAAGAAAATATTGATTTATTGCGAAACAAATTAAATGAAAACGTTTCAGCATTTCAAGATACAACAATCCAAACTAATACATTACCACCAATTGATGTTGCTTTTTCAGAACTAGATGATTCTTTAATGCTTTGGCTTTCACGTATGGAACCTCTTGTCGGTAAATTTGCTTCGCCGATTTTTAGAGCGTCCCAAGTTTCAATTTCCAGTTTGCGTGAATTACGAGGCGGACATCTCTATTTAGAGCTATCTCAAAACACCAGCGCACGCTTTTCGGCAATTGCTTTTGGTATGGGCAAAAAGAAAAAAGAAATCGTTTCTCTTGGTAAATACGTTTCCGTTGATTTTGAAATAGCCTGGAATGTTTTTAATGGCAGACGTTCTTTACAACTACAAGTCAAAAATATTTTCTAAGCCATGTGGTCAAAAATCAAAAAAGAATTTCCGCTTATTATTTTTAGCCTTTGTTTTTTAGGGTTACTTATATTTTTACTTCATATCTCTCCAACTAACCAAATTAAAGAAGAAATCCCTATTCCGCAAAAAACTTCTTATTTTCATGGTTATACTCGTATTTTCCAAGCAAAGGATTTGTGGTGGCTTTCCACTAAAAAATGGCGTGATCCCAATAATGTTTTGCAATTCCTACAAAATCGCTCTTTGAGCTTACATTACATTTTCAAAAAACATAATCGCACACACAAAAGAAAAGCTAAAAATGAATTTCTTGGTATTTATATGGAAATTTCAGAAAGTGGAAAATTTGAAAATGTGATGCCTGCTTTTACCAATACAAAAAATGCCCTTTTAGCAAAGGACATCGCAAAACATATTCAAGAATATTGGCATTACACCAAAGCAAAAGGCCGAGATAAACTTATTTTGCTGATTCGTTTTGACGTAAAACAGCCACTAATTCTTTGGCACAATGTTCAATCAAAATAAACGATTCAAAAATTCTAGCTTCTCGCCACTTAGCAGCATACATTTCTTTCCATTCTTCTGTAACTTGCTTTGGCGAAATTTCTTTTTTCTCGTTCTGAAACCAAACTTCGTTAGATATTTCTCTAAGCATATTCCCCATATCAGCAGCAGGGTTTAAAGACCCCATAGAAAGGATATAAGCTCTTAAATTATCTAATAAAGTTTCATCACTTGGATTTGATTCATCTTCTTTAGCTAAAGCTTCAATTTCTTCACGATGTCGGAGAGCAAAACCAAACAATTGTTTTTCGGTTGATTGCAATTCGCCCTTAGCTAGTTTTTCTTCAACCGCCTCTCTTGGATAATAAATAGTCTTAGGGTAAAATTCAATCATAGCTTTTAAAAAGATGCCCGGGGCGGGACTTGAACCCGCACGAAGTTGCCTTCAAGGGATTTTAAGTCCCCAGTGTCTACCATTCCACCACCCGGGCTCGGATGGTTTAGGCGTAATATAGTAAAAAAACGCAAAAAAGTGTTGTTTTTTTTAAACTTATTAAAAAAAACACCTTTAATTGCCTCCTTTTAAGATAAAATCCGCAAAGCTAATTCTTTTCCTTGCCGAATTCTATCAGCCATTCCTATTCCTCCGATTCCATTTCCGCCAAGCAACAAGCCTGGATACATAGATTCAGCTTTTGCAAAAGCAGCTATTCTTGCTGGAGTATTTTTATCATATTGTGGAATTGCCATTGAATGTCTTGTTATTTCAAACAATTCTGGAGAGAAATCTTTTTGCCCAAGAGTTTCTTGAATTTCTTTTTTTACAATTTCATAAACTTCAGAATCTGTAAAATTCAAATACTCTGGGTGTCTAATTCCCCCCATAAATACAGAAAGCATAGCCCCACCTTCTGGAGCTCTACCTGTAAATAAAGACGACAAGAAAAGAACTCCTAAAATTTTTCTATTCTCTTTTGAAGGCATTAATGCACCAAAGCCATCAAGAGGCATTCCTTGCCACTTTTTAAAGCCAACGGCAACTTCCATAACAGGAGTATAACTGACATTAAAAGCGGCATCTAATCCATTTTCTTTCAAAAATGGAAATGCTTCTGGTAAACGTCTTGCACTACCCGTAAAAACAACTTTAGAAAACTCTGTTGAAGTTCCATTTGCATTAACGATAAATGAATTTCCATTTAAACTAACACAAAAATCTTTTACTCCTAAAACCATATTTTCTAAGCCTATTTTTTCTGTCAATTTTTCAATCAAACGAGAAAGCCCACCTTTGGCAGAAAAAACTTTTTTTGTCGCTTTTTTATCTCTTTCTGTTTTAGGTTCTTTCATTTTATGAATGCTTCCTCGGATAAAGCTTCCATAATTTTCTTCTAGCGCATAAAGTTTAGGTAATGCATATTTAGGAATTATTGTTTCTGGAGACCCCGCATAAACACCTGAAACAAACGGATCTACGGCATAATTCAAAATAGAAGTCCCAAGACGACGTTTAACAAAAGAAGCTAAAGTTTCTTCTGGGTCAGAGCCTTTCGCTCTAAACGGTTCTAACAAAATTCCAAATTTATCTTTCCATGAAAAAAGTGGAGTCAACAAGCCAGAAATAGGTGAAGAAGGTAATGGGTGTAATTTTTTCCCTTTCCAAATATAACGATTCCCTGCTATACTAGGTGCAGTTTCTAAAAGTTCTAAATCTAAGTCTTCAAAAAGTTCCATCGCTTCTGGTTTTCCAAGCGTTCCTGTACTTGGACCAGTTTCCCAGACAAAGTCATCATTTCTTTTAGATTGAATCACTCCGCCTGGTTTTAAAGACGTATCAAAAATTTTAAATGGAATATTATTTTGTTTTAAATAAAATGCGGCTGTAAGCCCTGTAATTCCAGCTCCTACAATAGCAACATACTTTTCGTTTCCCATATAAACACAACTCCGTTTCTGTTATTTTTCTTTAAAATAAAAACTTCCTAAAAGAGCTATCGCTAAAAGAACAATAAGCCCCGTCAAAGCATAATCAGCAAAAGGCATTGGCGCAACATTCAGTTCAATTAACACTACGTCTAACACCGCTAATAATGCAAAAAACGTCCCGACCCTTTGGCAAAAATTCCTTTTATCCAAAAGCAGTTCCTCCTGTTAAAATCCAAACAAAAAGACCAACCATTACCAAAAAACTAATACCGACATTGGCTAAAAAGAAATCTCTGTTCAACGAATCTAAATCATCTGATTTGCGAAACAAATGAATGTAGGCAATAGCTAGAGTCATTAAAGAAAAAACAAGCCACCAAGCGATTCCCATTTTCCAATAAATACCAAAAACCAGGCAAAGCCCTAACATAGCTAAATGACTTCCAAGTGCTATTTTCAAAGCTTTATTTCGCCCAAATCGTGCAGGCACAGAATGTAATCCCATTTGTCTGTCGATTTCTTCATCTTGAGTTGCATAAATAATATCAAACCCACCCATCCAAAGCATTAAAATCAACATCAAAAAAATTGGAAACAAAGCAAATTCACCTCGAACTGCAATCCAAGCACCTAATGGGCTCATTCCTATCGCCAATCCAAGATACCAATGGCACAAAAAAGAAAATCGTTTCCAATAAGAATAAAATAAAAGCGCTAAAAAAACAGGTACCGAACAAATTCCTGCTAAAGGATTTAATAAAAACGCAAAAAAGACAAAAAGCAAACCATTTAAAATAAGAAACGCGACAACACTCTTTTTGCTCAATTTTCCTGCAGGCAAGTGCCTTGATGCAGTACGCGGATTTTGTTCATCTATTTTTGCATCTGCCAAACGATTAAATGACATAGCCCCATTTCTAGCAACAACCATGCACCCCACAATTAACAAAACTAATCGAATAATTTCTGACGCCGATTTTCCGGCAAAACCATCTGCTGCAACCCACATAGAACCTAAAGCAAAAGGCATTGCAAAAAGTGTGTGACTAAAACGCACTAAATGACCAAATTCCAATATTTTTTTAATCACAAGAACTTCCCCAAGAAGGTACAATATTATTTTCAACACCCAAATGCGTTAAAACTTTTGCAACAACTGTGTCTACTAAATCTTCTATCGTTTCAGGATTCGTATAAAAATGCGGAGCCGCAGGTATTATTGTCGCACCTGTTTTAGACAACTTAAGCATGTTTTCTAAATGTATTGCATGCAAAGGCATTTCTCTTGGAACTAAAACCAATGCCCGTTTTTCTTTTAGACAAACATCTGCAGCACGCACTAAAAGATTATCCGTTATACCTGAAGCCAATTTTCCAAGTGTTCCCATTGAACAAGGCAGTATTGCCATACCTTTAAAAGAAGCACTGCCACTTGCTGCAAAAGAGAAAAAATCATTTATTTCTAAAATTTCATCAGCAAGATCAAAAGCCTTTCCTTGTTTTTCAAAAGCAACAACTTCTTTTGCTGCATCAGAAAAAATGACCGAAACCCTATGCCCTAAATTTTTCAAATGTAATAGCAATCGTGAAGCATAAATAGTTCCAGAAGCACCTGTGATTCCAACAATAAAATGACTCATATCAAAGTTCCTTCTGCAAAATAATGCGGTAAGCTATTCCAAAGTCACAAGGTTTTTCTAATACAACCTTAAATCCATTATTTTCAGCTAAATCCAAGAAGTTTTTAACCGTTAAAAAATTTTGAATGGAACTCAATAAATATTCATACGCAGAACGTTTTTTACTAAAAAACGCTCCCAAAAACGGAATAAACAACGGAGCCAAGCGCTTGTAGAAAAATGTATTGAATTTGTTCCTTGGAGAAAAGAAATCAAGAACAACTAAAAAACCACCCGGCGAAAGGACTCGATAAGCTTCTTTAAGTCCAATTTCAGTATCTGGTAAATTACGCATTCCAAAGCCATTCAAAACGACATCAAATATATTTTCACCAAAAGGCATTTTCATGGCATCTAACTGAATCGGCGTTGTCTGAATATTTTTTTTCTTTGCACAAGAAAGCATTCCAAATGAAAAATCGCCTAAAATAGATTTTTCTGTTTGTCCAATATGTTTATGATATGTATTGATAAAATCTCCTGTTCCACCGCATAAATCTAGAACGCGTTTTCCAGGGTTTAATTGTTTTAGTTCTTTACAACAAGAATTTCTCCAAGAAATATCTCTAAAACAACTCAAGGTATGATTTAAAAAATCATAGCGAAGAGATATATCATCAAACATTTTTCTTATTGGACTTACCATGCCTTAAATGTAGAAATTCGCCGCTTCAAAGAAGCGGCGAATGAGTTCAATAACATTAAAATATCATTTATTTAAACACAGCGCTATAAGAAGCAGTAGCTGTCGGGATAACCATTCTCGGGTTTTGTGTAGAACCATCTTCCCAAGCAGAGAACACTCCAGAACCTGTTGGAACAGCTGTTAACTGAATGGGGTGATTACTAAAGAACTTTCCTGAATAAGCTCCACCATTAACCACATTCATTCCTTCAACCAAAACAGTACCACTTCCTTGTACTGCGATAGAAACATTTACAAGGTTACCAACATTAAATCTATCTTGGTAATCTTCAAGAACCCATGAATCTCTATTTGCAGCCCATTCTTTAATAGATGAACCACTCTTACTAAACCCATAGCCTCTGTTTTCTCTATTGAAACGTTCCATATCGCGTTCAATTTCATCGGCATCAATTGTTGCAACCATTGATTCAATAACTGAAGACAATCTCTTTGAATTCAAATATTTATCAAGCATAATAGCAGAGCGGTTCACAAAAAGTCGTTCAAAATCTGGGTTTTCAATCAACTTATTGAAAATCATAGCAAAGCAACCTTTACCAGAACAAGAACCGCTACCTCCGCCACCTTGTTTAATCCAATTAAACATGTTTGTAGAATTTTCACTAAATCCAGAAACGGTCCATTTCCAATCAAAGCCATGATCCAAATCGTAAATCATAAACTTCCATGGTTGTTCTGGAGAGCGCCAAGCACGAACGTTGTTATTTGGCCAATCACCATTATGGATATAAATTTCAGCAGCCATATAATCTGCAAAATTACCGACATCCATCATAGCCTGAATTGTAGTGTAATAAGTATTATTAGCGCCAGAGAAATCATTGTTATAAGCAAATTCCAACAATTCTTCATAACCAATAGAACTACCACCGCTTACAGAAATATCATGTCCTAAATGTTTAATCATATCAACAGTTTTAGCATCTATCCCGTAATTCGTTTCAACATAATGTTCATTAAAACGTTCACGCATATCATGAATGCCATAATATTCACCATTATAGAACACCACGACTTGACGACTACGTTGGTAATCCACTCCAGAACCTTCAAGTATAGCACCGCCTGCAGCATCAGCAATATAATCTGAAACAAAACGGTTGCCGTTATTACGTAAATTAAAAGCCTTAAATTTCTGAGCTTCTGGGCGAGTAGTAAACAATGGGTAATGCAAGCGGCCATCTTGGTATTGTTCACGCATAACAACTGCCACTGATTTTTTCTTTTCCATTCGACTCCAGTTTCCCATCAAAGAAATACCGGCATCTATTTCCCAACTTTTTCCATTTGTTGAACTACCATTTTCAAAGAATTCAACATGAACAGGGAATTCGATATCTTCATACAAGCCTTCTGGACAACAAGCAGGATCGCCGCAACCACAATCAATATAATGTTGATTAAAGAACGTTGGAGAAACACTAATTGCCACAACAGGCATTTTAATAGTTTCTTCAACAAAATAAGTTTCAGTCACTACTTTGTTTGTAATTTTGCCTTCTTCAAACAAAGCACAACGAACAACTGTTGTTTCATTAATTTCTTTAGAACTACTGAATTCTTGAGAATGTTCAGTTGGCTCAGCACCACCAAATTCACAGCGAACTACACCACCAGCTACTTGTGGTGGACTAAGTGTCAAACCATTTGCATAAAATCCGCCAGCAGGAGTCAAAGTAAAATCTCCGGCAAAGCCATCAAAACCACTAGAAACAGTATTTTTTTGTTCTGGGGTTGGTTCATCAAAATAGCGCCATTCTCCGCCATTGATAATACCCCAAGAAAGTCCTGGATCCAAAGCTGGGTAAGCCACAGAATCACGGATAGCCCAATTCTTATCAATTAAATAAATAGAGCCACCTTCTTTTTCTAATTTCCAATTTGTATGAGTTCTAAAATGTTTCCCTTTAGAATCAAGCCCGACTAAAGGAGCTGCTAAATCTTTTCCTGAACAAAATACAGTTCTGAGTTCTCCAGGAGGAATAATTAATTTATCAATAATCCATTTTCTTGGGTTATCCAGTTTTTCAACTAAAGAATAACCTCGGAGGTCAGCGGTGTCTTGGCCTGCATTATAAATTTCAACCCAACCTGGATCTTCAGCATCGTGGTCTAACCAAGAAATATTTTGGGCTGCTATTTCGGTAATTCTCAATGTAGAATGACCTAAGTAATGCAATTCTTTTCCTGTGGTATCATCAATAAAAACAGATACGGTATCATAGAAAACCGAAGTATCTCCCGGAACAGGTGGGGTTACAGGGACCGAAGATGAAGAACCATTACTTAAAGAAGATGACGATGCCTCTGGTAAAAGCATTAAAGAGTCACCTTCAGGAGAATCGCTACAAGCAACTATAGCGGATAAGCAGGATGCCCAAAAAAAGACTTTATACGTTTTTTGCATAAATAAATACCTAAAATTCACCTAGCAACCACACCCATTAAATGAAAATTTTCCATTTTTCTAAAAATAAAGAAAAAAAGCCTAAATCATTTTTAAAGCCTTAATTCTCATTCCATTTTTAAATAAAAAAAATCCACTTGCCTCTTATTATATATCTTTTTTCATCATTTATCCGTAATAATTTTTTTTACGCTAAAATATTTGCACTCTATCACAACAAAGTTCTTTTGTTTACTGAGAATGTTTAAAATAATTTACCTTAATGAACGCTTTTTCCATTTTCATTAAAATTTTCTATAATACCGCGTTATGAACCATTCTCTTGAAAATATCCGGGCAGAGTTCCCTGTTTTAGCACAAAATATTAAAAACGCAAAACCTTTTGCATTTCTTGATAGTACAGCAACAACTCAAAAACCCATGACCGTTATTCAGGTCATGCATGATTTTTATACAAAACACTACAGCTCTGTTAAACGCGGTGTTTATCAAAGCAGTGAAAAAACAACACAAGCTTTTGAAAAAGCCAGAAAAGAAATAGCTTCTTTTATAAATGCAACTTCAGAAAACGAAATCGTTTTTACAAGCGGAACAACTGCAAGTATAAATCTTGTTGCTTGGAGTTATGGCCGTAAATTTTTACAAGCCGGTGATGAAATTTTAATCAGCGCTTTAGAACACCACGCTAATATTGTGCCATGGCAACTCATTGCCGAAGAAAAAGGGGCTCTTTTACGCGTTATTCCTGTTGACGACCAAGCCAATTTAGTTCTTGAAAAAATACCAGAACTTTTGACAGAAAAAACAAAAATTGTTGCCATAACGCATATAAGCAATGTCACAGGAACAGTTAATCCAATAAAAGAAATCATTCAAACCGTCAGAAATTTTTCAAAAAATGCAAAAATCCTTATCGATGCCGCACAAAGTATTGCTCATCAAAAAATAGATGTTCAAGAATTAGACTGCGACTTTTTAGCTTTTTCCGGACATAAAATGTATGGTCCAACAGGAATTGGTGTTTTATTTGGCAAATACGAACTCCTTGAATCAATGCCTCCTCTTTTTGGTGGGGGCGAAATGATAAAAAGCGTTTCTTTTGAAAAAACAACTTTTGCCCCTCCCCCCGCCAGATTTGAAGCCGGCACTCCACCAATCGCTGAAGTCATTGGCCTAGGCGAAGCCGTAAAATGGTTAAAAGAAACCGGACTTGATAATATTCATCGTAAGGAATCCGGAATTCTTGAATACGCTATTAGCCAGTTTTCTGAAATTCCCGAAATTCACATTTTAGGCAATCCTAAGGAACGCGGGGCTCTATTAAGCATTACTTTAGAGGGAATCCATGCTCATGATGCAGCCATGATTCTTGATGAAGAAAATATTGCCGTCAGAAGTGGGCACCATTGTGCAGAACCCGTAATGAAGCGATTTAATATCCCGGCTACTTTACGTTTTAGCTTTGGTGTTTATTCTGAAAAGTGGGAAATTGACCGTGCTTTAATAGCCTTGAAACGAGTGATTCGCCTTTTCAAATAAAAACTTCATTTTTTACTTACTATATTTACACCAAATTTATACAAGAGGCTTTTTATGCTTGACATTCGTAAAATTCGCGAGAACCCTGAATTCTACAAAGAAGAAACCCGTAAAAAAGGGACAACTATTGAAATA
This sequence comes from Fibrobacteraceae bacterium, assembly GCA_017631885.1. Lineage (GTDB taxonomy): Bacteria > Fibrobacterota > Fibrobacteria > Fibrobacterales > Fibrobacteraceae > UBA1765. The sequence goes on from JAGBSH010000017.1 coordinate 143,460, forward strand.
GAAGAAATCCTTTCACTTGATGAAAAGCGTCGTTCTATTTTAGCTGAAGTTGAAAAATTGAAAGCAGAACGCAATGCTGAATCTAAACGCATTGGTGAATTGAAAAAGAAAGGCGAAAATGCTGATGACGCCGTTTTAGCTATGCGTGCTCTTGGTGATAAAATTGCTGAATTAGATTCTGCTGCTAAAGCTGTTGAATTTGAACAAACTGAGAAATTGATGCATATTCCAAATATTGCACCAAACGCTCCTGAAGGTGAGTCTAGTGAAGATAACGTAGTTAGAGCTACTTGGGGAACTCCTAGAGAAATTGATTTTGAAGCCGTTGACCACAAAACTTTAGGCGAACGCTTAGGATTATTTGATTTTGAACGTGGCGCAAAAATTTCCGGAAGTGGATTCCCGGTTTATCGCGGTCTTGGTGCAAGACTTGAACGAGCTTTGATTCAATTTTTCTTAGACATGCATAGAGAAGCAGGCTTTGAAGAAATCATTCCTCCATACCTTGTACTACGCAAAACAATGAGAGGCACAGGTCAACTTCCAAAATTTGAAGAAGACATGTATCGTTGTGACAAAGACGACGATCTTTTCCTCATTCCAACAGCAGAAGTTCCTGTTACAAATCTCTACGCCGAAGAATTTATTCCTGAATCAGAACTTCCAAAAAGACTTTGTGCTTATTCCGCTTGTTTCCGCCGCGAAGCAGGGAGCTATGGAAAAGACACTAGAGGTCTTTTACGCTTACATCAATTCAACAAAGTGGAAATGGTTTATTTTGCTCACCCAGAAAAAAGCTATGAAGCTCACGAAGAATTAACTCGCTTTGGTGAAATCCTTTTAGAAAAGCTCGGACTCCCTTACAGACGTTTAGAACTTTGCAAAGGGGACTTAGGTTTTGGGGCTGCAAAATGCTACGACCTTGAAATATATGCTCCTGTTGAAAAGAAATGGCTTGAAGTCAGCTCTTGTTCTAATTTCGAAGATTTCCAGGCAAGACGTGCAGGAATCCGCACAAAACTTAATGGAAAGAACACTTTTGTTCATACATTGAATGGTTCTGGACTTGCCACACCTCGTGTTATGGTTGGTATTTGTGACAATTACCAACAAGCTGATGGGTCTTTAGTAATTCCAGAAATTTTACGCCCTTATATGGGTGGTTTGGAAAAGATCGAAGCCAAATAAAACAAATTACACAAAGAGAGAGGCTTTCAAAGCCTCTTTTTTATGCGCCAGAGAATAAAAAATTTATTCTGCTGGTAAAATAATTTCAATATGCCGCGTACTCACATTAAGAAAGTGAGTGTGGAATAAGTCTTTTTCTTCTTTATTCGCCACTTTTACCTGAGTTACGGCAATAAATTCTTTATTTTCACGAATATAGTCTGTTAAGCGTTCATCGCGCAACATATCTATTTCGCCGGTAATTACAAAGTTATCTGTCCAAATTTTTACTAGCATAATGTAAATATAAAGATTTTTTTTGCTTCTGTTCAAATAATAAGTGTATTTTAAGAAAAGAATGGATTGTATCACAAAAACATTCCTAAACAGAATTTTTCTTGGAGATTTTCAAATGGCTATAGTTAAAAAGAGTTCAACCCAAAAAGTAGCTTCCAAAAAAGCAAAAGAACCTCAAATTGCTTATTTAGACAAACAATTCCTAGAAGGGGACGCAGGACGACAAGTTCGTATCCTTTCTGAATTTTTAGCTCCTGGCGAGCGTTTTGCTAATGAAAAGATCCAGAATTCTATTGTATTCTTTGGTTCTGCCCGCACTCTTCCTATGGAAGAAATCAAAAAAAGAAAAAAATCTGTTAAAGGAAAAGAGCTTAAAAAATTACATGCTTTAGAAAACGTTGCTCAGTATTACAACGCGGCAAGAGATTTAGCAAGACAACTCGGTAAATGGTGTAATTCTCAACAAAATGGTTTTACTATTTGCACTGGAGGCGGACCTGGTATTATGGAAGCTGGCAACCGTGGAGCAAATGACGTTGGGACACCTTCTACTGGATTAAACATCAAGTTACCTTTTGAGCAACACCCAAACCCTTATATTTCAGACGCATTGAATATGCAATTCAGATATTTCTTTATCCGTAAATTCTGGTTTTTGCATATTGCTCGCGCTCTTATTGTATTCCCTGGTGGCTTTGGGACATTAGATGAAATGTTTGAAGCGTTGACACTTATCCAAACAAGACGCTATTCAGAAAAAGTGCCTGTTGTTATTTTTGGAACCGAATTCTGGAAAAAACTGATTAACTGGGAATACCTTGTAGAAACAGGCATGATAAATAAAGAAGATTTGAACCTTTTCTTATTTACCGATTCTGTTGAAGAAGCTTATGAATACATCACAAATATTCTTGGTGAACAAGAAAACCAATTAGAACGCGACCGGCGCTCATTTGGAGTGATTTAGCTTTATCAAGAAAACATCTTACTTTTTTTATATAATCTATCTTCTTATTTTTTCTTTAATTAAATTTGAAGAGTGATTAGGACATGGCTTTCAAATAAAATCGATCTTCTTTCTCGCAAGCTTGCCTTGCGAGAACATTGTTCATTAGAAGAGTACCAATATCTTTTTGATCAGAATCCAGAATTCTTACATAGTGGAGCTATAGAGCGCATCAAACTGCTCGAGCCAATTTCTATTGAAGGGACTAATGATTTGTTTAAAGCAAGGTATTGGATTGAACGACCTTCTGACGAAGCTAAATACAATGAAAAAGACATCGTTTTAAAAATCTGCAAATATTATGCTCCATCTGGAAAGAACAGAGTACATCGTCTAAATATGTTACTCAGTGCATTTCAAGACGAAATCAGAATAAACAACTTAATACGAGCCACCAATATTGAAGGCGTTGTACAAAGTTTTGGTGGCGGTTTTGCTGGGCGTCATCCTTATTTTAAAATGGAATTTATTCGTGGCTGTTCTTTAGACCAAATGTTTAAAAAAGAACTGTCAGACGAAGAAGTTTTTCAACGACTAGCCCAAATGGCTTATTTAGCCAATACAATCAGCCAGTTGCATTATTACCAGATAATTCATAAAGATTTAAAACCTAAAAATTTATTGCTTTGCCAAAACCCAGAGCACATCAACAACCATAAAATTTTAATCTGTGACTTTGGTTATGCACAAGCCAAATTAAGAGAAAGCGTAACAGAATACGGAGGAAAACTGACTCCTTGTTATAGCGCCCCAGAACAAGCTGTTATGGGAGAAAACCTTTCTCAATCTGTTGATTACTTTAGCTTTGGAATTATTTTGCATGAATATTTAACTGGCGAGCAACTTTTCCCTAATGCGATGAAAATTTTTGTTGAAGATGGTTACCGCATTACAGAACGCTATTTAGAACATTTAAAAACAGGGAAACGCAACGTTTTTGAAAATGCTAATTTCCCAGAAGTCCGAAAGTGGATTGATGATTTAACCATTTTTGACAGCTTTGAAAGAATGCAAAAATGCGATAACTTGTTCAACATCGCTCACAAATTAAGAGAACGTATTAATTCTCTTGGATATAGAGATGTAAACACTGATTTCTTATGGAATCAATTAAGCGAATACCATTCAAAAAGTTGATTATGAAAATTTTAAATATCTTGCGACATTTTTTTAGTAATAGAGGATTTTCATTTTCGGCAATCCTTTGTCTTGCTTTAATTGTTTTAATAACACAATGCGTATTAGAATACGGGCCTTCCTGGAAAGAATCAAACCGCATTTCTAAACAAATATCGCTATTTAAAGATTATTGGGAAAAAGAAGGCGCACAAAAATTTCAATCCGTTGGTTTAGCACCAACTGAAGAACTTTATCAAGAAGAACTAAATGAATATTTAAAAAAATACAATGAAAAGACCCCAACTCTTGTTCCGGACAAACGCGTCCAAGAAATGAAACAAGAATTTCAAAAATGGTGGGAAACTGGTGGGAGTAGAAGTTTTGCTGTAAAAAACATAGTCCCAGACCAAAGACTTTATAAAAAAGAAGAAGCTAAACTACTTAAATCCTATACTGATACAAAAAATGTTTACCGCATTCGTTTAAATACTCAAGCCCCGGAGCCATCTCAAGTCTTTTTACATTGGTTACTTTTTCCAAATATTTGGATGTTCTTGATACAATTTGCCAGTTTACTTTTTATAGCCAAACTTACTGAAGAACGTTTTGGAAAGTGGATCAATTTAGGGCTTCTTTTTTTAGCCACAATCCTTGGAGCAGTGTTATTACTTATTTTAAGTGGAACTTCTTTTTTTGCAAACAACACCTCATTCTACACAGGTTTCATGATTGGAGTTGCCCTTTTACTAGGTTCTATTTGCCAAAATAAAAATGGCTTTATCTCAGAGAAAAAAGTTATTGTTTTTGCTTCTTTGCTTTTATTTTTAAACCTTTTAATTACTTGGCTAACTTGTTCTCAAATTTATGTTGCCGCTATAATTCTTTCTCTTGTTTTCTTTGTAGGCGGTTCTTTCTTAGGGAAATATATGCCTCTTCCTAAAAAAAGTAAAAAGGAAATAGAAAAAGAAAAACGTTTACAAAAAGCTAAAGAACCTAAACAAAACTTTCAAGAAGTCCGGAAAAAGAAAACGCGCGCCATGCTTGATGAAGGCTTTTCTTGCGCTATGCGCGGCGATTTCGCTTTAGCTGGAAAATTTTTAACTGATGCAATGCATGCTCTTTTACTAGAATCCGATGTCGATTCTGAAACGTTGAACGATATTGCTAAAAAAATCACCAACCCTTCGCTTTATATTGAAGTTACTAATACCCAATGGCAAGAATGGGGAACAAGCGCTTATCAAAAAAAGCATTACGAAGCAGCTTTGTTGTTACTTGAAAAATCTCTCATTTCTGAAAAAGATGAAAAAATGGCTCGCAAAGCGCTTTTCACCATTGGGGAAATTCGCGTTTCTCAGAACTTGAATCCAGAAGAAGGGATTAAACGCCTTCAAAAAGTTTTAGAATTAAATGATTCAGATATTTTTGCCTTGCAAGCGAAAAAACTATTACAAAAATTTTCTAACCATTCACCCTAGTGAAATAACATCATCTGGTGAAAATGGTAAATCGTCAACTTGTGGCGTAGCCACAAATACTTGACATTTCTTTTCACGAATTAATTCAGAAACCGCTATGCGTCGATTAGAATCTAGTTCAGCTAAAATATCATCTAACAATAAAATCGGTAAAAGATTTGTTGAATTCGCAATATCAATTGCAGAAAGGCGCATAGCTATGGCGGCTGATCGACATTGACCTTGAGAACCAATGGGCCGCATTTCATAATCAGAAAGCCAAAGGATAAAATCATCTTTATGCGGGCCAACAAGAGTTATCCCTAAACGGCGTTCCGATTCTTCATTTTTTTCAAGTAATTCAAAAAATTTTTCTTCTATTGAATCTATTTCTGAAACTGCCGAACGATAAGAACAATGTACTTTATCTTGACCATTTGAAAGTCTATCATAATATTCGGGAATAAGTTCTGATAACCTTTTAGCCAACAAAAAACGTTCTTTCCAAAGAGCAGCCCCTAAAGAAACCAATTGTTGAGAAAGCACAACAAAAACATCTTCCCCACCAATCGCTTTACCTTGTTTAAAACCATGTAACCATTCATTTCTTTGTGAAAGAACCCTTCGATAACGGCGCAAAAGGTTTGCATTTTTATCTGATTGGAAACAAAGAATTTCATCTAGCCAACGGCGACGTATTTCTGGTGCGCCTCGCACAAGTTCAATATCTGATGGTTGCATCATCACTGCAGGAAACGTTCCAAAAAATGACGCTAACGAGCGACAAAGTTCTCCATCTTTTTTTATTGTCAACGAATCTTTTGCGATACGTAATGCACGCGTTGAAGATGTTGTTAGTCCTGACAATTCTGCTCGTAAAATGCTTTCTTGTTTTTCCCAAGAAATCAAACTTTTCAAATCCCTTGTTCTGAAAGAAAATCCCTGACTCATCAAAAAAATAGATTCTAGCAAAGAAGTTTTTCCACACCCATTATGCCCGCAAAAAACGGTTATCCCAGGAGAAAAATTTCTCTCCTGTAAAGGTAATGCTCTAACGCCATCTAGAAAAATTTTTTCTATCAAGGAATATAACCTCTCAAGGCAAAGCTCAATGGATTCCAAAGGTCAGCTTCGGATTCATAGACTAATGCGTAATTCACTTCAAATGGCCATTTCTTTTTTCCTATCCGAATATCGAATGCATAACCTAAGCCAGCCGTAAAATTTTCTCCATCTATGCCCACACGCAACATACCTTTTGGAATCACTTCATATTCAGCACCTAAACGAGCTGTCCAATAATGCGCATCTGGGTCAAATGCTAAAAATACTTCTGATAGTTGATAATCTAAAGCTTCAAGCCAAAGAGCTGCTGAACGGCCAAATAAAACAGAACGATACCCTAAACCAACTTGTAATGTTTTAGGCCTTACTCCTTCTGTCGACTCAAGAGAATTATCACCACTTGTCGTTTTTGTCCAACGCGCTGTTAAATTTTCATCAAAACTCAAATTGCGCACAACAACTGAAAAAGACCATTTAGCATTTAATTGCCTGACAAAACCTATGTTAAATGTTAATGGACTACGATAACCATCTTCTACATCAATATCATCATAATATTTTGAAATGCCTAGATTATCATAACTCATTGATAACGAAATCCCAAGAGCATCTCGGCGAGTTAAACGATACGAAAAACCAAGATACATCATTGAGAAAAATGGGGCCGCGTTTCCTAATGTTTTATCATCTTCATCAATCACTTCAAAATCCCAATCACCGCGATACAAAACGGCAGCGCCTATCCCCATTCGCGAACCAATTTTCCCTTCTATGCCTAAAGAACCACCCGCTCTATCTAAATCTCGTTTTTCAGCATGCAATGAATAAGCAATGTTTTTTCTAAAAGCTAGTAATGCAGGGTTCCAATAAGCTCCTGGCATAGCTAAAGTATCAGCAGAACCAGTATTTCCTCGCCCAAGTTCCCGGGCTGAAGCCCCCATGCGTTCCACAAAGCCATCAAAGCCACCAAGACGCGCTTCTTTAGAAGCTTGGACAAAACTTAAAAGCAAGAGCACTAAGAGAATAATCTTTTGCATTAGCGGCCTCCTAGAGTCATAACTTTTCCCCAGCCCACATGCCCATGATTATCTTTCACGCGCACATAATAAATTCCCATAGTAACGGCACGCCCCATATCATCTCGACCATCCCATAAATCTTCAGCAGCATTAGTGCTGCGCCCAGCAGATGCTGGGCGCAAAGCATCTTTTACAATTGTACGCACTTTACGCATATCATAGCTAAAAATTTCAATGGTTACTTTTGATTCTTTAGAAAGATTATACGCGATAAGCGATTCGCCATCGGCTGCAATCACAGAAGGCACCATTCTAATAGAAGAAAGATTTTTACCAACAGCCGCTTGATTTAAAACAGGTTGCCAAGTTTTTCCAGAGTCTGCAGAAACGGAAATTCCATTCCCGTAAGTGGTCACAGCAAGTCCTGTTCCTCCATTAGGCAAAAACCAATCATTAACAGAAAGGATAATGGTATTTCTATCAACAACTCCTGCTTCAAAACCATAAAGCCATTGATTTTCTTCTGCTTCCCAAGGAATCGCGCCTAGCGAATCTAATTTCAAAAGTCCACTTTCTGCGCCCCCAACCGTTCGCACTGCTACAAAAACTTGCTTACCAACAAAAGCAACATCGCTTACACTATAATCTGTACCATCATAAACACCTTTTATCTTTTTTCCTGTCGTATCTCTGAAAACAACTTCTGAAAAATTTTTCCCATCCAAAGAACGCCACAATTTATTTTCTAAATGGCCACTTTTATATTCCGATGTTTCTGCAATGATTTGTGTTGGAGTTCCGCCTAACCAAACTCCGGTCACACGAGATTTTTCTAAACCTGAAATAAGTTTCAATTTAGCCGATTGAGCATCTTCTTGAACCCAAAGACCAGTTGATGTCGCTAACCAAAGTACATTTTTTTCTGGCTCTAAAGCTAATCCCAAAATGGATGGCGTATTTGAAAATTTTAATTCCATTCCATACGTCAATGTATCTAATCGTTGTTCTTTTTTATTTAACACCAATGTTTTTTCTTGAACATTTCCAAAACCTTTTGACACGTCATAGCGTAAAAGTCCAGAAGCCCCCATTGCACTCCATAAGACATTAGATAAAGAATCATACGCAAATGCAGACAACGCATTATCCATTAAAGAAAACGATGTGTCCAGATAAGAGATTCTCGGCAATTCTAATGGAATGTAAGATAAACCACCTTCTTCTACACCACGCATAGAAATAAAACCTGCTGGTTTCCGGAATAAGCCTGTTGAATCCAATTCATACATAGGAAGAACGCTTCCTAATTTCCCAGCTTTCACAAAAGGAACTCTACGAAGCTCCGCTTTCGTATCACTCAATATCCCATCATGAACAGCAGTATATTCTACATCATTTTCAAAAATGGAAAATTCACTTGAAAGGATTCGTAAAGGTGCCCCGGTCCCAAATTCTAAAAGAGAGAACCCTCCATTTGCATCACCACGAGAAAAAACTAAAACTTTACCTTTTCCAAAAGAGGTTGCTGCAAAAGAATAATTGCTAACTAATAATTCTCCTGCGGCAAAAAGATAACTTACACAAAAAAACAACACTATTCGAAACATAAAACCTCTAACTACCGCATATCAATTTCATCTACACCAGGAGACGATTTGAATTTGAATTTTTCTTTATCCACATTTTTTAATGTTTTCCATTCAGACACATCATACCATGTAGAATTGCCCATTACATCTACTGTATAAAGTCGAACTGGAGAAAAGTCCTTATCAGAAAGCCAAACTTCCATTTCTGCAAACTGATCTGCATATTGTTCTGGAGAAAGTTTTAACACATAACTTTTTTTGCCTTTCCAAGATTCTTCTTTTAAAGATAATGCTTTGCAATTTAAATACTTAAACAATAGTTCTGATGGATGAAGAGACGATTCTAAATCCGCAACAGCCTTTATTAAAACTTGCTTTTGTTCTATATTCCATTGCCAAAGGCTTTCACCATCACTAATAAATGTTATTCCTGGAATACTTAAACGAAAGCGATTAGCATCTCCGACAAGCAAATCTCCTTTTTGAATATTTGAAGATGGTTCGCCAGCCAAAAAAGATTCTGCTCGAAATTTAAACGACCAAGCTTTTGAAGATTTAAACCAGGCTTTTGATTTTTCCATAGCTTCACTAGCAGACAAAGCAAAAGCCGCTTGCACACACAAAAAAAGTATTGCCAATCGTTTCATAAAAACTCCAGATACCCCAATTTAAAAAATCCTACCGCATCTAACTAGTTATTCTGCAGATTCAAGCGTTTAAGAATATGGAAAATACGTTTTTTAATGTAAAAATCCTGACATAGTCTTGAAAAAAAATGAAATTTACTATCTTTGTTCTCGGAGCTTTAGCTCAATCGGTTAGAGCTACGGACTCATAACCCGTCGGTTCCCGGTTCAAGTCCGGGAGGCTCCACTTAAAAACGAATACATTTTGTATTCGTTTTTTATTTTAAAAATGCAAAAAACACAGCCGCTATAATAAAAACAAACGCTACTATATGATTCCAATGTAACGTTTCTGTTCGAAATACAGTAATAGCAATTAAAGTAAAAACAGAAATAGAAATAGCTTCTTGAATGATTTTTAATTGCATTAAAGAATAAGGTCCGCCATTTATCTTTGAACCAATCTGGTTTGCAGGAATCATAAAGATATATTCAAAAAGAGCGATTCCCCACGACGCTAAAATCACTAAAATAAGTGGCCAATGTGTACTTATATTAAGTTCTTTTAATTTCAAATTTCCATACCATGCAAATGTCATAAAAATATTTGAAATAACAAGAAGAATTATTGTAAAAATACCTGCTTTCATAAAAGCCCTTTATTTTTTAGAATTTTTTTGAAGAGTAGCGCGCAAACGATAAGGCACTTTAGTAGAAAGTTGAAAGGCTAATCTAGAACGCACATTTTCTAAAAACGATATATACTTTTCACTTTGATAATCTCGATAAGTCCAATCAAACGCATGGAAATGACCGGCTTCAAAATAAAGCGTAGGTTCTACAAAAATTCCATCTCTTACATACACGCGTTGGCGTTGGTCTTTTGTCGTTGCTAAAAAGAATTGTCCAAGTGTCATATAACCAGGATCAAGATTTACAGGCCTTAAACCTGGAGTGCCATTTGTTTCTGCAATTTCTAATTCCATTTCATTTGTATGTAATTTAATACTTGGAATTTCATCGCGCTTAATTAAAGTCTCGTAAGCAATAAAAGCCCTGACTGGATTTTGTCCAATTTCATTTACGTAATAATTAGTAAATGTAAAATCAAATGGTTCTAGAATAGTTTCTTCTTGACCATATATCAAAGAGAGCTTTTCACGCACTTTATAAAAAGCTTCTGCACTTTCAGCAAGGACTCCAATAACTAGCATTACTGGAGAAATTTTTCGTATTTCACCCATGATTTTCAAAATAGTAATTTTTCTTCTATCTACTTTTTTATTTTTCAAGTATGGATTTATTTACTACTCTACTTGCCGCCGCATCATTACAATTTTTCAGTGTTATAGACTCTGTTCCTCATAACACCGATTATTACACGCAAGGACTTTCTTTTGATAAAGGTGTTTTACTTGAATCTACTGGCCGTTATGGAGAATCTGGAATTTACCGTTACAATAAAAATTTTGTAATCCAAGATTCTATGCGCTTAGAAGATCGTTATTTTGGTGAAGGTTCTGTTAGCCTTGGACAAGACATTTTCTTTTTAACTTGGAAATCAAAAAAAGTTTTCAAACTAGACTCTAAAACTTTAAAAATCAAACAAACTCTAAAAATTCCTACCGAAGGTTGGGGGCTTACGTTTTGCAATGGTTTGCTTTGGTTAAGCGATGGTAGTTCAGAAATATTCAAAGTTTCTCCAGAAGATTTCCGTTACATTGGTAGTTTAAAAGTTCAAGATTCTGGAAAGCCATTACCTTATTTAAATGAATTAGAATGTATTGATGGAACAATCTACGCCAATATTTGGCAATCAGACTCTATTGCCGTTATAGACATAAAAAATGGAAACGTTTTAAAATACCTAGATTTTTCTACGTTAGCCCAAAAGACTAGAAAAAAATTTCCAAAAGCAGAAGTTTTAAATGGTATCGCTTACGACGGCAAATTCCTTTGGATTACTGGCAAATGGTGGCCATTTATATACAAAATAATTTTGGATAAAAATTAATTCGTAAATTTCCAAACTATTCCATACGCAAAACGAATACCTTCTGGTGTATAGCCCACCCTTGGCATATACTGCGAATGATTTAAATTTTCTATTCTCGCAAACAAATCAAAAGTCAGAATATTCATTCTTGCTTCGAAATCTAACGCTAAATATTTTTGCATTTCTATGATTTCTAAATGTTTTCCATTTTCACTTTCATTTACAATAGAATAATCACCATAAACAGCAATAGAATCATCAACAATTCCGCAATCATAACGAGTCCCGAACCATTGGTAATCAAGACGCAATTCAACCCCAAGCCTATCTTTAACGAAACGGTCTTTCCATCCAACAGAACCCTTATAATATAATGATGGGACATTCTTCAACTTATTTTGCCGTTCAAGAACAGCGCCTCGTTCTCCATAAAAGAACCATTTTTCAAAAGCAAACCCTAAACGGACAACCCAATCTAGTGATTCAGCTTCTTTAAAATTAACTAATTGAAACGCTTCCTCTTCTGATTCCAAGCCGTTTCCAGAAAGCCAACGTTCTCCAATTAAATGTTCAACTTTTTCTTTTCTTAAACCTAACGCATAAAAAACGCTTTCTCTAAACCACCCTAATTCAAATGCACTCCGATAATGTAATTCTGGTTGTAAATTCTTGTTAGGATAAACCAAACGTCCTTGATTTATAAGGCGTAATTCTTCTACCTCAGGAAATCTTGTATCATGACGGTGATTAGCTAATAAAGCAAAATGATAAGGTAAATGTAAACGAATTTCTCCAGAATAAGTTGGTTCAAATTCAACTTTGTTATTTACAGAACTATTTCTTTGTAAACCACCTAATAATCTAAAATCAATGTACTTGAATGAATCTCCTAAATACAAATAACCAATTTCTTTATCTTGTTTCGTTCTCGAATTTAGTGATAAAAATTCATATTCAAAGAAAATAGTCGGATTCAAAAAAGTTTTATAAGCTAGTGAAACTTCTCCTGAATAAACTTCATATTCTCGGTTTATTGTCGTTTCTTTCCATGTCGTATCTTGAGTGGAATCGTAATAAATTTCGCCTAAAATATTTTCTTTTTCTAAAACAGTATCTTTAATAGTTTCTATCATCGGTGGTAAATTTTCATATTGAATTTCATAGTTCCCTATTCCAAATTTTGCTTCTATTGTCAGTTTTTTTGTTGGGAAAAGTGTTAAACTAGCATCGTAACCCTGACCTCTTGTTGACGTAGAATAAGGTTCTGTAGAATAATGATATATGGAATAATCCGAAGTATCTTGCACAACAACATGTCTTGAAACATCATCAAAATCCATAAACAAAATATTGGCATGTAAAGCTATTTCCCCTTTACCAAAAAGCCATGTTAAGCCTGGACGTAAATGCATTGTATTCATAGAAATATTTCTACCACCAAATGGGATAGAAGAGGAATCTCGACCTAAAGCAAAAAATGGTTGATGAGTAACATTTGCATAAGTAAAAGGTTCTGAATTTTCATTACCGAAACTCGCTATTCCTAAATCTAAACGAACAGAATCAATAATTTGCCTACGAAAGTCTAATCTGAAAGCATTGCCTTCAAAAGCCCCCCGTTCCCAAAGAATTTCGGTTATTGGCGAATCTAACGGGGCAAGTTCTTTTGTTTCTTTCAAAATACCATTTTCACCATTTAACCCAGGAGTAAAAGAATCATAACTTAATTGTTTGGCGTAAAAACCAGCATTCCCTGCTGGAAAATGTAAAGAAGAAAGCGAAACACCTGTAACCGAACGACTCAAACCAGGAGTCCCTAAAATAGAAGTTCCAATAACCCAATCAAATTTTTGCCCTGAAACATCATATTGTTGAAATAACACACCTGGCATTCCTAAAGCTTGTCTAGAAAGGTCAACTTCTCGTTTTTCCAAATGAGAAAGTCCGTTCCCTGAAGCAAAACTCACAAGGAATAAAGCTAAAAAGTATACGATTGGCATTATTTTTGAAAATTTCATTACACACTTAAGATAGAAAAACCTTTCTAATCCATTTTAAGTATTCCTTTATATTCAAATTATTTGTATCTTATTGTTGTTCAACTTTTTTTAGGAGTTTTTATGCCTGCCATTCATATTTCTGAAGATAAATTTGATGAAGCTATTGCATCTGACAAACCTGTTTTAGTTGATTTTTGGGCTACTTGGTGCAGACCTTGTCAAATGATGGGACCAATTGTTGATGAACTCGCTGATGAATACGCCGGACAAGTTATTGTTGCCAAAATGGATGTCGACCAATGCAATTCTATTTGCGCTCGTTATGGTATAACTAATATCCCGAACTTTAAATTGTTTAAAAATGGTGTTGAAGTGGGAAATCTCGTTGGAGCCGTTCCAAAAAATACATTGAAAAGCTTGTTAGATCGCTCGCTTTGATTTTTGTAAAATTTTCTTAATTTTAAGAGTCTGGTTTTTACCAGACCTTTTTTTCAAAGAGTTGTTATATACAAAAAGTCCTCGGCATTGCCGAGGACTTTTATAAAAGCTCAAAAATTATTTTTTCTTTGCTGCAACTTTTTTAGCAGGAGCTTTCTTAGCAGGAGCCTTCTTTGCTGGTGCTGCTTTGGCTACAACTTTTTTAGCTGGAGCTTTCTTTGCTGGAGCAGCCTTTGCAGGAGCAGCTTTCTTTGCAGGAGCTGCTTTTTTAGCTGGAGCAGCCTTTGCAGGAGCAGCTTTCTTAGCTGGTGCTGCTTTCTTCGCTGGAGCAGCCTTTGCAGGAGCAGCTTTCTTAGCTGGTGCTGCTTTCTTTGCTGGAGCAGCCTTTGCAGGAGCAGCTTTCTTAGCTGGTGCTGCTTTCTTTGCTGGAGCAGCCTTTGCAGGAGCGGCTTTCTTAGCTGGTGCTGCTTTCTTTGCTGGAGCTTTTTTTGTTGCCATAATGTATGTTTCCTTTTTGAGAGAGTGATTTGTTAGAATTAAAATAACTTCTTTTTCACAAATAATCAACAAAAAAATGAACAATTTTATTTTTTCTTTTACTTTATTGAAAAAAAAGTTCTATAGCTAATCCTTAACCATTTTCAAATAACTTCTAAAACCAGCTACTCCTTCTTCAAAAAGGTTAGCAAATTTTTTGGCAAATGGCGGTATTTTTTTATTATGCAAACCTAGCAAATCATGCATAACTAGCACCTGTCCATCAGTACCCGAACCAGCGCCAATCCCTATAGTTACTGGGCTTACAGCATTTGTAATTTTTTTTCCTAGTTCTTCTGGGATATGTTCTAATACAAAAGCATAAACCCCTAATGCTTCTAAAATTTTCGCTTCTTGAAAAATTTGTTCTGCTTCTTTCTCTGTTGTTCCGCGCTGTTTAAAATTTTTTGCCGTTTGTGGAAGTAATCCTAAATGTCCCATGACTTCTATTCCATTTTCACGTAATGTGCGTATTACTTCTACTTTAGCACCTTCTAATTTAACAGACCGCGCTCCACATCGCAACAATCTTCTTGCATTTTCTAATGCAAGTTCTGGAGTTTCATCACTTTTATAAGGCATATCAGCAATAACATGTGTATTCGGAGCACCGCGACAAACCGCTGCCGTAAATATTTCCATTTCATTCATGCCTATTTCACTTGTACTTTTATAGCCAAGCATTGTATTAGCTAAAGAATCGCCGACCAAAATCTGGTCTATTCCTGCAATTTCTGCCATTGAAGCAAAAGCAACGTCGTAAGCAGTTGTGACCGCTATTTTTTGCCCGGTTGATTTCATTAAACGGATTTCTTGTGCAGTGAGCATAATTTCCTCGCTTCTTGTAACCAAGAAAGTGAACGTATTTCTTTTTGGGGGAATCCTAAATGCTGTTTCAAATAATGAAGTATTCCCATTTCTGTCAACTCGGGATTTAAAAGAGCTTGATTTTTAGCTAATCGAAAAAGATCGCCAAGGTATTCTTCTCGCCGTCCTGTAGGACGGCGAGAAGAACATAATTCACAAAAAACATCTCCTGATTCTTCTTCAAAAGAAACAGGAGGCTTTTCAAGAATACAACCACACCGCCCACATTCTCCAATATTAAAAGCAAAACCCCATATCTGAGAAAGTTCTAATAAAAATTGTGAAAAAGTATTACCAGAGTTGCCTTTAGTGTCAAGAAGTTCTAATTGCCTTTCTAAAAGAGAAAACTCTTGAAAAAGCGGCAACCCTTGTGGAGCAAACCGCAAAAGCACTTCTGCCATAACGGTAGCTTCGGCTAAAGAAACCAAACCTTGTCTTAAAGAAGGGAACCAATTACATAAGTGAGCTTCTTTCACTATATGCAAATCTGTTTTTGAACGGTGTAAAACAACCTCTGTTTCGGATAACGGATCCAAAGAACCACGAAAAGGACTTTCTTTGCGTTTAGCCCCCTTTAACAATAAAGAAACAATGCCTTGTTCTGCGGAAATAGCCTTCACTATCCACGAAGAATCACTATAAGGAATTCTATGCAGAACAATCAGCTTTGTTTTAACATGCATTGTCTATAATTTAGGAACTAATGATTTTCTGGTGGATAAGGAGGCCATCCCATTTGACGACCACCCAATACATGTAAATGAATATGGAATACGGTTTGCCCGGCTTCTGCCTTACAATTAAAGACAAAACGAGCTCCTGATTCTTCTAAACCTAATTCTTTTGCAAGAACTTGTGCTCTGTACAAAAGTTTTCCCATAATTTCAGAATCACAAGGTTGCATATCCATCAATGTAGGGATATGGTGTTTTGGAACAACCAAAAAATGCACAGGAGCTTGTGGTTCTATATCGTAAAAGGCAAAAACATCGTCGTCCTCATAAATTTTTTTGGACGGGATTTCGCCACGGATTATTTTACAAAAAAGACAATTTTCACTCATCATACAGAACAAAGTAGAAAAAAGTAGAAGTTATACTTTAAAAAAACTCATATTTGAGAAAGAATCTCTTGAACTAAAGCTTGGCTTGCCTCTTCAAGATTAATTTCTTTTCCAGAAATTTGATGTCTAAACCAAGTCAATTGGCGTTTTGCAAAACGTCGCGTTTCTTGCTTAATTCCAAAAAGACACGATTCTTTAGAAATCAAACCTTTTTTCATTTGTAAAATTTCACGATAACCTATAGATTTCCACGCCAAAGCATCTTGCGGAACATTTTTTTCTAATTCTACTACTTCTTCAACCCAACCATTTTCAAACATTGCTTTTGCCCGATTGTTAATTCGTTCGTAAAGAATATCTCTTGGACGATTTAAGAAAAATGTGGGAATAAAACCTAATCCCCCTTCTCGTTCTTGTTGCCATTCAGAAAGAGGACGCGACGTTTCTAAAGCGACTTCTAATACCCTTAATATCCTTTGTTTATCTTCTGGAGAAATTTTTTCAAGTGCTTTTTTATCTAGTTCTTTTGCTTTTTCATAACAATAATACAAACCTTTATTTAAGTACATTTCTGTGACTTGAACTCGAACGTTTTCAGATATTTCTGGAATTTTAGGCAAGCCTTCAACTAACACTTGTAGATAAAGGCCTGTACCACCAACTAAAATAAAATCTTTGCCTTTATTTTTCAAAAGTTCATGAACGGCTGTTAAAAAAGCACCTGCAGAAAATGATTCATTTGGTAAAAGAAAATCCGTTAAATGATGCGGCACGCGCAAACGTTCCTCATAAGTCGGTTGTGCGGTTCCAATTCGAAAGCCTTTATAAATTTGTCTTGAATCTAAACAGATAATTTCTGCACCTAGAGATTCAGCTAGGCTTAAAGAAAGTTCCGTTTTACCAACCGCAGTCGGACCAACAAGTGCTAATCGTATCGACATCAGCCGTAATCTAGCTATATTTTACAGACAATGCAAAAGAAACCTATCATTATTGTTTCAATTATACTTTCTTCCGTTCTTTTAGCGGGCTTAGCTATTATTTTCGTTTTTCAAAGCCCACTTTATAACAAAGACATTTCTGCTGTAGAATCAAAAGTGGTAAACGCAGCAGATACATTATCTTTACCCGATTACTTAAAAGAATTTTTAGATGTCAAACAAACAAAAACGAAATCAGTCAATAAAGGTGCGAAAAGAGAATATGAGAAGGCATGTAAAATTGATGATAAAACAAAAAAAATCGATGTTTGGCTTCTTGGGCAAGGTCGAACTATAATTTATTACTTGTGGCAGATACAAAATAAAATTGAAGAACGTAAAGGCAAAGTCTTACACATGAACGAATTGTTCTATGAACGTTCTAGCTTAGCATCTTCTGTATTCCAAGCAGCATGTATTCAATTTACTGATTCAACAGGAAACACTTCAAATGTTGAACTTCAGATATCAAAAAAGTTATTTATAAAAGGTGGCAATTCAAAACTCGCTATTGTATTTGAAGGCATTAACTTAGACAAACAAGAAAATATTGATTTTTTAAATAAACTAGAATACCCCCATTCTGTACTCATAACGCCTTGGAAATTATCGCCCGAAAAGCTTAATGAATTACGTTCTTCTGAAAAACGTTCTTTAGTCCTTTGGCTTTTTATGGAATCCACTAAAATAAATCAGGCTTCTATTCGCCCGATTCGCTTTCACCACACTGAATCAGATATTGAGCAAAACATAAAAGACGCCTTTGCTATACTCCCTGAAGCAAAAGGAATTGCTACACGCTATGGAGAACAAGCTGTTGAACATTATAACCTTTTACGCGCTACCTTGCTTCCGCTGCAAGAACATTCTGTTTACTTTTTAGATTTAACAAGAAGCAATTCATCTTTATCAAAACAAGTTTGTGAAGAACTAGAACTTTTGTGTGATAACCCTGAAGCTTATAATGCTGACAATAGCATACCTAAAGATTATATACGCAAAAAACTTGCTGAAGCGGCAAAAAACGGGAATGCTATTATAATTCTTCCTTTAAATTCCAATATTCAAAAAGAACTTGAAGATATTGAAGAACGTGCTAAAAAACAAGGCACAGAAATAACTACATTAGAATCGCTCGTGGAACAACGTCAATAGGAGTCTAAAATGGCTGTTAAATTAGGTGTAAATATCGATCATATCGCCACAATTCGCGAAGCTCGAAAAATCAGAGAACCAGATCCAGTCGCAGCGGCTGTTTTAGCAGAACTCGCTGGTTGCCACGGCATTACCGCTCACTTAAGAGAAGATAGGCGTCACATTCAAGATAGAGACATTCGTCTTTTGCGCGGCATGGTAACCACGCACCTCAATATGGAAATGGCTCCTTCGCCAGAAATGGTTCAATTCGCTTTAGATTTACACCCAGACATGGCAACGCTCGTGCCTGAAAATCGTTTAGAAATCACTACTGAAGGTGGCTTAAATGTAGCGGCAAAAGCAGAAGAACTTTCTCAAGCTATTGCAAAATTAAAACAGAATGATATTTTAGTCAGCGTGTTTATTGACCCAGAATCAAGCCAAGTAAAAGCAGCAAAAAAAGTTGGCGCCGATTTTGTAGAATTTCATACTGGAAAATACAGTAATGCTTACGACATGGGAGATTCTCGTGAAGTAGAAAGCGAACTTTCTGCCATTCAAGACATGACGCTTCTTGCTCACAAATACGGTTTAAGAATCAATGCTGGGCATGGTTTAAATTACAGAAATGTAGGCCCTATTGCTGCGATTCCTCACATTGAAGAATTAAATATCGGGCATAGCATTATTGGCAGAGCGGCTCTTGTTGGTATGGAACGCGCCGTTAAAGAAATGCTCGAAGCAATCCGCCGGGCAGATTCCTAATTCAAATTTATGAACTGCCTTAGCAATAAAATTTGCACTCCCGAAGAGGCCGCCGAATTAATCCAGCACCAAGAAGTTGTCGGTGTTTCTGGCTTTACACTTTCTGGCTACCCAAAACTTGTGCCTAAAGCTTTGGCAAAAAAAGCAGAACGCTTACACCAAGCAGGAATTCCTTTTGCAATTACTTTATACTCCGGCGCTTCAACTGGGGAATCTTGCGACGGATTACTTGCTTTAGCGAACGCCGTTAGTGAGCGCGCCCCTTACCAATCTAACGCCACGTTAAGAAAAAAAATCAACGAAGGAACCATTCGTTATTTAGACGAACACCTTGGCTTAATGGGAGTAAAAATTCGGGAAGGCTCTTTACGTGCGCCAACCACTGTCATTATTGAAGCTTCTCATATTTCAGAAGACGGCAAAATTTACCTTTCCACTTCAGGCGGAAATTCTGTTGCCTTTTTAGAGCGTGCCGAAAACGTAATCATTGAACTAAACTCTCGCTATGGCGAAAAATTCATTGGACTTCACGACACATTTATCCCAGATTTAACGCCAGGCGCATCTCCTATTCCACTGCGCTTTTCTAGCGACCGCGCCGGAAAAGATTACATACAAATTGCTCCTGAAAAAATCAAAGCCGTTGTACTTTCCGATGCATACGACGAAGTAAAACCTTTCACCCAGCCAGATTCTATCGCCATAAAAATTGCAGAACAAATTCTTGATTTTATTTCTTACGAAATCAAAAAAGGAAAACTCCACGAAGGTTTAGCTTACCAAAGTGGTGTAGGAAATGTAGCGAACGCCGTACTTACTGCTATGGCCAACAATCCGTCTCAAGCGCCAGTATCGCTTTTTACTGAAGTCATTCAAGAAGCTTGCTTACCTCTTTTAAAAACAGACAAATTAAAGGTAGCCTCTGGCACGGCGCTCACCTTATCGCCCATAGCACAAGATGAATTTATTCAAAATATTGATTCTTGGAAAAAGCATTTTGTTTTGCGACAACAAGAAGTTTCAAACAGCGCAGAAGTCATTCGTCGAGTTGGTGTGATTTCAATGAACACAGCTCTTGAATGTGATATTTTCGGAAACGTCAATAGTTCTCATGTATGCGGAACTTCTATGATGAACGGAATTGGTGGGGCTGCAGACTTTGCGCGTAATGCTCGACTTGGTTTCTTTATGACTCCTTCAACAGCAAAAGACGGAGCAATTTCTTCAATCGTTCCGCTTGTAAGTCATGTAGATCACACAGAACACGACACCATGATTTTTGTGACAGAGCAAGGTTTAGCCGATTTGCGCGGACTTTCTGCCGAGCAAAAAGCAAAAGTCATTATTCAAAATTGCGCTCACCCAGATTACCGCGAAGAACTTCTTGAAATTTTAGAACGTGGTCTAAAAACCGCCAAAGGTCGCCACATTCCTCTTGATTTATCAAGTGCTTTTAAATTTCACCAAAGATTTTTAGAAACGGGTTCAATGAAATCGTAGTTCACCACAGCGAGTAATTTTCTTTTTCTGTACCTATCGTCGTTTTTGGTCCATGCCCACAAAAAACAGTTGTATTACTTGGTAACAAAAAAAGTTTATTTCGAATCGTGTTATCTAAAATTTCGTAACTACCGCCGGGCAAATCCGTTCGCCCAACACCTTGATAAAATAAAACATCTCCACTAAATAAAATTCCAGTTTTCGAATCGTAAAAAGAAAGACTCCCTGAAGAATGTCCAGGCGTTTCAAGCACTTTTAATTCAGTATTCCCAAAAGAAACAATGTCATTTTCTTTCAAGAAACTTTCTGGCAAATTAAAATTTCCTGAGTACGGCAAGCGAAACATTCTCGCCTGTTCTGCAAGAGTTTTGCCTAAAAATAAATCAGCCTCACCCACTTTTGCTTTTAAATCCCACGCCTTTTCAACAAAAGAATTTCCATAACAATGATCCAAATGCAAATGCGTATTCACAAGTGCCACAGGTTTTAAATTTTCTTGTTCTACAAACAAGCGCGCTTCTTGAAATTCCGTTTCATTAAAAAATCCAGAATCAACAAAAACGGCTTCACCTGTTTCATCATAAAGCAAATAAGTGTTTACCTGAAAAGGATTACAAACAAAAATTTTAATTTTCATTTTTTCAAAATAATAAATTTCAGAATTCCTCGTGTAGCAGAGTAAGCTTTTTGCCAAATTACCGACTACCCTTACCCATCAAGGTCATCTCTTATCCTCGAAACCTTTAAATTCTTTAAAGATTTTTCTGAAGATATCTAAAACAACGTATTTTCTACCGCAGAATCAATTCTAAAACATTTCTATTTTTTTGATGCTATAATCGATGTTTTTGGACCGAAATTGGCAGTTTTCATTTTAATGTAAGTTCTATTCCTGTTTTTTACCTTCAACAAAGCATTTATAAGATAAAATAACGATTTTCGCTTTTATACAATTTCATTAATAATGGTAACTATTTTTGCATAATATTCCTTTGCCCATGCTTGACCTCTCTTGAAAATATCATCCTCAGCCCAAGAGGTATTTTCTGAATTTTCATTAATAAAATCGTGAAGTAAATGAATTTAAACTCATTTACTTACAAAAAAAATCTATTCTGATATGACTTTGAATAACAGCCCAAAGTTATGTAAGTTTTTTGCTATTTTTTTATTATGAAACACTTGAATGGTTCTACTATTTGGCGTTCAAAAACTTTAAATGATAATCTAGAATTAGTAGCTAAAGGTTTTAAAATTATTCAACATAGTTCCGAAACCATGATAGTTGAGGGTGAGTGGGCTGGAACTATATTTGCACCAAATGCTGATTTAATTCTTGGACAATCTAGTAAAACCTTATATGGACAATTTATTGGGAATAACGTAACAGTTCACCAATATGCAACCATGTATGGTGTTGCATTTGAACCTATTAAAACTTATCTCGTTCACAAAGGATTTTAATTATGAAAATGATATTGATATTACTTTTAGGGATATGGATTCAAGTTTTCTCCTATACTTACTTTCCTAGCACAACATTTTATTATGACATAAAAATCAATTCAGATAAATTAACAATCATTTGTGATTCTGTTGTTTCTCAAAAAAATAACGTATCGTTTTGCGATGATACAGGCTTTGAATACGCAACTTCTATTGACAAAACAATAAGTTTTATTCTAGATACTGGAAACGAGATTTTTTATTTATACAGAAATACACAACAGTGCCAGGGTGATCTCGGAAATGGGTTTACGACTATTGGAAGACCAGGCACCCACCATTTTAGCGAAGCCTTAAATGCAGAATTTCTATGGTTACATGACTTAGGTCTTTTTGAAATATCCAAGGATTCTCTCATTACCTATATTGACAATGCCATAACTTGCATGAAAGAGAAATATACTGCTTGTGTAGATGATATTGATTTAAGTGAATACTATGATGGATTATGTAATTCATCAGGCACACAATTTTCCCATCACGGCTGTTGTTCTCTTGTTGATACAACAACGACTTCATTTTCAAAAGCCTTTTTACAACCTGATATTCAGGCTTTTAAAATCAGCGAAAATTACATTTTCATTCAAGGGAGCAAACCTGGCACTTCCTATTCACTTTTTGATTTAAACGGAAAACTTCTCTTGGAGGGAACTATTTTACATAGCATAATAAAAGTCCCTACATTCCCGGCTATTTTAAAAATTCAAAAGCGAACTTTGCTCGTGAAGTAAAGCCACAAAGGTTACTCTTCTTCTACTACTTTCTGAACTGCTGCACGAATTTTTTGGCTACGGACTTTACCGAGAAGCTGTTCTAAATCTTCTAACGGAGCGCTTAAGAAATCTTCTGCCGAACGGTATTTAGAAAGGATTTTAATTCTCGTTTCCCGCCCAACACCTTCTACATCTAACCATTTCACTTCTAAAGAAGATTTTCTTTTAGAGCGTTGGTAAGTAATGGCAAAACGATGAGCTTCATCACGGGCGTTCTGCAAAAGTTTTAGTGCCGGGTTTGTGCGTTTTAAAATAACCGAAGGTTTATCTCTAGGAAACACAATTTCTTCAAGTCTTTTGGCAAGCCCAATCAAAGGCAAATGCTCATAACCTAATTTTTTCAAAATAGAATAAGTAGCTTCCACTTGACCTTTACCGCCATCGCACACCCACAAATCAGGAAGTTCTAAACCCTCTTCTTCTAAACGCCGTAACCGCCTAGACATCACTTCTTGCATACTTGCAAAATCATCAATTCCTTCAACCGTTTTAATAATGAATTTTCTGTAATTCTTTTTATCTGGCCTTCCATTTTTAAAAGTCACAACACTTGCAACCGTATTACTGCCAGAAAGGTGAGAAATATCAGCACATTCAATTCTAAAAGGAGCTTTTGGCAATTCTAAAATTTTCTGTAATTCAAAAACGCCTTTTTCAATATCATCATATTTTTTTGATTCTGCAGCCATTTCAACCAAAAGCATTTCGGCATTTGCGATAGCAAGTTTCATAAACCCTAGCTTTTCGCCTCGCTGCGGCACAAACAAATTCACTTTTCGCCCGGCACGTTCTGAAAGCATTTCTTCTAGCAAAGCCCTAGATTCGCCTAAATCACGTTCTAAAGCAATTTCTGGCGGAATTTCCGTTTCTTCTGCATACCAAATCGGAAGCATTTGCCTACAAATTTCTACTTCATCGTCTTCCAAATTACATTCTAATCGAAAATGCCTGCGACCATAAAAAACGCCTGCTCTATATTCAAGAATCACTGCCACCGCTTTCTTTTCATGACGCCGAACCGCTAAAACATCCATTTTCAAAGAAACATCTGCACTATCAGCTTTTTGTTTTGCCGCTGTAGTTTGCAAAGCAAAAATTATATCACGCTTTTTCGCCGCCGTTTCAAAATCAAATTTTTCACTAGCTTCCTGCATTTCTTGTTCATACAACGTAATCAAATCATCTCGCTTGCCAGAAAGCAATTGAAGGGCTTTTCGTGTATTTTCCTTGTATTCAGACACATCGCATAAATTAGCACACGGACCAAGACAACGCCCAATATGATAATTTAAACAAGGTTTCCCATTTGCGGCAGGAAGTTTCAAAGTGCATTCTCGTATTTTAAACAACCGCGCCGAAAGATCCACCAACTGCCGAATCACACGCGTTCCCATGTAAGGTCCAAAATACATTGCGCCATCATTTTTCACAGAACGCGTCACTTCTAAACGCGGAAACGACTCGCGCATATCCACTTTTATGTAAGGAAAATGCTTGTCATCTTTTAAACGAACATTGTAAATCGGGGTGTGTTTTCGAACTAGATTTGCTTCTAAAATTAGCGCTTCCCGTTCAGATTCCGTAATAATCCACTCAATATCGTGAATATGAGGAAGCATCAAAGAAGCTGCCCTATGCCCTGTATGCTCTCTGCCGTCAAAATAACTGCGTACCCGATTTTTCAAAACCTTTGCTTTGCCGATATAAATAATTTTCCCTCTGGAATTTTTCATCAAATAAACTCCAGGCAGCAAAGGCAATTCCGAAAGACGTTGAAAAATATGTTCTGAAACCAAGTTTTCCATTAAAAAGAATGTAAAAAATATTATTTAATCTTGTATCTATTTATACACAATTTTATTAGATTAGTGTAAAGATATTTTTCGCATTTCAAGGAGCTGCCATGAATTTGGAACAAATCCAATCGTTGAGTCAAAAAATTGAACGCATTCTTGAAGTTTCTCGCGTTTTAAAGGCAGAGAACTATCGTCTCAACGAAAAAAACACCAACCTTCAACAAAAGCTCAGCGAAATTCAGATTCAAGTTGATAATACGAACGAACTTTTAAAAAGAAAAGAAGAAGAACGTTTTGCTTTAGAAGAACGTTTTGACGAAATCTCTCTAGCATTAGACGAAAGTAAAAATCTTCTTGAAGTAAAAGACGCCTCTCTTATCGAAAAACTTTCTACTATTGAACTTCTTTCTTCTGAAAAAGAATCTCTTGAAAAAGAACTTCAAGAGGCTGCACAAGCAAACGATTCGCTTCAACAAAATTTAAACGGAAAACTTTCTGAAATTACTCTTCTCAAGCAAGACATAGAAACCAATCAACAAGAAATTTCTCGTTTAAACCAAGAATTAGATACCTCTTTAAATTCACTTTCTGAAAAAAATCAGGAACTCCAAAACATACAAGAAAAACTCCAACAAGCTGAATCCGAACTTCATTTTCAAAAAGATGAATTACTCTCTAAAGAAGAACTCATTCAAAAATTACAAGAAGAGAATGAAACTCTTCGAAACGATAACGAATCTTTAAACGAAACATTACAGGATGTCCAGCAGAAATTTGAAGATTTAAATAACATGCTCCAGAACACGCTTGATTTAGAAATCACTGAAACAGAAAATTTTGCTGAACAAGAAACTCCAGAGAAGATTATTGTAAACGAAATCGAGTCTAAAGAAAACATTTCTGAACTTTTAGAAGAATCTGAAAATACAAGTATTGATTCAAGAGATTTCGAATCGCCAACAGATACCACTTTTGAATCTGCTAGTGAACAAGAAGAAATAATTGTGTCTGCTGCTCGCGAAGAATTTTTCTTAGAAACAGAACCTGCTCCAGAAGAATCTTTTTCACAAATAGAAGAATCAAGCGACTTGTCTGAAGTCCAAACGGAACCTTCTATTGAAGAAATTTCTATTTCAAAAGAAATTGCCGAAGAATACCAATCAGAAGCGTTAGAATTAGATTTTTCTGAACCCATTCAAGAACCTGCTGAAGAAAAACAAGAAGTTCAACAAGAACCAGAAAAAATTACTGAAAAACCAAACAATGAAAACAGCAATTATTTCCGATTAAAATGGATGATGTCTAATGATCCATTTGGCGTAGGGAGCAAGTAATGGAAAAAGAACCGACATCTCTTCGCCCAGCAAAAATCGTTCTTGCACAAGAAAGGTTAAACATTCAAACAGACCTTTCAGAACAAGAACTTGATACAGTTGTTGAATTTTTATCCAAAAAGATTGATAAATATATTGGCGAACATACAAATGAGACAAAAAAACGTTTGCTTTTAATGGCTTTGGAAATTTCTGCTGAATACTTTGATGTCCGCCGAAAATACCAAAATCTTGAACAGAATTCAAAAGTTGCCGATAAAGAAATTTCTATGCTCAATGAACTTTTGAATAACGAAATGGAAAAGTCTGCTGAAAATACAACTCTTTAATTTTTTTTTGAAAAACTTCTTGTTTCTGTAACTTTAGGATTTTATATTATAAGAAACATCCTAGCGACGTATGCCCGATCTAACAGGATAATAAAAGCTCGTTACTCTCGGAAATCCGTTTATACGTGCTTGACACGAAAAACAGAATCTCGAGGAACTGCTATCTTTTCATCGAAAGTAGCTTCGAGCATTTACCGCTTGGGATGTTTTCTCCGCTCTTTTGGCGGAGTTTTTTTTTGAGGATTTATGCACCCTTTACTAAAAAACGCACTTGAAGGCAAGCGTATTGATTCAAACGCCGCGCTTGAAATTTTACGCCACGCTACTTGGACAGAAGTTGTCCAAGTGGCAAACGCTTTACGCCAGCAAAAGTTACCTGAAAATAGAGTAGGTTACACTGTTTTTAGAATTATCAATTACACAAATATTTGTAGCGTTCGCTGTTCTTTTTGTTCTTTTTGCAGGTATGATAACGACAACGATGCTTACACACTGTCTCTTGAAGAAATTCGCACTAAAACAAAAGAAGCCAAAGCCATTGGGGCTGACCAGATTTTTTTACAAGGTGGCGTTCACCCTGGATTGCCATTGAATTATTATACAGAAATTTTAGAAATGCTTACTCAAGAAGAAGGTGTTTCTGTACGTGGGTTTTCCCCTGTTGAACTTAAGCGCATGAGCGAGAATTTTAAAATTCCTTTGCCAGAACTTTTAGAAATTTTAAAGAAGGCCGGGCTTTCTTCTGTTCCTGGTGCTGGTGCTGAAATTTTATCTGACAGAATGCGAGAAAAATTAAGCCCAAGAAAACTGAATGCCAAAGAATGGTGCGACACTATGCAATTGTGTCACGAACATGGATTGCCTGGGAGTGCTAATATTGTTTTTGGTAGCGATGAAACTGAAGAAGAAATTATTGAGCATTTGACTCATATCCGAGATGTTCAAGATAAAACAGGCGGTTTTAAATCATTTGTCGTATGGACTTTCCAGCCGCAAACAAAGGATTTTCCTATTCGCCATGTGAGTGGCATGGAATATTTAAAACTCCTTGCGCTTTCTAGAATTTTTCTTGACAATGTGCCCCATATTGAAGTTTCTATTCTTGGAATGGGGCGTGAACTTGGCGAAATGGGACTTCACTCTGGTGCTGATGACATCAATAGCATTGTGATTGAAGAAAATGTTTTAAAATCTCAAGGTCTAACTTCTATTGCAGAAGCTGAAGCATTTATCCGACAAGCTGGTTTTACTCCTTACAGGCGTTCTTTGAATTTTGATTAAACTTTTTGCTTTTGCAAGACTTGTCACTGGCGATGTCTGAAAGAGTGACGTAATCTACTTGCCTGTAGCTCGCCACACTACGTTCGCGATGACAATTTATACTGCGTTCGCGATGACAATTTGTTTGAACACTTATCAGCGACTTGTCTTGCGAATCGAACTTGCCGCAAGTTTCTTGTCATTGCGAAGGAATGAAATTTTTTGCGAAGCCTAAATGTGAGCCTGCCACGAGCCACACTTGTGGCGTGGTGGAAGCAATCTGCTTGCCTGTAGATCGCCACACTACGTTCGCGATGACAATTTATACTGCGTTCGCGATGACAATTTGTTTGAACACTTGTCAGCGACTTGTCTTGCGAATTGAACTTGCCGCAAGTTTCTTGTCATTGCGAAGGAATGAAATTTTTTGCGAAGCCTAAATGTGAGCCTGCCACGAGGCACACTTGTGGCGTGGTGGAAGCAATCTGCTTTCAAGCAAGACTTGTTTTTGGATTACTTCGCTACGCTCGTAATGACAAAAGCCAAGATGGCCGCGTCGTCTTAAAAGACTCCTCGCCATGACAAACTGTCCTATGTTTGCGATGATAAGCTACTCTATGTTTGCGATAAACTGCAGGTAATGAAAAGCTTCTAAACAAGTGACCGAATGCAAGAAAAGGTTTGTCGACGATTCAAAAGTTGATAAACTTTTGAATCACCTTTCCCCTAAAAAGGGAAATCTGGCTTTAAATACCGCTGATTTTTGCGTTTACTGATTTTTTATGATTTTTTTCGGGGCTTTCAGGGGGGGGGGCTTTTTACAAATTTTCCATGTTTTTCTATCTTTTGCCTGCTTGTGTAATTGTGCGCAAGTAAAACCAATCACTGGTTTTTGAGAGTCACTTCGGTGGCACACGGCATCTTTAGGTGCAAGTCCGTGCTTTGTGGCTTATTTGAAAACCGGGTAGTTTAACCGATAAAAAAGGATACTCAAATGGCTAATTTGCCTTCCGTTGAAGACCTGCTTGCTGCAGGCTCCCACTTTGGACACCAGACACAACGCTGGAATCCTAAAATGAAACCTTACATTTTGGCAGAAAAGAACGGCATTTATGTGCTTAATCTTTCTAAAACTCGCGATCTTTTGGACGCTGCTGCTAAAGCTGCTGCTAAAATTTCTGCTGAAGGAAAGAGCGTTTTGTTCGTTGGTACAAAGCCAACTGCTCGCCAAGTGGTAACGGATGCAGCTTCTAGCTGTAACCATTTCTATGTAGCAAACCGCTGGCTCGGTGGTATGCTCACTAACTTCCAGACTGTTCGTAAGTCCATTAAGCAAATCGATAAAATCGATGCTATGGAAAACGATGGCCTCTTTAAAGAACTTTCTAAAAAAGAAGTTCTTGACAAGAATCGCGAACGTGAAAAACTTCTTTCCGTATTCGGCGGTATCCGTGAAATGGGCGGTCTTCCAGGACTTCTCGTTGTAACAGACCTCGCTCACGAAAAGATTGCTGTTGCTGAAGCACGTCGTTTGCACATTCCTATCATTGGTATTTGCGATACTAACGTAGACCCAACTCTCGTTGATTTCCCAATTCCAGCAAACGATGACGCTGTAAAGTCAATTAAGCTTATTGTTGACTACATTGCTTCTAACGTTACCCCACGTTCTAAGGTTGCTAAAGAAGCTAACGAAAACGCTAAAAAGTACGATAACGGAGAAGCCTAATTATGCAGATTACCGCATCTATGGTTAATGAACTTCGCCAAAAAACTGGCGTTGGCATGATGCAATGCAAAAAAGCCTTGACTGAAACTGATGGCGATATGGAAAAGGCTGTAGAACTCTTGCGCAAGCAAGGTGCTGCAGTTGCCGCTAAACGTGCTGACAAGGCTGCTAACGAAGGTAAAATCTACCTCGTTGACGCTTCTAATCGTGGCGTTGCTTTTGAACTCAGCTGCGAAACAGAACCTGTTTCCAAGAACGAAGATTTCTGTGCTTTGGCTGACCTTGCTACTAAGGCTGTTAAAGAAAACGATATTCGTTCCGTTGAAGCTTTGAAAGATGCTTGCGTTGATGGCGTTAAAATTAACGACCGTCTTCAAGATGTTCTTGTGAAAATCCAAGAAAACATCGACTTCCGTAAACTTGCAGTTGTTGATTGCAATGAAAACGAAGCTCTTGGTTTCTATTCTCACATGAACGGAAAAATCGGTGTTATCGTTCGCTTAGCTTACGAAGGCAATCCTTCTGATAAAGAAGCTCTTGTTCGCACAGCTAAAGATATCGCTATGCAAGCTGCTGCTTTTGCTCCTGTTGCAGTTAACAGCGCTGCCGTTCCTGCTGAAACAATTGAAAAAGAACGCGAAATTGCCCGCGCCCAGATTGAAAACTCTGGCAAGGCAACTAAGCCAGAATTCGTTGATCGTCAAATTGAAGGTCGCGTAGCTAAAGTTCTTAAAGAAATTGTCTTGGAAGACCAGGAATTCTTTATGTCTGACAAAAACCCTAAGAAGCTCAGCGTTAAGGATTACTTGACATCTCTTGCTTCTGGTTTTGGTCTTACTTCTTTGAAGGTTGTAGATTTCGTTCGTTTCGAACGCGGAAACTAATTTTTAGTTTGCTGTCTATGAACTTGTAAAAGACGGATTTTTTTAGCTATCGCTAATTAATTCGGTAAAGGTTGTTAGACGTTAGCCGCCCCATTGGGGCGGCTAATTTTTTTATAATCAAATCCTATTTAAAATCATCCATTTTCATTGTGATTTCATTAAATTTTTATTCCATGACAAGCTAGTTTTTTCTAAATTCGTTAAAGTAAAATTCTTTAGATTTGATTCATTATGGCTAAATTTAAACGTGTTCTTTTAAAGCTCAGTGGTGAAGCCCTTGCAGGCGAAAGCGGCCACGGTATTGACAATACAATCCTTTCGGATATGGCAAGTGAAATTGCTTCTATGGTTCGGGCAGGTATTCAAGTTGCTTTAGTAATTGGTGGCGGAAATCTTGTTCGTGGGATTTCAGCTTCAGCAGGTGGCATGAACCGCGCTCAAGGCGATGCTATGGGAATGCTTGGCACCGTAATGAACGGACTTGCCATGCAGGATGCCTTAGACAAGCAATCCATAGATTCTGTAGTGATGTCTGCTATCCGAATGGAACCGGTTTGTGAATTTTTTGATCGTCGCAAAGCGATTAAACTTTTGAATTCAGGTTCTGTTGTGATTTTTTCAGCAGGAACAGGGAACCCATTCTTTACGACAGATAGTTGTGCCGCACTTCGAGCCATTGAAACCGAATGCGATGTAATTATGAAGGCAACAAAAGTTGATGGCATTTACACCGCAGACCCAGTAAAAGACCCAAGTGCCGTTCGTTTTGACGACATTACCTATAAAGAAGTAATTGCTCGCGGTCTTCAAGTGATGGATACAGCGGCAGTAGCTCTTTGTATGGAACAAAAAATGCCTATTCTTGTTTTCAAAATGGAAAAAGGAAACTTGACAACAGCTACTGTAGAAGGTAGTTTAGGAACATTAGTACATTGTTAGGAGATTTTATGTCCACAGAATATGAAGTAAAAATGGAAAAAGCAGTTGATGCAACTCTTCGTGAATTTGCGAAGTTGCGTGCTGGTCAGGCTTCACCTGCAATTTTAAATGATATTCGAGTAGATTATTACGGAACGCCTACTCCAATTTCTCAAATTGCTAAAATCTCAGTACCAGAGCCACGCATGTTGCTTGTAAGCCCTTGGGAAAAACCAATGGTAGATGCTGTTGAAAAAGCAATTCTTGCAGCAAATATCGGTGTTACTCCTATGAAAGACGGAAACTGCATTCGTGTTTCTATGCCAATTCTTACAACAGAACGCCGCCAAGAACTTGTAAAAATTGCTCGCAAGCATGCTGAAGATGGCCGTGTAGCTGTACGTAACATTCGTCGCGATGCAAACGACGCATTGAAAAAGAAAAAAGACGAAATTTCTGAAGACGATATGAAAAAACAACAAGATGCTATTCAAAAAGCAACGGACAAGTTTATCGCAGACATTGATAGCTTGCTTGCTGAAAAAGAAAAAGACATCTTGAAGGTTTAAGAGTGACTAATCAACTTAAACATATTGCCATTATTATGGATGGGAATGGGCGCTGGGCACGCAAGCGCGGCTTTGAGCGTTTTCTTGGACATCGAAAAGGAACCGAATCTACGATTGATGCGGTAGAAGTTGGCGTCAACTTAAAACTCGAACACATGACTCTTTATGTATTCAGTTCAGAAAATTGGGGCCGCCCAACCAAAGAAGTCGATTACTTGATGAACCTTTTGATTGAAATGGTTTATAAAGAAATCCCAGATTTGATGGAAAAGAATGTTAAGTTGGTTGTCATTGGAAACATGGATCGCTTGCCAGAAAAGCCACGCGAAAATTTGCAGATGGCTATTGATAAAACAGCAAATAATACAGGTATGCAATTAAACCTCGCTATTTCTTATGGTGGCCGTCAAGAAATTGTAGAAGCAGCAAGAGCTCTCGCAGCGCAGGTTGCTATCGGCACTTTAAAAGTTGAAGAAATTGACGAAAATTTATTTGCTAAAAACCTGTATTTAAAAGGAGCACCGGACCCTGATTTGGTTATCCGTACTGGTGGCGAATTCAGACTTTCAAACTATTTATTATGGCAAGCGGCGTATAGTGAATTTTATGTAACCGATACGCTTTGGCCTGATTTTACAAAAGAAGAATTTATGAAGGCGATTGAGTTTTATAAAACTCGGGAACGCCGTTTTGGGAAGGTGTTAAATGAATAACTTAGCGCAACGCGTTATAACCGCTGTAATAGCCATTCCAGTGGTCTTTTTTTTGTTGTGGTTTTGTGATTACACACGCATTGGCCTTATGTGTTTTTTAGGCGCTGTCGGTGCTCTTGAATGGGCCAAAATGGTCCGTAAAAAATATGGTGGTCCTGACGTTCGTTTTCTAGCTTTTGCGGCTTCACTTGCTTTAACTCTTGCTTGGGCTTTAAAAGACGGGCTTTTCTTTGATTTGCCAGCAGTTCCTTTTGTTCTTGGCATGACCATGCTTTCAATACTTGCTATTTACATTGCCATTGCTTATGCAAAAGTTGAAATAGAATCTTTATTCCCTTGGCTTGTAATGCAATTAGGTGCCCCTCTTTACCTTGGTCTTTGGGGTGGTATGAACGTCACACTCATGAAAAGCGGTCAAGGTTTTGAACAATGCTATGCTTTCTTGTTGCTAGTCACTTCTATGTGGGGTTGTGATACTGTTGCCTACTTCTTTGGTAAATTTGTCGCCGGCAAAGGGCCATTTGGCAGGCACCTTTTTGCTCCAACAATCAGCCCTAAAAAAACTTGGGAAGGCGCTTTTGCAGGAACGATTTTTACTATGCTTTGGGTAATGTTTTTAGCCCCAAAAGCACTTGCTGGTTTTGGCGTTGAATTTGACATAACAAAAGGACTTTTGCTTGGGCTTTTATTCGCCATCGCAGGCCAGGCTGGCGATCTTTTAATGTCAGCATTAAAACGCTGGAGTGGGATTAAAGATTCCGGCAATCTTTTTGTTGGCCATGGTGGCGTTTTAGACCGTTGCGATTCATTCTATTTAGCAGCTCCGATGCTAGTTCTTTTACTTGATTTCTTTAAAGTCATCGCCGTTTAATAAAAAAATCAGATTATTTTACGCGGTTTCAGCTCATTTGAAACCGCATTTTTTATAAAAAGATTGGAAGAAATTTCTTTTTTACTATATTTGAGTCACTTCTTGCAGATTGAGCCAAGCTCTGCCTTTTTGCAAGTTTCACTAAAGAGCTTCCTTTCGAGGTTAACAATATGGCCTTCCGTGGACCAAAAGCAAAAGTAGCTCGTTCCCTTGGACTTGCTACAACACAAAAAACTCAAAAGGCTTTAGACCGTCGTAATTTTCCTCCTGGACAACACGGTCAAAACCGCAAAAAGTCTGCTTCCGTTTACAAGCAACAACTTGTAGAAAAGCAACGTCTCCGTTTCACCTATAACATTTCCGAAGCTCAACTGGAAAAGGCTTTCCATGAAGCCAACCGTCGTAGCGGATCTGCTGGTGACAACTTGATGGTTCTTTTGGAAACAAGACTTGACGCACTCGTTTACCGTATGGGTTTTGCCCGCACAATCTTTGCAGCTCGTCAGTATGTAGCACACGGACACTTTGCCGTTAACGGCGTTCGTAGCTTTGCTCCAAGCCGCATGATCAAAGCCGGTGACGTTATTTCTGTTCGTGAACGTTCTAAAAACCATCCTCAAATCAAGGATGCAATTGAAAACGCTCCGGACGCTCCGGAATACCTTTCCGTTGACAAAAACAAAATGGAAGGTTCCCTTGTCGCCATGCCATTGCGCGATCAAGTTCCGGTCAAGCTCGAAGAACAACTCGTTATCGAATACTACTCTCGTTAATCGTTTGTTCGATTGCTTTTACAAAGGGCTGCTCCCATGCAGCTCTTTCTTTTTTTAAGGGAAAGGTGATTGTTCGCCTACGCTCACAATCGTCGACAAAGCTATTCTTACATTTTTACACTTGTCGCAGTTCTTGCCACTTGTTTTTAGATTACTTCGCTACACTCGTAATGACAAAAAAAAACAAGATGGCCACGAGGCTTAAAGCCTCTCGCCATGACAATCTTTTTGCACTTGCTCGCGGTTCTTGCTCGCAGTTCTTGTCACTTGCGAGACGTGTAGAATACACGGCGTGGCAATCTCCTTGCCAACAGATCGCCACACTACGTTCGCGATGACAAAGTATTTGTACACTTGCTGCAAGGGTGTAATAACAAGTTCTATAGTTTTTTGCCATATTTTTTATTTCTTAAAATCACCACACAGCATCACTTAAAAAATACTATATTCAAAAATATGAAACGTTTTTTCTACCTTCTAACAATTCTTTCTTTAATCGCCTGCACGGCAACAACAGAACCTTCTCAAGAATTTTTAGAAAGTTCCAGCAGTACAAAAAACGATTCAAGTTATTCAAGTGAAACGATTATTTCAAGTAGTTCTTCTGAAGAATCTCTAGAATCTTCTAGTTCAGAAGTTGAAGAACCTGTTTCAAGTTCTTCTGTTGAAAATTCATCAAATTCTTTAAGCATTTATGAAGCTGTAAAAGAAAATGAATTTTACACAACAAAAGATTCAGTTGCCGCTTATCTATGCCGTTTTGGAAAATTACCCAAAAACTATGTAAACAAAGCTATAGCACAAACCCTCTACGAAGAAACCACAGGCAATACTTTTTCAAAATGGAATTTTAACCCTTGGAAACTCTTGTCTATAATGGTTGGTGGCGATACTTTTTCAAATAGAGAAGGATTATTACCAGAAGCTTCTTACAAAGAAGCCGACGTTGAATACTTTGCAGAAAATCGTGGTACTAAGCGACTTGTTTATGCCGAAAACTGCGTTATTTATTATACCGCTGATCACTACGAATCTTTCTCTTTACTAGAAATTGAAAAGTAATTTAAAGGCCAAGTTCTTTACAAGCTTTTTCTACAAAAGGATTGCGGTTTCCTTGTTTCTTTTCAATACGACGATCACGTTCACATTCTTCTTTTGTCACAGGATACATTTTATCCCAAGCTTCAAAAAGTTTGCGATCTTGGTTTGAAAGTTTTATTGCATACTGATTTTCCATATAAAAATGTACCCGAGCAATTAAACCTTGAATCTCTTTTCGGGGTTGAACCTTTTTCAATTTAAAATCAACAACAGTTTCACAGCTCCCATACATCGGCTCTGGAGAATTCGTCCATTGCGAATACATAAAGTTACTTCTGTCACCGTTTATTTCTCCAATCGCAGGGTAAAGGTTATGCAAATCACCTTCCATCATTTCAAAAGTCGGGTCATTATATGAACAATTTTTTCTGCCACCATCTCGCCAACACGGCCTAAAATGCCCCATATTATGCGCCGTTACAATATGTTCCCATTCAATACGCCTCGCTCGTTTATAGCTTTTTCTGCGCGGATTCTCTCTAGGACGAAACCCACATGGGACTGTATCAATATTCTGCTTTCCAGAATAAGGACACCCACAATACAAATCTTTTGCTAAATCCCCAGTATAAACCTGCGCAAGAACCTGTGATGCTCCACGATAATTTCTATGCCTTGGTTTTTCAGCAAACAACAAACCATAAGAAAGTAAAACAACCCCACAACAAATAAATAAAATTTTTTGTTTCATATAAAAAACCTTGCGGAATTCATCTTTCAATTATCCGCTACTAAAAACTTCTTTAGAAAATAAATTTTTTATTGCTTTATCGGTATCAATTTTTCAAGAAGCGCTTTACAACCCAAATTCACATCGTTCCACGTTTCTTCAAAATTTCCAGAATACCACGGGTCAGCAATAGAACGATTCTCCCCTGCCCATGAAAGTAACAAAGAAAGTTTATCGTCAAACGCATCACCAAACAACCTATGAAAATTCCTTGAATTATTCCCATCCATCAAAATCAAAAAATCGTAATATTCAGCATCTTCTCTTGTAATTTGCGTTGCTCGATGCCCAGCGCAAGCAATTCCTTTTAGAAAAAGAAGTCTTTTAGCCGGCGGATAAACATCATTACCGATTTCTTCACGACTCGTTGCTCTTGATGCTATTTCAAACCTATCAGCAACACCTGCTTTCAAAACCATATCTTTAAAAACAAATTCCGCCATAGGGCTTCTGCAAATATTTCCATGACAAATAAAAAGAATTCTAAACATACGAACAATTTAAATTTTTAATCCGATAAAATTCATTCCCTATAAATAAAAATATTTTTTGAGTGTTCCCCGCGCCTAAAATATATGACAAAAAATCATGCGCGGGTCGGGCTCTTGCGTTATCTCGTGCCGGCACAATTTATCTTACACTTTTCTTGACTTTAAATTATGTCCACCGCGCTCGTAACGACAAGAACTTTGCTAATCTGCAAACCTTATTGCAAAGGAACAATAAATAGCCAGCGACTTTTCTTTGCTAGTAAAAGTGCCGGCACTCGTCCGTTCAGCCTCGCGTTCCAAAAACTGAGACAAAAAAATCCCGCGAGTCCGAACCCTAACGGGCTTCCATCCCTAACACACTTGTGATGACAACTTGCTTTTAGATTACTTCGCTACGCTCGTAATGACAAAAGCCAAGATGGTCGCGAGGCTCAAAGCCTCTCGCCATGACAACCCTGAATTTGCCGCGGTTCTTGCCTGAGAACCTTGTCATTGCGCGCCGTGTAGAATACACGGCGCGGCAATCTCCTTCTTTGCATACAAAACCAAATAAAAGAGGCTTCTCAAACTCGAGAAGCCTCTTTTGTAGCTATAAAAAATTAATATTTGTTGACTCGTAATTGAGTATAAGCAGAACCTTGACGAATGCGCACAATGAAAGTTCCCGAACTCATTTGTTCCATATTAATAAAATGAACGCCAGCATTCAAGAAATTATTGTGTTCAAATTGACGGTTTCCCAACATATCAAAAACTTCTACTTTTGTAACGCCTGATTTGGGTAGTGAAAATTCTACGCCATTTTGGACTATTGTTGTGTAGAAAGAATTAGAAAGAGGTTTACGAATTGCTGTAGGCAAACCATTACATTTGACATTGTCAATATAGAGTTCAGAAGAAGTTCCTGTTTCGCCTTCATATTGCCAGGAGAATGCACTTACAGAAGAACGGGCTTCAGAAATATTTTTAGCTTCACCCCAACCACTTGGTTGTTGTAATTCATTCCAGGAAAGCGTTACAGATTTCCATGAATTAGATTGAGATTGATCAGAACCAAAGAATGCATAATCAGCATTTACAGGACTTTCTATGCGGAAACGGTGTGCAGAACCTTTATAGTCATAAGAGATGGACTGGCAATTAGACAAGTCTGTTGTTCCTGCACTTGTATTCATATAAACGCCGACACCTGCAAATGGGCTATAGGCATACCCACCCTTATTTAAAGAATAAGAAAGGTGAACGCCTTTAGAAGAATTGTTGCCTTCAGAGAGATTTACGCTTGCTGTAGAAGCCCCGCTGTTATTAGCATCTGTGAAAGTAAACCATTCACCGCCCCAAGCAGAAATCAAATCATTATCTTCAAAATCATCTAACAATTCACCTTGGCTGTAGTTCCCAGAGCCAGAATTGCCAGAACCTGAATTTCCAGAATTGTTGTTTCCAGTGTTATTGTTATCGCCTGTATTATTGTTGCCAGAACCACTTCCGCTACCGGTTTTACAGGCGGTATATGTTGTTGGGTTTGAAGACAAATAACCTTTTACTGCAGAACCAGATTCTGTGTATTGTAAGCTATTTGGAGAACTTCCGCCAGAAAAAGCAGCTGTTCCTTCATCAATTTTTGAAGCAGACCAGTTTGCCCAGGAAAGTTTATGAGTATTCATCCAATTTTGCCAACCAGAGTTAGCACCAGAAACATTTCCACCGCCATCAGCGTTACCTGTTCCCCATTCAGAAACAAATACAGAAAGACCTGCATTCATGGCTTTTAAAGCATTAGCCCCTTCACCACTTGTAGAATGAGAACCAGCATAGTAATGGAAAGTATAAGCTATGTTTTGGCCACTGACTTCATTACCTATGGCCATATCTGGACGTTGGTCCCAAGAAGGATCACCAACAAGAATCAAATTATCTGAATATTCTCTAATTACCGGAACAATTTGATTGGCATAATTTTTTACAACACTCCAATCAATTTGTAATGGTTCGTTATAAATTTCAAATATTACGTTATCGTATTGACCATAATCTCTAGCCATTTCTTGGAAGAAAGATTTAGCACTTGATACTTGGTTATGGGCATCATGAGAGTGCCAGTCAATGATAACGTAAATATCATGTTTAATGGCCGCTTCAACAACCGTTTTCATAAACTGTTTTTGCGTACTAGGGTCAGAGCCATAACCTTTATATTCTCCCCAGTCTTCGTTCCCTGTAGCCATGGCTGCGCGAATAATCTGGATTTTCATATCCTTAATCATTGTAGAAATCGCAGCTTCTGACCAGAAATCGGTTGCTTTAGAAAGCAAGCTCCAATAGAGGCTCATCCCTCGTACCTGAACTTCTTTACCTGTAACAACTCCGTCACAAGAACCATAAATTTGCCCTTTTCCACTGGAATTTTTCCCAGCTACAAGTTGACCATACTGACTTACAGGCCCTACTCTTGTAGGAGTAATTGCTGCAAAAAGTGCAGTTGCTGAAAGTAACAGCGGAAGAACTAGTTTTTTCATAACGACCTACCAAAAAATGTT
Source organism: Fibrobacteraceae bacterium (assembly GCA_017631885.1). GTDB lineage: Bacteria > Fibrobacterota > Fibrobacteria > Fibrobacterales > Fibrobacteraceae > UBA1765. Next base: position 182,405 of record JAGBSH010000017.1, read on the forward strand.
GTTTTAAATAAACCTTATCGCTTGGTCATGATTGATTATGTAAATTCATCTGCCACGACTCACACTTGTAGGGTTTATTCAGAGGGTTTTATAGAAAATAATGACTAAAAGTTAAGCCGGCATTAGGAAAAAAACTTTTTTTGTATACAATTGTATAAATTTGCAATTTTTCACATTTTTTCACAAAAAAAAAGCTCCCTATAAGGGAGCTTTTTACCGGAAGAAGAGGGACTCGAACCCCCAAGCCTTACGGCGGCGGTTTTCAAGACCGCTGACTTACCAATTAGCCTATTCTTCCAAAGGTGCCTATAAGATAATAATCTATTTTAAATCTGTCAAACAAAAAAACCTCTCAAATGAGAGGTTTTTTTGAAAGTGGCTCCGACAGGAATTGAACCAGTGACACGCGGATTTTCAGACCGCTGCTCTACCAACTGAGCTACAGAGCCAAATGTTGAAGCAAAATTACTTTTTCTTATAGTTTTTGTCAAGGGATATAGATAAAAACTTTGAGTTTCATTAAAAAAATACCCCTAAAATAGACTATTAAACATTTCTATTAAAAATTTTGCGTTAGCGGCATTCGCCCAAATGGGTTAGGACTAGGGGCATCCCCTAGGCTGAACGGACGAGTGCCGCCAGCCTTGTTTGTATGCAGTACAGGTTTTCGCTACAAAAAATTGTAAGCGGATTATATTGCTCACAAGTTCAGCCACAAGAACAACTTGTTTTAAGAAAAAATGCGGCGGCACGAGATAACGCGAATAGAGCGTAAACGCCCCCCCAAAAAAAATACCGCATCAAATGGCGGTATTCAGTTGAATGATTTTTATTTCAGCGTAAAAGAATTAAACCTATTATCCCGACTGCCCAGACATACCATGAGAAATAATGCAGTTTTCCTTTTTGGACAAAAGCCATTAACCATTTTAACGCAAAAATCCCTGAAACAAACGAAACAAGCATACCAACAAGCAAAGCCACATCTAAAACGCCTGCATTCTGACAAGCTTCTGTCATTTTATCTGGGCCCTGGCACTTAAACCAATCCAGGAAATCCAATAAAGCGGCGCCACCAACGGCAGGAATACTCATTAAAAAAGTAAATTCTCCAGCATACTTCCTTGAAATCCCCATATAAAGCATAAAACTGGTTGTTGAACCACTGCGGCTAATACCCGGGATACAAGCAATACCTTGAATAGTCCCTGTAATCAATGCGCGCCACCAGTTCATTGGTTTTGCTACCGCTTCTGGGTATTTAGGGCCTGTTGGGGCAAATTTAGTACAAAAAAGTAAAGTCCCTGTCACTAGTAAAGCAACACAAACTGCTCGCGGATTTTGGAACAAACTTTCTAATTGGTCTTTAAAGCCTATGCCCACTACCGCTGTTGGAACAGAAGCAATGATAATAAACAAAGCATAATTTAACTGTTCTTTCTCCCGACGAAAAATTCCCAAAAGCATATCACAAATTTTTTTGCGGAATATAACGAATATGGAAAGAAGTGTTCCTGCATGAAGCATAATATCAAAAAACATTCCTGCTTCTTGCATTTTTAAAATGGCTTTTCCTAAAACTAAATGGCCGGAACTAGAAACCGGAAGAAATTCTGCAAGCCCTTGCAAAAGGCCTAAAATAATTGATTCTAACATAGCTTGAAATATAGAATTTTTGATTTCTGCGTCAAAGTTTTAGCTTTTTATGCTTTCCGATTAACTATAAAAAACTATTTTATGGCAATGGAAAAAGAAAAACGGAAATATTTGCTCTGTTTTCATGATTTGAGTATTGACAATACTTCTAAAGTTTTACCTATTCTTAATAAACTTAAAAGTATTATAGGAAAACCGTTCCCGGTTCTCGTTATTCCAAGTACAAAAAATTTTTCGAAAGAACAAGTTTCTGAATTTTCTGGCATTTTACAAAATCTTCAAAATGACGGCTTTGAACTTTTAGTTCATGGTTTTAATCACCAAGCAGACAAGAATTTAACCCGGAATTTATACGGAAAAATCGCTTTATCGCTTACTAATAATGAAGCGGAATTTGCGGGTCTTCAAGAGAAAGACTCTGCACTACTTTTACAAAATGCTTTTAATTGTTGGGATTCATTTAATGTAAAACAACCTATAGGCTTTGTGGCTCCAACCTGGCATGGGAATCGTTTTCTTACAAAACAAGTTCTTGCAAATGATTTAATTTTTGAAGAACGTTTCTTTTTGAGAAAAAATAATTGCAAAAAAATATTTTCTCCTGTTATTAGCTTTGCTGGCATGCCTAAATTTTCATTTCCACTTTTATTTTTAGCTGGAAAAATTTTAAACCAATTTTCTTTTGGTATCCCGCGGCTAGCCCTCCACCCTTCAGACTTTCCATTTTTAGAAAATAAAATTTTCAAATTTATTGAAGAAATAAACAAAGATTTCTCTTTTTCTTTTTACAGAGATTTGTTTTAAAAATCAATCCTTTTAGGAATTTGAATTTCGTATTTCGCTTTATTTTGAAGTTCATCTTCTATTTCAATTTCAACAGTTTTTAATGAATCTTGCAAAAAACGTTTTTCCAAAACTATTTCTTTCGGTTCAGAATCGTATTCTACAGGAATCCATTGCGTAGAATCTTTTAACAAAACTTTTATTGCATTTCCATTTTTTATCCCTGCAAATTTTTCAATTACAGGAACACGAAGAACTGGTTCTGATTTTCCCATTACAGAAGCAGAAGCCCAATACGGATTTCCAAATGCAGGCGCCATTGTGTCTATTATTGATGCAACATCACGCATTTCATTAATAGAAATACAAAGTCCTTTTTTCGTTTTATTTTGTTTGCTAAAATAAAACCATTTTCTAGTTGTTTCTCCAAGATAATACAAAGGATTTTTAGCATACGATTCCGCTACACAAAATTTTAAATCACCTAAAAAATGTAAGCCTTTCGGGTGAAATTCTAAATACGATAAAGAATCTGTTTTTGTCTTTTTATAAGCTAACGCTTGTTTCCATGAAACACTTTCTAATTTGGGTAAAGAAAGTTCAAATTCAATTTCATTTTCAGAAAAATTCCATTTGTTTTTTTTATTCGCTTGCAATGGCTGTATAAATATGGAATCTTTTGGAAACTTGATAAGATAAGCTTTCGGGAACTGTTCTAAAATAGTTGCCGCTAAAATTTCTTTTCCTTTATAAAGTTCACATAAATCATTTTTTATTTTCTTGCCAGTTTTTGAAAATAATGGAATGGCTGTCTGGCAATTTTTAAATGAAACAAAGGTTCTGGATAAAAAAGAATACAAGAGAGAATCCTGGTAAAGTTGTTTTTTTATTGGCTGATTATCAGAGCAAGTTTCTTGCAACGTTAATCGAAGTGTTGTCGTATTTGAATTAAAATCTTCTACTTCTAAAAAAAGAGAATCTGTATTCTTTGGTACACTAGCATTTATATAGTGCCAATCACCAGCAGTATCCGCTTCTTCGGCAAATAACAATTCATTTCTGATTTTTATCATTTCTTTGTAAGAAAGCGTGTCTTGGATTTTTTCATAAAGTTTTCCTTTTTCAGAAAACAAGGAAAGCCGCCTTATAGACATTGGGTTTTCTAATGGTTCTCTAGAATAATCGGCTATTTTAAATGCTAAAAACAAATTCCCTTTTGATGATGGTTTTTCTATACAATGATTTTGCAAAGCTTCTTGTGAAGTCGTTTTAAATTCTAAATGATTCCAAACAGCAGACGCAAAAACAAACGGAGCGATTGTATCGCTACAAGCTACAGCATTTTGACAAGGTGAAAAAACTTTAGAACCTTCACGAATTTCTAAATGTAAATGCGGGTTTCCTATTCCAGAACTCCCTGCAAAAGATAAAGTATCTCCTTTGCGGAAAGAAACTTTGGGATAAATTTTAACGTCATTTTGCTTTAAAGTTTTTTGCTTTTCTAACACCAGAGAATCTAAGGTTTCAGAGAATCCACTTTGGTGCGCAAACACCCAAGTTTTTCCACTTTCTCCTTTAAAGAAAAGAACTTTGCCATAGCCATAAGGCGAAATACGTAATTCTTCTACAACGCCATTTTCTGGAGCAAAAATCGGCCAACCTTCTTGCATTTCTGTAGAATAATCAATGCCAGCGTGGTAACGCGTTCCACGATTTTCGCCAAACGAAGAAGTTAAAAAAGCATTTTTTGCAAAAGGGAAATAGGTAGAATCTGCAAATGCAGTACAAACAAGAAACAATGCAAAAAACAAAAAACGCATAAGCAAATATTAGCCAGAAAAACGAGCAAGGAACGTCTGGAGTCTTTCGTTTTCAGATTGTCCAAAAACAAATTCAGGAGTTCCTTGTTCCACCACAACGCCTTGATCCATAAATAAAACTTTATCGGCTACATCACGGGCAAAAGCCATTTCATGAGTAACAATTACCATTGTCATTTTCTTTTCGGCAAGGCTTTTGATTACTTTTAAAATTTCTCCGGTCAATTCTGGGTCAAGAGCACTTGTAGGCTCATCAAAGAAAAGAACTTTGGGTTGTAAGGCTAAAGCTCTTGCAATACTTACGCGTTGTTGTTGTCCACCAGAAAGTTCGCAAGGGTATGCTCTAGCTTTATTTTCTAAACCCATTTGAGAAAGTAATTCTAAACCAAGATTCCTTGCAGCAGGCCTATCCATGCCAAGTACACGAATTGGTGCTATGGTTATATTTTGCAAAACCGTCAAATGAGGAAACAAATTAAAGTTCTGGAAAACAAGACCTGTTGAAAGTCTTATTTCTCTGAGGACACTTGCCTGCGCGTATTTAGCCATTCCGTTTTTTGTCTGCCCAGCAAGTATCATGTCTTTGCCATTAACACTTACAAAACCACTATCTAAAGTTTCTAACTGTGTAATGCAACGAAGAAGCGTACTTTTACCAGAACCACTCGGGCCAATGATAGACAGAACTTCACCTGCATTTAAATCAAACGAAATATCTTTAAGGACTTGGTTACGTCCAAAACTTTTTTTCACATGAGCCACTTTCAGAATAGGCTGTTTTTCTGATTGCATATCCATTTTACCTACTCCATTATTTGTAATAATTCAACTTGCGTTCGGCATAAGCAAACAGCAAGCTCAATAAAAGATTCGCTACATAATAAAATACACCAGCAACAAACAACGGATAAATACTTGCATAAGCAGCTTGTTGTTTTTTTGCCAAAGCGAATAATTCTGTTACGGCAATAACTTGAGCAAGTGATGTATCTTTTACAAGTGTAATGACTTCATTTGCACTTGCAGGCAAAACACGTTTTACAACTTGAGGCAAAATAATTCTAAAAAAGGTTTGTGGCTTTGTAAGACCAAGCATATAAGCCGCTTCATACTGCCCTTTAGAAATAGATTGAATACCTCCACGGAAAATTTCTGCAAAATACGCCGCATAGTTTACAGAAAACGCAGCAATAACTGCCGGGAATCTATCAAAAGAAATATCTAAACCAGAATATTCACCCAAATAATAAGAACCAAAATAAATAGCCACTATCTGCAAAAGCAGCGGAGTCCCACGCATAACCGAAATGTAAAACGAAACAGGGTAACGCACAATGCGGAAACGACTCATTTTCAAAACAGCCACTAGCAAACCAAGTGGAATAGAAAATAAAAGCGTCAAACCGAAAATAGCAAGCGTTGTTTTAAAACCACCTAAAAGTATCGGGACAAGAGAAGCTAAATCAGACATAACAGAACAAAGATAGTAAATAGAAATTGTCAGAATTATTTTCTTTGGGTTTCTTAAAGCCGATAACCTTTTTCCTGATTAAAAAAATTTCTATAATCTTGAAATGATGAATAACGATACAGCTTTAATAATTGAAGGCGGTGGTATGCGCGGGGCTTATGTCACCGGCGTTTTGGATTTTTTACTTGAAAATAAAATCCAGTTTGGTAGTTGTTATGGCGTTTCTGCTGGTGCAGGGCACGCTTGTTCTTTTTTATCAGAACAAAAAGGGCGGGCTATTCGAGTTTCTACAGAATACCTTACCGATGCACGCTATGTAGGCATACGTAGCCTTTTAAAAACAGGCGATTTTTTTGAAAGCCAGTTTATCTATGATACCATTCCCAAAAAAATGGACCCTTACGATTATGAAACTTTTTCAAAAAATCCGACTAAGTTTTTTGCTGTAGCTACATCTTTAGAAACCGGAAAACCAGAATATTTTCTGATAAAAGATTTATACGTTGACATGCCAAAAGTCGTGGCGTCTTCATCGTTACCGTTTCTTTCAAAAAACGTTTTTATTGATAACAAACCTTACTTAGACGGCGGTGTTAGCGATTCCATTCCGTTTAAAAAAGCGTTGCAAGACGGCTATAAAAAAACAGTTATCATTTTAACTCGTGATATTCATTACCGCAAAAAGCCTTTCAAATTCAAAAAACTTCTGCAATGGAAATATGGTAAATACCCTTTATTTATAAAAACCATGTTAGAGCGTGCTGATAATTACAACCAGACTATTGAAGACATAATCACAAAAGAAAAAGAAGGCAAAATTTTTGTTATCCGCCCAAGCGAAGAATTACATGTCGGGCGCCTTGAACGCGATAAAGAAAAACTCAAAGCGTTGCATACTTTAGGTTTTTCAGATGCTTTAAAACAAAAGCAAGCATTATTAAATTATCTTTCTGACGATTAAATATTTTTTAGGATTCTAATGGCTTTTAATGACAATCTTTTTGCTGTAGTTTTGCCTGCTGGTGGGCTTGGCTTACGTATGGGCGGACAAGTCCCAAAACAACTTTTGCCTTTAAAAGGTAAACCCGTTTACAGACATTCTCTTGACACATTTCTTTCATTAAAAGAAATTTCTGAAGTGGTGCTTGCCGTACCACAAGATTGGAAAGAACATTTTGAAAATGAAATTTTAAACGCCGGCATTTCTACTGAATGGAAAAACAAATTAAAAATTGTCGTTGGCGGTAAAGAACGCTGGCAATCCGTTCGCCATGGTGTAGAAGCTCTTAGCTCTGGTGCTAAATACGTTTTAGTTCACGATGTCGCAAGGCCATTTATTTCTAAAGAACTTTTAACGCAAATTTTTGAAACACTTGTTTCTAAAGGTTCTTGTATTGTCGCTAAAGAATGTGCAGACACTGTCAAAGTGGTTACAAATGGCAAAATTGAAAAAACACTTGATAGAAATTCCATTTGGCTTGCCCAGACTCCACAATGTGCTTCTGTTGAATTACTCAAAAATCTTTATCAAAAAATTGACAAAGCTCCATTAGATTTTTTGCCAACAGACGAAGCTTCTATTTTAGAATATTTCGGAGAACAAATTTTTATTGTTAAAGGCAATTCCTTAAACGATAAACTCACAACCCCCGAAGATTTTGAACGTTTTTCAAATTTGAAATTCTGATTTAAACTTCAAACATCGCTAAATAAAGTCCAAGAATCCAATTGCCGTAAATAAATACAATTGGTGCGGCTAAAGCAAGAAACGGCCCAAAGGGGAATTCTCCTGCAGTCGTTTCTGATTCTGTGCCAAACGCTTTTGCGTAAACAAGCCTTGCTGGGAACACAATGCAAATGCCAATAAAAGAAGCAAGAATCAATGTTTCAAAAGCAAGAGGAGCCCCCATTAAAGCACCATAACCAGCGAGCAATTTCACATCTCCCAAACCCATTGCTTGTTTTCCAAGAATTTTGGCAATAAGTTTTGCAAACAAATATAAGCCGCCACCAGCAATTAAAGCCCCTAAAATACTTTGCAAGGGCGTTATCCCACCAGGAATAAATGAAATCATTATTCCAAAAACAATTCCACCGATAGAAATCGTATCCGGTAAAAGATGGTAGCGAAAATCAATGACAAAAACAGGAACCAATGAAATCATTAGCCACAATAAAGCTAAAAACGGGAATAAAGTTTCTAAAGAAAGAGGCATACCATTTGAATAAAATACACGCCACAATACAAAAGCTAAAAATGTTGTTAAAAGTGTTGAAAAATCAACTAATAAAGAACCTTTACTCATTTTGGAATGACAACAACTACAACGGAAACGGGCAAATAAAATTCCCAAAAACGGAATCTGAAACAAAACGGGAACAGGCTTTTTACAATGAGAGCAGGTTTCTTTTATACGTAAAGAAATGTCAAAGGGCATGCGCCGAATCAAACGATTAAAAAATGCGGCGGCACAAAATCCAAAAACAATAATTACAGGAATCAAAATACTAAATGGGATATTCTGCATAAAAAAAATATAGCAAGATAAGTTTTTAACTTACCTTGCTACAAATTGAAAAGCAATGAATTACAAATCTATTTTAGGAAGCCCGGCAAAAGCTTTTTCTAATTCTTCGTCTGTCGGGATGTAGTCCCCCATAACGCCGGAATTAAACTTTTCGTAAGCCACCATATCAAAATAGCCAGTTCCAGTTAATCCAAAAACGATATTTTTAGATTCGCCATTTTCTTTGCATTTCATAGCCTCATCAATCGCAACACGAATGGCATGGCTACTTTCCGGAGCAGGCAAAATACCTTCTGTTCTTGCAAAGAGGCGCGCTGCTTCAAAAACGCTTGTCTGTTCTACAGAAACGGCTTCCATTACTTTTTGATCGTAAAGTTCAGAAAGCACAGAACTCATACCGTGATAACGGAGACCGCCAGAATGGCTAGATGCAGGCATAAAACCTGAGCCCAATGTGTACATTTTTGAAAGAGGGCAGACTTTACCTGTATCGCAGAAGTCGTAAACATAACGACCTCTTGTTAAACTCGGGCAAGAAGCCGGTTCAACAGCAATAAAACGATAATTCGCTTCGCCACGAAGTTGTTCGCCGACAAATGGAGAAATCAAACCGCCAAGATTTGAACCTCCGCCAGCACAACCAATGATTATATCTGCTTTAACACCGATTTTCTTTAAGGCCGTTTGCGTTTCAAGCCCTATAACAGTCTGGTGCAAAAGAACCTGATTTAAAACAGAGCCCAAAACATAACGGTAGCCATCTTGCTTTAATGCCGATTCAACCGCTTCTGAAATGGCACAGCCTAAGCTCCCTGTTGTCCCTGGGAATTCTGCAAGAATTTTTCTACCCACTTCTGTTGTGTCAGATGGCGACGGTGTTACAGAAGCACCATAAGTACGCATCACTTCGCGACGGAATGGCTTTTGTTCATAGGAACATTTAACCATGTAAACCTGGCAATCCAAATCAAAGAAAGCACAAGCCATTGAAAGGGCTGTTCCCCATTGACCAGCACCAGTTTCTGTTGTAACACCTTTTAAGCCTTGTTGTTTAGCATAATAAGCCTGAGCAATAGCTGAATTGAGTTTGTGACTCCCTGAGGTGTTATTACCTTCAAACTTATAGTAAATATGTGCAGGTGTTTCTAATGCTTGTTCTAAAAAGTAAGCACGAACAAGTGGAGACGGTCTGTACATTTTATAAAAAGTGCGAATGTCTTCTGGAATTGGAAAATAAGCGGTATTTTCATCTAATTCCTGTCGAATCAATTCATCACAAAAAACCGAACTCAATTCTTCTGCAGAAATAGGCTTCATCGTTTTGGGATTCAAAAGCGGAGCTGGTTTCTTTTTCATATCCGCCCGGACATTGTACCAAGCCTCTGGCATTTCATTTTCTTGAAGATAAATCTTGCAAGGGCCGTCAATTTTCAGCGAATGTTTCATTTTTATATCCTTTTTATTGTGTAACCTTTTACTCCTTGGCCGTGAGAAACATAAAAAAAGCTCCGTCCAAGGAGCCTGTTTTATGAAAACCCAACAAAAACAAGACTCCTTTTATAGAGCCTGCCACCACCAAAGGTTAATGCGTGTTACGTTTTTCATGCCACAAATATATGAAACCCTTTAACTCTTGGCAATATCTATTATAAAAAATGCCTTTAAAAAAGCTTTCATCTAAAAGATAAATATTCTAAATCGTTAAAACTCAAATAACTTATCAGGAACTTTGTCTGATTTTTGCATTCGAAGAAATTCTGTTGTAACAACACTTTCTTGACCATTTACTATTACTGACACTTCCATTTTTTTGATTTTATTATTTGCATCATACGAAAACGTTGTCAATGTATTAGCAGCATCTTTTATAGATTCAACTTTTTCAATACGTTTTAATTTTTGATTATAATAAATGGTCGTAAAAAGACCTTCTATTGCATACAAATTTCCTGAATAAAACTTTGGCTCATTCCATGTACCAGAATCTAATGGATTAAAATTTGCATAAGAATCTGATTGTAAAAATTCCCCATTATAATCAACAATTTGTGTTTTATTCGTTTTTAAATTCACGATTTTCATTTTTTTGCCATTTACAATACTACGTTGCTTTAAAAAATCGTTTTTTATTTCAATATAACTTTTATCTGCCCCTTTTCTAACAATATAAACCTCTGATTGCTGGTATATGCTTGCAGCCCTCACAGAAACACGCAAATTCATTTCAATAGAATCTTGCGGAATCAGATTTTCCTTAAGCGCAGTTTTAACTTGTTCTAAAGTTAAAGAAAACGCTTGAGAAAAACCTAAAACAAATAATAAAAATATCGTTATTTTCATTTTGTTACTAGTTTATTAATCCTTTACACAACGGATAGACATTTGGTTACTAGTTTGATAACAACCAAATTCCGTTCCACTTAAAAAACAAGAATATATTGAAGAATTTAAAGAATAGTGAGAAGTAGTTAAGTAATAAGCTGGACGAGAAACTCCTTCTGGAATTGAATAAAAAAATAAACCGCCCTGACGGGCGGTTTAGAAAAGCTATTTCAATTGTTTGAAATTACTTTGCGCTTACGTCGTACTGAGCAACAACGTTACCTTGGTTGTCAAGAGCACGAACGATGTTTTCATCACGTTGGAGAGTGAGGTTAGACTTGTTGCCCTGAGCGTCTGTCAATTCAACAGAGAGGGAACCATCTGCGTTCTTCACTGCAGCAACTTGGTTACCTTGAGCGTCCTTTTCATAGTAGGTATCGCCAGAAGCAAGTGGGTTTGAACCTGTCCAGAATTCAACAGTGTTCAAAACAAGACCGTCAACCAAGCCCAAGCAAATGTAATATACAGGAATTACATTCATAACAAAGTGAACAATAGAATTGATCCACTTGTCACCAAGGGTTCCGTTCCAGTCATGAAGTTTGTTAAAGCAAGCATTGCTACCATAGCAACCAGTGAAAGCGATAGCAGCGGCACAGGAAAGAGCGATAAACGCTTTTTTCATAATTTACTCCTTGAAAAAAAGTCCTTTTCTGAAAAGACCCCTATAATTTAGATAAAAATGACTAAGTGAGAATTTTTTTTTTGCTTTTCCGAAATAAATCACATTTTTTTGTAAAATCATTACGCCAACATAACTCATTCTGGCTCATTCTTTTCTTTTTTTTTACACTTTCTCGCAAAAAATTTAAATTATAAAGACTTTCTATATAAATTCTATGCTTAAACTATTAAAATTTTTAATAAGAAATAGCTTAACTCAGATACTATTTCTCCAGTTTATTTTCATCGCCATTCTTAGCGTTGTTTTTTCGTCTTTTTTCAGCAATAAAATTACAGAAGAATACGCTCACAAATTTCACCACACAGAAGAAGTTCATTTTAATGAGTTTAATCGTTCTTTCTCCGAAAATTTAAAACGAAGTGAAAAAAACGTAGCTTTGCTTGCTAAAATTCTTTCTTCTTTAAAAGGTGATTATACTGTTCTACAAAAAAGTGCGCCATTAAAATATGCCGATTATTTCTCTGGCGAATCTATGGATTTTTTCGACTTGAATGGAAAATGCCTTACTTGCGAAAATGATTCTATTGCAAATAAAATCTGGAATGGTCTAGATTCTTCAAAATGGATTCATTCCCCTGAATTTACAGGAAGGTTTGTACGCTACCCTGTATATGACACCGACAAACTTTTCGGTTATTTTTGCGCTAAAATTTCTCTTGCACGACTTTTCCCTGCATTTTCTACAAACAAAAAATCACAATACGCTTTAGCCGACGAAAACAAGAATCTTTTATACGCTTCAAAATCTGCTTCTAGTTTTCTTCTTCAAAAATACATTGAAGAAGCTAGCCAAAGCCATTTAGACAAAGGTTTTTTAAACGACTCTACCAATTCTAACCATATTTATTTTATTAAAGAAAAAAACTACACTCTTTTCTTTTTACACCAAAATGACCCCGCAGATGAATTAAATAAATTCCTTTATCTTTCTAACTTAATTATCATTTTGATTATTCTTATATGTTTTGTAAGTAATGCTTTCTTTATTTTTTATCACCTTTTACGCCCAATTATAAAAGTCAATCGGAAAATCCAGAAAATTGCAGAAAATAACTGGCAAGGTAAAATCAACCAAAGAACCAGAATCAAAGAATTACGGGAATTGTTTAACATTCTTGATTCTCAACTCCAACTTATACAAGGCCAACAAAAAACACAAAATGAACACAGAGAATATCTAGAAAAAGAAATCCTGAAAAAAATTGAAGAACTTGAAAGTGCAAACCAACGCCTTCAAGAAATTTCCAAAACAGATGAACTTACTGGTTTACCCAACAGACGTGACATTAAAGAAAAAATTGCTCTTGAAATTAGCCGCGCTAAACGCTTCCATAGTAATTTTTCGCTTTTGCTTTTAGACATTGACTATTTCAAAAAAATCAATGATACTTTCGGGCATTTAGCAGGAGATTATGTTTTAAAAGAATTTGCAAGCATTGCTCAAAAACTTTTGAGAAAATACGACCATGCGGCTCGATTTGGTGGCGAAGAATTTTTAATTGTTCTCCCAGAAACCAATGAAGAATCTGCAAAAATTGTTGCAGAACGTTTCCGTTCTTTTATAGAAGCTTATCCTTTTGATTATAATGGAAACAAACTTCGTATTACAGTTTCTATCGGTATTGTTTTATTTGACCAAAACATAGGCCTAGAAGGGAGTTTACTTTTAGCCGATAAAGCTCTTTACAGAAGTAAAGAAAACGGGCGAAACCAAATCACAGTCTGGACTCCGGATTTAAAATAATTCACCCATTTTTAATGCCGTTCATTTTCAAATGGCTTTAAATTTTGAAAAAATGCCAATTCGTTAAAATCGGCTTTCAGAATTTCAATGCTTGCTCCAATTAAATAAAGCGAGCCCGTAATCAGAATCGGAGTGCTGACATTCTTTGAAATGTCTTCCAAAAATTCCGGGCTCATAAGATTTCCTGATTTAACCTTTAACCCGAGATTTTCTATTTCCATTTTTAATGTTTCAACCGGTGTAAAACGTTCATAAGGAGTTCCCGATGGGTAAAATTCCGAAACGACGTTTGATAGCATCTGAAGCATTTCAGAATGGTCTTTATCTTGTAAAACACCTAGAACCGTAACGAATTTTTCGTTTGGAAAATTTTCTTGCATCGCCAGAACCAAACGTTTTACAGCATGCGAATTATGAGCACCATCTAAGATATAACGCAATTTCCCAGATTTATCGTAAAGGAGTTGCATGCGCCCCGGCCAAAAAGCTTTTTCTAAAGCTTCTTTTGCTAAAGATTTTGAAAATTCATTTTTTAAAAAGAACCGGGCCGCACTCAAGGCTAAAGTTGCGTTTTCTGTATAATGCCTTCCCAAATTCTGTAATTTAGGTAAATGAGTTTCAATAACTGAAACGATATTAATGCCTTTTTCTTCTTTGAATTTTTTTAAAGCCAAAGCCAATTTTTCTGTTAAAGGAAAATGGACTAAATGCGTTTCTTGTTGCATAATTCCCAATTTTTCTAACAAAATTTTTTCTTCTGTATCACCAAGAATTGCGGTATGTTCAAGTCCAATGCTAGTAAGAACAGTTAAAATTCCTTTTGCCACAGCGGTTGCATCAAATCGCCCGCCAAGGCCAGCTTCAGCCACTAAAACTTCAATACCTTGTTCTTTACAAATTAAAAACGCAGCTACTGTTAATGTTTCAAAATAAGTCGGAGAAATATTTTCTTTTAAGGCAGCTTCTTTCACTTTCAATAAAGCCTGGTTCAATATTTCTTCTGAAACGGGTTCGTCGTTTATCCGAAGGCGTTCACAAAGGCTTATTAAATGAGGACTTGTATAAAGCGCTACTTTTTTTTGGTGATTTTGCAATATTTTTGAAAGATAAAGAGAAGTAGAACCTTTGCCGTTTGTCCCCACAATGTGAATTGTTGAAAAAGACTTTTCTGGATTCCCAAGAGCCAGACAAAGTTTTTCTGTGGAGTCTAAACCGGGGCGAACTCCAAATACTTGTAATGATTCTAAAAAAGCAAAACCAGCGAGCAACATAACTCAAATATTAAAAATTCCAACTCATTTGTTTAAAAATTCCCTACTTTTATCGAAAAAAGTGCTTTAACTCTTTGCTCTTTTAGAAAAATAATATATATTAGGGTTCTAATTTTGAAAAATGGCCGTCTGCTACACACAGACGTCCTTTTGTTTTTTATAACAGATACTAAAAGGAATGTCATAATGAACAAAAACAGACATCTGTTGCGACTTGCGGATTGGACCGAAGAACGTATCGTGGATACGATTGAAACGGCAATTCGTTTAAAAGAAGAATTAAAAACAGGAACCCCCACTGCTCCACTTCGTGGAAAATCTGTTGGTATGTTTTTTGAAAAACCTTCGCTTCGCACTATTACGACATTTCAAGTTGGTATAGCCCAACTTGGGGCATTCCCTGTGCAACTTTCTCCTGATTCTATCGGGCTTGGGAAACGCGAAAGCATTAAAGACGTAGCTCGCTGCCTTTCTCGTTGGGTTGATGCTTTGGTTGTTCGTTGTTTTAAGCAAGAATTGTTGGAACAACTTGCAGAATACGGCAACATTCCTGTTGTGAATGCTTTGACTGATGATTACCACCCATGCCAAGCTTTTGCTTTTGCTCAAACTATCCGCGAAAATATCGGAGAATTCCAAGGGAAAACGGTTGCTTTTATTGGCGATGGTAATAATGTGGCAAATTCATTCCTTGCCCTTTGTGCTAAACTTGGTATGAACTTTACTTTAGCTTGCCCAAAAGGTTTTGAACAGCCAAAAGCTATTGTTGAAGAAGCTCTCCCAGAAATGGCAAAGCGCAATTGCTGCTATAAAGTTTTCAATGACCCAAAAGAAGCTGTAAAAAATGCCGATATCCTTTATAGCGATGTCTGGGTTAGTATGGGACAAGAAAGCGAAAAGGATTCTAAACAGAGTCACTTCTGGCCCTTCCAGATTAACGACGAATTACTTTCTTTTGCTCCAGCACATTGTAAGGTTTCTCACTGTTTGCCGGCTCACCGTGGTGAAGAAATTACAGACAGCGTTATGGATAATTTAGATGTGAACCTGAGCTATGAAGAAGCTGAAAACCGTTTACATGCGCATAAAGCAGTTCTTTGCCAGGTTTTAGAAAAGACTAAGTAATATTACCAAGCTTTTAAAAGTTCCTCAGCTTTGCTGAGGAACTTTTTTATTGCCTACATTTTTTCAATTTAAAATCCAAGCAATTTCTTTTAATCTGCTAAAATCTGATTTCTGCGTTTATTATATTTGGTAAAGAATTTTTGCTTTGTTTTTGTTTGTTCGGAGATACTTTAATGCCCAAATCTTTTGCTATTCTCATTTTCCTTTGTATATGGGCATTTTCTGGATTGTTATTTGCTTTTGATTCTACAACAAATTTTACCCCTATTCAACAAAAAAATATTTCAAAAAAAATCCAAGTTTGCCTTTTTCAGAATGAAGCTAAACTTTACACCCTCAAAGGTAATGATACTTTAGAAATTTCTGCAAAAGAATCTCAAATCATTATCCGTGAAAAGAAAAAAACAAAACGCACTTCTACACTTAAAATTTCTCATTCTTTATTATCTATTTCTAAAACAAAAAAATTCTCTAATTTTTACCCAGGGACTCTTGTTATCACAGCCAATAAAGGAAAATTAACCGTTATAAATGATGTAGATATTGAAGAATATCTACGTGGAGTTGTTCCTTATGAAATTGGCAAACTAGATAAAGAACGTTTTGAAGCTTTAAAAGTCCAAGCCATTGCCGCTAGAACTTATGCTTATAGACATTTAGGGAGTAGAAAAGCTTTGGGTTTTGATGTTTTTGCAGATACAAGAGACCAAGTTTATAATGGCATTTCTGGCGCAACTCCACTTACAGACCAAGCGATACAAGAAACCAAAGGTGAAATTCTTACTTATAATGGCGAACCTATTCAAGCTTATTACCATTCTACTTGTGGGGGCCATACAGAATCTACCATTGTATGGAATCAGGAATCGCCGCCTTATTTAAAAGCAACTCCGGACTTACAAACTGATGGAACTCCCTGGTGCTCAGAATCTTCTTATATGAAGTGGGAACGTTCTTTTGATGCCAAAACACTTGCCTCACTTTTTAAAAGAAACTTAAAAGAAGCGAATGTCAAAAATGCAAAAGATTTTAATAGCATCCGCAACATTATTATTGAAGACACCCATAAAGGCAAGCGAATAGCTATTCTCTCTGTAATGACAAATAAAGGAAGTTTTTCCGCCCGAGGCGATAAAATTCGCTGGTTGTTTAAAAAAGACGGAGCAATTCTCCCCTCATCTGCTTTTACAATAAAAAAACAAGGCTCTGAATGGGTTCTTAAAGGTTCTGGCTTCGGACATGGAATCGGAATGTGCCAAATGGGTGTTCGCGCAAGAGCAAAAGCAGGCCAAAACTATAAAGACATTTTAGAACACTATTATCCTGGCGTTAAAATAGAGCAAGCTTTTTATGAATAAAATTATTTCCATTTTTAGTCAAGGGTGCGCCGCCAACTTTGGCGATGGCGAACAAATTGCCCGCTTGTTAGAATCTTGTGGTTACAAGACCGTATTTGCACAAGAAAATGCTGATGCTTTTTGTTTAAATGTCTGCACGGTAAAAGGCGATTCTACGGCTTTACAACTTTTAAGAAAAATTCAAAACGCAAACTCAAGCGCACCGATTCTTCTAACGGGCTGTATTCCGCCAGATTTTGAACAAAAACTTTTGCTAGAAAATTCAAATGTTTCTTTAGCTAATTTAGATGTTTTAAGAAAAAATCCGGACTTGTTAAACGAATGGCTTAAAGGCAATGGATTCCGAGAAAATTTAAAAGAAAAAACTCCTAGGATTTTTACACCTGGAATGGCGCAAGAATCACCCCATATCGGCATTTTAAATATCAGTGATGGTTGTTTAGACGCTTGTTCATTTTGTTCTACACGACTTGTAAAAGGTAAACACCGCAGCGTTTCTCCAGAAAAAATTTTATCAGAAGCAAAGCGTTATTTAGAAAATGGCTGTAAAGAGCTTTGGTTAACCGGGCAAGACACAAGTTGTTATGGCTTTGATATTGGTACAAACCTTGCTGAATTAGCTAAAAAAATCCTTGAACAAAATTCTGGCGATTATAAAATCCGACTTGGTATGGGAAACCCACGCCATTTAGAAAAATATCTTGATGAAATGCTTTCTGTTTACGAAGACGATCGGATTTATAAATTTATTCATTTGCCTGTTCAAAGCGGGAGCGATTCTGTTTTACAAGCTATGGGCCGCAAACATAATGTTGATACTTTCAGAAAAATGGCTGAAGCATTTATTAGCAAATTTTCTTATTTCACATTAAGCACCGACATTATTGTTGGGTTTCCAGGTGAGACTCGTGAAGATTTTGAACAAACTTGCAAATTGATTTCTGATTTAAAACCAAGCATTTGTAATATCACGCGGTTTGTAGCGCGCCCAAATACAGTAGCTGAAAAATTGCCAAACAAAATACCCGGTAAGGAACAGCATTATCGCTCAGCAACTCTAAGCGAATTATTCCAAAAAATAGCACTAGAAAATAATCTTTCTCGTGTAGGAAAAACAACAAAAGTCCTTACAGAAAAAAGTGGACATAGAAACGGCACTTATATTGCTCGCGATGAAGCTTATCGTTCTATTGCATTAAAAGGCTATTACAAACCTGGCACTTGGTTAAACGTTCAAATTGAAAAAGCAGAAACGTTTGCACTACTTGCCAAAGAAGTTTTATAATTATTCTTGATTTTTATTCGTTTTCTGATTTTTACTATAATCTTTTTTAAAGAAAGTTTTTTGGCGTTTCATTGAAGCAAATGCTATGCTACTTTTTCTTGCTTGCTCTTGTAAATCAACGGCTACATCAAATTCATCGACAATTTCACGGCCAAGAATTTCTTCTAAAACATCTTCTAAACTTGCAATGCCTGCAATACCGCCCCATTCATCAACTACGCCAACAACATGCCCGCGCTGCTTTAAAAAACGCAACAATAATTTGTCTAATGTTAAACTATCCGGAACAAGTTGAATAGGCCGCATTAATTTTTTCAATGGAATGTCACGCTTGCCTTCGGCTAAATAATTGTAAGCATCGCGGCGTAAAACTATCCCAAGCCAATCATCTTTCTTTTCGCCATGCAATGGGATTCTTGAAAATGGCCAATTACCTCGTGATTCTAATGTTTCACCAATTGTAGAAGCGGCAGGTAAAGAAAACACAACATGCCTTGGAGTCATTACTTTTCTAACGCTAACGGTTTTTAACGATAAAATATTTTTGATAACGCTCGCTTGTTGTCTATCTAAAACTTCTTCACGCAATCCTAAAGTCACAAGACTATTTATATCTTCAATACTGACTTCAGCTTCTTTGTCTGCAGAAGATGTCCAGCGTTTAGTGATAAAAAGACAAAGCCAAATAAGGCCAGTAAACCGCCAGAAAATAGTGATGTAATAAAAAGGTACAGCAACAAGCGGAGCAAAAATTCTAGCCTGTTTTACGCCAAACGTTTTAGGTGTGATTTCACCAAATAATAAAATTAAAATAGTAAGTATAATTGGCAAACTCATTTGACCAACAGGAGGCAAACGATTTACAGCAAGAGCCGTTGCAAGGGATGCCCCTACCGTATTTGCCACAGTATTTAAAATCAAAACAGATGCAATATAAATATCAATATTTTCTTTTACATGCGTAATATATTTAGCTGTAAACTTTTTTTGTTTCTGCAAATTTTCAACCGTCGCAGGTGTTACGCTATAAAACGATGCTTCTGTAAGAGAACAAAAGGCTGAAATTAAAATACAGACAAGAACTGTCAAAGCTATTGCTAACATAACACCTCTATTTTTCTATAGACATATCTAAAATATTCAAATCTAAAGCCCAAACTTTAAACAAATCGTATTCTGCCAAAATTTCTGCTAGATAAATTTTGGGAGATTTTGTCACAAATGCTTTTTCATTTAAAATAGAAACTAATTCTACCGTTGATTTTTGAGAAACACCTGATAATTCTTTTGCTATTTCAATTGCTTTATCAAGTCCTCCTAATTCATAAATCAAACCATTTTCTTTTGCTTCTTTTCCAAGAAACACCCGACCTTCACCAAAATTTTTATCAATTTCTTCTTTTGATTTAGCCGTCGCTTTTGAAACAACATTTAAGAAACGATTGTAGAAATCATCCATAAAATTTTGTAACGCTTCTTGTTCTGCTTTATCAAATGGCCGCGTAAAAGTTTCTGCATCGGCATGTTCGTGTGTTTTTACTGTTTCTGTTTTAACGCCTAATTTTGAAAGCAAATTAGAAGCATCTATTTTACCGCCATAAATTCCAATGCTTCCGACTAAAGAAAAATTTTCTGCAATGATTTTATCGGCACCGCATGCAATATAAAAACCACCTGAAGCTCCATAATCACCAATGCTTGCCACAACAGGAACACCTCTTTTAGAAAGGTCTCGTAAAGTAGCGTATAATTCATCAGATGCTTTTGCTGAACCACCTGGAGAATTTATCCGTAAAATTAGGCCACGATAAGTTCCTCCATAAACTTGTCTTAACTCTTTTTGAATATGACGAACACTTTTTTCAGTTATTGTGCCTTCAATAGTCAATAAAGCAAAACGCGGACGATGCCCCCAATTATCTTCTAAAATTGTTTTTTCTTTAGGTGACATTGTTAAAGCGCTTGCAAAAGGCGCTTCTATTCCAAATATTTTTTTCACTGCAAATTCCGGAACATTTTCAAGATACAAAACAGAATCGATCAAACCTTTTTCATACGCGGCATTTGCTGTTATCTGTGGGGTTTCAGCAAATGATTCCATCTCTTTTTCTAAAGCTGGTTTTTCTTTTTTAAATAAATCCCAGCGCTGTGTGTAAAGCGTTTTTAAATTTTCTTTTGCTTCTTGTGACATAGAATCTGCCATGTAAGTTTCAACTGCCGATTTATATTTCCCGTGCCGCAAGAATTCTACTTTAACACCCAATTTATCTAGCAAGCCCTTATAATATAAAGAAGAACCTCCAAAACCTTTAAAAGAAACTCTCGCTGATGGCTCTGCTACTATATAATTTGCACTTGCTGCCGCTACCCAAGTAGAAGGGCGAACATCATCTAAAAAAGCTATAACAAATTTCCCGGCCTGTTGTAATTTCTGAACGCCTCTCTGGATTTCTTTTGAAATTGCAAAGCCGCCAGCATAACCAGAAAAATCCAAAATGATAATGGTTTTCCCCGGTATCATTAACAAGTGTTCTATATGATTGCGGACAACATGAATGTCTAATGATGGTGGAAATAAAAATGGAATCCCTTGATTAGACATTTCTTTGATTTCTGAATTCAATGGCACGCGAATAATACCCACGTTTGAAGCAGACAAATCTTTTGCTGAATGATAAGCAAAACGAAAACGATGCGGCAGATAATCAGAACTAGAAAATTGTAATGACGTATTAAAATTAGAGCCTAGAGAATGAGATAAGGTCAAGCGATAAGAGCCGCCACCGACAAGAGGCATTTCTAAGCCAGCCAAAAATCCCCAGAAGTCCATTGTATAAAGCAAACGAAAGACATCTAAATTTTCAGCCCCTAAACTTAAAGAAAAATTTTTATAGCGTAATGTCGCGCCCCATTCCTGCACACGGCCGGGATTTATCTCGCCTAAATACCCTAAATTTTTAGATGTGTATCCAAGTGATAAAAAAGAAAATGGTCTGAAAATCACCCCCGGAGAATAAAGCCATTCAGTACCTTTAAAATCACGACTCCGAAAAGCACTCACACGATTTCCTAAAAACAAAGTATTTTCAAATAAAGAAAATCCATGAGATAAATTCCAATAAGTTTCATCTATTGTTTCGTTATCAGTTAAATAATGAAAGCCAGCGGCAAAATTGCCAAAATTTCCGCCTAGGCGAAACAAGCGTTCGCCTTTTTCAACACCAACATCTAAAAAAGCACCACTAGAACCAAAAGCTTCTGCACTTGCTGGGTTTCCAAACGCTCCATTATCAAAAGAAAGCGATGGATACGATGATTCCCCCGGCAAATAAGCCATTGCTGAACACACAAACAAAAACAGTAAAATGGATACAAATGATTTCATTTCAACCTTGCATTAAAAAGACTTTCTGATTGTGCAATAAAATCTGGTTCTATCTAGTCCACCACCAGGAACTTCAAAGAAATCTTTTCCAATAATGTGCAAAAGTGTCCCGGAAAGGGTTAAACCATAACTTGGAAAATTCTGGATTAAAGAAACGTTCCAAAACCAATCGCCTTTTACCACTAATGGCGTAGAATAGCGCAAATTCCAGCGAGCATCCGAGCGATAATTCAAGGATTGCGAAATCATTAAATGATTGTCAAAATTCCACAAGCCAGAAATAGCCACCCAACCTTCTGCAGGATTCACTTCAAATTGGCGTTCTTTTCCTTCTATGCGTTCAAAGCCACCACGAGTTTCTAAAGCAAATAAATTTCCTAATTTAAATGCGGCCCGCAATTCTCCAGAAACTCCATAAATCCAAGATTCTATGCGAGAAACATTGCCGTTTCTGAATGGATTTTTGGTAGAACCACTTGTAGATAAAGTATCAAACGTTTCTGCACCTTCTTCAATCCACCCCGTTAAATGGCCTCCAAGTGTAACCGCTTTTATCTTTTCTGAAATATCCATATAAGCACGGTGTATTTGGAAATACCCAGAAGATGCAGCAAGAGAAATAGTGTCTTTTCCCCACACTTCAAAATCTTCTGCTAGTGGATTTAAGCGGCTGCCTAATCTTGAACCAAGACCAACTAAAATATCGGTATCCAAATCCGGAGTAAAATAAAATTCAAGGCTATCTTGAACTAACCAATCTTTTTCATTTGCCCCTAAAGAAACTTCTGCTTTAAAACGAGAATCCGGTTTAAAACGAAATTCAAAAAAAGGCCAGACAACAAAATCATCTTCTAAAATAAAATTGACATCGCCTTCTGAATTCGTTGTTCTAAAAGCTAAACCACCGCCTGCTGCAAAAATGCCCTTATCGCACAAATCTTTGCATTGGTAACGAACAAAGCCAGATAATTCTTGGCGTTCGCCAGATTCCTTTTTCTTTTTGTTTTGGTATTCTCCGTTTTCAAAAACTATCTGTGAAGAAAATGCACCATATTCAACATTCCCTTCTACTCTTGGCGAATATTTTACAGGAACCCAATGCCCGCTTTCTCCAAATACCCACAAGTATTCTTGGCCTGCAACTAATGAAGTTTTTAACTTACCTTGTTCATAGCCTAAGCCCCCATAAAGCGTACTAAAGAACGGCAAGTTTTCACCAAACCAAGAATATTCGGCAGAACCAATATTTTTTTTCCGTTCATACATTGTATTACTGGAATAATGGTCTACCTGAAAATAACGAACTGTTGCAAAAAAACCATGAAATGAAGGCGAACGAAAGCCACCTTCTAACAAAGGTGTTCTATTCAATTCTTTTGAATCATCAAGCAAATCCTGGTAAATCATATCGCCGATTTCGTTACCAGTAGAAAGCCAAACCCCAGGTTCTAATATTTTCCAAGATGGCGTTACAGAAAAGCGATTTAATAAAAGCCTTGTTCCTAATTTATCTGTTGAAAATAATTCTGAAGACGCATGAATACCATCAGAGCCAGAAGGCCTGTCCCAAACATAAGTTGGCGATGCCGTTAAAAATGTTCCATCTCCTCGAGAAACTCCTTCCATGCCTTCAGTTTCAGGAATAATTGCCGCAAAAGCAGAAACGGAAAATAAGCCAACCCATAAAAGACGCATTATCTAGCCCTCCGTTCTAAATAAATCCCGAACCAAAGCATTTGAGAACGTTCTGGCTTTGTCCAAAGTTGTTCAAAATAAGCGTTAAAACCTAAATTCCAATTAGGCAATTGAAATACTGGTAAATTTAGCCTTCCGTGAAACCCGAACTCTGATTCATTATCCGATAACATCCCGCCGCGTAACGCCAAGCGATCGCCGCCATCGGAACGGGCCCATATACAAGAAAAACCTCCACCCAATTTTAATGATGAGACAAAAGGAAGTTTCCACAAAAGACCTACTCGCCCATGAAATTGATTGACGCCAGGAAAATCAATGCGTTCATCTGTTACTTTTAAGTAAGAATAACCAAATTGTAAATACCCCAACAATTGTTTCCAATATTGGTAAGTTAAATCACCTTGCACATAAACAGCATTATCTAAAACATCAGCTAATTCAAAAAATGGATAAATTTCTCCAACTTCAAGAGAAAAAAATATTTCTGAAAATTCTTCATTGCTTTTTTTATTTTGAGAAGTTTCAGCAAAAAGAAATAGAGGTAAAAGCATTAAAATTAACAAGACCTTTTTCATTCTTTTCTCCGTAAAGCTTGTGCAAAAAAACTATCAATGTCTGGGTGCAATTTCCCTGAATACAATGGTTCTGAAGCCGGTTCAAAATCAGAATGCTTTTGTAAAAATTGCTGGATTACATTTTCAGTTTCTTCAAATTCAGGGCTACAAGTGGCATAAACAAGAATACCTCCAGGTGCCAATGCTTGAGACGCATTTTCAAGAATTTTACTTTGAAGGCTAGCCAATTCTTTTAAAGAATTCTGAGTCACTCTATAAACGGCTTCAGGCCTTGCAGGCAACACGCCTAAATTAGAGCAAGGGACATCTAACAAAATCCTTTGGAATTTTTCACTCGGTATTTTTTCTGATGCATCTAAGCAAGCCGTTTTAACATTTTTCAAACAAAGCCTTGAAAAAAGATCTTGCATGGAAAGTAAGCGTTTTTCAGAAATGTCTGTTGCAAGAATTTCAAGAGTAGGTTCAAGTTCTGCCATAAAAGCCGTTTTACCGCCAGGGGCAGCACAAGCATCCCAAACTTTCAAAGAAGGTTTCAATTTTAATAAAGAAACCACATCTACTGCTGCAGGGTTTTGAACTGAAAAAAGCCCTTCTAAAAATTCTTTTGATTCTAACAAAACTTTTAACGATTGAGAATCAGGAACTTTCAAATAACGTTCTTTATAAATTTCTGCAGAAAATCCAAAATTTTTAGCTAAAGATTTTGGGTCTATTTTTCTTGTATCACAACGAAGCCAAAAGACAGGGCGTTTTAAATGTTTCTCGGCATATTTTTCTGTGGCATTAATCCCAAGGTGTTCTACCCAATGCTTGACAAGCCATTCAGGAATAGAATTTTTTATTGAAATTTTCTTGATGCGTTTTGAAGGTAATTCAGGCAAACCTTGCCTTAAAACATTTCTTAAAACGCCATTTACAAAGCGGACTTGATTTTCAGGGCATTTTATTTCTTTGGCTAATTCTACTGTGGTGTGTAGTGCCGCGTGTTCTGGCACACTATCCATAAAAAACAATTGATAAACACCCATTTCTAACAAAAGAGAAACTTTTAATGCAGGCATTTTTTTGACTTGCTTTTTTAAAACATATTCCAAAAAAAGATGACGCCTACAAACTCCCATAGCAAGCTCTAATGCAAACGGAGAAAGTTCCGCTTCTTGCAAAAGAATTCCCTTTTCAAAAAAACGACAAAGGGCAATGTATGCACTTTTCCTTTCTGTTAACAAAACTGCAAGCCCTCTCGCATTTGTAACCCTCGAAGAAAATCAGCCACGAGCATTTCACGCTTTCCTTCCACCTGAAGTGAAAGGATTTCTAAAACACCATTACTTGTGCCGACATACAAGGAATCTTTTTCAATTTTTGCTTCACCGGGTTTTAAATTCATGGATTTTTCTGATACACTAGTTTTTCTAAAGTAAATAGTTTTCCCTTGCAACGACGCATAACCACCTGGCCATGGCGAAAAAGCTCTTATCCGATTATGAATTTCTAGTGCCGATAGGTTAAAATCTATTTTGCCTTCTTCTTTCTTTAATTTAGGAGCTGGGGTTGCTTCTGTATGCTCTTGTTCTAAAAATTTTTGTGTCCCATTTTCTAAAGCATTGATTGCACTAAGCAAAGCTTCAAATCCAGGGATTTGCATTTTTTCAAGAAGTGTCGCTGTTGTATCTTGAATATCAATTGGAACAATACGACGTTCAAGTACAGGGCCATGATCCATTTTTTCATCAAGTAAAAATACAGTAACGCCCGTTTGTAATTCACCATTTGCAATAGCTCTTTGAACAGGAGCTGCTCCACGATATTTTGGCAACAGACTACCATGAACATTCAAAGCGCCTAAACGCGAAAGCGTTAAGATTTTTTTAGGCAAAATGGAATAAGCCACCACAACAAATAAATCAGCTTGATACTCACGGAGAGCATTTTCAAATTCTTCTGATTTCAAATCGTTAGGCTGAAGAACTGGTATACCTGCCGCAAGAGCGACTTCTTTTACTGGTGGTGGCGTTAAAACACGCCCCCGCCCAGCAGGTCTATCCGGTTGAGTTACAACACATGCAATTTCATGCGGAGTTTTTAAAAGTGATTCAAGAAAAAAAGCGGCAAAAGCCGGTGTACCCATAAAAACTATTTTCATACCCTTAAAGTAGAAAATCCTTAATTTTTTTTCGGTACTCCAATCATGCTTTCGTAAAGAATTGAATCTTTTGCGTCTAAACCGATTACTTTTTTTAAAAAATCTTCGTAATAGCCGTATTCACCTTTTGTTTTTAAGTGTAAAAGTTTAGAGAATAAATGCAATGAAGCGTTAATAATCCCTGAATCAAGCAATAAATAACGATACCCTCTGTCACCTAAAACATTTGTCACCATTGCTAAATCAGCGGCGTAAATCAAAGAAAAAGCTGTATTTTCTGCTTGCTCTGGTATAATATGAGCTTCTTGCCACAATTTTTCTGATACATCTTTGTTTAATGGTTGCAATAAATGCCGAATCGATTCATAACGATAAAGTCCAGGTTCTAAACCATCAACATGAAAAATCAAAACATAACATTTCAAAAAACCAGCAGAAAAGAAAGCATCATGTTCACGAACTGCCGCTGAAAGTAATGCAGAAAATGAATTTAATGAAATAGATTTTTTTGAAAAAGATTTAAAATGATAAGACATTCTTGACCATTTTTTAGGATCTTTTTGAAATTCTTGAAGCATTTTCAAAGCACTTGGTAATGCTATTGCATTAGAATCTTCTACAAAAAAATAATTCTTAGGGACTCGCTTTCGGAAAACATTTTCTGGAATACGCTCTGCCTGATTCTGGCAAAGTAATAAAGAAGAACTAACATCTAACCAAAGCATTTCTCTTGCCACAAAAGGCTCTAAACTAGGAACCGCATCTGGAATATAACCATGTAATTCTGGGTCAATCGCAAAAGCCGCTACAGGAACTTCACCCGAAGAAAGCCTAAAAGTAGAGCTCCAAACAGAATCCACAAACCCACCAAGAGGCACAACAGGACAACCTAAAGCCCGAGAAAAATTAACCACATTTCCAAATACGGCTCCAGCATCAAGTAGAGCTATCCGATAAGCCGCCTCTCTGAGTCTGAAAGCACAACGATCAAGCATTGAAGTACAAAACAACGTTATTCTTGAATGACTAAAAACAGAATCATCTGCAAAAGCTCTTGAAAGTTCTTGTTCGGCTTCTTTAAGTTCTGCAATTTTTAAAAGTTTTTCAGAATCTACATCAAAATAAAACAATCCAGAAGGTGCATCTACATGGCGGACAAGTACAAACATTTCTGTCGGATACGCCGCGGCAACAGAGATACAAGCCCGCCAGGCAAAGCCTTTCGTTTCTTCTGTTTTAGGAAGAACTCCGCCAGCACAATGCAAAAGACAACGCAAAAATTCAAAAGAACCATAAGGGGCCTTAAAATCCAGTTTTTTGCCCGAAAAAGGAAGAGAAGGCTCATCTCCGTAACATTTTATCGATGGATAACGCTGCTCCCAGTGCATCGTTTTTGAAAAATGAAGTGCCGGAGGCGAACACTTACTCAGTTCATGGTATTTTTCAGTAAAACTAGTCACAATTCTTTTGTATATTAAGGGTTCTAATCCCAATATAATACAGGAATTTTCGTTTGCACAGAGTAATTTTTATCTTTTTTTGCTCCATCGCATTAGCTTATGCGTTCCCTTTTTATGGGAATTTAAGCGAAATCCGTTGGAAAACAGCTGGTTCGGAACATTTCCATTTCCATTACCCGGCTGAATACACTTCTCATGCAGAAAAAGTTGCTGCTGTTGCAGAAGCGGTTTATGACTCTGTCACTTCTCGCTACCTTGTTCCTCTCCCTTCTAACGTTCACCTTTCTTTGCAAAATGCTCTTTATTCAAACGGACAAGCCATTCCTGCTGAAAACAGCATGCACTTATGGCTTACCAACTGGGATTTTAAAACGCGTTCTTCTCATGGCTGGTTGACCGATGTCGTGACTCATGAATTTTCTCATCTAGTAAGTATTGAATCGGGGAGTAAAATTATTCCATCTTTATACGGCATTCAAATTTCTTACACAGACTATTATAATGAACGCATTCGAGAAGATGCCATTACTCTTTTACCATTTACGTTACAACCTTTATGGCTTGCTGAAGGAACCGCTCAATTTGAATCTGAACGTATGGGATTTGATTTTTTTGACACCCATCGTGATATGCTTTTACGCACAGCTGTTCTTTCTGATTCGCTTTTACCGCTTGAATACATGCATTCTTTTTCGGACAATTCATTAAAAGCAGAACTCGGTCCATACACCCAAGGATTTTCTCTTGTCCGTTATTTAGCCAAACATTATGGCGAAGACATTGTTCCTAAAATTTGGCACGAATTTTCAAAACCTCAACGAGTAACTCTTGATGGTGCTTTAAAAAAAGTGATAGGCATTGGTGAAGATTCTCTTTATTCTCTTTGGAAAAAAGAATTGCAATCGCATTACCAAGCGCAAAAAGAAAATTTAGGTGAACTTGTTGAAGGGACAAAACTCACAACAGACGCTTTTTACCAAGACTTCCCTGTCGTTTCCGATGGTTACCTTTATGGCATTTCAAACTTTGGTGGCAAATGGTTTGATGGCAGCGTTTTCAAACTTCGAAAGAATCTGGATTCTCTTGAAATTCCTGAAGATAAAGACGAACCAATGCTTTTATCTTTTGAAGGGACAATTGACATTCGCGAATACGCTGACAAGTCTTTTAAGCCAAAAAAACTTTGGGCTGACAAAGGTATCGCAGTAAAAAACATTGAAAACAAGGGGCCATTGCTTGCTTATGTCAGTTACCAAAATAAAAACAGACATGGCCGTTCTTCTTTTGATATTTTTCTTGCTGACACTTTGGGAAACAACCAAGAAATTACACATTTAGCCGATGCGATTTACCCAGAGTTTCACCCAAATGGAAAAGAAATTTTATTTGTGCGACGAGAGGCAACTTCAACTCGTTTTGTATTAAGTAAAGCAAGTATTCAAGAAAACCCTAATGCAAAAGCAATCGACTACCAAGATGTCTGGGTCCCACCAGAAAGCCTTGCTTACTATAACATTTATATGCCAAAATACAGCCCTGATGGAAAATCTATTGTCTTTAGCTTTTTTGACGATGAAACTCGTGGTATTGCTACCATTCAAGAAAATGGCAATGATTTTAAAATCATTTCTGAAAAAGGAATTGATGCAAGAGACCCGACCTGGCTTGATAATGAAACCATTGTTTATAGCGCAAACAAAAACGGCATTTTTAACCTTTTTAAAAAGCACCTCCCTACAGGCAAAGAAGAACCGCTGACAAACGTTTTAGGCGGTGCGTTTAATGCAGTTGTTGATTCTAACAAGATTTTTTACATTGGCTATGACGCCGATGGTTTTTCTCTTTATCGCTTAAACCTACCAAAAGCAACAAATGTGACTATCACAAAAACAGATACTGTATGGACTTCTTGCGCCACTATTCCTTTTTTACCGCAAAAAGAAAATCTCTTTTTAGCTTTATTCAAAAAAGATTCTAGCAATCAAACGCATTGTTTACCACAAGCAAAAACTATTTCAACAGATTCTATCATCGAGCAAAATACAAGTATTGTACTTAAAGGTTCTCCACTTACACGCCCACACAAAGAAGTTCCGATTTTTGAAGATGTCAGTTTTGCAGGCTCAGAGCGCAATTACAAACCTATCCCAACCATTCCATTATGGGTTCCAATGTTCAGTTTGGAAGAACGCTCTCCTGACTTTAGCGTTTTAGGTGACGGTTCTTTACTTGCAAAAATCGGGGTTGCCATGATTCTTTCTGACCCACTAAAGAAAAACACATTACAAGCCGGTCTTTTATTTGAAATCACAAATGGCTTTGATTTTATAAATGGAAGTGGCATAAACCCTGATAAACAATATGACTTTTTTGCTCTTTTAGAAAACAAAAGTTTCCCGGTAACATTACAACTAGGCTACACATTCACAAACATCACAAGTAAAGATACGGTCCGTTACGAAGACCCTAGAAGCTATGGCGACTCTATCGGAGTCAGCAATTACGCTATTCCATTACACAATATTTTTGCTGGCGCTGGTTATAGTTTATTTAAAAAAGGCGATACTTTAGCTGTTTCTATGGGTTATGATTGGGCGCGTTTTAATTTATACGAAGATGATTTTGATTGGACATATCAAAAAAGATTTAGCGTGAATGCCTTATTTGGCATTTTTGGAAGTTTCCCAGAAGAAGGCTCAAATGTTTCAGGGCTTGGCAATGGCCTTGCTTTATCTTACCGCTATTCTGACGCATCACTTTTCCGTTCTGGCACTTTCTCAGAAACATTTGTCGTTAATGCCAATGGCACTATTTCTCCAGTCTATCGCGATTTTAATTTGCACGAAATAGGTTTTTCTGCTTATGGTAGCATTTCAAACCCTATCCATAAAAATGCACGACTTGCTTTAGGAGCAAGCATTACAGGAATCCTAGATTGGAGTACAGAAAAAACGTCGGATACTTTAGATTCTTATTACCACCATCCACTTTTATTGCAAGGTTATCCCTATTTAATTTCTACAGAAAGTTATAACCGCAGTGGAACCAAAACGGCTACTGCAGAAATTCATTATCTGTTCCCGATTTATCATGATTTTAGAAACCGTTTTTGGATTTTTGAAACAAAAGATTTTTATGTTGACATTTTTGCTCAAGTCGGAGCCGCCTGGGACTCCAAATGGTTTGATACAGACAAATTCAAATCAAGAGATTTCTGGGACAGAAGTGTTGGTATTGAATTCAGATTAGCCAATACTCTTTTCTATTCTATTCCATTTGATATATCTTTAAACATTGCTCGTGGCTTAGATAGAATCGGAGAAAACGCAGAAGGTAAAGGCGGACAAAAAATGAACCCTATTGATGTTCCGCTTTTGCCAAAATCCATTTCTCCAACAAGAATCCATTTTTCAATAGGAACAGGTTTCAGAAACACCTGGCAAAATGAATGACAAACGACGAAATCTTAGATTCCTATTTAGCGCATTTAACCATTGAAAAATCACTTTCCCGGACAACTGTGGAAAGTTATGCTAGTGATCTTAAACAATTTTTAATTTGGCTTGATACAAACAAATTAAACTTGGAAAACACTTCGCCTGAAAATCTAAATGATTTTTTAAATGACATTGCGGCAGCATCTGAATATTCTCCGACAACAGTAGCGAGGCATTTTTCTAGCTTGCGGGGCTTTTTAACATACACATATCGTATGCAGTTTACGCCTTTTTTAACCGATGCAATGTTATCAGCGCCAAAACTGATTCGCTATTTACCACAATGTCTTTCTGAAGATGATATTACGCTCATTTTTGAAAGAATTGAAGAGCTTTCTTTACAAGCTCAAAGAGACAAAGCTCTTATTGAACTGCTTTATAGCGCTGGGTTACGCATTTCAGAAGCGCTTTCTTTACGCTTACAAGATGTTGATTTTGAAAACGATTGGCTTACGCCAATCGGAAAAGGCAATAAACAACGTTTAGTGCCTTTAGGCGCTAGCGCCAAACAAAATCTCCTTGAATGGATAAATGGCGATAGAAAAAAACTAGACATCAAATCCGATTGCATTATTTTAAACCCGAGAGGAAAACCATTAAGCCGCATGGGCGCCTGGAAAATAATACAACGATTTACAGCCGATTTAAATTGCAAAGTTTCGCCCCACACATTCAGGCATTCTTTTGCAACACATTGCCTTACAGCCGGCATGGATTTAAGAATTTTACAAGAACTTTTAGGCCATGCCGATTTAACAACCACTCAAATTTACACGCACTTACAGCGCCAATTCTTACAAGAAGAGCATAAAAGATTTCACCCGCGCACCAAGCGCGATTAAAAAATTATTCGGCTCTTTCAATAATTGCAGAAGCCACAACGCCATCTTCAGAATACAAAACAACAATCTGCCCGAGAGTTGCTGCAAACTGAGGTGTTTCAAATTCGATTTCTAAACATTCTGGCGTAAGCGAAACAATGTTAGCCAAAGCCCCGGCATGACCAAGGCGAATTCTAGCTAAAAGAGGCGCGTGCAAAAGCGGTGAATTTTCTGACACTAATAAATTCACATTGCGAGCAAAAACCTTTGTTGAAAACAATAAACTCTTTGGGCTAAGAACCACTTGATTACTTTTGGGGTCTATTGCCGAAACAAATAAAGGTTCTTTTTGACCACCAATATTTAAACCTTTTCTTTGCCCAATAGTATAATGAACAATTCCTCGGTGTTGTCCTAAAACTTTCCCAGAAGTGTCCACAAAATTTCCTGGACAATTATCGCGTTCATCAAACAAAACAGAATAATCGCCGCATTCTAAAAAATCTTGACTTTCTTTTTTTACCGAAAGTTCCACCCAACCCATTTTTTCAGCAAGAGCTTTTACATTTTCTTTTTTCATTTCACCTAGCGGGAAAATCACTTTAGAAAATGTATCCCGAGAAAGCCTTGAAAGAAAATAAGATTGGTCTTTAAAAGTATCAAATGCACGCCATAAAATTGGAAAATTTTCACCTTGGTCCAAAATTCTTGCATAATGCCCTGTTGCAAAATAATCAAAATCTATTCCCATTTTTTTTGCCACAGAAAGCATTGCCCCAAATTTTATCATCTGGTTACAACGCACACAAGGGTTAGGCGTTCTACCGCTTCGGTATTCGCCTCTAAAATACTCTAAAACAAATTCTGAAAATTCTTTTGCCACAGGAACAACGACATGCTCTATCCCAAGCCTATCAGCTAGTTTTTTCGCATCGGCAATTCCCAAAGCCTCATTAGGCCCAAAACAACCGGAACGCCCTTCGACAACAGGCATATCTACAGAGCCGTCCCACATAGACATCGTGAGAGCGATAACCCGATAACCATCTTGTAAAAGTTTCCAGGCGGCTAATGCCGAATCAACGCCACCAGAAAGCCCGAGAGCAACTGTTTTTTGCATAATTTCAAGACCTAAAAAAAGCCGAATTCACAATGAATTCAGCTTAGAGCGGGAAAAGGGATTCGAACCCTCGACATTCAGCTTGGGAAGCTGACGCTCTACCAACTGAGCTACTCCCGCAAGAGTAGCCTTAATATAACAATTCTAATGGATTTTTTCAATATCCTTTCTGAATATAAAGCTTTTAGTATATGATTTTTTTCTAATAGATTCTGGTCTAATACCGTTTTGGCTTTTATCAGAACGAGAATTTTTCAAACCACAAAAACAATTAGTAAGAAAAGTTATTTTTGCAATAAGAACTTTTTCCTATTTTGCTTTACGCTCTTTTTAAAAGGTTTTCTATGAAAAAATTATTGCCTTACTTTGCCGCACTTTTTTTATTTGCCTTTGCCAATGCCGAAGAATCCCCCTCTCTGTGGCAGCGTTTCACCAACTTTTTCAACCCGGCGCCGTCCGTTTCAGAAGAAGGCAAAACTCAAGATGAAATCCGAGAACTCGATAAAAAAATCAGCACCTTGCGCGTAGAATCACGCAGAGAACATAGGCCTCAACGTAAATCAATGCTTAGAAAAGAAATTGAAGAACTTTCCGCTAAACGAGATTCTTTACTCGCTACTCTGAAAACACCTAACGAACAAACTAAAGAAACAATCACTCCAAAAAAAGATACAACCATTCAACAAGAAATTCCTGTCTGTTCAAAGGATACCATAAAAATCATTGAACGCGAAATCATCCGGGAAATTATTCGCGATACCGTTTTTATCCATGACACCATTTATGTTTGCGATAGCATCGCAAAAACTCAAACAGATTCTATTCAAACCCAGAAATAATATAATCCGGAGTAAAACCTAATACTTGGCAATCGTCTTTAAAAGACTCTTCTCGCATATTTCTGCCCATAACCAAGCAAGAAGAAATACCGACTTTACTTGCGCCGACAATATCTGTTCCAAGTGTATCGCCAACCATAACCACCCGGCTTTTTTGTGGCACACTTTTTAAAGCGCGTTCAAAAACTTCTGGAAACGGTTTTCCATTACATTCTACTGCGCAATGAGTTTCATTCATCAAGCGGTAAGCTTGTAACCCCGAAACATCACTTCGGCTTCCATCAATTTCTGGAGCGCAAGCATCAGGATTCAAAACAATAAGCAAACTTCCGCTTTGTTTTAAAATTTCTTCGGCATGGCGTAATCTCAACGAATCAAATTCAGTTGAACAAATAATAATTACAGGTTTCTGAGGATTTTCTTCTATTAAAACGCCTGAACGTTCAAGTAAAATTTTACCAGATTCTCTCCCAAGAAAATAGGCTGATTGGATAGAATACTTTTGTACTAATTCTTTTAAAAAATTCCCTGACGAATAAATTTCATGTGGGTAAATCAAAAAGCCCATTTTCAAAAGGTCTTCAGAAAGTTCTTGCTCATCATGAGCCGCATTAGTAATCAAGCGAATTTCTTTTCCTGTTTCCCGAAGTTTCTGAATAAACGCCTTTGCTCCAGGGTAAACAAAGCCACCACGATTATATAAAGTTCCAAACGCATCAAAGAAAAACACATCAAATTTTTCAAACAAATCTTTTGCCGCAATCCTTTGCGATAAAGGCTTGCAAGAAAAATTTCCCATTTTTTTTAAATAATACAAATAAAGATTTTTTTCTTCTTCTTTCATAACAATAAAAATCAATCTCTGCGCAAAACGCCCCAAGAATTGAAATCAGCCGAATAATCTTGGTAAATCATTTTTCCTTGATAAAGAACTTTCAAACCAATACGAACAAAATAAGCTCCAGAGCCTACATAACGGCGACGCCCATCCATAAAATTCCAAAAGAAAAACACCCGCCGCCCTTTTTGCAAACGTTCATCATTCCCTTTAATTTCTGCTTGGGAACCTGTCAAATAACTCCCTGTATGAGAAAAAATATTCATTTCTAAAACAACAGAAATATCATCGTTTAAAAAAGCTGTTTTTGCTTTATTTCTTTTTTGCAACAATTCTAAAACACGCTGGACAAACTGTTCTTCACCCATATCCAAAGAAATACCTAAGCGATTTTTGGGAAATGGCGTTCCAGTTTCTTTAAATTCCAATTCAAATACCGGGCGTTCGCGAACCTCTTGTGGAGAATAAGACGCTTGCGAAAGTGTCAAAAGCCTGAAGGGAGAAAGGCCAGACAAAGAAACCCATCTTTTTTTAGAAACATTGCCTTCGTAATCTTTTACCAGATTCTCTTCTAAAAGCACCGAATCTGAAGGCGAAAAATATTCAAAACTCCCTGATGGTAAAATCAAATGCAAAGCAAGTGAAGAATCCAATGTATTTTTCACTCTGCAAGGAATTTGCCTGATTTCTAAATCTTTCCCTGAACGTAATGAAAATTCTGTGACAGAAACATTACTTTCTATAGGTTCAGAAAAAAGAATTTTCAAAGTATCTTCTCGTAAAGAAGTTCCTTTGCTCAAAAAAACTTTCAATGGAACTGGAGCTAAAGAATCTTGCAAAACAAGTTCTACACTTGCAGCAGAACGCTGGAACAAAGTCGCAGAAATATTTGTTTTTTCTTCTAACGCCGAAACACCTAAAGCCATCTTTTTTTTAGAAAAATCAAAATACATTCTATTTGAATTTTCTGCATCTATTTTCAAATCCAAAGACTTTGCCACAAGACGCACATTTTTAAACGATGAATCTGGAAATTCCAAAACTAAACTATCAATATATTCTTTGATATAATTTTCAGAAACAGGCTTTAAAAAACTAATTGTCAAACAATCCGCTCTACCATCATTATCTTTATCAGAAATAAAATGTCCAAAAGCAGAAGGCGGTATTGGCGAACGGATAAAAGACGCAAACCCAAGCGTTGCTAAAAAAAACAGCGTTGATAAAGTTCGCATCATAAATCCATTCCTCAATTATTCACTTTTTAAAATCCCGTAATCTTTGCCTTCAACTGGAATCACAAGAGAAAGTTCAGACAAAACATCCATTTGATTTTCAAAAATATCTTTCACATTTTCGCCTAAAACTTCTTCTTCATTTTTTTCCAAGTTATACGCAAAAAAAGAGCCATCAGCAAAAATAGAAATACAGCAATCCCAGTCAACGCTACGCCCTTCCACACCAGAACTTTCAAGCATCAAAAGTGGCCGCGGAGCGGGAATCGGGTTTGCATGCCCATTTTCATAAATAAAATAGTTTCTGCTTATAAGCAAATGTTCTAAAGCCATTGTTGAAGGCGTATTTTCAAATTCATTCCGCAAGCGACGAATGTTTCCTAAATCGTCTTCAAATGGGTCTTGAAAATCTTCTGGCAACACAACTTGCCAATAATCAAACTTTTTCAAATCACCACCAAAGCGATCAATAACTGCTTTGGGCGGTTCGGGGCGTTCCATTAAAAAATCTTCAAACGAATCCAAAATTTCATCAAAGCGAGATTTCCAATCTTCTTTTTTCCATTCTTCAAGCGCTTTCAACAATCGTTGCAAATGTTTTTCATTTGTTTTCTTTCCCATTTTACCAATTCTCCATAGTTCTTTTTGTAAGGCTCATGGCTATTTTCTTTTCATAATAAGCGGCTTCGTTTACAAAAACAGGGAACACCGTTTCACCATGATACAAAATATCTTGCCCATCAAAAGTTTTAAAAATTTTATCACCTTCTTTTAATTCTTTAAAATCAGCACCTTGTCTATCTGGGTGAATCATCGCACAAATATTTCCAGAAGCATCTCGTGGGTAATCTAAATCTTTCCATTGCGTAAAAACTTCAACAAGCTTTGCTTCTCTTTTTTCAAACAATCCTTTATTATAATCTTCAACCAATTCAAGATAGCGAAGCACAATTTTTTCTGTCAATTCAAACAAACTAGCCAAAAGAGTCCCATGGGCTTGTGGGCCGACTTCAAGGCAAATATCAGCCTTTGCTATTGTTCCAAAATAAGGCGAAGCCAAGCGTTCTTCTGGTTGAAAATAAATGCGTGTTTCTGGGAACTCTTTTACAATTTCAGCGGAAGCCATTGTCGTAAACGGATTTTTCTCTGAAAGAATCAGACACGCCCCCATATTCGACGTTGTATTATGAACATCTATCAACAAATCTGTTTTTGTACATTCGCCTTTTTTTCCAAACATTTCATTCAATTCTTTCGCTCGATTAATTTCATAACAAAGAGATCCGCCTTGAATCGAAAGAGAATTTTCAGAAAAAGAACGATTTAAATCTTGATCGACATAGCGCCTATTCAAGCGCATAGCTAAAGGGTTTGCTAAAACCAGTTGCACATTAGCCGAAGGACAAACTTTTTCAAAAATTTCCGGATAACTTTGCCACTTGCGGACAAGTTCTACACCCGTTTTTTCATTCCCATGGGTCGCACCAGAAATCACTATGGATTTAATCAAAGACATACCCTTATAATAATAAATTCCAACAAAAAAATCACTAAGAAAAGACCTTAACGCACTAAAATTCAACTTAAAGAAAGGGCTTTCCCTTTTATTCCTTATTTGAAATGCTAAATTCAGCACATGGATTTAAACTTTTACCGCCGCCTTTCAATTGCCCCAATGCTTGATTACACCGATAGGCATTGCCGTTACTTATTACGCCTTTTAACTAAAAACACGCTCCTTTATACAGAAATGATTCCGGCAAATGCCTTGGTTCATGCAGACCCAGAACCATTTTTAAAACATTCTCTCGAAGAATACCCACTTGCTATACAGCTCGGTGGCGGTGACCCAGAAACTTTAGCATTAGCTTCAAAAAAAGCAGAAAATGCTGGCTACCAAGAAATCAATTTAAATTGCGGTTGCCCTTCGGATCGAGTTCAGAATGGTTCTTTTGGAGCGTGCCTTATGAAAGACAGCGAAAAAGTAGCACGCTGTATCGAAGCCATGCAAAAAGCGGTTCAAGTTCCTGTTACTGTAAAATGTCGAATTGGCATTGACCACGACGATTCTTTTGAATTCTTTTTAAACTTTATAAAAACTGTTCACGAAGCAGGTTGCAATACATTCATTATTCACGCAAGAAAAGCTTGGTTAAAAGGTTTAAGCCCAAAAGAAAACAGAGACATTCCACCCCTTAATTATGAACGCGTTTTAGAACTCAAAAAACTAATGCCTAACCTGAACATTTCTATAAACGGCGGCATTAAAACACTAGAACACGCAAAAGAATTGCTTACACAACTTGATGGCGTTATGATTGGCCGCGCCGCTTATGAAAATCCTTGGATGTTAAAAGAAGCCGACTCTCTGATTTACAACACCCAAGACCCTATTTGGAAAAATCGAAAAGAATTATTAACGGCTTATCTCCCTTACGTTGAACAAGAACTCTCTCAAGGTTGCCCATTAACCATTATCACACGCCACTTAAGTTCTCTATTCAACGGCATTCCTGGCTCAAGAAAATACCGCCAAATGCTAAGCGAACAAGCCCCAAAAGCAAAAGATGGCGTTGAATTACTCCAAAAAGCCATGGCCTTTGTCGAAGAAATTGGTTAACTCTTCCCTTTCCGCCTATTACATTCTCTACAAAGCATTTGACAATTCTCTAATTCAGTTTTTCCGCCTTCAGACCATGGAGTAATATGGTCAGCTTCCATTTCAGAGATTTCAAAAAACTTTTCAGCATCAGGGCATTTCGGATTAGCACATTTGCCATTTTGTTTTTCATAAACTGAAATTTTTTGAGCTTCGCTAAAAGAACGAATTGAAAGATATTTTTCTTTTCTAGTAAGCAAATAGTGGTAAATTCCTCGTTTATTTGTCACATCATCATCAAGCAACAATTTCTGAGTTTCTTCTTCTAATTGTTCTGTATCAAACAATTCATCTTTAAAGTCATTATAAAGTGTTCCCCAATCTTGTCCTTTCATCAATTTAAGACGTGATTTTGAAGTATTGAAAGTCGTCTTAACCCATTCAATCACATTTTGAAAATAGCGCCACAAAGCACCAGCATTCTGGTCAAACTGATGAATCGCCATATAACCTTCAACATGACCATTTGCAATCCAAGAAATCGCCGTTTCTAGATATTCCTGACGAATTGCAGAACCATTCAAAAAATCTGCGGCAATTTTTTGTGCAGCACAACCATTCTTACTAAAATAGCGTTTTGCATCATTTACCCAAGGGCCGGCATAAACAGCATTCAATAGTTCTTGATCTGTTAATTTCTCGCCTGCAATATTAATTGTTCTAAACCAACTCAATTTTTCAGAATCAGTCCCAGAACAAAGATAAACCATCAAATCATAATCCAAAAATTTTTCTTGCTCATCTTTCTGCAAATTATGAAAATACCTAAAATCAAAAGCAAAATCGCCTGACACAAATTGACAAAGAGAAATTGTCCTTTGTTGCCCATCAATAACTTCAAAACTTCCATCTTCTCGCACAGCCCAATACATCACATTCAGCGGGAACCCTTTAAAAACAGTATCAATCACCGCTTCACGCTGTTTATCTTTATAAATAAATTCACGTTGATAAGACGGCCGAATATCAAGTTTAGAGTCATAGCCAACAACGCGACCACTCTCCTCGTCATTATGATAACCTTTTACAAGGTCTCGAATTTTAATTTGTTTAAGTTCAATATTCATAATTTTTTCCTTTTGTTTATTTTCTGGGCAGTCCCCACTTTCAGTGGGTCGGGCTTTTCGCCATTCCGCTTTCGCTCCAGCCTCCTCGCAGCCTCAACTTTCTGTCATTTTCGGGCGTGATCCGAAAATCTCACAAGGCTGCTGCGGTGGCCGCCTACGGCGTGGCTACAATCCCTACTGCAAAAAGCTGCTACACAAAATTATTTCTTTTTGATTAAGATGCGAGCGTAGATATTTTTTCCGTTTATCAATGGTCGAGCATCTTTTTCACCCAGAAAATCAATTCCCACAACTTCCTTATTGTATCCTGCGGAGGAAATCATACCTACTATCTCAAATTGTTCGGGATTGTATTTATCCAAAAAAGTAATTGGAACACCAATCACTCCATCATAATCTTGTGGAATATCTGTAACTTTACTAACATCAATAGCATCATAGTTGTCATATTTTGGATATTCTTCTGGTGTGTATTTTTTATACAAAACAAGTACTTCTTCTTGCTTTGTTGTAGGAAGATTTGTATACCAACAAGCCATAATGTGTTTTACTTTTTTCCCATTTTCTACTTTTTCAAAAGAATTGCCTTCTGGAACTTCGAGCCAAAAATCGCTATTCATATTTCTATAGCCAATTCTAATTTTATTTTCCTTAAATAACGAAAAAATC
Source organism: Fibrobacteraceae bacterium (assembly GCA_017631885.1). Classification (GTDB taxonomy): domain Bacteria; phylum Fibrobacterota; class Fibrobacteria; order Fibrobacterales; family Fibrobacteraceae; genus UBA1765. The sequence goes on from JAGBSH010000017.1 coordinate 222,519, forward strand.
TCTTTGTACGTAACTGCATTTTTATTCCCAATAATCAAAAACTTCTTATCAAACTCCACCAACTGTGCAACATATTCTCGGAACAAACTAAAAGGTGGGTTCGTCACCACAATGTCAGCTTGTTTTAAAAGTTCAATGCATTCTTTACTTCTAAAATCACCGTCACCCTTCAAGTTGTGAATTCCTATTTCCTCAGGGTCTGGGATTCGATTTCCATTTTTATCGCCAAAATATTCAAGCCAAATAGCGCTTTCTGAATCATTTTGACTAAATAAATCTCGTTCTTGGTTCTTATAACAAGTGGTAATAAGGCGCTTTAAACCAAGATGTTCAAAGTTGTAAGCAAAATAATGAAAGAAATTTGAAACTCTTGGGTCATCACAATTACAAAGAACTGTTTTCCCTTTAAAATGTTGTTTATAATGCGCTAGCTCTTTTTCAATATCAGAAAGTTGCGTATAAAACTCATCGTTCTTATTCTTTTTTGCCGATTTTAAAGTTTCATTTGCCATTGTATGCTCCTTGCAAGTGAATGACTTCACTCTCGTTGGAGCATGACTTTGCCAATTCAAAAAGAAAAAGCGAAGAGCTGGCTCACTCTTCGCCTAAAAACGAGACTTTAAAAAAGAATACAATACACCCACAAACCCTAACGAATACAATTCGCCTAGGGTATAAAATGCCCATAACAACAATAGGGCCTTAGTAGGTAAATATCTTATTCTCGTAACCGTGAAAGTGTCTAGTTTTCAAGAGAAGAACAAGAGTAAAACCCAATTAAGTTTTTACTCTCATTATTACATTCCCCATCTAAGCCATATTTGAAATAAAAAAAGGCGTGGAGTTGAATGCACTTATCTCTTGAAGGCCTAGACTGCCTGGTTACAATAAGTACAAACAACTCACGCCCTGAAATAGGCAACAAGATGCACCCGATTTATACGGATACAATATTGACTCATAAAAAACAAGAGCCAATATTTGTTGAAATACACTTAAACGAATCATAAATTCGTAAAGCATAAATACGTGAGTGTTCGCCTCATTCTTCGCAACCATGAAAGTGTCTAGTTTTCAAGAGAAGAACAAGAGCAAAAACTATTTACCTAAATATACAATAAAATTTTGCTCAACACTCAAAGCAATTTGAAATTCAGCAGTAACTTTTGTGTCTTGATGAACCAGAATTGTTCCGTTCCATTGGATATCATTACCAACATAGAAAATTACACTGCCTTTTGTTTGAGAAATCAATTTATCAAAAATTCAAATCTTCTCTACAATCAAACTCACCTCTTACCACACATTCGTCATGCACACAATACGTGTTTTCTAATTTAGTTTTAATTTTAAAACAATAATTGTCTAGACATTCCTCACTTGAGTAATTGAGGCATTCGTTATTCCACCCACAAATTGGATATGTTTCTTTTCTAGAATAAACATCTGCATAATAGGACAACGGTCCAGAGATAGAAGGAGTAGTAAAATTAATTTTATCGTATTCTTTTCCAATTTCTTTGGAAGGATAAATATGAAGAGAAATATTTGCAGAGTCAATGTCTATATAATCACAATATTCCTCAATAACGCAAGTTACCAAAGGTATTCGTACCGTTAAATTAGGCTTACATTGGTTTATATCATCTAAATAATTTGCATCTTCTATACAATTATGGCTTATACTGCCATAGGGAAAACGATCATCTTCACATTCAATACAAATATCATGTTTATAAATACCTCCAAGATTTTGTTGTTTTAAATCATTACATACTTGTTCCCCATTTACAAAAAATTGTACACTATCAAAGGAATCAGTTGTCCCATAACTAATCCATAAATCTCGTGCATATTTATAACATTCACAAATATCTTCCTCTGGAGTACACCCAAAAACTACAAAAGAAATAAAAAATAAAGCTAATAAATACAACTTACGCATACTCAACTCCTTTTAGTTATACACCCCAGCAATCACCGCATTTACCGTTTCACGTAAAAATGGCACCCAAGTAACTTTTGTGTCTTGATGAACCAGAATTGTTCCGTTCCATTGGAAATCATTACCAACATAAAAAATTACACTGCCATTTGTTTGAGGGATCTGTTTAGAATCTCTAGGACTATTCTAATTAAAATAATAATCTAATACACACTTTTCTCCTAAAGTAGTCTCTTTACAAACACTTTGTTCCTTTCTATAGGAAAAAATACATATATCTTTTAGGCAATAAAGATTTGATAAATCTATCTCAGGGTCTTCAGTTTTAAAATTAATTTTATTTTCAAATTGTTTGATATTATTTCTTAAAAATATTCCATATGCGTAATTTAAATTTATTGACACACTGTCAACTATTTCTTTTGTTTCAATAGAATCTATCAAAGTTACTTTTATTTTTAATTTTTCGTATAATTTTTTACTAAGGCTATGACAATATTCGCCATTAACACAAGTGTATTTCCAAATGAATGTTTGCCTATTATTGTCTTCTAACATAATGTTGTACCAATCGCTAGGAGCTTTTTTTGAATGACAAATTGTATCTTGACCGATTGTTAAAACGAAATCAACTAATTCTTTTTTACTTTTTTTTTGAAAATAAAACATCGTTTTTATAGCGTCGTCATAACTTATGCAACCATCTTCAATGGTACATGAAAAAAATGAAAAAATCAAAAAAAAAGAAATTAAACAAAATATTTTTCGCATTAGCTAAATCTCCATAAAATCAATTGCATATTTAGTATTATTGAGTTGAGCAATCACCGCATTTACCGTTTCACGTAAAAATGGCACCCAAGTAACTTTTGTGTCTTGATGAACCAGAATTGTTCCGTTCCATTGGAAATCATTACCAACATAGAAAATTACACTGCCTTTTGTTTGAGAAATCAATTTATCAAAAATTCCAATTTTCTCTACAATCAAATTCGCCACTTACCGCACATTCTTCATGAACACAATATGTGTCTTCTAATTTAGTTTTAATTTTAAAACAATAATTGTCTAGACATTCCTCACTTGAGTAATTGATGCATTCGTTATTCCACCCACAAATTGGATATGTTTCTTTTCTAGAATAAACATCTGCATAATAGGACAACGGCCCAGAGATAGAAGGAGTAGTAAAATTAATTTTATCGTATTCTATTCCAATTTCTTTGGAAGGATAAATATGAAGAGAAATATTTGCAGAGTCAATGTCTATATAATCACAATATTCCTCAATAACGCAAGTTACCAAATGTGTTCGTACCGTTAATTTAGGCTTACATAGGTTTATATTATCTAAATAATTTGCATCTTCTATACAATTATGGCTTATACTGCCATAGGGATAACGCTCATCTTCACATTCTCTAATACAAATATCATATTTATAAATACCTCCAAGATTTTGTTGTTTTAAATCATTACATACTTGTTTCCCATTTACAAAAAATTGTACACTATCAAAGGAATCAGTTGTCCCATAACTAATCCGTAAATCTCGTGCATATTTATAACATTGACATTCATCCCCACATTTACAAGCCACAAAAGAAATGAAAAATAAAGCTAATAAATTCAATTTACGCATACTCAACTCCTTTTAGTTATACACCCCAGCAATCACTGCATTTACTGTTTCATGTAAGAATGGAACCCAAATAACTTTTGTGTCTTGATGAACCTCAATATTTTTTACCTAATCTGTTTCATTGCAGATCTCTTCTTTTTCTGCGGGGAAAGTTGCTATACAATAACCATTGATACATTCTTTTCGATTCATTATTGAAGGATTTTGATAAGCTTCAAAAAATGGTAAAATTGTATTACCTTCATATTTAAACCATTTTGTAGTATCTTGTTCCGAAAGAACATGAATAATATTCGCTTCTAAATCAACATTAGAAAAATAAAATTCTGCTTTATTATTGTTGGAAAACACATTGAATTTTAGTTGATTATTTTTTGCATTATGATTGATATCATAAAATTCTTTAGTATAGCAAGTAAATACATACCATTTGTCATCAATAGGAGAACAATTATCAGGAATATTTTCATTGATAGAAGAAATTATTAAATTTTTTGTTGGTGTCCAACAATACCAAACATGATTTCTTAATTCACAACTATCAGGAACAACATCTGAGTTAGGTTGAGCATAAAAATAATCCTTTACTGTTGTATCTTTGCATATAATTAATTTTTGCAGGAATTTTTTTTTAAGCAAGCAAATAGGAATATCATCTAAAAATACATGTACACTATCAAATTCATTTGTTGTTAAAAAACTGATATTAGCAGGTTGTTCCTTTGCATCATAACAAACCAATTCAATTTTAAAAATTCTACAACTAAAAAAACAAAATGCTGTTAAAAATAAAGCTAATAAATACAATTTACGCATACTCAACTCCTTTTAGTTATAAACCCCAGCAATCACTGCATTTACTGCTTCATGTAAGAAAGGAACCCAAATAACTTTTGTGTCTTGATGAACCTCAATGCTTTTTGCATAAATTGCGCCATAGAAATTTTTACCAACTTGTCCAACGATTACTTTTGCATTCGGAGCAACAATTGTTCCAGCGAATTCAGTTTGAATATACACAGGATTTGTGCCATAATAATATATCATAAAATGATGCGCTGCAGAAACCATATCATCAGCAACAATTGTTCCGTTCCATTGGAAATCATTACCAACATAGAAAATTACACTGCCATTTGTTTGAGGGATCAGTTTAGAATCTTTTTGAAATTTTAATGCTCCTGCATAAAATTCACCGGGAACATTTAGAATCAAACTTGAACCAGAATTAAAATTAAAATCTACTTTGCGGAAATTGTAGGAAAGCAAACCAGAGGTAAGATTTTCTCCAGAATTCAGAACCCTTGTATTGTTTATTTCAAAATCTAAATTCCAATCAAAAGTATTTTCAAAGAAGTTATCGTAAGCTTGTTTTGTAGAATTTTCGTGTGGGGAATGTTCTATTATACTACCGGCTACTTTTATTGTTGAACTCTGTTTTATGATTGTATTTGCTGTTTCTAAATTACCATGGACGAAAGCCCTATCTCGCAAAAGAACGGGCTTCGCAGAAAAAACGTTACCGACTTCTGCTTTTACTCCAAGTCCTACACCAAAAGCTCCACTAAAATCACTATTATAAGAAACTATGGGACAATAAGTTCCATTTAACGAAACACAAGAAGCTCTATCATTTAAAAGCAATAATTCTTTTGCAAGTAATGCAACCGTATAATCTTTACAACCAGGAATTACATTTTTAGGGAATCTTGTTGCATCAAATCGTTCACAACTATTAATTTGATTGCTTTCTTTATAAGCATCTTCTTGAGCATCACAATAACCATCTCCGTCAGAATCAACATCTATAGCAGCGTGTAAATCATCATCATCAATATCTGAGTTAGACATATAATTAGAACCTGAGGTACATTTCATAAAACCATAAATTTCATCAAAGTCATTAACTCCATCTCCATCAGAATCATTAGTAGATGGGGTTGTTTTAAATCGTTCAATCTCATCAAAATCTACAATACCATCACTGTCAGCGTCCTTAAAAATGCTTGGCCTTGAAGTTCGACCTTTTGCTGATGGTGGTGGAATATAATAAGTAAAATAAATGTTATTTGTTAAATGTACTCCCGAGATGTATTCTAGCAACTTTGTTACGCCTAGACCATTGGCAAAAAAATTAGCTAAAACATCTAATCCAAGAAAACTAATATTGCAATAATAACGCCATTCAGAATTCCCCATGTTATCTGTATTTAAAACATGAATATAAACATCTCCATTCATTTGAATTTTATAACCATTTAAAACAAGGGAATGAGCTAAATAAGTAGTAGCATCATTTAGTTGGGAAAGTCCCATAATATTTCCTGATTCTATCGTACTGATTATGGTGTGTAATAATGGCGGTCCTACAAACCAACCTTCAGAAACAGGAATAGTCCCTGATGCTGCATAAGCGCTAATTAGCGACAAATAGGTAGTTTTATCCCAAATATCTAGTTCTAAAGCATAACTAAGAGCTTGCATAGTTGCTATCGGCCCACCACCATCTATATCTCCAAATTCCTCTCTTACATAGTACATAATTTCATCTTCTGAAATGTCGCCACCTTTGTAATGATTTATCATTTGTGCCATGGTAAGCCAACAGCGGTTTTTTGCTGGTTTAAGATCATTTCCATAATAATCCTCTTTAAGAAAAACCTTATTCCAATTTTTCTCATTATACCCATTTTTCCATTTTTCAGCCAACATTCTAGTATCTTTCATGGCACAAAAAGCATCAGTTCCAAAACATTGATTTGTAATTAATCCATTATATATATAGTCCTTAACATAAGAATATTGCAACCTAGTTAAATTTTTTGTGACTTTGTTTGTTCTTGTGTGTAAGGTTTCTGTATGGACAAAAATTTGAATCATTCCCAAAGGACTTATGCGATTTTTAAAAGAATTCCAAGAATTTTCTATAAAGTTACCACCATAAAAAATGGAGTATGTAACAGGAGTAAAAGTTTGAACCACTTTCTTTACTGTCTTTTTTGCCCATTTCTTTACTTTCTTCCACCAAGACGCACGAAGTAAAGGAGAACTATTTTCTGCAGGTTCATCTGCAGGGATTAAATAATACTCTTCACCTTCTTCATTTTCATCCATTGAAACTTCTATTAAAGGTTCTGCGAACCATAAATAATTGCCTACTGAAAGTGTGGGTATTCTTTTTATTGTTTGTGAAGTAAATTCAGAAACAATTGTATCGCCTAGAACAATAGAATCTCCTATTAATGAATCTTTAACTATAACTAAATGATAATAATCAGCTCCTTCAACAGCATTCCATTCAAGCGTCAACGAATCAATATCGTCTTCGCTATATTGCATTAACACAGGGGATAAGATTATCGGCATTGGATTTTCATCTGGGCTTTCCCAAGTTCGATAAAATTTCCAATTGCCAATTTTTCTAGCATCTAAAAATTTTCCCAAAGAATCTTTTTTTAAAGCCAGACGTTGTCCTTGAATTAATCCTTGATTAAATCCCATATCAAAATCAGCTTTTACAAAAGAATCCGTTGATTCCCATAGACTCATATCTACAGCTGTTTTTGCTTTTTCTGGCCTCCATCCAAATGCAAAATAAGCTAAAATATTTCCATTACATTCTGCAAATAATTCTCCACGACGTTCAACAGAATCTTGAGTAGATAAATTGCCATGCCAAATTTTTTGCCCTAAGGAATCTACCTTAGCATCATCTAAATTAGCTTGTATAAAATTACCTGTTTTGTTTTTGATTGTTATAAAAGAAGAATCAGAATCTAACTTTTGTAATATCTGTAATGCTATGGAATCTTTTTGAACTTCTACAAACTGAACAACAGGACAGCCTGCGTTTTTCGCAGTAGTAAGCATCAAAGGTTTGCCATTTGATAAAACTTCAACATTATTTGCTATAGAAAATGTGTTTGATGTTGGTTGTGATAAATCATCATTTTTAGACCAAGCAGACCAATTTTTATTATGAAGTCCTATTGCAAATCCAGAATTTCCGCCAAGTGTATCTCCAGGATAAAGAATTACATTTGGAAAATAAATTATAAGTGTGGCATTCAGAGAATCTTCAAAAGACCAATTTGCCATACCATCAGGAAGGTAAAACAAATCAGGTTCTGCAATTCTTGCCGTCTCTTGTTTTACGTGATAACGAAGTTCAATTTCTTTTAAGGTGTCGTTAGAATTATTTTCAATTTTAAATCTTAGTACTGTTTGGTTATTTTGTGAAAACTGCTCGTCGAGTGTGGAAATCGTAATAGCATTACTGGAAACTTTTAATGCAAACAAAATACACAACAAAATGAAATTTTTCATGGGTTTCTCCAAGAAACGCTTGTGAAAAAAAATATAATAAATATTTCTAAATAACATTTGTTTAAAATTTTACAAAAAAGTAGCTAAAGTTTTCAAAAAAAAACTTGTTCGTGAAAGTGTCTGGTTTTCAAGAGAATAACAAGAGCAAAAACTATTTGCCTAAATATACAATAAAATTTTGCTCAACACTCAATGCGATTTGAAAATTTATTATCGTGAAAAATTATTTATTAAGTGCTAAAGTGCCTTTATGTGTGGCTTGTTTCCATACAAATTCTTCGCCATGTGTTTCAATGGCTTTACGCAAAATGCCAAAAGCGCCCATAGCATCATCTAAAGCTCTGTGAGCTGCAAACTCTGGCAACGCCAAATATTCACAAACATATTTCAAGTTGTAATGTGGTAAGCGTGGGAACGCTTTTCTTGAAAGTTTCAATGTGCAAAGTCTTGGTAAGCTTAAAGAAATCCCACAGCGAAAAAGTTCTTCACGTAACAACGAAAAATCAAAACTCACATTATGAGCTACAAAAATTCTCCCTTGGAGCATTTCATTTATTTCTTTTGCAATTGCAGAAAATAATGGTGCTGATTTCAATTTTAAAGAAGTTATTCCCGTAAGTTTTTCTACAAATGGTGTGACAGCACTTTCAGGATTCACAAATGTCTGAAATGTTTTTTCCACATTCAAGCCATCTGTTAAAACTACCCCTATTTCAATAATGCGATTTAAATTTTTCTTAGCTCCTGTTGCTTCTAAATCAATAACAGCGTATTTCATATTTTACTGCACAGGAACTTCAAAATCTAATGTTTGTCTGCCATCTTGACTTTCAACTCTTGCTTTCATTCCAGATTTTTTGACTTTTGTAAAAATCGGAACAGAAACAAGGTAAGATTCTCCTGCGTGTTCACTTTGTTTGGCTAAAGAATCAGGAACCGTTTCTCTGAAGACAGGCGATTTACCACCATTCCAAACAGAATACACATACGTTCTGGGCAAGCCTTTACGAATTTGTTCTGTTGGCACGCAAAAATGCACAATTCCACCTCGTGGAATCGTTCTAACACTATCTTTTATCGCTTCTTCTGAAAATTCTAATGCCGTTAAATACATTTCCATATTCTTGCGAAGCGTTTCATAATTTTCATAACGAATAGAAACTTCAAATTTCATATCTTGCGGGACAGCCGATTCGCGAACATCCCGGATTTTTTTATTGTTCTGATAATATTCCCAACGCCCATTATCATGCAAAATAACAATGCGACCATCTGATGCTGTAGCGATTATATCATCGGCCAAAGCCACAGAAAACAAAACAAAAAAAGACAACAAAATTTTTTTCATAATATTCCTTTTTAATTTCCAACTAATATTTTAGAAAGTGTCAGTAAAACAGCACCACATAAAATAACCAACGCGGCACTACCTAAACGCAAACGTTCTTTCCATGTTGGGTATTCTTTAAAAGCAAAAACTCCCCACGCGATATTCACTAAAAGGTTCATTTGCGCTAAAGGGTAACCAATTCCAAAACCTAATGGCCCTTCTGGGTCAATTGCCCAAAACGAACCGTGTGTACCGATAAGCCAAAGTGCGCCAGCCAAAAAACTTAAAACCCAGGGAGCTATTGGTTTAACCGGTGTTTTTTCTTTTGATTGTATAAAACAGAATAATAATATAGCTGCAAGAAAAATTCCAAGGGCATAAGAGAAAGCAAATTCAAGTTCGCCTATCTGAGCTAACTGAAATGGAAGCAAGTGAACGCCGAATATAGAACCCGCCACTAAAGAACGCCACTTTTTAAAAAATTGCCCTTTTTGCGGTGAAATAAGCAATAACCCACAACCAATTGCTAAAATGGCAATAAGAGCTAACCAAATGATAATATCTTCATGTAAAATTAACACACCAGAAAGAAACGAAACCAAAATACAAGCACCCATCATGCGGACACTTGTTCCTGATAAATTCGCCTCTTTATGAACAGCGCTAAAGCAAAGTGCTCCACCAAAAACCCAAAGGATTCCGCACAAAAAACCAATTAAATTAAACGATAATGTGCCTGTAATTAAAGCTATAATAAAAGAAACAAATAAAACACCAACAGAAAGTCCGGCTAAAGACGCATACGACGAAAACGCCGGATAACGCCTGAGAGGCACCATATAAGAGCCAAAAGCAATTATCGCAAGAAGCGCACCTATGTAACTATTACCCATAAATTCAAAAATAACTTTTTCTAGGAAAAAAGACATTTCTATCTTTTAATTATGCTTTTTACTCGGTTTGCCCCAAGCCCAACAGGATATTTACACAGAGGCCATTTACTTTCGGCCCTTTTTGTATTTGCTGCAGCCGATTTATTCTCTGCAAAAGTCCGCTTGCGTATAGAAGACCATGACAAAAGCCGAGCAAGAAAAGAATACATAGATAGTATTCCAGAAGATTTAGAACGGTTTGGCTTTAAATTCGAAAGTGTTAGTTTACAAAGCAAACGCCAAGCTCTTTATGAAAAATATGCAGAAATTCTTTTTTCAAAGCAAAAACTTTACCCATGTTCTTGTTCGCGCAAGAAACTTTTTGAAGAAAACCCTGTCAACGCCGACGGAGAAGTTATCTATTCTGGGCATTGTTTAAAAAATCCAATCGATAAAAATTCAGATTTTGCTTTAAGATTTAAAACTCCCGATAAAACTATTACTTGGGAAGATTTACTTTTAGGAAAATTTGAAGAAAACCCCAAAAATCAATGTGGCGATTTCACAATTAAAGACAGAATTTCACAATGGACCTACCAATTTGCAGTTTGTGTAGATGATTTAGAAGAAAATATCGGACTTGTTGTTCGAGGCGAAGACTTACGCAATTCAACTGCAAGACAAATCGTCTTATCAGAAGCTCTTGGCCGAAAAACGCCACCACTTTACCTACACCACCCTCTTTTAACCGAAAAATCTGGCGAAAAATTGTCAAAAAGGCAACATTCCAAAAGTTTAAGAGCTGAACTAGAACAAGGATTAAGCATTGAAGATTTATTGGGGTTAGTCTGCTGTGAAGCCCATTCAATCCCTAAAAAAGCCCCTTTAACGCTAAATGAAGCCATTTATTCCATACAAAAAACTTACTTTTCTTGCTTTTTGAAAAAATAATGCTTTATTTTGATGCTTTTTCCATTTTTTGGGATATATTCAAAATATGGTCCAAGAACAAGTTTTCTCTTTCTTAAACAAAATTAAATCTTTACGCGTAACAGATGCGGAATTATTGTCTTTATCAAAGTTGTCTTCTTTTTCAGACCAGACCCCTATTTTAAACACAGACGCTATTGAATTTTATTCTCTTTTTGAAAAAAAAGGAATTTTCCCTTTAAACTTTTTTATCAACTCTTTAAGTAAAGAACAACAAGATTCTCTATTACAAAAATTTACTCTTGCTCTAGATTCTGAAAAGCCGAAATCCTTTTTCATTGGCTTAGGTTTAATTCGTGGCGCTGGAAAAAGAACCGGACCTGCTTTACTTTTACCAACAAAATTTAATCCAGAAACTCTTGAATTAACGCCTAATGGTTTACCTATTGAAAACCCAGCTATGGCAGAGTTAGAAGGGTTCCCTGAACCAGAAACGGCTCTTGTTGACAAAGTTTTTTCTATTAAAGAATATTTCAGGCGATTAAAACTTTTTATTGCATCTCAAGAAGATTGGAAATTTACCGAAAAAGGTATTTGCATTTTACTTTTTCCAACAAAATCTATTTACGAAACCGCTCGTATAAGCCGCATCTTTAGAGACCAGGATTCCGAACGCATTTCAAACCTTTCACGAGAACTTCTTGGTGGAGAATTTGATGAATCCGGCGAATCTTCTTTTGAAGCTTCAAGATTCAATAAAACATTCCAGCCTGCAGAGCATGCGTTCCTTTATCCTATGGATTCAGAAGATACGGATGCTCTGTTGCATTCTTTAGAAGAAGAAACAAAATATTTCGTTTTACAACCGTTGCCCGGAACGGATAACGGAAAAACCGTTTCTAATTTAATCGCAGAAGCCTTGTACAAACAAAAAAAGACTGCTGTTATTGCGTCTCATTCTACATCGCTTCAGATAGTTAAAGACGCTCTTATACAACCTTCTTTTTCAGACGAAAAACCAGATTTTGAAACTTTAGCCAACAATTTAAAATCAACAAGGCAAGTTTTTGAAAAATATTACTCCCTAACACAGCGCGAAGGTAATGATACCACACCTTTAGCCGATATTTTACAAGAACTTTCAAAAAACAAAAAGAAATGTTGCTACCGCTTAGGCGCAAAAATTGCTGAAATTTTCGACAATTTATCTCTTGAAGAATGTAAAGCAACAGCAAATGCTCTTGGAGAAATTTTAAAATTCAAAGCTCAGGAAAATTCTGCTGTAAAAGAATCATTCTTTAGCCTTTTGAATGAAAGAGCTTTTAATAACGCTAATTTTGCTCGCAAACTTTCCGCTATTGTCAATTTCTGTGATTCTTGGAAAATAATTATTGATAATTTAAAAGAAGCTTCTATAATCAACAACAAGCATACCATAGAAAACATTCAAAAAATAACCAAAGAAGTTGTTGAAATTCTTTCTAAAAATTTCCTTGATTTCCCGAATTGGAATTTAAAAGGGCAAGAATGGGATTCCTTTAAAGATACTATTCAGACATTTACCTCCGCTGCAAAAGTCTGGACCGATTATAGAAACCAAGGTTCTGGTGATTTTACCCCTAGTGCTATAGACATTAACATTACTCGTGCAAAAGAACTCTTTGCAGAATACCGCACAAAGAAAATGAAGCACATGTCTGAGAATTACCTTTCTTCAAAGAAATTTCTCAAAAGCATTTTACGCGACCCGAAACTTGCCACCAACGATGAAGTCCTTTTAAAATATGCCGAAAAACTTTGGGAAATCCAAGAATGCCGAAACACTTATAAAAATAATTCTGCTTTAGCTCAAAGGCTTTTTGGCGACGATTGGAACTACGAACAAACGGACTGGGAACGCCTTGAAAAGAAAATCAACGCATTCTACCGCCATCGTGAAAAAATCGGTCAAGATCTTAAGCTAAACGTTTTAGCGCACGCTTATAAGTTAAACAATTACCAAAAAGAATTGACTGAATTTATTTCAGCTTTAGAAGTTTACCAGACTTTATTGCAAGATTTCGTATTTTTCATTACTCCAAAAGGCTTACCAAAAGAATTTTTACCTCAGACAGAAATTGTCTATGGGTTAATGAAATATCTAGAAGATTTACCTAGTTATGAAAATACAGCAAAAGGAATCACTACTTTAAAGAATTTCAAACTAGATATTTTATTGCAAGAAAAATCTATCTTGCAAGACCCTAATGCTCCAGAAAAATTGATTCAAGCTTGGCTTTCAGGAAACGTTCAAAAAATTGCGAAAGAATCTGCAGAAATCTTTTCTAAAAATTCTAAATCTCGTATTAAAGATTCTAAAGCCTACAGAAAAGCTTATGACATGTGGTTACAAGCCAATTCTTTGAGAGTTACTAACACTCTAAAAGAAAATCCTGATATTTTACAGTTTGCTTTAGCCGAATCATTAGTTTCTTCTCCTCATTGCGATTTGCTTATTATTCTTGATGCAGAAACTATCCCTGTTACTGATTTCCTAATTTATGCCCGCTACGCAAAGAAAATTATTTTAGTTGGCGACGAACATTTACCTTCGGGCCATATTGATTCTAGTAGCATTTTAGTACACGCTTTAAGACTCGGGGTTCCACAGCGCAATATTTCTTTTGCCTTTGGGCATAGGCACCCATTTGTTTTACAATTTGCTTCTTCTGTCTTTTACGACAATTCAATTCGAACATTCCCATTGCCTGACACCTCTCGTGAAAGACCTTACCGCAAGCACGTTTCAGATAACCCAAAGCAAAAACTTGTCAAAGCTATTTTAGAACACGCAAAAACAAACCCAGCTAGAACTCTTGGGGTGATTGCTTTTGCTACAGAAGAAATCCAAACTTTACAGCAATTATTGCAAAATGCGTTAAAAGACTTGCCCAACTTAGCTCAATTCTTTAAAAAACGCACCTATCGTAATACGTTCTATATTTCTTCTCCAGAAAATGCCATAGGGCAAAAACGCGACACTATTTTTGTACTTACTGAAAGCGTTACTCAAGGGGCTTTAGCATCGCCAACAAGAATCAACGCTTGTGCTAGTTTAGCCGAACGAGAAATTCATTTCTTCATCTCTGACCATGCCTCATTCTCCGCAGGAGAAACTGGCAAATTGTTCCAGAGTTTCTTAGACTTTACACCTTCTGAAAAACAAAACCCGAACTTGCAAGAGCCTTCGCCAATTTTAACAGAGCTCCATAAACTAGCCAACGAAAAAAGCATTTTAACACGGCAAAATATTGGGCAAGATTCTGTAACGGTTGCTCTTGCTGTAGTAGATGAAAATAATAGCAAGCGTTATTTACTTGCCGCCGAAGACGATTCTTTAAGCGGTTCTTTACAACATAGCATTGAAGACAGGGAATACATGCGTCCAAAATCTGCCGAAATGCTTGGTTGGAAAATCGTTCGCATTTGGACTCCGACATGGTATCTCTTTAATGACGATGAAAAAAATCATTTTTTAACAACTGTCAGCATAGAACAAAGTATTGCTCCTCCAAAAGTGGAAACAGAATCTGACGAAGATAAAGAAGATGCTAGCGCCACTTATGCTTCTTTAATTGTACCTTATCAAATTAAGCATCCAAAAATCACAGGGGCAGCTTATGGGCAATCTATTCCTGAACTTTCTATAAAAGAATTGATCCATCAATTACTTTTCTATGTTGAAACAGAATCTCCTATTCACGAAAAACAATTGTTGTTTAGAATGCTTACTTTACACAAAGTTCAAAAACCAGGGCCAAAGATTCTTCAAATACTTCAAGAAGGTCTAAAAATTGGTTTGCAACAAAAGCTTTTTGTAAAAACAGGACCATTCTTCTATTCTCGCAACCAGAAAACTATACAACCTAGGTACCGTGGAGATTTACCCGACGCAGAACGCCTTTTGCAATATGTTTCCCCAGAAGAACGTTCTCAATTACCTTCTGATGAAGCCACTTTAAAAGAAGCTCTGGGATTGTTATAATTTATTTTTAGAACAATCCGTAAAAGAGCGTTTTTATGATTTCTGGCTACGTTCATTCTTTTTTCACATCTGCTGCCGCCGACGGTCCTGGTGTGCGTTTTGCTGTTTTTTTAAGTGGTTGTCCGTTTCGTTGTAAATATTGCCACAACCCAGACACTTGGGAATTAAAACAAGGTAAACTGACAAGCAGCGATTCTATTCTTAATGAAATAAAAAAATACGCCAATTTTTTACGAACTGCTGGTGGCCTTACCATTACTGGTGGAGAACCATTGCAACAGCCCGATTTTACTTATGAAATTTTTTCTCGGGCAAAACAAGATTTCGCTTTACACACCGCTTTAGATACTCAAGGTTTTTTGGCTAGAAATTTGCCCGATAGTTACTTTGAGCCCATTGATCTTGTACTACTTGATATTAAAGAAATGAACCCCGAACGCCATAAAAGTTTAACTGGCCAAGATGTTACCCCAACCCTTGATTTTGCAAAACGTTTGCAAAAAATGAATAAAAAAGTTTGGTTGCGTTATGTTCTTGTTCCTGGGCTTACCGATTTTCAAGAAGACATTGATGCTTTGGCTAAATTTATTGAGCCTTTAGAAAATATAGAACGCGTAGATGTTTTACCTTTTCACAATATGGCTCTCCATAAATGGGAAAAACTTGAACTCCCCTACGAACTAAAGAACCAACGTGTGCCTACACAAGAAGAAACTAAAAAAGTACAGGATTTTTTAAACGTGGCTATTTCTACTCATTAAATTATTGCGTTAAAAATTAAAGTCCCGCTTTGCGGGACTTTAATTTTTATCGAAGGGCTTCTTGAACTAACTGACTTAAACGTTTAGAATCAAAACGACCTTTCACTTTTGGAGAAAGTTCCTTCATCATTTTGCCCATATCTTTTGGTGAAGTTGCTTGAAGAGTTTCTTTAAGTTCAGTAATAAGAGCAACAACATCGTCTTCAGAAAGCGGTTCTGGCAAATACTTTTGGTAAAGTTCTACTGCTTTAGCTTCTTCTAAAGCTTTATCTTCACGACCGCCATTTTTCAACATTTCAATGGCTTCATTTTTTTGTTTTAAACTCTTAGCTAAAACATCTAAAACAATTTCATCTGTAATTTCAACGCCTGAATTTATAGAAACATTCTTAATATCAGAATGCAAAGTACGTAAAGTACCCAAAGTTTCGGCATCACGAGCTTTCATTGCCGTTTTGATGTCGTCTAAAATCTTTTGTAAAAGTTCGCTTGCCATAAAAACTCCTTAGTGAAAATTATAAAAACAGAAAAAGAGGAAGACCTAACGGACTTCCTCCGACAAGTGCAAAAAGCGATTAATAAAGACGCTTGCGGTTTTGTTCAGCAAGTTCTTTCAAACGCTTGCGACGAGCTGCTGTTTCAGCATGCTTGCGAACTTCAGATGGTTTTTCAAAACGTTGGCGTTTCTTAACGTCAGAAATGATACCATTCTTTTCACAAGACTTGGTGAAACGCTTAAGAGCTCTTTCAAAAGGTTCGTTGGATTTTACGATAACGCCTATCACGGGAATCCTTTGGTTAAAATTAAACTGATTTTTTGCCAAATATATTTAAGTCCCCCGTTTTCGTCAAGGTATTTTAATAAGTTCTCATACTAAAAAGGGTAAAATTTTAAATATAACTTGCGATAAATCAAAGACTTAAGTATATTTAATGCAAGGAATGTTTTTAGAGGTTTCAAATGAAATTCAAACTTTTTCCACTTTTAGCTCTTTTTTCTCTCAGTATTTTCCTTTTCGGCTGTTCCGAAGAAAAGGAGCTTGTCCCTGAAATTTCTACACCAAAAGCAAAACCGGCTAAAGTGGTTGAGCCTCCTAAAGACGAAGACCCAGAATTACAACCAATGACTTCTAAAACAGAAACTGCTCCTGAGCAAGCAAAAGAAGTCAAAACAGAAACTAAACCAGAAGCCCAAACAGCTCAAGTTCAACCTGTAAACCAAGCAGACGATGGCGAATATGTTATCCAAGTTGGCATCCAACCTTCTAAAAAGAGTGCCGAATCTTTAGTCCAGAAACTTTCTGAAAAAGGCGTTAAAGCTTACTATTCTTCTGTAGAAAATCCAGGTGAATTAGAAGGCACTTATTATCGCGTACGTGTTGGCTTTTTTGCATCCATAAATGATGCTCAAAATTTTGGCCGTTCAGTCCTTGAAACAAATGGATTCCCTTGGTGGGTAGATAACCGCAGTAATGACGCTGTTGGTAACCCAACTACAAGTGAAAACCTTTATGAAAGTTCTAACACATCTGATAACTGGGAAGAACAACCTGCTGTAGAAGAAACTGAAGAAGTGGTTGAAGAAGTCGTTGAAGAACCTGCTCCTGTACAAGAAGCGGCTCCTGCTCAAGAAGTTCAACCAACAGAAGAACAACAAACAGCAGCGCCAGTACAAGAAGCAGCTCCTGCTCCACAGCAAGAAGCACCAGCAGAAGTAGAAGCTATCCCTGCTCCAGCAGCCCCTGCTTTAGAAGTTGAAGAAGTAACAGAATAAAATTTTAAATGGTTTTGAAACACTCCGAAATTTCGGAGTGTTTTTGTTTTTTTATGAGAAAAAATCTCAATAATTCAACCAGAGGATTCTGTTTTACTCCAAATGAAATATCTAAGAAGTTAAAAAATCTATTCTATATTTTAAGCTATGAGAAAGAATCGAATTTTTACAGTACATTTAGGTTGTTCTAAAAACCAAGTAGATGCCGAGTGTCTTGTCACAGAATTTTTATACCAAGGGTTTGAAACAGCAAATTCTGCAGAAGAAGCCGATTATATTTTGATAAATACTTGTGGCTTTATTGAGCCTGCAAAAGAAGAAGCTATTGAAACTATTCTTTCTCATTTAGAAAACAAAAAAGAAGGGCAAAAAATTATTGTCACTGGCTGCTTAAGCCAGCGTTACGGCAATGATTTAAAAAATGAATTGCCCGAAGTTGACTTTTGGGCAGGGACTTATAAACCTCAAGAACTTTTAAAGAATATGGGCATTATAAAATCTAGCGATTGTCCTATTCCTGTTAGAAAAAATCTTGGCGGTTTTACACACCACGCTTATTTAAAAATTGCTGAAGGTTGCGATAGACAATGTGCGTATTGCGCAATACCAGGCATTCGCGGCAGACAAGTTTCACGTTCTATCGAAGATATTGTCACAGAAGCAAAAGCTCTTGAAGAAAGCGGCGTTAAAGAATTGACTTTAATTGCGCAGGACACTACTTATTATGGACGTGAGAAAAACGCACCAAAAGGCTTTTTAAAAGATTTGCTGAAAGCTCTTTTAAAAGAAACAAATATCCCATGGATTCGCACACTTTATTGGTACCCCGCTTTTATTGATGATGAACTTCTGGATTTAATTGCTTCGGAAAAAAGACTTTGCAAGTATATTGATTTACCTATTCAACATGCAAGTAATAGAGTTTTAAAATCAATGTGTCGCAGATATTCTAAAGATGAATTGCGGGATTTGCTTTTGAAAATCAGAGAAAAGATTCCTGGAGTCACTTTGCGGACAACTGTTCTTGTTGGGTTCCCTGGCGAAACTGAAGACGATTTTAATGATTTATTGGAATTACTAGAAGAAATTCGCTTTGAACATTTAGGTGGTTTTGTCTATAGCCCTGAAGAAGGAACCGTAGCTGAAAAGCTTCGGTTAGAAAGCGTTCCAGAAGAAATTGCTCGTGAAAGGCTTTCTATCGTAACAGAACTTCAAGAAAATATTTCACTTGAAAACAACGAAGCTTTGATCGGCAAAGAAATTATTGTTTTGCTTGATGAAGTGGCCGATGAAAGCGAGTTCCATTTTTATGGCAGAACTGAAAGCAATTCTATGGACGTCGATGATATTGTCCGCGTTGTTGAAGGCAGTGGCGATGTCGGGACCTTTAGGCGTGCGCTTGTTATTGATGCCACCCCTCATGAACTTGATGTAAAACTTTTACCTTAAATTAAAAAGCTTCTCGTAAATAAATTGTTAAGCCTATATGCTTACCATCAATTAAAGAAATGTCACCGCGAGCATAAAGGCTTTCGCTTTTATTTAAGGCTAAACGCCCGCCAAACCCAACAGATGTGTGAATTTTTTCACGAAGCATTTCACTGAAATAAGAGCCGCTTTGGAATGTTTCAAAAAATATTGTTCCCGCTAAACGCCAGAATAAAGTTTTTCGCAATTCTATTTGACAAATTAACGCCTGAGTATCATTCCACACTCCAGAATCAATACCACGAAAACGACTTGTTCCATCTGAACCAGAAAAGTAATCAAATGGGATTTCATCTCCACGACTTTGTCTCCATAAAACGCCTAACGCAGCCGTAGTGTTCCATATTATTGGAAAGTAAGTTCGCAAATCTAATTCTTCTGTATGAAATGAAAAATCACCTAGATAAAAATTTTCTTCAAATCGAGTATAAAAACCTTTCGTTGGCCAATTTGTATTATCGCGATTATCAAATGTTAAAGAATAACCAAAGCCTAAAAAAGAACCATCTTGTAGCGAAGTGCTCTCATAAATGCTAGAATCCAAATCATTTTCCCGGTAATCACCTTTAAATAAAACACCATAGCGCATAGGCAAAAAAGAAGGCAAGCCAAAGTTCATTTCTACAGGAATGCTCCCATAAAAATGCGTTTGTTCATAACCTGAAACCGCATCAAAGTTCCCACTAGAACTATGCTCATAAAGAGAACCTCGCCATTTGGAAATACTAAATTCAGAAGGAATAAAAAGTTTGTCTTGCCATAAATAAAAATGTGGCTTAGTTCTAAATTGGTATTGATTTTCTGTTGTTCCCATAGCAACAAAATCTATAGAAGATGTTTTTTGTCCACCTTCTACTGGTTTAAAAAACAACAAAAACATTCCACCATATTGTAACTTTGTTTCTTCAGAATAAGCTAAAAATGGCAAAGCCGAAAACCTTTGAAAAGGCTTTTCTGCAAAAATATTTTGCACAAAAAATAAAAGACTCAAAAGAACAATTATTCGTTTCATTTGTTTTCAAGCCTTTTAAAAATAAGGTCTGGTAAAATTTCATGTGCAAAGGTTTTTACCCAAGATTCTCTATCATTCAAACAAGCCACTCGTTTTAATTCTTTACCCCCCAATGCTTTAAAAAATTCTTTTGTTTCATCATCTATTTCATAAATTGTTTCCAAATTATCTACTGTAAATGCAGGGCAAACAACGAGCACATTTTCTTTTGATTGCGCTAATTTTTCAAGTGTTTCTAATAATGATGGAGAAAGCCATTTCCCTTTTCCATATTTACTTTGGTAAGCTATTAGTGGCGTTACACCTGTAAATTCTTCAATCAGCCTAGCGCTTTCTTTGCAATCAACTTCATAAGGGTCGCCATTATCAACACGCTTTTGCTGTATTCCATGAAATGAAAGCACTAAACGCATTCCAGGTTCGTATTTTTCTTTTATCGTCAAAGCAATTTCTCTTGCCCAAGCCTTGTGCCTACAAAAGCCTTCTGTAGCAAACACCTGCCCTTTAAATGAACTTGTTTGTAATGCACTTTGAACTTGATCGAAAACAGCTTTTGTCGTTACATCTGAACATTGTGGGTACAAAGGGACCACTTGAACTTCTTTTACACCTTGTTTTGAAAAATTATTCAAAGCGTCTGTTATGTTTGGTTTACAACCATATTGGTAAGCTAGTTCAATTGGAATTTCAGGCAATTCTCTTTTTAGTTTTTCTAAAAAAACTTTTGATTTTTCAACCAACGGCATTTTTTCAAAGCCATTAGAGTCAAACATTCTTTTGTATTTATTTAATGATTTTTTCCGACTTAATGGGATTATTACATAACGTAGCAAAGGCTTCCAAAAAAAAGGTGGATTTCCTAAAGTATGAGGATCGCCTAAAAAATCATACAGATATTCTCCTATTTTTTGCAAAGTTAATGCTTCAGGAGAACCTAACTGTACTAGTAAAAGGCCTTTTGAAAAATTCATGCATAAAAAATAATTATTTAGTTATATTTTAGTAGTTATTAAATTGATAGCAAGACTAAAAATTGGCTATCAAAATAGGGAGTTTTATGGCTTTAAAAGAGCGCATTAATAATTTGATGAAAACATTGTGCGACGACATTGTCGAAAGAGATGTTTTTTTACAAATTATTTTTCTTTGTCTTTTCACCAATCAACCTATCAATATTTGTGGCCGCAGTGGTTCTGGCAAATCACTACTAGTTCGTAGAGCAAAACATGCTTTCCATAATAACAAAGCTTTACTTTTTGGCAGAAGGTTTCTTTCTTTACCAGAAAAACTAGATGATTTCGATATGGTTCTTTTTCAGGATTTTGACGGAGACAATACAGAAACCAAGAAAACGTTACAAATCATTTTCCAAGAATTTGAAAACAAGCCTATTTTAATTACAGGCACTCGCCGCCCTGAAAGAACTTTAAGCGATGCAGGCATTATTGATAGCATTACTGTTTCCCTTAGTCTCCCTGAACACATTTCTTCTGATTCTTTAAAATTATTACTTTCAACTACCCACGATGAAGATGCTTTTTCCGTTCCAGAAGAACTACAAATTTCAACCGAAGAAAAAAAACAATGGCTTTCTGAAATCAGAAACATTTCTATTTCTGAAGATGTTTTGAATTTAATCGGTAAAATGTCAGAAACTTGTATTGAACACAAAATCTACATCTCTATCAGCAAGTGGAAAGGGCTTTTAAACCTTTTGAAAGCATTGGCTTTCTTTAATGACAGAAAAGAAGTTATTTTGACAGACGCTTTTCTTCTTGGCATGCCCATTTGGACAAGAACTCGAAATAAAGAAATTCTTGTTCCTGAATTTTTCAATCATTTTGAAAGCATTCTTCTTAAAGACATTCCTTTGATTGGTGAAATTGAAACAGAATCATTAAATATGCGATTGACCGCTGAACGCTTGTTAAATGCTTCAGCAGATCTTTATGATACCATTCAATTTGCCGGAGAATCTTGTATTAAATATTCTATTACCATTGCCGGAGAAACAGTTCCTCTTTATGTGCCAGAAACTTACATAAGCACAAATGAATCGTTTCACCCTTTCAATGAGTTAAGACAAAAAGAAAAACGCGTTCTCTGTAATTTCAATGGCACTGCAATTTGCTCTATTTCTATCGATTCTTCTGTAAAAGGAATTGGCCTACGTTCTATGGCTACTTCTACAATAACCAAATCTTTTGAACATTTTGCTCGTTTACCGGCAAAAGTTTTAGAAGTTAATAATCCAGAAAAAATGGCTCAAAACCAAAAGGCCTTTGATGAATTTAAACAATCTTTAGACTCTTCTGCAGAAGCTTATGCAAATGCAATGATTCAATTAAAAAGTATTTATAAATCGATGCAATCTTATCCAGAAGATCCATTTTTTAATAGTGAATACTATAATAAAATTCAGGGAATGATAAAACACAAATTTGAACAAGCCAATAAAATGATTCAACTTCTAAAAGAAGTCCGGCTTTTTATGAATACACCATTACCTAAAACCGAAGTTTAATTTTTTAAAAAGAAATATCTGAAAAATCTTCTCGAAATACAAGTAAAATGGCGTGTTGCGGAACAATCACGTAACGTTCGTGGTTAACTTCTATTTCATGACCTGCATTATGCAAGTAAAGGGCGTGATCCCCTTCTTGGACTTGCAATGGGACATAATTCTGTGATTCAGAAATTTCTCTTAAGAATTGGTCTGGCTCTTGTGGTGCAGGAATCGGATAACCAGGGCCTGTTTTTACCACAATCCCTGTATGTACTGCATGACTTTCTTTAACACTTGGTGGCAAATAAAGGCCTCCACCTGTTACATTTGATTCAGCGATAGGCTTCAACAAAACTCTATCACCTATGACCACGATATTTTTGATGTTTTTATCCATAGCGACAAAAAATAGAAATTCCTTTTCTAATTCAAAAAATTATATTCGAATGGTGAAGTTCTTTTTATTATGGTTTGCCTTTTTGGCATTTGTTCTACTCTATTTCAGATTTTCTTCTATTGGAAAATCCAGGTGGAATGTTTTTCAAAAATACGCAAAGTTACGCTACAAAAAAATTCTTACCTTTAGCTTCATTTTTTTTCTTCTACTATTTAGCGGTATTGAATCTTTTCATTTGCTTTCAAATTCTAAAGAAACAAAATCTTCCTTTGATTCATATAAAACTTATTCCTTGGACCTTTTAAAATCCGATTCTTTTTCACCTTTTGTTACTATTGAAGATTCTTCAGCTTTTTTTTGTTTTGAACTTGTTGCAATAGTTCCGACAGCAATAAAAACCCTTTTTGACATTTCCGGGAAAAACATTGTCCCATTACTCAAAGTGCAAAATGAAAAACAAATTTTTTTACAAATCAAAGGTTTTCACTCTTTTAAAAATCGCGGTATAAAAACAAAAAAACTCCTTCAAAAAAGGCTTGGTAAAAATTATATCGTTGAATTTTCAGAATCAGCTCATGGGGCTTTTCTTTCTATAACTTACAAAGGTGCTCCTTGGAAAAAAGATGAAGTTCTTGCTTTACCAACAGCCGTTGCTGCAAGACAATATGGCGTATTGCCAGAACATTTACTTTCTTTTTATGCAACGCTTTACCCACTTGATTCTCTAAATTTATTAGAAAGATTTCCTCCCGATTCTATCGCTCATTTGTTCAAAGAAGCAATGCCAGCAAAAGATGATTCTACCATGTTTGCTTACACTATTCGAAAAGCGTTACCTTCTATTGCAAAAGATTCTGCAATGATTTCTGTTTATGCTTCTATTGCTAAAGATTTTTCTAAATACTTTAAAAAGTATGGTTTTTAAAAAAGATTTTTCTAAATGATACCAAATCTTTTTGTGCGCAAAACCATGGTATTATTTTTTTACAAATCGGAATAACGGCTAAATAAGAAAACATGGTTAAAGTAAAAATCAATACGACTGCAAGCATTGGGTTTAGTGTAAAACTAAGAGAATGATAAATTTTAATACAAACCCATAAAATCCAGCCATGTGTTAAAAGAATAATAATCGAATACCTTCCAAAATAAGAAACCAATGGAAGTTTATTTATTTTTTTTGAAAGTAAAAGAATGCCTAATGTTCCGCTTAAACCATAAGCATACATAGCAAAAACAGACATCGAAATTTTATTTTCTAAATAATGCACGCTTTCATTACAAAAAATAAGTGGGACAGCTAGTAAGCTAATTGCAAAAACAAGATTCCATTTATCTAATTTATTTGGAAAAACCAATGGCGTGTAACGGTAGATTAAAAAACCACACAAGAAAAAAGGTAATGCCG
This sequence comes from Fibrobacteraceae bacterium, assembly GCA_017631885.1. Lineage (GTDB taxonomy): Bacteria > Fibrobacterota > Fibrobacteria > Fibrobacterales > Fibrobacteraceae > UBA1765. The sequence continues at coordinate 246,934 of JAGBSH010000017.1, forward strand.
TCATAGCAGAATCAAGAAACATCGGTAAATTAATTTGTTTATAACCTAATAGACAACCAACAAAGCCCACTAAAATTGAAAATAAAATTAAATAGCGCATCCAATTTTTATGGAAACATTGGTGAGCTAAAATGTATAAAGCATAAAAGATTAAATTCACAAAAAACAAACCTAACAAGAACCAAATAGGAATATTAGGAAAACTTTCCTGAAAGAAAAATGATAACCAAATATCTGATTTTGGAAAAGAACGAAGATTAAAATAAGCCAATAGATAAGGCAAAGTACACGATGTCGTTAAAAAGAAAAAAACAAATGGAATAAATAACTTGTTAAACTTTTTTTCCAAAAACTCTAAAAATCCGCTATACGATTTAAAAAAGAGTCCAGATAAAAAAAAGTATAACGGCATTCGAAAAGAAGCTAACCCTAATTTAAAAGGATAATCAGAAACTCCAAAAGTACTTGTCACATGCTGAAATACAACAAGCATAATACACAAGCCTTTGGCTAAATCAATAAACTCTAAACGATTTGTTTTTTGATTGTCCATTATTCTGATTTTAACTTGCTAGGTTTTACTTTTGCCGTCATAAAACTCAAGACTAAATTTTGCCACACAACATACCAAATAGGACCAAGGACAACTAACGGCATTTCTTTTGCAAATGTTTGCGCTAAGATAATGATTAAAACCGTATTCTTTTGACCTAAACTTTGAGAAAATTCAATCGGGTGTTTGGGCTTACCTATAAACCAACCTACGACAAAAAGCAAAACACAAAAAATTAAAGAAAGTACACCCATTCCAAAGAACATATTCCAATCCATATTTTCCATATTTTGAATTTTATAGCTGGCATTACTTATTATTAAAAAAACAGCAAAAGTCCAAATAAATATGGTGTATTTTTGAAACCTTAAAAATTTATCAGCAAAACTTGGATTAAAAATTCTCATTCCAAACGCTAGTGCTAATGGAATAGTAACAATCGGCTGCATTTTATTGAAAATCGCTTTTGCCATTTCAAAGTAAAGTTCCAACGTATAAGTGTTAGTAAAATAACCAAATACCAATGGAATAGAAAAACAAGCAATAACATGACCAATAATAAAGATTTTAAGCATCAATACCGGATTTCCACCTAAAATTTTAGACATTGCTGGTGCAGCATTTGCTGGAGGCGATAAAGCAAGTAAAATGCCTGCCAGCAAAAATTCTTTTGGCAAGTTGAAAAATACAGTCAAAACAAAAAGCAGAAGCGTTAAAAAAAGACCTAGAACTAAAGCTCGGATTTCTATTCTAAATGTAAAATGATGTTCTTGAGGAGGGATTTTAGAAATAAATGTTAAAAACATCATCATACCAATAAGGAATGGTAAAATATTTGAACCCGCATGAAATTGAGGTAAAAAAATTCCAAAAACAATAGCTAAAGGCATTAAAATAGAGCGAATATTTGCAGTCATGGGCGAAAATCTAGAAAGAAAATCAAAAATCAGGTATTCTGAGACTTTTTTTAATTGTCCTATTTTTTATCTTTGGCTCATGCTTTTATCTTCATTTTCAGCTCAACCATTAGAGACAAAAGTTATTAAAAAGCGAAAGCACTCGAATCCTATTCTTTTTGTGATTCTTGGTTATTTTGCTTTTATCTTGGTTGGAACACTGTTTTTATCACTGCCTTTTGCTCAAAAAGAAAGCATTAGTTTTTTAGATAATTTTTTCATTGCTACTTCTGCTATTTGCGTTACAGGGCTTGCTACTATTGATATTGGTACTATGTATTCTCATGCAGGGCATTGGATAATTCTTCTTTTAATGCAAATCGGTGGACTTGGTATTATGACTATTTCCACTACTTTAATTTTGCTTGCAGGAATGCGCCCAGGATTTAGCCACCAATCTGTTTTTCTTGATCAATTTTCACCAGAAAATCTTTCACCAAATAAAGTGTTAAAAGCCGTTTTACCTTTTACATTTGGAATTGAAGCTATTGGTTTACTAGTTTATTTCACGCAATTTTCTGAACCAGACCTTTACAATAGATTCTTTTCGGCATTGTTCCAAACTATCAGTTCTTTTTGCAATGTAGGGTTCACATTATACCCCAATTCTTTAATACAGTACGGCTCTAATTCTTTAGTTGTAATCACGTCTGCTTTATTGGTTCTTGCCGGAAGCTTTGGCTTTTTAGCCATTACAGAACTCCCTTACTTATTTTCATCTAAAAAGAAAATTTCATTACACACTAAACTTGCCATGCTAGTTACTGGCATTCTTGTTGTGCTTTCTATGATTTTTTTCTTTGCTGTAGAACATTCAAATTCTCTTTCTTCTCTTGCCTTTGGTGACAAACTTTTAGCAGCATTTTCATTTTCTTCTATTTCAAGAACGGCTGGCATAAACCTTTCTGATTTTACAACCCTTTCTAGTGCATCTTTATTCTTAACTATTCTCTTAATGTTTATTGGGGCTAATCCTGGCAGTTGTGGTGGCGGTATCAAAACAACAACAGCAGCCGTAATAGCTATTCTTGGAATAAATCGTTTACTCGGAAAAGAAAAAACAATGGTTTTTGGCAGAACAATTCCACAAGAAACGGTAAACAAAGCTATTTACATTTTCATTATTGGTGTAATTGTCATTATTTTCTCTTCTTTACTGCTTTTGCTTACAGAAAGTGGGAGCCAGCCCTATGCAGAAACTAGTTCATCTTTCTTAAAAATCCTTTTTGAAGTAAGCAGTGCTTATGCAACATGCGGTCTTTCTCTTGGAATCACCTCTGAACTTTCTTCACTCGGACGCCTTCTCATTTGTTTTGTTATGTTTGTAGGTAGACTTGGCCCATTATTTTTAATTTCTGCAGTTGTTTCTTCAGAAAAAGATAATGGAGTCTGGTATTCAGAAGAAAATATTATGGTAGGTTAATATGGCTTCAAAACAATTCATGGTTATCGGTTTAGGTTCCACGGGTTTCTTTTTAGCAAGACAACTCACTGCCCTTGGACACGATGTTTTTGCTATCGATAAAAACGCTGATAAAGTACAAGACATAGCATCTCTTGTAGCCCAAGCAGCTGTTGCTGATAGCACCAGAAAAAAACAACTTTTTGCTTTACCCGTTCAACGCGCTGACTTTGTTGTGTGTTGCATTGGCGAAGATTTAGAAGCCTCACTTTTAACCATACTAAACTTAAAAGAATTTGGCGTTCCAGAATCTCGTATCATTACTAAAAGTGCAAGTTTAGAGCAATCTACCATTCTTGAACGTTTAGGCATTCCTCACGATAATATTTTCCACCCAGAACGAGACATGGCAATAGCTCTCGCAAACAGACTGGATAAGCCCAACATGCTAGATTATCTGCCTTTCCTAGAAGGCTATTCTATTGTAGAATTGGCTTGCCCAGAACATTTTTACAATAAAACGTTAAAAGAACTTGCTTTAACAAGTAAGTACGGGATTCAGGTCATTGCTATCCGCGATACAATGGAAAAAGAACCAAAACTCGGTAATCTTGCTGATTACGTTTTAAAAGATACTGATATTCTTTTCTTACTTGGAACAAACGAAGCTTTAGAAAAAATTAAAGCTTAGCTTTATTGCATTCTTCGCAAACACCAAAAGCATACAATTGCGACTCCTGAATAACAAAACCTTTCGGGAGTTTAGAAGCAATATCTTCTGGTGGAATTTCTAAATCAAAAACTTTTTGACAACATTTACAAAAAAAATGAGAATGCGGGGTTGTATCTGCGTCATAACGTAAAAAGCCTTCCCCGAAATCCAAATGGATAGCAAGGCCATTTTCACAAAACGCATCTAACGTATTATAAACGGTAGTTCTTGAAAGTGTTGGCAATTCAGGCAACAATTCTTGATAAATCAAATCCACTGTTGGGTGATTTCTTTTATCTAAAAGATATTGGAGAATCTTTGCCCTTTGGATAGAAGGACGCATTCCTCTATTTTGAAATTTCTGAATAGCATTTTCCAAAAGGACCTCCATAAAAAAAGGGTGGGGATACCCCACCCAAAATCAGTTATTACTTAGAAAAATAGCGACGGAGAAGGCCTTGGAATGCAGAACCATGGCGTGCTTCGTCTTTGCACATTTCGTGAACAGTATCATGAATAGCATCATAACCAAGTTCTTTTGCGCGTTTTGCCAAAACTAGTTTTCCTTCGGTAGCGCCAGCTTCAGCAGCTACGCGAAGTTCAAGATTCTTCTTAGTATCAGCATAAACTACTTCTCCAAGAAGTTCGGCAAATTTTGCAGCGTGTTCTGCTTCTTCAATAGCAATGCGTTTATAAGCTTCAGCCACTTCTGGATAACCTTCACGATCAGCCTGACGGCTCATAGCCAAATACATACCTACTTCGGTACATTCGCCAGCAAAGTTTTCTCGGAGCCCTTGGACTACTTCTGGATCAAGACCTTGAGCAACGCCAATTTTATGTTCATCTGCCCAGACAATATTTTCAGAAGTGGATTCTGTCTTTTCATTAAACTTTGATTTAGGGGCTTTGCACTGTGGGCAAGAATCTGGAGCTTCTGGTCCCATGTGAACATAACCGCAAACGCTGCAAATCCAAACTTTCATAATCTTTATCTCCTTCTCTCTTTCCAGAGGTTGTTTGTTGTAATGATTACAATATAAAAACAATTACAACAAAATGCAAGTCTTTTTTTTTAAACTTTTTTCATTTTTTTTGAAAAGTTCCCTTTTTTAAGCCATTTCCCACATTTTTCTCTTTATTTTTTTTCTTTTAAGTTTCATTTTTTCCCTTTTAATTATTTTTTCTATATGGAATTTACACCTATTGGATACTTTCTAGGTGATGCTACCTATAAATATGATACACCCAGACAAGGGCGTTTATTTCAAGGCCACCCCGGCCGCATTGAATTATTATCTGGCAAAAATTTTGAAATGGCCCTTAGAAATCTTGACGGTTTTGAACGGATTTGGGTTATTTTTCAATTTCATGAAAATGAAAATTGGCGCCCTACAACAAGGCCACCGCTTTCAGCACCTAATTTAAATCGCGTTGGAACATTTGCTTCACGCTCCCCATACCGCCCAAATCCTATCGGTTTAAGTTGTGTAAAATTACTTCGTATCGAAGGCCTTTCTTTGTTTATCGACGAAGCTGATTTATTAGATAACACTCCAATTCTTGATATAAAACCTTATATTCCAATGGCAGACGCCTTCCCTGAAGCAAAAGCCGGTTGGGTTGATTCTCAAGAACCACACAAATGGCAGTTTCAGACAAGTTCTATTTTTAAAGAAAAAGCTTCTTGGATTTTGGAAAATTTAAAATGGGATTTAGAAAGTTTTGCACAATTACAACTTTCTTTAGACCCTAAAGATTCTAGCAGGAAACGCTTATATTTCAATAATAATAAAGGTGTTTTAGCGTATAGAACGTTTCGTATTCATTTTACTTTAAATGAAAAAGAACATATTATTTTTTTAAATGATGTTTTTAGCGGGTATTCTGAAGAAGAATTACTTTTACCAGAAGATAAATATAGTGACAAAATATACCACAAACTTTTTAAAAATCTTTGGGGTTGAATATGTTTAATGAAGAGTATTTTCACTCAAAGCGTTGGTTTAAAGGAAAACAACGTAAAATTTCTAAAATTCAAACAAAAGATTTTTTTGCGTTATCGGGTAATACTCTTTATTTAATTGCCGTTTCTTTTGAAAATGAAGAAACCGATTTATACGCTGTCACCAATTATTCTACAAATATAAATGATTTGATTTTTTCTTTGTTTGATTTTAATAGTGAGCAGAAAATTTTAAAAGGCTCTTTTGGAGAACTTCTAATTAAACGTTTTGACAATTTTGACTCAAGTGAATTAAAAAAATTAACTTCTCTAAATAATGAACAAAGCAATTCTTCTTTTATCGCTCACGGAAATTTCTTTTTCAAATTATTCAGAAGAATTTCTCCTGGTATTCACCCTGAAGAAGAAATTTTATTGCATTTTAAAGAGAATAACTTTACTCATTCTCCTAATATTTTAGGGACTTTAACTTATTATGATGGCAATGCTTCTTACTCTATTGGTATTTTAGAATCAGCCATTAAAAATGCTTGTTCTGCCTGGGACTATTTTCAAGGGAATTTTTCAGAAGTTCATGCAGCGCTTATTGGAAAAAGAACCGCTGAAATGCATAAAGCTCTAGCAGAACTTCCTGGAGAAAATATTTCTGAAATAGAAGTTCCTTTTCAAAAACTAGAAACTTTATTAAAACAAGAAACCAAGAAAAAATACACTCAAGAATTGCTTCAAAAACTACCAGAATTAGAAAAGAAATATTATTCTTTAAAACAAGAAAAAAGTGTTCTCCCTTGCCAACGCATTCATGGTGATTTTCACCTTGGCCAAATACTTTATAATAAAGAAAATTTTTGGATAATTGATTTTGAAGGAGAACCTTCACGAGAAATTGCTTACCGCCGTTCAAAACAATCTGTTGCTGTTGATATTGCAGGTATGTGGCGTTCTTTTCAATATGCAAAGGCAATGTTTAACAAAGACACGACATCTGCAGGGCAGGCTTTTTTAGAAGAATACGCCAAATATTCAGGAATAAACAAACAAGAACTCCAGAATGAGTGCAAAGCCTATTGTTTAGCAAAAGCTATTTATGAAGCTTGTTATGAACTAGAATTTCGCCCAGATTGGTTTTTTGTGCCGGCAATTGCACTTTTAGAAGATTTTTTGTGATTAAAAAACAAATTTTTCAAAATATAAGGTCAAAAGGTCTTTTGTTTACCTTTCTAAAGAAATAATTACAAATAAATTCATTATTTTTATTGAATATTGGTATTGAAAATTTTTGATTTTAAAAATTTTCACTTTTGGATATAGGTTTTTTATGTTTAGATTACTTTTTTCTGTAGTCTTCTTGCTACTCAATACAGTAGCTTTTGCTGCCTTTGACGAATGCCGTTTTAATTATGGTCGCCAGTGGCAAAACTCTTTTAACGAGAATACCGATTTTTCAGGTAAAGGGCTTTCTCATTTGGCCATCTGGATTGGTGATAATGATAACTATAACCAATACTGGGAAGGCTCTATGGTTAGGGCTGCTAAGAAAAACAATCTAACTCCTGTTTTTTATGCGTATGTAATTGCTGAATACGATAAAGACCAAGGAAACCAGGATTGTGATGTTGGCTCACCAAACCATTGTACGAATGGGGCTGAAACTATCAGAAATAAATGGAGCAACATTATTTCACGCTATCGTTCTTACGCTCAAGGCGTGGCTCAGGATTTTGGCACTTCTGGTACAACTATCTGGCTTATTGAACCTGACTTTTTCCAATATTCTGTTTCTGGTGATAATCATGACACACGTTTTAATCAAGTGGGGGGAGGCATTCCTGACGCAGACCTTTGCGGAAAATATTTTAACGATATTGTTTCAACAATTAAATCGGCTTTGCCAAACGCAAAAATTGCTGTTGATATTTCTCCTTGGTTAAATGATGGCCTTGTTACATGGTATGCTAATTTTGATAAAAGCAAAGTCGATTACCTTTTTAGTTCTGGTGGGCGCACTCAAGGTGACCAAGAACGTATGAGAAGTGATAATAATAACTTGGTGACATGGGCTTTTGCAAGTTCTGCAATGGGTGGTAAAAAAATAATTGCTGATGATGGTTATGGTGTTGGAGGCGCAAGCAATAATGACTATGGTGATTGGCTAAACGTTTCTAATTTAAACAATCGTATTTCTGATGGTGTTATCGGGCTTACAATTCAAGAACCTAACGATTCTTATTACACATTTGCAGCAAGTAACCCTTTAAATATGTGTAGTGGTGGTGTTTCTTCTTCTAGCGTTTCTGTCACACCAAGCTCTTCGTCACAAGCTGTTGTGGCAGCTACTAAAAAAACTCTTTTAGTTGATGATTTAGAAGATGGCGACACTGTTTCTTTATGGGGTGGTGATTGGGCTATTTATAATGACAATGATAATGGTGGCGCTTCTACTGTAAAAAGAGCTTTCGTTACAGGGAATGCTTCGTCTAAAGCTATACAAGTAAGTTACACATTAAACGTAGGCTCTCTTACTTACGATCCATTCATAGGTCTTGTTGTTACCACTAATGCTGATGGCATAACAACAGAAAACCTTTCAACTTGTTCATCTATTCAATATGATTATAAAGGAGCAGCTCATTCTTTCCGCGTTGAAAGCCCTAATATTACAGACGCTGCTTATTTTGAAACTTCAGTTGCAAGTACAAATTCTTGGACAACAAAAACAGTTTCTTGGAATAGCCTTGCCCAACCTACTTGGGGAATTTCAAAAAGTCTTTCTTCTACAAGAGAAACTGTCCGTGCATTTAGCTGGCAAATCCAAGCCGCTTCTGGTTCAGGGACTTTAGAAATAGATAATGTAAAATGTCTTGGACTTGCTGAAGGCAGTTCTTCTAGTTCTGCCGTTTCTAGTAGCAGTTCTGTTCAAAGTTCTTCAAGCATTACTTCTAGTAGTTCTATACAATCTTCTTCAAGTGTTGTAAGTAGTTCTTCTCTGGTATCAAGTTCTTCTGAAGTTTCTTCATCAAGTGCTCTTTCCTCTTCTTCTGTGGCAGTAAGTTCAGAATGGCAATCCAACACAAAATTAACGGTTAATGAAAACACAGTAGTTATTGGCCAATCCAATAATTATAACGACGAACGTCACGTTACAAAGAATTTAGGCAATCTTGTAACTGGAGAAACCTACAAACTTTCTTTTGACGCAACAGAAAGTGCTGGAGGTCAAGAATTCGAAATAACCACCACATTAAATGAATACTGTAATGAAAAGACCACTCTTACAGGTGGAAGTACTACTACAGTCACTTGCACATTTACAGCTAAATCAAATGATGAAGCTATTTTAACTCTTGACATGCCTAGTTCTCGTTGGGAAGAGATTACTATTTCCAATTTCTCTTTCGGAGTTGTTTCTGCTCTTCAAACCTTTACTATTACTTTTGTAAATGGAACAGAAGTTTTACAACAAGAAACTTTAGAAGAAGGTTCATTGCCTAGTTACAAAGGAGAAAAACCGGTAAAAGAATCAACTGAAAAGTACATCTACAATTTCAAAGGCTGGTCGCCTGAAATTATAGCAGTCGCTGGCAATGCTACTTACAAAGCTGTGTTTGACAGTGCTCTTGTTCGTTACTATGTACAGTTCTTGAACGGAGAAAATGTTTTACAAGCAGATTCTTTAGGTTATGGCATTTTACCTACTTACAATGCAACAACACCTACAAAAGCTGCTACTCAAGCTTACACTTATTCGTTTAAAGGCTGGTCGCCTGAAATTGCAGTTGTCGCTGGCAATGCTACTTACAAAGCTGTGTTTGATAGCGTTCTCAACAAATTCACTGTTACTTTTGTAGATGAAGATGGTGCTATTTTAAAAGCGGCTACTGCTTATGATTACGGCACGTCTGCAGAAAACATTGTTTTGCCTGCTAATCCTACAAAACCTTCTACTGATTCACAAACCTTCACATTTGCCGGCTGGACTCCTGCGTTATCGGCTGTCACAGAAAATGTGGTGTACAAAGCAACTTATTCGTCAACAACAAATGCTTACACTATCACATTTGTGAACGGAAGTGAAACGCTACAATCTTCTGCAGTGGCTTTCGGAGAAACTCCTGCTTACAGCGGAGAAGTTCCTACAAAAGCTGCTACTCAAGCTTACACTTACACGTTCAAAGGCTGGTCGCCTGAAATTATAGCAGTCGCTGGCAATGCTACTTACAAAGCTGTGTTCGACAGTGCTCTTGTTCGTTACTATGTACAGTTCTTGAACGGAGAAAATGTTTTACAAGCAGATTCTTTAGGTTATGGCATTTTACCTACTTACAATGCAACAACACCTACAAAAGCTGCTACTCAAGCTTATACTTACACGTTCAAAGGCTGGTCGCCTGAAATTATAGCAGTCGCTGGCAATGCTACTTACAAAGCTGTGTTTGATAGCACATTGATTCCTGAAAGTTCTAGTAGCATTGAATCGTCTTCTAGTTCTGAAGCGGTTGTTCCAGCAATTGTTACAGAATGTTCTATTGATGACAACCAATTGAATGTTTCTATTACACCTGCAAGCGATGGTTCTTCTTGGAATTTACAATTCAATGTTTTTGATGCGTTAGGAAATGTAATTCGCTCTAGCGAAAAAATTTCAGGAACAGCTTCTTCTTATACATTCTTGGTTCCTTCTATAGCACCAACTGCTACAACTCAAACTTATTATGCTTACATTTATTTGAATGATAAAGCAGAACAAGCTTGTCCTTCCACACTTAGCTGGAATGTAGCTAGCGTCGTTGTCCCAAGTAGTTCTTCTGAAACACCTGTTGTTTCTTCTAGTTCTAGCGTTGATGAACCTGTTTCTAGCAGTTCCGTTGAAGAATCTTCTAGCTCTGAAATTTCTAGTTCTTCTATGGATAGTTCTTCAAGTGAAGTCGAAATCCAAAGTAGTTCTTCTGAAATTCCTGTTGTTTCTTCTAGTTCTAGCATTGATGAACCTGTTTCTAGCAGTTCCGTTGAAGAATCTTCTAGCTCTGAAATTTCTAGTTCTTCTATGGATAGTTCTTCAAGTGAAACCGAAATCCAAAGTAGTTCTTCTGAAATTCCTGTTGTTTCTTCTAGTTCTAGCGTTGATGAACCTGTTTCTAGCAGTTCCGTTGAAGAATCTTCTAGCTCTGAAATTTCTAGTTCTTCTATGGATAGTTCTTCAAGTGAAACCGAAATTCAAAGTAGTTCTTCTGAAATAACTGATGGTTTGGAGAATGCTTTGATTCCTTCTTTGGCGTTGTCTTTAGATGGGAGAAAATTACAAATTCATGGAGCTAAAGATGTGCAAGTTCGTCTCTTTGATTTGCAAGGTGTTCCAAGATATACAGTCAATAATGTGAATGGCTTTGTGGATTTGAATAATTTGCCTGCAGGTTCTTATATTGTTTACGTGAAAGCGAAAGATTTTTCTCTTTCCCGTAGACTTGTTTTGCGTTAGGGACCAAAGCCCGTAAGGGGGAGGACTTTGGTTTTTGTAAAAAACAAAAGGCTGAACGGACGTCCGCCTTTGGCGGGCGATACCGCAAAGGGCCCGACCTTGCTTTTAAGCAAGGGAACGCCATTTAAAATTTTATTATTATTCTTTTTATGAAAAAGTGTCTTGTTACAGGTGTTGCAGGTTTTATCGGTTGTGAAGTAGCTTTGCTTTTGTCTAAAGCAGGCTATTCTATTGTCGGAATTGATAATTTGAACCATTATTATGATGTTTCTTTGAAACACGCGCGTTTAAAGCGTTTAAATGGATTAGTAGATTTTAGAGAAATGGATTTAGTGGATAAAAATTCACTGAATGATCTTTTTAAAACTGAAAAGTTTGATGCGGTTGTGCATTTAGCGGCTCAGGCCGGCGTGCGCTATAGCCTTGAAAATCCGCAAGCTTATGTGGATAGTAATGTGACTGGGTTTTTGTCGATTCTTGAATGTTGTCGCGAAAATCCTGTAAAGCATTTGGTTTATGCGTCTTCTTCTAGCGTTTATGGTAGAAACAAAAAAACGCCTTTTTCTACTGAAGATCCCGTTTGTATGCCTTCTAGCCTTTATGCGGCAACAAAACGCTCAAATGAGTTGATGGCTGAAACCTATTCTCATTTGTTCAAAGTGAATAGTACCGGGCTTCGTTTCTTTACAGTTTATGGACCTTGGGGTAGGCCCGATATGGCACCATGGCTTTTTGCGTCTTCTATTTTAGACGGGAAGCCTATTAAAGTTTTTAATAATGGAAATATGCTTCGCGATTTTACGTATATCGCAGATATTGCAGAAGGTGTTGTGCGCGTTCTTGAAAATGGTTTAGAACGAGCTCCTATCCATAAACTTTATAATATTGGCCATGGTTCTCCTGTTAATTTGATGGATTTTATCGCTATTTTGGAGAATTCTCTTGGAATGGAAGCGAAAAAAGACTTTTTACCTATGCAACCCGGCGATGTAGAAGTGACTTATGCGGATACTTCTGCTTTAGAAAAAGAAGTGGGTTATCTGGCTAATACTGACCTAGAAACCGGCGTAAAAGCGTTTGCCGAATGGTTCAAAGATTATAAAAATTCTATTTAATCTGACTTTTTAGAATAAACCTGAAATTTAGGTCATTTTTCTATTTGTCTTTTGCTTTGAAAAGAGTATTTTTTGGGGTGTTATGAAAGTGCAATTTATTTTATCGTGGATTCTTCGAGGACTGGGTGTTCTCGCTGTTCTTGTTTATTTTTTCGGCGCTACTCAAATCGGAGAATGGTTTCCTGGACTTATCGGAAAATCTTTAAATCCTGTTTTTTATACTGGAATCGCTCTTTATGTTGTTGGAGCTGTGTATTATCGAATTTTATTTAAAAAAGAACGTAAACAACAAATTCAAGAACATTTAGAGGAAAAAGCTAAAGCCGCTTTAAAAAAGAACGCTAGTTCGTCAGAAGACGATTCTAATGAGGAATCAGTATGATTCAAATAGAAAATCTGACTAAAACTTATCGCACTGGTTTTTTCATGCACCAGAAACCCGCTTTAAAAGGGATTTCGCTTTCGGTGCCTCGTGGTATGATTTATGGTTTTATCGGGCCAAATGGTGCTGGTAAATCAACTACTATTAAAATTCTAACTGGTCTTTTAGGGGCTGATTCTGGGAAAGTGGCCATTGCTGGTATGCCCCCAAAACGTCCACAAACAAGAAAAATTCTTGGGTATTGCCCTGAACAACCTTATTTTTATGATTATTTAAGTGGCCGCGAACTCCTTTCATTTTATGGTCGTCTTGTTGGGTTAGAAGGTGCCACTTTAAACGCAAGAATCCAATGGGCCTTACAAACGGTTCACGCTGATAAAGATTGGATTGATAGACGCCTTAGAACCTACTCAAAAGGTATGATGCAACGCGTTGGTCTTGCTCAATCGATTCTTTCTAAACCAGAACTTTTGATTCTTGATGAACCTATGAGTGGCTTAGACCCTATGGGGCGTCGCGATGTGAGGGAAGCAATTCTTTCTCTTAATCAAGAAGGGGTGACTATTTTCTATTCTAGCCATTTGCTCTCTGATGTGGAATCTATTAGCGAACGCGTGGCAATGATTGTTGATGGAAAAATTGTCCGCGAAGGAACTGTCGAAGAAATTACCGAAAGTGCTTCTACAGAATACCATGTCAGAACAGGCCAAACCCTTTTAGAACAAGATCTTCCGCAAAATGTTGTTTCTACAGGACACCCTCAAGAATGGGTTTGTAAAGACGCTACTTCAAAAGATGCTTTTTTGAGTTATTGCCTTTCACATAATATTTCTATTGAAAAGATGGAAAATTCAAGGCCAAGTCTTGAAGAAGTTTTAACAAAGGAGATTGCACGTGCTGAGTCTTAAAAATATTGCAATCATCGCTTGGAATACATTTAGAGAATCTGTTCGCGATAAGATTTTGTATAACATTGTTTTCTTAACAATTGCGCTTGCGTTTTTCAGCATTGTTCTTGGTGAATGGTCTGTTTTTGATAGAGCGCATGTGATTAAATCAACCACTCTTTCTATTATGTCTTTGTCAGGGCTTCTTATTTCTGTTTTTGTAGGAATAAGCCTTGTTCAAAAAGAAATCCAACGCAAAACCGTTTTAACTCTTCTTTCAAAACCTATTAGCCGAGGGACTTTTATTCTTGGAAAATATTTAGGTTTAATGGGTGTTGTGGCTGTTCACTTGTCAATTCTTTCAGCCGTTTATTATTCCATTTTATTTTTAACACATTCTTCTCCTACACTTTCTTTATTGCAAGCAATATATCTCGTTTTTTGGGAACTTGCTATTGTTGTTGCAATCGCTTTACTTTTCTCTAGTTTTTCAACACCTGTTTTAAGTGCACTTTTTACATTAGGCGTTTATTTTGCAGGCCACCTTTCTGGTCAACTTTTAGAACAAGTCCGTTTTGTCCAACGTATGGGAGAAATTACTGGCGGTATGAGTACTCTTCTTGAAAAAGCCGCTGTAGTTATCCATGCTGTTTTCCCAGGACTTTATCGTTATAACATAAGTGCTTATGTTATCCATGGAGTAGCATTACCCGATAATTATTTGTTGTGGAGTTCTCTATACGCCATAGGCTACATCAGCGTATTTTTGGGTATCGCTTCTTGGTGGTTCAGTAGGAGGGACTTTTTATGAGAAACCGTTATTTAGCCAAAGTTTTAATTGCCAACAAATTTGTTGCAGAAAATGTGGCCAAAGACTTTTTGGGAAAAGTTTCTCCTGGAAAAGATCTGGGGCAAGTTCTTTGTGAAGCAGGCCTTTTAGACGAAAAAACTTATCGCCGCGTTTTGGATTATGTCATTCAATTAGAAAAAAAGAATGCAGTAGCTCCACAAGCCACACAAGCAACTCCACCGAAATCTAGTGGTGCTACATTTGGTCGTTCAGCTCCTGTTCAAGAAACACAACCACAAATCATTAAAACGCAAACGCCAACATTTGCTTCAGAAAATAAAGAACCCGAACCATCTGCTTTACAAATTGAAGGCAATAGTTTATATGGTTCCACATCGTCTTCTGCCATACAAGTTGAAGAAGTTGCCGGGCTTGAATCTACAAGAGTCTCTGGTGGTTTTCAAATGGCTACTGCCGATAGCGATTCTGAAAACACAGAAAATAGCGAAGCCCTCCCTGTGCGGTTTGCGCTAAATACAGGTGAAGGCGAAATTAAAGTTCCTGAATCTATTTCTGCAAAAAATTCTTTGGCAGAAATTATTGTCTATGCTAGAGCTTGTCAGGCAACAGATATTTATCTCTTTGAAAATCGCCCGGCGGCATTTCGTCGCTTTGGCACAATGGTTCAAGCTACACCTGACCTCATTATCGCCGAACATTTAAATGATTGGCTTTTAGAAGCTTCTAAAGGTTTTGCTGACTTTTACACCCCTGCTGTAGGGAAAAACTTTAGCCGTACTTTTGCTCTTTCAGGTACTGGCCGCGCAAGACTTTCTGTTACATGGAGTGGGGTCACGCCATTCCTTTCTATTCGATTGATTCCATTAGAACCAATCCCATTTGAAAGTTTATACTTGCCTGATTTCTGTGCCGAATTTGCCAATTTAACAAGTGGTTTGGTTTTAATCGCAGGCCCAGCATCAAGCGGTCGTTCGTCTACACTCACAATGTATGGCGAAGCTATTGCGGCATCACGCTATGCTCTAATTGAAACAGTCGAAAAACCAGTGGAACGTTTATTGCATAACCCTAATGGAGCGATTATCCAGCGAGGTGTTGGGCTTCACACAGTTTCGGGAGAAACTGGTATTAAAACGGCTATCCAAGAAGGGGCTGATGTTCTGTTATTTGATTCTATTGCTTCTATAGAAGAACTTTCTCTTTTACTTTCTGCAGCAAATTCTGGCATGCTTGTTTTTGCAACAGCAACAGGCAACAATACGGTATCATTACTGAATCGTTTTTTGGATTCTGTTCCACAAGCACTCAGAGCTTCTTTTGCTTCAAGCCTTGCCGATTCTTTAAAAGGCATTATCGTACAACACCTTATTCCTGTTGTAGGTGGTGAAGGACTTGTGCTAGCGACAGAATCTTTAAAAGTTTCTTCTACTATAGCGAACCTTTTACGAAAAGAAGAAATAGCCCAGATTCCTGCAGCTTTAGCTTCTGCAAAAGGCACAGCTATTACATTAGACGATTCTTTAAAAATGCTTGTTGATTCTGGTTACATCGAAGGTGTTGAAGCATGGAAACGCGCTTTCGATGTCCGTAATTTTGCTACTTATCGCCCAGGGAGGAACTAACAATGACTGCTAATCAAATTTTAGATTATGCACTACAAAATGGTGCAAGTGATGTTATTCTCATTGAAGGCGCTCTTCCTTGTGTTCGTTTAGGCCGTAAAGTCGGGCAAATTCCAGAAACTTCCCCTATTCCTTCTGGCTTTTTAGATGAATTTTTAGGTGTTTTGCCTGAAAGTGCTGGGGTTCGCCTTGTTGGGCCGTTCCTTGATACTATGTGGCGCGTTCGCTATTCGCGTGGTGCTATGGGGAAAACCGCTATTTTACGCCCTCTTTTAAGTTCATGCCCAGATTTTTATTCTTTAGGCATTCCGGATTCTTTACAAAATTTACTTTCAGCCACTTCTGGCGTTATTCTCTTTTGCGGACCTGCTGCTAGTGGAAAAACAACAACCGCTTCAGCATTTATTTCTGCTTATTGTTCTTCAGCCATGCACAGAGCCATATTTTTAGACCCGCTAAAAGAATACAACATAGAAACCGGCGAAAGCATTGTTATTCAGACTCCTTTAAGCGAACAACCTCAAGAAGAAATTGCTCACGCTGTTCGTGCTGGAGCTGATTTATTGTGGTTTGGCGACATTTCAGACGAAGCTTTACACCCAGCTTTACGTGCTGCAGAATCTGGAGCAGTTGTAGTAGCCACTCTAACAGCTGCGACAACAGCAGGTGCTTTAGCTGAACTCCTCCAAGATGCTCCATTAGTTGTCCGCACTCAATTTGCCTCTAATTTACGAGCTATTGTTGTCCAACACTTAATTCCTTCTACCGATGGTTCCACTCTTGTACCAGCGTGGGAAATTGTTTATGGCAGCCAAAGCATTGCAGCACAAATTCGCAATGGCGATTTTTATAAAATAAAACAACTCGTAAAACAAAATTCTTCTGATGGTTCATTGCCTCTTGATGTTTCATTAGCAGAACTTGTTCGATGTGGTTATATCCAACGAGAAGAAGCTGAAAAAATTGCCTTTGATATTTCTAGCATAGGTTAAATATGCGCATTTTAAGTGCGTGTTTTTTTGCCATTATTTTTTCTTTTTCTCAAATTTCTGCAGAAGAAATTTCTTTTGATTTTTTGAACCCGTTTAAAAAGCCTTTGTGGTCTCTTGGGTATATTCCTGAAACAAAAGATTCTACGAAAACCATTCTGTATTTAAGCGACGCTCCAAATTCTGCTTGGTTCTATTTAGGTGCATTTTACGCTTTTGAAAATTATGGCGTAAAAATTGATTCTATTGTTGGCAACTCTGTTGGACTTTGGATTGCTAGCTTATGGAAGTCAGGGTGGGCTCTAGATGACATACAACGCCTTTTAAGAGAAAACGATATTTCAAAACAACTTTCTCTAAGTGAATCTACAAAAAATCCCTGGGAACATTTTAAAGTTCCTTTATCTAAAGAATCTTGGGCGCCGTCACTACAAATGCGTTTAGCTTTTTCCGTTGATTCAAACATTTCCGTCAACACATTACCTTTAACACCAGATTCTATTTATTTAGCCAATTTACGTTTTCGCTTTCGTGTTGAAGAAAGTCTTTTTAGAAAAAACTTCCCGAAAAATATTACTGGAGTCAATTGTGAAGGTCATTATTTAAATGGCTCAGATGCGGTTATTAAAACCATGCCTTTTGCTGAAAATATTTCAGGAACCGGTTGTGTATTACCATTACCTTTAGAGTCAAAACCTAATGAATTCCCTATAATTCTTTCTGCCTGGCCAAAACGAATTTCAACAAAACAAAATTCAGAATCTTATCGAGAATACCTTTACTATGAAAGAGAATTGTCTTTTTTAAATAGTTCTATTCTAACTATACGCCCTCATTTTTTACCTGAGAATTCTCCTGAAAATTGGATGCAAAGCGGTTTTTCAGAAGTAGAAAAAAATTTATCAGCATTTGCTTCTATACAAAAACTCAAACCGTATGAAACCTCTTCTAAATCCATTGCCCCTTGGTTTCGGGTAATGCCTGTTGTAGATTCTGTTCCGTCTGAAATCCAACCTCATTTATTGTCTTTTTGGAATTACCAAGATTCAGGATTTTCTCTTGTTAATAATTTCATTTCTGATGTAAGCCAGTCTCCGGTTTATGATTCATTAAAAATACAAATGCATAAAAACGGAACTTTACAAATAGAGGCAAAATCTCCTTTTGTTTTGGATTTGCAAGCAGGTGGTTTTGGTTCTTCTGTTTTTGGCCCATTCCTTTTTGGCGATTTCCGAATCCGTTATGTGAATCAATTTGAATACGAATTAGGTTCTAATATTTTTTATGGCTTGCAAGGTTTTGGCGTTACTCCAGAATTCAAACTTTTGCGTTTACTAGAAGGTTCTTTTGATTTTGGCATTCGTTATAATTACAGAAATTTAAAACCATTAAATAGTTTCATCAATGATATTGAACATTCTCAACAAATTAAAGAAGAATGGCAAAACGATGTTTCATTTATTTTGGATTACCATTTAAATAAATACAACTATTTTTCTTTACAAGCTCTTGTAGGGAAAAGAGAATATTTATTAAATGAATACATTTCAAAAAAACGTATTTCTGTCCGCCCTATTTCTCCAGAACTTTCATTTATTCATAATGCAGGGCAACAAAATCCTTGGTTTGCTAAAAATGGATCTTTTGTAAAAACAACACTTGGATTAGAATCAGTAGGAGCCGTTTTTGGTGAAGGTGAAACGGTCCCTATTTTCTGGAAACTGAATGGAAACGCTTCATTGGCTTATTCCCCTTATTCTTTTTTAACATTTGGGCTTGGAGCTTTAGCTGGCGCAAACATTTACCAAGAAGATGGAGAAACCTACCCTCCTTCATTTGGCTTTTTAGGTATTGATAACACCATACGTCAAGAAATAAACGCTACACCTTTTGCAAGCAATTGGTATTCTCCAGAATACCGTTCTCACCATTACCTTGCTACAAATGCTCGCCTAGGCTTACATTTAGGTAATTTCAGTGCTTGGCTTTTTGCAAGCTACATTCACGATTTTGAAGAAAATGAATTACTCCTTTTAGACAATTCTCGTTTAGCATTAGAGCCAGTTTTACGCTATGCTTATCGCTCTTTAGAAATTTCTATCGGCATGACAAGGCAAGTCAATTTTGATTCAGCTAGTGACTTATCCGATTTTTCTGATTACCGTTATTTTATTCAAGTCGGGAATTTCTGTTTTTAGCCAAACATTATATCGTTTGGCTAAAAACGCCTTCTCTTTTTTGAGTTTGCATCAAAGGGTCTAATTGCATCGCTAAATAACGAATCACAAGTGAGCCCAATTCGGTTGCAACAATTTCATTTTCATTTAATTGATTTAAAAGTCCTTCTGACTCTAAAGCAAGTAAACGCTTCCAGCCTTCAGAAACAACAACCTTTTCATTGTCAGAAAGTTTTAACCGATTATTGCACATAAGCCGTTCAATCACATTCCTGAGAACGCGTTGTTCATGTGAAAGTTCCTGAGCTCTGATTTCTGTCATTTGACCATTTTGGATACGTTTTACATATTCTGCTGAATTATGAATGTTTTGCACATAAGCATTATCAAATTGAGAAATAGCACTTGCCCCAAAAGCATAAACTTGCCCGGTTGTTTCTCTTGTACAATACCCTTGGAAATTACGATGCAACATTCCTGATAAACTTGCATTTGCTAAAGCGTCACTCGGTTTTACAAAATGATCCATTCCAACAGCAAGATAACCTGCTTTCAAAAATGCTTCCCGAGCGTTCAAAAACAAAGCCATTTTTGTTTTAGCTTCTGGTATAGCAAAAGCTTCTAATTTTTTTTGCTCTGGTCGCATCCAAGGCACATGAGCGTAACTAAAAAGAGCTATTCTATCAGAAGATGCTTCTATCGCTTTTTCAATCGTTTTTGCAAAACCTTCTTCTGTTTGGCCAGGTAAACCATAAACCAAATCTATGTTTATCCCTTTAAAACCAAGTTCTCTTGTAAGTGAAAGCAATTCAGGGATAGCTATCAAAGAGGAATCTCTGCCTATGTTTTTTAAGATTTCTAAATCAAAATCTTGCACACCATAACTAACTCGATTAAAACCCATCTGAGCCAGATTTTTTAACATTTCCCCAGTTAAAGTCGCTGGATTAATTTCTATTGCAACTTCTGCATTTTCTTGAAATTCAAAATTTTCTTTCAAGTGACAAAGAATTTTTTCTAATTCAACAAGAGGAACACTTGTGGGTGTGCCACCTCCAAAATGAATCTGAGAAATTTTTCTTTCTTTGTTTATCCAAGAAAGTTTTTCATTCATTTCTTGATGCAAAGCTTCAAAATAAGCATTCCTAAAAAATTCATCGTGCAAGGTATCAGAAGTGCAACCACAAAAAAGACAACGTTTTACACAAAACGGAATATGGAAATAAAAACTCAGCGTTTCTGGCAAAAGAACATTAGAATCTAACCAAAGCTTTTGCACTTGTTCTTTCGATTTAGCTTCTTGAAATAAATTTGCCGGCGGATAACTCGTATAACGCGGCGCATTTGTATTATAGCGTAACAAAGAATCAATCATAAAGAACAATATAGTTAGTTCACCTTTTTATGACAACTTGTTACAGAGAAGTTTCCGTCATTGTTATGAAACTTGAGTTTTTCTCATCATTTTGTTTCAACTAAGTTCACGTAAAAACGCCATTACAACGGAAAATTTTTATGAAATATCATTCCGCTAAAAATCAGAAATCAATTTTTTCAAGATAGTCTCCTATTTTAGTTTCATAATCTGTTGTAATACTGTTAGAAACAGAATCGCTTTTAATGAAGGTTCTAAACTTACAAGTTTCATCACCTAAATATGTTCGATAGCATTCAACATAATTGTGTCTCATTTCTAATTTATAGGTTTTGTTATATGTATCAATTTCATCATTATCAATAACTATTAGGTCAGAAAAATCATCATCAAAAAACTCCATTTTATACATTATTCGTCCTAAAAACACCCGATTAAATATTCCTAGTGAAAATTTGTCTAAAGTTCTGAATATTCCCGTTTGGAACTGTCTGGAGCATGAAAAAAATGGTTTACAGTACTCCCTGTTTGATAACTCTTATAGTATTCACAAACACCAATATTTGATGGGTGCAATTTATGCGTTTTTACTCTATGTTCTTCGATATTATTTGAACAAGCACAGAGTAAAAAAAAGTAGTGGAAATAAAATTTTTTGCTTTCCTTCCATAATACACTCTTTGTCATTGTTTTTTTACTTTTATTCAAATATAAACACCATTCAATGACACTTTTTGTCAATTTCAAAGAAATTTGTTTTTTCTATTTTCCGTTAAGACATCAGCCTCTATCCATTCTTATTTTTTATTCATTTTCAACTTGAAATTCTTCGTTTTACCTAAATCCCCATAGAACGCCATTATAACCCACGCACGGTTCTAAACAACGTGAACCGCCCATAGAACAAACAAAACAACGCCCAAGATTTCGCGGCCTACGCTGAAATAGTTCCCCCATCAAAATGAGGGTGAGCACGACCATTGCGATATCCAATGTGCGAAGGCTATTTTACCCATTTAGCATTCTCAACTGTTAAAGGTTTCCAACAATCTTTCCAGCATCCTTGTAATTTACGCAACGGCATCCCTTGAAACTCTCTATATTATCACCAGAATAGACAAGGATTTTTTTCATGTTTTCAAATTCTGGAATTGACGCGACCTTCGTTAAATTTTTGAAGTAGTCCATATTGACTGTCGACGAAGACTTTATCTCGACAGCGTTCCAGCAACCTTCGCTCTTGAATAGCAAATCCAGTTCGATCCCAGATTCCGTACGGAAATAAAAGAATTCTGTCGTCATATTCTGGTTCCATGCAGATTTTAAAACTTCAAGAATAACAAGATTTTCGAATAAATTGCCGTGCAAGGGGTCTCGTGCCACCTGCTCAGGAGATTCAATTCCCAAGAGCCTTGCCGCAAGCCCCGTATCGGTAAAATAAATCTTGGGAGACTTGGTCAAACGCTTCCCCACATTGCCGAACCATGGTCTCAACTTGAAAACAACATTTGAAATCT
Organism: Fibrobacteraceae bacterium; assembly: GCA_017631885.1. Taxonomy (GTDB): domain Bacteria; phylum Fibrobacterota; class Fibrobacteria; order Fibrobacterales; family Fibrobacteraceae; genus UBA1765. The sequence continues at coordinate 268,874 of JAGBSH010000017.1, forward strand.
CCAGAACGGAAATCCATTCGGCGATGGTTTTGTTAGACACGCCCACGTCGGCTGCAAGAGAAGACGTATTCAAAATCTGCCCTACTCGCCCAGCCAGAAGCTTCACGAAAATATCAAACCTGTCAAAATCCCTGATGCGGATAAGGTCACGAACATCACGCTCCACATACGTGCGGAAATAGTCGCGATAATAGATGTTGGGTTCTATGTGGCTATCGAATATCCGTGGCATGCCACCAAAATAGAGACTTTCATCCTTTTTTTGTTCGATTCCGGCAAAGGCCAGTTCCCGCAACGAAAGTGGAAGCAGCGTAAGAATTGAAGTTCGCCCTGCCAAAGTCTGCGAGACTCCCTGCATCAGGGGCAGTTGCTGGCTCCCCGTAAGGATGAACGCTCCATTCATATTCAAGGAATCACTGACAACCTGGATTTCGCTTAGGAGTTCCGGGCAACGCTGCACCTCGTCGATAATCAGGGGCGGCGGGTTGGAAACCAAAAAACCACGAGGGTCCTCCTTGGCAAGCAATCGCATACCAGTCTGCTCTAGGTTTACATAGCGATACTCCGAAAACGTCTGGCAAGCAAGCGTCGTTTTACCGGACTGTCGCGGCCCAATAAGTGTCACGACGGGATATTTCTGCGCCATGCCCTTTAGAAATTCAGTCAATTCTCGCTTAATCATGTATATAATATACAATATTTTACGGAATTTGGGAATTGAACTCCCAAATTCCGTAAAACGTCTCTAATTTAGCTTTTTTTGTAAAAAAACGAACCTCACTGTCCGAGAATTTTTACAATGTTAATTTTTATTCTGCGTACTTCACCCACTTACGAGCAACTCTTTCTACGTGCGATTCTGCATCGTGCTTTTTGTTAGTTTCTTTGGCGAAGGCCTGTGCAGTGTAAAGGTTGTATCCTTTGAGCGGATCATAGTTTTACCTAAGTTATCATAAAAACTCCATTACAACAACATTCTCTTGATCTGGCAACAGCACATCAAAACAAAGCCAAAAAGCTCCTGTTTTATCAGGCCCTTGCACTATGTTTATGTATTTAGTCGGCTCCAACTTTGGCGGTTTGGTGGTTGAAAGAAATGACAATCTCAACTGACTATTATTATATCCAAAATAGACCGCAAGCGGAGAATTTACATTAAACTTTTTTTGCGTTTTAACTAAGTTCCCGTAGACTAACTCCATTACAACAAGAAGGCAGAAGCGAAGGAAGACCTGGGCGATTGGCCGAAGGCCCTCTACGGTCAGCCTCTGCTTGCCGAAGGCTTTCCGCTCCCGAACCCTGCTGAATACGTCGCAGCGATTACTAAGCTGCTGGCTGCCAGCGTGAAGTGACGCAAGGCGCGAAGAATCTAACCCTGAACATTAAAAAGGCCGCGATTCACTCGCGGCCTTTTTCATTCTAAATTCATTTTCAGCCTAAAGGCAAGCAAAGAACCAAAGAACGCAATAACAATAACAAAAACAACAACTAGGATTACTACACCCAAAATAATTCCCTTGCGTTCACTGGGCTTATAGACTTCTGGCGCATATTCTGGGAGACATTCCTTTATTTTAGAAGCGCCTAATCTTCCCAAAATGAAAATGGAAACAAAACACCAAACCATTCCCAAGAGATCGTAGACATTCAAGGTTTCCGGAGATGTCATTTTAGAGCCAGCGATTAGCGCCTTATCTACCATATTCGTCAGGATATTCCACCCAAGCATCGGCAAGAAAAAACTCTTTGCGCTCTTTTTCAGCTCCTTGCGATGGAAAAACCACGAAATAATCGGCCCGCCAAGAGCCATGCTCCACATAAATTTTCCCGCCGGATGCGCAACGGCTGCGGTTTCCGGCACAGGTTCCGCGACAACTGTTTCCGGGACTTTATCTTCGTTCATGTTTTACCTCTGTAAGTTTTTGTTTTAACTAAGTTCCCGTAGAACTCCATTACAACTTTGAATACCAGCTAAAACATTTTTTTTACCTTCCGGGAATTCAATATGGCGGCCTGACATTTTTTCATTTGCTCGTGGGTGCGTTGCGTCTACAGCATAAATAGATTTTGCCGAACTTTTATCCCCAGGATTTTCCCAAT
>JAGBSH010000003.1 GCA_017631885.1 Fibrobacteraceae bacterium
ACACTACCGGAACCTTCAATAAACCCTACATCAAAACTACAGCTTTTAGTAGCATTATCTTTTGGACGTGTAATGTTTATTGTATGCGAAACAGTTCCTGAGCCATTTGTATTTGTAAAGCTCATAGAACCACTAGTATAACCAGTTCCTGAACCGCCTTCTGTTGCAGGGGTAATTGTCCATTCGCAACCACCAACAACATTACATCCTTCCACAGTAGGAGTAATAGTTACAGGTTCAGAAGCATTTTTTCCCGTCAAGTTAGCAGGACATTGCAATGTAAGTTCTGGTAATGGTGGCGTATAGTTACCACAAGATTGTCCATTGCCATTCAACGTCAAAGTTACTGGGTAAGAAGTTCCTGCCGTCAATTGATTGTTGTAAGTACTCAAATCAATTTCTTTTGTTGTATTCTGATTCATAGAAATAGATTCAAACCCAAGAACATTTCCAATTACGTCAGAAATACCAACTTTTACAGGAACTGCATCACCATAGTTAGCACCTGTTACGGTAACGCTCAAAGTATTACCGCTTACGCTACAAGAAGCTTCTGCATCAATAGCTTCTACAACTTCAAAGCCACATTCTTTAGTTTTTCCAAGTGCTTCAATCACATAAGAATAAGTGCCTAGGGCAAGAGGCGTTTCAGCAGTATTCGCTTCACCATAACTATGAGTGTATTGAACACCTCCGCCTCTATATTCTCCATTGTCAAATTGTGTACCATTGAATTTTAACGTATAAGGAGTACCTATAGGGGCATTTGCAATAGACATTTGCAAAATAGGCATACCAGCACCTTCAACAACTTGTTCTGGCGTTACGCTACAAGTAATTTCAGTCGGTTCGATTACCACTTCATCTGTTACGCAAGTAAGTTCAGCTCCGTCTTTAGCAATAGCTTTTACTGTAAAGCTATAACCAATTCCAGAAACTCCTTGGTTTACTCTTGTATAAAGACCAGAGTCTGGAAGCGTAAAGTTACCAACATCTGGGCATGAGACTCCTGTTACATTCGTCGCATCTATATCAGAAGTAGAAGGCACAATAGAACAACCATTTGTTTCAGCTCCTTCTATATTTTTGAACGTGGCTGAAACAACCCAAGACGAGCCATTATAGCTAGCAGAACACCCTGTTATAGCAAATGCATAAGGACAATCAGAATAAATTGTCGAAACATTTGCAACAGTTGTAGCTGACATCAAAACTGCAACCACTTTTTGTGGGTTAAAATTATCTTTATTTAGTATTGATTCTATGCTGATTTCTTGATTACCATTTGCTTTAATAGTTCCAGGTAAACTCAACGAACCATCCACATCTTTCAAATAAACTGTAATTTTTTCTCCATCAGGTAAATCACTAACTGTAAATTTCAAAACAGCTTCACGTAAATTGGCGCCAGAAACACTAACAGGGAATTCACTTTCTGCATCAGAAATACCAACAACTTCATTTAAAATTTCATAATTCTGCGAACAAGCCATTTGCTTTCCAACCCAGAAATTACCGCAACTTGTATTTTGTCCATTCAAACTAGTTGTATTATCAGGGCATTCTACAGACACTTTTGCATCTTTAGATTCTGGACCATGTAATCCTTCTTCACTGAAGTTATAATCTTTAGAAGCTAAAGCGCTCCCCAACCCATCAACAGTACCTGCGGTTGTTGTTACGTTATCGTTTCCATTGTAATAATATTTGTATTCACAGCTATGGTCAGTAAACCAGCTAGAAGCCCCCACCCAAGGTGTTACATTTGAGTCTTTAGGAACAAGACCGCCTAAGTAATTTGCTTTGAATGAACAATCTACTGTAGGTACGCTCCAGCAATCATCGGCATAATCAGAACTTCTCCAGGCAATATCATAAAGTTTTGTAGTCTCATCAGAAAGTTTAAAGCCCACATATTGGTATTCTTGTGAAGTCATATTGAATGAAGAAATATCATACTTTGCAACATAAAGACTTCCATTGACTCTAGCTTCAACAAGAATCGTATCTTTATCAGCAGTTAAAGACATGTTTATCATTGTTGTTGCTGAAATTTCTGCTGTAGAAGATCCATTCATCAATCGTTTTTCTGTGCAAGAAGTAACACTTGTTAAGCCTTCACCTTTACAAAGTCTTGTTGTTAAAGTGCCATAACTGCCCTCACCAACACCATACACATTCAAAAGTAAATAGCTAGAAGCGTTTGTATTAGAACGCACAACAAAACCAGAGTTATACATTTCAGCTCTATCTGCTTCACGAACAACAGCTGTTTGCAACATGCTAGTCATTTGACCATTTGCACCGGCTTGTTTGGTGCTCATTATAAAGGTTTGTTTGCCTTTATTCATTGCTGGCGTTGTGATAAAACCACTCGAAATAGCAGGCGTATTAGAACCATCTTTTTGCATTAATTGCCAATCTACTGTAGTTGTTCCAGAAACAATACAACCACTAGGTTCTGAACAATCACGGATACAATGTTCATTATTATCACAGAAAGCCGTTAAATTAGAGAAATCTTCATAGAAACAGTGCTTATCTTTATCATTAAATTTCGCAGTCACTGTATTGTTTCCAGAAATCGGCTGCAAAGAATATACAGAACTTGTTGAAAGTTCTACAGGGCAATTATCTCCAGAACATTTCCAATAAGAGAATTTATCCGTTTCTGCAGAATATGTAATTGACACATTTTCGCCTGCGTAAACAATAAAGTCGCAAGCATCATCTGTCTGTAAGCAAGTTTCTGTTTTTGAATCTGTTGTAATAGTCACAGAAGTTGTAGATTCATCAGCTCCATCAATTTTTACTGTCAAAGTATATGGTTTCTTTTTCAAAGAAGCATACAATGTGTAATCTTTGCCATCTTCAAGAACAGAATGAGTATTATTTTCTGAAGGCATGAACAATTCACAATAATTAGGAAGAGTCAAACTTTGTAAAGAAACGGCTTGGTTTGTACCACATGTCCAACGATTGTTTACTTCTTCTACTCGGCAGTTCATACCAACAGCACGAACCCATTCCGCAGAAACATCACAATCTGGTCTCTGTGCTGCTTCTAAATCATCAGAATCACAAGCGTCTGGGAATGCACTACAATATTCTGTAAGACCAAGACGATTAATATTTGCATAACCTGTCGCAAAAACAGTTTGTGAAGAAGGCATTCCTATAACGCAACCATCACAAGGCGCAACTAACTGGAATAAAACACTACCATTTACCGCATTATTTTCTAGGGAAACTGTAAAAATATGTACTTCTGTTGCATTACCCGAAGCTGGTTGTGCGGTTACTGTATAAACTGCTGTTCCAGACGAATTGTCTCTCAATGAAACTGCTGAAGTTGGGTTTAATGTCCAACCTTCTGGAATTTCAGAAGCAATAAGATCAACATTTATTGGATTCGGTCTTGTAGATTCAGGAATTTTCAAATAAACATCTACTGCCCCACCTTTTAAAACTTCTTGGTTCTCTGTCGTAAATGCAACTGTTGGTGCATCACCAGATTTTCCATAAACCACAACATAGAACGGCACTGTTCCATAGCCTTTGCTACTTTGGTAAACGCAAGTATAAACACCTTCTTTTATTGGAGTTGTTCCATCGTACAATGCAGAAGTTGTATTTAAACCTGTTGGTGTGCACATCACTGCAGATGGGTCTTTTACTTCATCAGCACCATTTAAATTGATAACATTATAATAGTCAGAAAGTTTACCAATAGCATCTGTTGTCAAGTAAGAGACGCGAGGCAAAATAAGAATTGAAGGGTCTATTCCTGCATCTGCAGTTACCTCTGGTTCTTTTTCACGAGTTTCATATTGTGATTCAAGCGTAATGCCTAATTGTGGGGCTGTTGCTACATAGAATACATCTCTACCAGACAATATGTAGTCACCTAAATCAACACCACCAAGAGAACTTTCCGTATCTGCAGAAGAACCACCGCAAGGCGAACCATCGTTATTACAAATAACACCGGCTTCTGTGAGTTCTCTTAACAATTCATTATTGTGTGTTAACTTAGAATCTTTGAAATTAGCATTAGCACAAGAATTAGTTGGAGCATAAATTGTGCCTGTTAAATTTAATCCTGAAGATTCACCAATATCCCCCTCGGTGAATATAAAGTAATTTTTAGCTTCTCTTTGAATATAAGTAGCACCTTTTTCTAAATAAAGAAACACAGACGTTTCATCAGTTGTCCCAGGAAGACCGTTTTGAGCATTTATTTTTTCTGTTACAAGGATAATAAATTTTCCATCTAATCTCCCTGACACCCCATTGTTATCAACACTTGTTAATTTTACAACTAAGAACCCATTATACAAATCTTCTTTTTTCTTGACAGAATCTGCCATATTTTCTTTATAGCATGCATTTAGTTTGTCTACAAGATTTCCTCTCCATTCCGTAATATTAGCGGCACAACCTTTACTTGCAAATGATTCAAATTGGTCTTTTGCGGTTACTAAAGGGTCTTTTACTTTATACTTTGCACCATCACAACCAGGTTCTTCAACCCAAATAGAATCACAATCTGTTTTAACTTGTTCTGCACATGCAAGGTCTTCTGGTTTTTCTGCTGGAAAGTTTTCTTGAAAAGCACCATTTACACGAAACCAAGGTTTTACACCACATTCAGGAGTCCAATTTTTTTCACCTTTTAAGTTACAATATGGAGATGCTGTTGGGGTCTCTCCATTGTGGTTTAAATAACGATAACATTTGCTTCCGTTCTTAATTGGTTGCATTGAATCACTACATGATGTGGCACTATTATTAGAAGTCGTAAAACGAGTATCTTCATTTTTTTCTGAAAAATTAACAAAGTACGAATTAATTTCAGTCCCCTTTTGATCATAAGAACTACAACGTTGTTGCCCATAGTAATTTTGAGTAATATTATTACTCCAACACCACTTCCAGTAAGTATCAACATAAATTCCAAACCCCACATCAGTAACCCCTTCTGGCATATAGTAGATATAATAAAGATTATCCTCCTTGCCTTTTGCAGGATATACGTAATTTTCTTTATCATCCCATCCAAAGTCTGCTTCATCTTGAGCACATATATGAATACTTCCTTGATCAAAACCCTTACAAGCTCTTGGATGGTCCTTTGCCTGTTTAAATTTTCTATCATTTCTTAGCTTATTATAATCACTCCATGGGTGCCCTGCCTTAATATAAATTTTAGAATTTTGATCTTTTCCTAATACTATTTTTTGATATGAACCATGATTATCAGAATCAGTCCATAAAGGCTTTGTTCCTGGCATCCATATACTACCATCTACAGTAAATGGATTATTACTATTAACAGGCTTAATCCAAACATAAGCGTCATCTTCTAAACATAAATTTCCGTGAATAGACAATGGCTTATCATTTAAACTTGTATTCAAAACTCCACCAAGAAAAACATTGCTGCCTATGTTAAATGGTCCTCCACTGACTTGCGTTGCATCATTTTCAAAATAAACATCTTCAGTTATATTTATTCCCCCCTTAAAATCACCTCCAACATAAAGATTTTTTCCACTAATTCCTTGGTTTTCTGTAGAAGCATTTCCTCCAATACAAGCTAATTCCCCAACATAAACATTATTACCACTTAATTTTGCATTACCCGTAACAACCCAATTTTTAGTAATCGTAGGTGGATTTCCAGACCAATCTCCATTTACAACTGCAGAAGTTATGGTAACCTGTGTAGATTTAAACCCTCCCCCAAAATAAGCATATTCAAAATCAATTGTTCCGGTATCTTTTGTTTGTGGCACTAGCACTTGATACAACCCACTTACATTCAAAATAGCTACTTCATTATGAACAGTTCCGTTTCTTGATTTTCCTGAAGAAAGTAATTTTAATTTGTATGTATTCCCTTGAGTATTTACACCTGTGAGCCAAACATTATAATCTTGTTTTTCATTGGTAAATGGCTTTAAAACAGTATCTAAAAGAATCGGTTTCTTTTCATTTTGGAAATATTGTGTAACTAGTCCACCAACATCGTTAGCATGGTAAGTCATCCAGGCTCTTGCGTTTTCAATTCCAGCCACAGCACTCTGGTAAGCCTCGCGCTGTAACATGCGGCTAGCACTTGAACGGCCTTCGCTTGTAATCCACTTGTAAGTGGCTGTGGCAGCAATCGTTGCTATCATCATAAATAGCAATACAGTTATTAATGAAACACCTGCTTTTAAAGAGGTTTTCTTGTTAGGAGATTGTGGTTTTTGTTTAAACATAAAACTCTCCTTAGGCTAATCCCTAGGCCCGTTACTTGGTACTGGAATAACAAGGGAATCAACACCTGTTTCCCCTTTTTGATTTACAACTAATACCAAACGAATTGCTTTTACATTCTTTTTATCCATTACATCAATGGACTCACTATCATTGAATTGATAAATAGCGCTTTCATTTTTTCTCAATGAAACATTTTTGAACGTCAATTTTCCAGAAGCTGCAACAGGTGAATAACTTGCAAAAGTAAAAGCCATACACACATTTTCAAGTTTTTCTGTCACAGTAAAACGCATTGAACGTTTGCCTTCTGCAGCACCTTCAAGCGTTGGCGGGTAAAACAAAAAGTCGTCTAATTCTGCTGGTTTTGTTCCGTCTTCTGCAAACCTAAAACCAACTGCCATATGGTCTCGCCCTGGGCAGAACATACGGCTTGCATCTTCTGACATAGGCATTTCAAAAGAAATTTCATATTCCACATTCGGTTCTAAATCAACTTTAATACATAAATCTTTCCAAGCCCCCATATTGTTATTGGCTTCTGCTACAAAAACTTGATTAGCATGTTTTTGAGTAAGCAATGGTTCCTGGTTTGTATAATCGTAATTAGAAGCAAAACCATTTAACGCAACAGCGACATCTCCTTCAGGTGGTGTTACCGTTAAAAAGTTTAAATCTTCTTCGCCATATCTTGGCACAAAACGGAAACTCTGAATGGTCTCTTCAGTGGATGGTAAAATTTGAGCCATATCTGTTGAAACACTTGGCGTAGCTGGTGTTACAACAAACTTTTGAATATTGTCGGCAATATCAACAACAAGAGGTTCATCATTAGGGCATTCATCGGGCAATTCATCGCCTCTAATAGTTTCGCAACTACGTTTTAAAGTCGTACCTTCTACAAACCATTCTACTTTTTCTATTGATGCAAATTCCCCTGTTTCTTTATAACGCATGCGATTCATCGTCAAGCGATCTAGACCTGTTCCACCTGCATCATGTGTTATCACATACGAAGACGAATCCTTTTTGGTATCGTCTAAATTATCTGGGTCCATATAAACATCATGTATTGCTTCTACATAAAACGAATCTGATGTGGCAGATGTATTATGTTCTTTTGATGTTTTTGCCCCCATTTGCGCGACATCTGATTTAAAAAGCGTTCCAACATTTTCAGCTACTTGCGTTGCTTTTAACATATTTTGTGTGCGAATGCGAAAACGCGTTGAATCTGTAAACGCTTGGCCTGCAATTAAAACAACTATAGAAAGAATGGCTATATAAACCATCAACTCCATCAAAGTAAAGCCACGCTTAGAGGTCTGTTTTTTCATCGAATTACCCCCGATACATTGATGGATTGTATTGAATTTTTAAATGGCCAGCTGACTTTCACATCTAATCGTTTGGCAAACATATGACTTGCTGAATCATATTGCGAACCACTTTTTGCTATATAAAGAGAATCCCTTGAAACAATAACCGTTGCATCATAAGTGACAGTCATGTCATATTGAATCGCACCAGGTTGAGCTTTCCAGGTGCGTTTAATTCCCTTTATTTCAATAGGGGTAAGTTCCCCTTCTGCATTTACAAGTTTTTCATCTGACAAAGAAGCTAAACCTACAGAATTCAACGAATCAATGATATTCTGAGCGACTTCTGTTGCGCCGTCACGACCACGAATGCGCAACAAGGCATCGCGGTTACCGCCTTGTAAATTCAAAACAGCTACGTAAAGTAATCCTAAAACTACTGCTGCTACAAGAACTTCTACTATACCAAAACCACATTTTAATTTAGATGCTGATTTTGCACCTTTACTTGTTAACATTTCTCTTGGCTCTTTCTTGATAAAACTCATACTTCCTCCTAAAGTTCTACCCAAGAACCGTCCCCAGAATATTTGACCATTGGGGTAAATGAATTCTTTGTTTTAACTTTAGCGGCGGCTCCATAGAGGTCTTTGCCTCCATACTGGACGCCAAAAAATCCTTCATAAGGAGCGGCACTCAAACCAATTCGTGGAATAAATTGAGCTCCGTTTTCTTCAAAGTTTACGCCACCTAAAATTTCTGCCGCACTCGTTTCACTTTTGGTTAAAATCTGAACCGGCGGGTCTATTAAAAGACTGTCTAAACGCGTTACTCCGCTTGAATTACTTTTTACCGTTGCGCATGTTCCTTTAAAAGTCACTAATTTCTGGTCACTATCTCGACGAACGCAAAGAGTATCGTTTACACGGCGAGCTTCATTGGCGGTGCGTTCCATATACGCAGAAATATTTATTGCTGCATCTTTTATGCGATTGTTTGCCACCGCATTCTGTAAACTTGCAAAACCCGCGGCAGAAAGAATCCCTATGATAGCGACAACCGCCATCACTTCTACAAGAGTAAAGCCACTTTTTAAGTTTCTATCTATTTGCATCGCAAAACCTACACCACAAAACGGGGGTGTCTAAAGACACTCCTTCCGCATTAAAATAACTTTTTTTTACATAAACGCTCCATATTTCTAACAAAAGTGTCTACCAAAAGGTGTTTTTGTATACAAAAATAAGGGAAAATCACCTTTTTTTGCGAATTTTTTCCTTTTTCCGGCATTTTTGGGCGATGAAATGCCAAAAAATGCACACGTTTTAAGCGTCTTTTGAATAAAATTTTGGCTTAAAATGTTTTCTAAACTGAAATATGAAAAGATTTTACTTATGATAAATAATTCCTAAATCCTTGAGAACGAAGCCTTTACGAATGTACTAGATTATTTTTATGGCAAGGAGTCTTTTAAAATAACGCGGCTATCTAACAACAAGTAGTCATCGCGAACGGAGTGTGGCGATCTTGGTTTTTGTCATTACGAGCGTAGCGAAGTAATCCAAAAACAAGTGCTACTTACAATGAGATTGCTTCCACCACGCCACAAGTGTGGCTCGTGGCAGGCTCACATTTAGGCTTCGCAAAAAAATCTTTTCAAGCTTCGCAATGACAAGGTTCTCAGGCAAGAACCGCGGCAAATTCAGGGTTGTCATGGCGAATGAAATGAAGCCATCTAAAAACAAGTTGTCATCGCGAACGTAGTGTGGCGATCTAACAACAAGTTGTCATGGCGAGGAGTCTTTTAAGACGACGCGGCCATCTCTAACTTGTCGACAAGTCCCTGCAAACAAAGACTTCAAAAAACTCCTGCTTCAGCAGGAGATTAGATTAAATTAAATCAAAAATTATAGACTTTTGATTTAATTTAATCTAAACTTCTGTTGATTTTCTACAGGAGTTTAGATTTTACGAGAAATACTCCCACAACAAGAAAAGGAAACCATTATGGACTCTTTAGAAGTTTTAGAAAACAAAGGCTACACTTCTATCGCTGAAGCCGAACGTGAAGAATGGTTCCTTGAAGGTCTTCTTGAAGGAGAAGCTAAAGGCAAAGCGGAAGGCTTTTTGGATGGAGAAATCAAGGGCATTAATGATGCTAAACGTGAAATGGCAAAAGCGATGCTTTTAAAAGGTTATCCCATTTCAGATATTGCCATAATATCTGGTCTTTCTGAAGAAGAAATCAAAGATTTATAATTTTTGATTTCTTTGCTTGCAAGAACTTATTGACAAGTTTTACAGATAGCCTCGAGGCTAAAAGCCTCTCTCAATGACAACTCTCACTGTATTCGCGGGTGACAAGAAACTCGGATAAGAAACTTGCGGCGAGTTCAGGATTGTCATGGCGAGGAGTCTTGTAAGACGAGGTGGCCATCTTGGCTTTTGTCATTACGAGCGTAGCGAAGTAATCCAAAAACAAATGTTGCTTGCGATGAGATTGCTTCACCCCGTTGGGGGTTCGCAATGACAAGGTTCGCGGGCAAGTGTAGAATTGGCAAGGAGATTGCCGCGCCGTGCATTCAGCACGGCTCGCAATGACAAGAAGCGCGAGCAAGTCTCGGGCAAGTGTTTGTTTGCAATAAAAAGGTTTGTCGACGATTTTTGCGAAGCAAAAATCACCTTTCCTTAATAGTTGTGTTTTGTGCTGAGTGATTTTATTAGTGTTTTATTAGGGTTAAATTTTTTCGGATTGTTTTTAATTGCTCGCTAGAAAAACTTTGTTCGTGTTCTGAAGATAAAGGGTACATGATGTTTGTTTCATCGGGACAAGATACGCTTGCGCTGGCGAAGAGTCGAAATACTGGTAACCATGCGTCACTACCCTTGCCTAATGCCTTTCCTAGAATGGTTTTTTCGCAAAAAGGCGTGTCTTCAAATCCGTCTTCTAAATTGGAGAGGTCACTGCCTGAGAGTAAATCTGATGTGGTGGCTGTGGTGTGTCGAAGTCCAAAGAAATGACCGGATTCGTGAATGGCTGTATAGATTATTTCGTCTGAATGGAGTTGTAATATGCCGCTTGCACTAGCTACGTGCGTTGCTAAAACAACGGCTGCGCCAGAATCTGACATGCTTATGCCAAATAATGGTGAATACCCTAAAATCCCTAAGGCGTCTATTCTATGGGCTAATATTAAATCTAGTGCCGATGATTCGTCTTTATTTTCTGCGCTTGTTAATTCGGGGAAAAACATGGATTTTTCGCCGTCACTATGGTATGGTAGCGTTTGTGCTTTTTCTGAAGGGTAAATGTTTTTGCCTGCTAGATTTTCTGCTGTTACTGTGTAAAATGTGTCTATTTTTATTCCTTTGTAATAGGATTTGAATTTTTCAAAAATCTTGGCTGATAGTTTTTCAAATGAAAGGCTGTCTGTTGTTCCTGTGTATAATCCTGTTTGAATTACCCGAATGGAAAATGATTCTGGGTAGATTCCTTCACCTTCAAATCGCAAATTTTTTACATTGCCTTTGTAAAATGATTTGCCTTCACCTCGAAGGCTTGTGGCCCAATAATATGGTTTGGATTCTTCACAAGTGAATTGATATACTAAACGACCTTCTTGCGTTTTGGGCGAAATTCTGCGAACTATTTTTCCATAGCTTGTATTGTTTTTTGAATAAATTCGAAATAATTGTAGTTCTGGGGCGTCAAATGATGTGTCAGCGTCAAAAGAGAGTTCGTAATTTCCACCAGGAGAGACCATTAAAATGATGCCATGAGTTAATTGTGCGGCTGCGGAGTCATTTAAGGCGGCGTCATTAGGGAATAAGCCGTAAGCGAATTGACCATCTGGGTATAAAGTAATTTCACTTGATTCATCATCAAAATAAGAGCAAGCTTCTAAAAAAAAGCTGACTAAAAAAATCAAAATAGCTCTTAAAAAATTTTTTCTCATTTTTTTTGTTCCGTTTTCGATCACTTAAGCGTTTTATTCTAATGGAAACTATAAAAATATACTCAATAAAGGATACTAATGATTTACGATTTTCTTTCTCCTTGGCTTAAAAGACCGGCTCTTTGTGCTTTTCTTTTTGTGAGTTTGTTTATCGCAAGCGCTACCTACCCCACTTACGGCATTGTTTTTATTCCTATTGGTTTGTTTTTTGCTTACCATTTACCTAAATGGCTTTTAAAAATATGCCTTATTTGTCTTGTTCTTGCTGTTATTTCTTTTAGCCTTGAAGCGTTTTCTAATAAAGATTATCATTTAAAACTAACTGATAATTTTCCAGAAAAAAGTTATGGCTCTGTGGAATCTTTAATCCCGCGGTCTTCAGGAATTGCGGTTATTGTTAAGACAGATTTTGGTAGATTGCGACTTACTCATAAAAGTGAAAATCCGCCACCAATGCCTGGTGACTCTATTTGCTTTAAAGCTAAATATTACCCCAATAATCCGCCGACTGTTCCTGGGGCATTTAATACTCCAAAATGGCTGTATTCTCAGAATTTTATTGCTTACGGGAAACTTGAAAACTTTCAAATTTTTTCTTCTTCGTTTTCTTTTGAAAAAACATTTTACCAGTTTAGAATTTGGATTAAAAATAGACTTTCACCTTTTTGTAAAAGTGCTGAAACTGGTTTGCTGCTAGGGCTTCTTGCCGGTGACCGTTCTGGTATTCCTGACGCACTTCAAAATGATTTCAGAAAAACCGGCCTTATTCATGTGCTTGCTATTAGTGGTTTTCATGTGGTTTTACTTTCTGGCCTTTTACTTCTTTTTTTAAAAGCTATTCGGATTCCTCATAATATGGCAAAACTTTTGGCTGTTTTACTTTTGCTTATTTACATTCCCATTACCGGGAGTTCGCCTGCTGTTATTCGAGCTGTTTTTATGTTTTCTATTGTTCAAGTTGGTAGCGTATTCCAGAGAAAAACTGATAGCCTGAACTCTTTAGGTTTTGCTTTATTGCTTATTGTTCTTTACCACCCTTCTGAAATTTGGAATCCGGGGTTTCAACTTTCGGCTTCGGCTACGGCAGGTATTATTGCAGGGCTTGGAGTCAATCCTTTAAAAAGTTTTTCTCAAAAAATGTCTAAAAATAAAATTCTTGCTTTTATTGATGAAAATATTATCCAAAATGTTTATGTGACATTTTGCGCCACTCTTGCAACCGCTCCGTTTCTCGCCTACCATTTTCAAACGTTTTCGCCTTTTTCTTGGTTTGGTAACATTTTAGTTGTTCCTCTTGTTTCTTTTAGTATGTATGCTGGACTATTCACTATTATTTCTCCTTTTGAAATAATGCAAGAAAACTTTGGTGCTGTCGCTGGGAGTTTATTAAGATTAGCTGCTTTAATTACAAATAAATTATCCAATTCTCCAGCATCACAAATTACACTAGGGCCATTTTCTGTTCCCGTTTTATTATTTATGAGTTGTTTGTTTGCAACACTTCCTTTAATCAGTAAAATCAAAGTTTATCGAACAATTAATTGTTTTTTAATTGGAGCTTTAGCTATTTACTTTTTTATACAATCTTTATTTTTACAAATTTTTCCTTCTTGGAAATTGACTTTTATTGATGTGGGACAAGGCGATAGCATTTTACTTGAAACGCCTTCAAGAAAACATTTTTTATTTGATGCTGGAAATGGTGGTAAAAAAAATGATGCTGGGAACAAAATTATCCCTTATTTACGCCATTCTGGAATTCGCTCTTTAGATGCTGTAATAATCACTCACCCTGATGCTGATCATTATGGCGGTTTAGAACAACTTTTAAAAGATTTTCCTGTTAAAGAAATTTGGATAAGTGAATGCGCTCGTCTCGAAGAAAAAACTTCTTGGCAAAACACACTTGCGCTTGCTTGGACATTAAAAATTCCTATTCGGGATATTGCCGTTGGATTTTTCTATCACGAAAAAAATCTCTTTTTAGAAAGTTTACACCCTGACCCTTTACGTTGTGGAGAAACGAATAAAGAAAGTATTACATTTTTAGTTTCTGGTTTTAAAAGAAACATTATTTTAACTGGAGACCTTACAAGCGAAGGTGAACAAGAAATTATAAACAGGCATTTACTCTATAAGACTGATATTTTAAAACTAGGACACCATGGTTCTAAAACATCTTCTTCAAGAATTTTTTTAGAAGAAACAAAACCAGAATACGCTATTATTTCTTCGGGCAAAAAAAATCGCTACAAACACCCAAGCAAAGAAATTTTAGACAGACTTGATTCTTTAAAAATTCCTTTTTTAAATACGTCTCATAATGGGAGCATTTTTATTGATGTTGATAAAAATGGTTTGAAAATGTCTGCTACTAATGGCTTTCTTAAGTATTTTCGAAATGCGAAATAACTTCTTTGGCAAGAGCTTGTGTGGAAGCAAAACCAGTAAAGCCTTCATAAATTGGAGCGGTTGGCACACCACTAGCATCAAGAATTTCCGTTTTTCCTGCAAGTGTTCCAAAGAATCCACCTGATTCTTTGAATAGCAAAGGGAACGGAGCAATATCCCAAAGAGAAACAACCGGGTCAACCATAATGTCTGCACGACCAATTGCTACAAGATAATAACCATAACAATCGCCCCAACCTCTATAAAGCCTTGCTGAGCGACGTAAATTTTCAAAAGGTTTTCCATAACCTTTGTCTTCCATAGTGTTTAAAGTGCCAGAAAGAACAAGGGCTTTTGATAAATCCTTTTCATTCGAAGTAAAAACACGAGTTCCATCGAGAAAAGTTCCATTGCCTTCTGATGCATAAAGAACACTATGCAATGCTGGCAAACGAATTATTGAAACTAGTGGATTTCCTTTGTGGTAAAGAGCGATTAAAGTTCCAAATAAAGGGACGCCATGAATAAATGATTTTGTCCCGTCAATCGGATCTAAAATCCATTGGTATTTTGCATCTTTTGATTCTATGCCAAATTCTTCGCCAATAATTCCAAAACCAGGAGTTTCTTTTTGAAAGAATTCTCGCATAACTTCTTCTGCTTTTTTATCGGCAATGGTTACAGGCGTTGAATCAGGTTTCCATTCTACCGAAAACCCCGATGAATAAACGCTTAAAATTTCTTTTTCTGCAAGTTCAGATGCTTTTAAAGCTATTTCTAAAAAATTCTTATTTTCCATTTAACCATTCCTTTAAAAGCTTTATAAAAAATTCATTTTCTTCTGGTTTTCCAATGGTGACGCGAATCCATTCCGGCAAGCCAAAATTAGAAAGCCCGCGCACAATCATTCCACGAGATTCTAAGAAAGCGACAAGTTCTTTTGCCTGTTTTCCAATTTTTATACAGAGGAAATTTCCTTGACTTTCTATGACTTCTAATTTGCATTCTTCAAATGCTTTTTTTAATGTAAGCATTCCTTCGCTATTTTTTTCACGGGTCATTTGAACAAAATCCAAATCTTCAAGAGCTGCAATGCCCGCCGCCTGAGCTGCTAAATTTATATCAAATGGAGGCTTTACTTTCCATAAATTGCGGATAACACCTGGCGAAGAGACCCCATAACCCAAGCGTAAACCAGCAAGTCCATAGATTTTGCTGAAAGTTCTGTTGATAAATAAATTCGGAAATTCTTGCACTCTAGAAATTAAATTCGGGTAATCTGTTGCCACTGCAAATTCCGCATAAGCTTCGTCTAAAAAGAGTAAAACATTTTTTGGAAGTAAACGAAGTAGTTCTAAAATTTCTGATTCTGAATAATAAACACCTGTTGGATTATTGGGGTTGCACAAAAATAAAACACGCGCTTCTTTTGAAAATTCGGCTAATTCAGCTATGTTAGCTTTTTCCACTCCAACCGGAAACGGTTTAAAAATTCCACCTGCTTCAATCGTTGTAAATTCATAAACAGAAAAAGTTGGCGTAGCACTTACACAAATATCGCCTGGAGCAATAAAAGCTTTACCAATTAAATCAATAATTTCGTCAGAGCCATTTCCAAGTATAAGACAATCTTTAGAAACGTTATACTTTGAAGCTAAAGCATTTAAAAGCAAAGGGGCATCGCCTCTTGGATACAAATGTAAAGTATTAGCTATTTGCAAAAAAGCCGCTTTTGCTTTTGGAGAAGTCCCCCACGGGTTTTCATTTGAAGCTAATTTCACAGCATGAGAAAGACCATAACGTTCACAAATTTCTTCAATTGATTTACCAGGAACATAATCTGATAATTTTTCTAGTTCTGCGCGTGGTTGAATGGTCATAAAAGCCTCTTATTTTTCAGGATTTTATTGATATAAAATTTGATGTAAAACCCTTTTTGAAAGCAATTTAGAATTTTATTGTTAAAATTTTTCCTTTTTCAACAGAAAAAACGGAGCTAGAAAGCTCCGCTTTAAAGTGATTTTATAAGATAATTAACTAAAAGAAGAACTCAGCACCAACATACAAGCCGCTGGCGTCTCCACCCATGTTACCATGGTCGCCGCTACGGACAAATAATTGAGCTTTTAAATCAAGTTGATTTGGAATTACAAAATAGCCTGCACCAAGCCAAATAATGACTTGGCTATCGCCATCGTCATTACCACCACGTTCTCTGCCATCACCATCTTCCCAAGTGCTTTCGGTTAAACGGTATTTAAGTTGAAGGCCTGCAAAAGGTGTTACTCCAACATTTGGTATGGCATAAGCAACTTCTCCACCTAAATGAATTTCAAGACCACGTTCTGAATTGTCGTGTTCAAAACCCCAGAAAATACCACCTTCGGTACCAAATTTAAAACCAGGCACATTAGTTGGCACAGAGAATTGAGCACCTGCATAAAGAGCGATTTCATCGCTAGAAACTTCATCGCCACCAATAGGGAGATTCATGTCTAAGAAAGCGGTTACCATTGGAGCAACTGTATAACGACCGCCAATGGTTAAATCGCGAAGGCCATCGCCGCCATTTACACAGCCATCACAATCTTCTTCACTCCAAAATTGATAACCAAAGCTTTGAATAGAAATTTCTAAGTTCTGGATAATGCTATAGCGAGCACCTATTTTTAAACCAGATTGAGACCAATCGTGGTGCCAGTCATAATAAAGACCGCCAGCGAAAGAACCTTTACCGGCTTCAAGAACAGGATAATAATCCCAAGTTGCAAAACTTGCTGTTGCTATAAAAGCACATGCCATCGCTATTTTTTTGAACATAATGACTCCTAAAAAACTTGATGTGCCAAATTTAGCAAAAACAAAAAATTCCCGAGCGGAACGCTCGGGAATTTAAAAGATTTCCAAAAAAGATTCGGATTAGAAGTTGATAACAACCTTAGCGTTAACACCCATCCAGTCACCGCCCATGGATTCTGCTTCATCAGCAAACTGCATAATGAAGTTACCCTTAACAGCAAACATGTCGTTAATTGGATAGCCAGCACCAATCCAAAGTGTGAAAGCACTATCACCGGAGCCATATTCAGCAGGACCCTCTTCAACATCGCTTAAGCGAACGTCAAAAGAAGCACCAATCCATGGAGTAAGGCCGATGGAAGCGATGGTATAATCCAATTCAGCCTGAATTTTAAGGCCAAGACCTTCAGTCTTGTTGTTGTCTTCAAACTTGTAGCTAAGACCAGCTTCGCTACCAAATGCAAGACCTGGCATAAATTCTTGAGTGTATTGGATAGCAGCATAGAGTCCAAATGGATCGTATGGACCAACTACATCTTCAGAGTTTAAAGGAATGTTTACGTCTAAAGCTGCAATAAGAATTGGCATGAATTGGTAACGAGCACCAACAGTCATTGCCTTAATACCAGAGTTTTCTGGGCAATCTGGATGGCCATCTTCACCGCAATCATCTAGTTCATTCCAAAGCTGGAAAGCGAGACCAGTAAGGGAAAGTTCCAAGTTCTGCATGATTACATATTCAGCACCAAGAGTGATGTTCATGTCAGAAGTGTTATCTGTCCAACCATATTGAACACCTGCTTCTACTTGGCCAGAATTTGCTTGACCAACTGGGAAGAATGTGTATGTAGCAAAAGAAGAACTAGCGGCAACTGCTGCAGCAAGAGCGATTTTCTTAAGCATTTTATCTCCTTGTATAAATGAATTTGTTTAAAACATAGTAAACTTTTACAAACATTTCTAGGATAGTGACAGAATATAAATCTTTTATTGTTACAAAATGTGCTTTTCATCACACAACAAGAATTGCGTTTCAAAAGACACTATCTTTATTTAGCTGTTGATAAATGCGTTTTGATAAAAACAAATTGTCACTTACGATGAAGCTTACCCGCGACTTGACCGCAGTTCGTGTCATTGCCTTTTTGCACTTGCCACAAGCCCCTTGTCTGAGAAAATGCTCACTTGCGAAAGAACTTGCCCCTAACTTGTCACTAGTGATGGGACTTGCCCGCAGTTCGTGTCATTGCTATGGAACTTGCTCGCGGTTCTTGTCCGTAGTTCTTGTTACTCGCGAACAACTTGTCATGGCGAGACGTGCAGAAAGCACGGCGCGGCAATCTACTTACCACACGCTTCTTGTCATGGCGAGACGTGTAGAATACACGGCGTGGCAATCCCATCGCCCACAACTTGTGCGCGAACTTGCCCACGAATCTTGCTCACGGTTCTTGTCACTCGCGATGGAACGTAGTGACAGAAGCAATCTCCTTGCAAGCAACACTTGTTTTTTTGGATTACTTCGCTACGCTCGTAATGACAAAAGCCAAGATGGCCACACTGCGTTCGCGATGACAACCCGTACTGCGCTCGGTCATGCCAACTCGCACAAGTGCGGTTGGCGCGACGCTCGCTTATGAAGGTTTGTAGAACCTTTCGCCGCTCGGTCATGCCAACTCGCACAAGTGCGGTTGGCGCGACGCTCGCTTATGAAGGTTTGTTTGCGATTTGAAAATTTGTTTTCAAATCACCTTTCCTTTCTTTATTTCTATATTATTTTCAAATTGATTTTATATAGAGGTCTTTATGCCGAAACTTCGTTCTCTTACTACTATTGAAGGTCGTGAAATGGCTGGTGCTCGTGCTCTTTGGCGCGCTACTGGCACAAAAGAATCTGATTTTGGGAAGCCTGTTATTGCTGTTGTGAATAGTTTTACGCAGTTTGTTCCTGGCCATGTGCATTTAAAAGATTTAGGCCAACTGGTTGCTCGAGAAATTGAAAAGGCTGGCGGCGTTGCTAAAGAAACCGGCACTATCGCTGTTGACGATGGTATCGCTATGGGACATGGCGGTATGCTTTATAGTCTTCCTTCTCGTGATTTGATTGCTGATTCTGTTGAATATATGGCTAATGCTCATTGTGCAGACGCTCTTGTTTGTATTAGTAACTGCGATAAGGTGACTCCTGGTATGCTTATGGCAGCGATGCGTCTGAATATTCCTGCCATTTTTGTTTCTGGCGGCCCGATGGAAGCAGGTCATGTTAAAAATGAAGATGGTTCGGATAGAGCTCTGGATTTGATTGATGCGATGATTGATTCTGCTAATCCAAATGTTTCTGACGAACAGTCTAAAGCTATTGAAAATGCTGCTTGCCCTACATGCGGAAGTTGTTCTGGTATGTTTACAGCTAATTCCATGAATTCTCTTACTGAAGCTCTTGGACTTTCTTTGCCAGGGAATGGCACTATCGTTGCAACACACGCTGAAAGAAAGAAACTTTTTGAACAAGCGGGTAAGCGTATTGTTGAACTTTGTAAACGTTACTACGACGAAAATGATACTTCTGTTTTGCCTAGAAGTATTGCTACTAAGAAGGCTTTTGAAAATGCAATGCGTTTAGATATTGCTATGGGCGGTAGCTCTAATACTGTTTTGCATTTGCTTGCTGTTGCTCAAGAAGCTCAAGTCGATTTTACTATGAAAGATATTGATAATCTTTCTCGTAATACTCCTTGCTTGTGTAAAGTGGCTCCGACTGTTCATAATATTCATATTGAACAAGTGAACCGTGCTGGTGGTATTTTTGGTATTTTGGCTGAACTTGATAGAATGGGGCTTATTCATAAAGACGCCTACACTGTTCATGCAAATACAATGGGCGAAGCTATTTTAGCTAATGATTTGAAAAATAATCCGTCAGAAGATGTTAAGCAGCGCTATCTTGCAGGCCCTGCTAAGCAATTTAACCTTACGGCATTTTCACAGAATACATTCTACGATTCCCACGATTTGGATAGAGAAAAAGGCGCTATTCGTGACGCTGAACACGCTTACACAAAAGATGGTGGCCTTGCTGTTCTCTATGGTAATTTGGCTGTTGATGGTTGTATCGTTAAAACGGCTGGTGTTGACGAATCTATTTGGAATTTTACAGGTAAAGCTATTGTTTTTGAAAGCCAAGAAGATGCTGTTGATGGTATTCTTGGCGGTAAAGTGAAAGCTGGTGACGTAGTGATTATTCGCTATGAAGGTCCAAAAGGTGGCCCTGGCATGCAAGAAATGCTTTACCCAACTAGTTATCTCAAGAGTATGGGGCTTGGAAAGTCTTGTGCGTTGTTGACTGATGGCCGTTTTTCTGGTGGTACAAGCGGACTTTCTATCGGACATGCTAGCCCTGAAGCGGCTAACAAAGGAAACATTGGACTTGTTCGTACAGGTGATATTATTGAAATTGATATCCCTAACCGCAAAATCAATGTGGGTCTTACCGATGAAGAATTGGCAAGCCGCCGTCAAGAAATGGAAAGCCGCGGTGCTAATGCTTGGAAACCAGAAAACAGAAACCGCGTTGTTTCTAAGGCTTTGCAAGCTTATGCAGCTATGGCTTCTAGTGCAGATAAAGGCGCTGTACGCGATTTGTCTCTTATCGGCATTAAATAATTTCTATTTGAAAAATTATTCTTGCAAAAAATCCTCCGACTATTCGGAGGATTTTTTGCAAGAAGTTTATTTTCCTAATCTTATCTGGAATACGTTTTGTCCAAAACGAATTAAATAAAAACCGGAGCGCATTTGATTTAATCGGATTATATTTCCATTCCCTTTTAAAACGGCAATACCGTTTGCATCAAACAAAGTCCAATTTTCATTTTTTACAAACCTGACTTCGTTATTCTTTTTATCAAACCATAAAGTCTTTTTCAACTCTGTTGGTTTTAAAGCCAACGAGGAATCTTCTTTTTGCGTATTATCCTTAAACAAAATATTGCCAACAAGCAATTCTGAACCAATCCCACTTGCTGTTAAAACAAAATCTTCTATTCCAGAAATATCTTGTAAATCGGAGCATTCTACTTCTGTCCAGGTTCCATTTTCACAACTTGCCGGGATAGAACATTTTGAAATTTCATCGCCTGTTTTTGAACCTTTTCGTAAGCTAATTACGCCACCTGCACATTGTTTTAGTTGTACATTCACTTTTTTACTTTTTAAAGAATCTGTGAGCACATTTTCAAATAAAGCATACCCACCATCTTTAATTGCAAATTCATCTTTTTCTGTTAAACGCACCCGAATTCCATTATCAAAGCCATTTGCCGGAAGTGTATCTCTTATAATTCGCAAAAAATCAATTCTATCCAATTCCGCAAAATTTTCATTTGGTTCTATTTCAATAAAATTTCCACCTCGTTTCAATGTGGCTGGAATCATAACGATTGAATTCTCAGGGAATGTTCCCCACGCTCCTGTTTTTGGAAGAGATACCGTTTGCGTTTTCCCATTTATTGTCACTTTATGACTTGCATCAGATTCTCCTCCATTGGCGTAACGATAGCGTAATAAATAATCCCCTGCTTGCATAATATTCATTGGCAGACGAATCTTTGTTCCACTTGTATTGATGTAGGCCAGATATTCTCCATTAGAAGCATTCACACTACTTGTAATGACCAAATCTCCAGAGACCGAACGAGTTAAAGCACCATGTTCAACTTCTGCGCTCAAATAACGCCCTAAAAAAGGTTGTCCCATTTCTGCCCAGTTATCATCTGTAAAAACCACATCTCGAACATGAATATGATTAAATTTATCGCCTGCATTGTCATAATAATGGTGAACAAAACGCACTCGATTTAAATCCTGAAAAACATCACCACCACCTGGACCATAATAACGTCCATAACGTTCAAGCAAAATAGTTCCACCATCTTTTACTAAATCTTTTCCATTTCTATCTATATAGGGTCCTATTGGAGAATCTGCTCTACCCATTGCTGTTTTGTATGTACTTTGTTCAATATTTTCGCCTTGTTGGCAACAAATGTCCCAAGCTGTAAATAAAAAATATTGCCCATTATGTTCTATAAAACTCGGGCCTTCAACAGCCCCGCCACTTGCAGATGTTGTTCTTCTAGCAACATTGTAAATAGTTTTATCTGTACTAGATTGTTTACCAGTTAAAGGGTCTAATTTTATCACTTGAATACCCAATCCAAACGAACCAAATGCCATCCAGTAATCACCATTTACATCACGCATTACATCAGCATCAATTGCATTGTACTTATCTGTCAGTACAGAATGAATAATTTCACCTTCATCTTTCCAACCATAATTTGCATCCATTGGATTAGCAGACACACTTGTTAAATAGCCAATTCCAGAAGAACGTTTTCCAAATACAGAACCCGTGTAATAAGCCCGAAAATCATTTTCACCAAACTGGAAAAGATCAGGAGCCCATATATCTTCTACTCCATTATTGGTAACATTTTTTAGCCATGCTGGAATTTCATTCATTGCCCGACTATGCGTTTTCCAATTCAACGCATTTTCAGAACTATACGCAGTCATCATATTGTTAGTGACCATAAGCGTATAACCATCTTCGTGACGCACTATACTAGGATCGTGTCCTGGTTGTAATGGGTCTTTTGCAAACCAATCTACAGCAAAGGTTTTTAATGCTAAAAATAATATTCCCCAAACAAATACCATTTTTCTTTTTTTCACTTTTTTCTCCTTTAAAAAAGATTCCTACGCTATACAAAACTAGACTGCGACAATTTTTCTTACACAATCTGGTATAGTCAAGTAAATAAGGGGGCTTCCAAACACTAACACATAATATAAAATTTAATTGTTAGTACCTAAATTTGATTTTTCAAAAATACATTTCAATTTGCATTACCTATATTTTTGCCAATGGATCAAGAGCAGGATTATTTTCCGACAAAAGCTTATAAACTTGCTTCTGCAAAAATGCAAGCTTTATTGAATGGAGAACTTAAACGGCTAGAGAAACTCGGGCCGCTTTCTGTTGAAGTTTGTAAAAAAACACTCCCAGAAATAATCCAATTTACAGAACAATACCACAAAGCATTTATGAACTATTTAACCGCTGTTTTACCTCAGCACAAAAATGGCATACAATGCGGACCAAATTGCGGAAATTGTTGCAGACATTACCCTATGTCTATTGAACCTTTTGAACAAATTGCTTTTTACAACGCTATCCGAAAAAGAGAAGATTTATTTTCTATTCTAGAAGCCTGCCTTGCAAGAACAAAAAATTTTGCAGAATTATTAGAAAAAAGCCAAACAGAAAATCCACAACCAGATGACCCCGAAGAAAATGCTTTACACGCTTTTTTTGAGCAAAACTTTCCGTGCCCGTTTTTATTAAAAAGTGGAAGTTGTGGTATTTATGAACATAGGCCTGTTACATGCCGTATGTATTTTAGCGAAACGCCTAAAGAATTTTGTACAGCAGAATTTTTACAGACAAAAAATAACCGTAGTTTTATTGTTTATTTGCCTGATGCTATCGAAGAAACCATTGCCGATGTTTCTCGTTATTATGAAAATCTAAACTTATCGGAAGCTCTTTACGAAGGTATTCTTGAACTCAATTCACTAGACGGAGAATTGTTTGCATGAACGATGAACAACTTGAATTATTCCCGTCTTTTCGTAAAGCAGAAATTACGGTTTCGCCAGATTTTTCTGAAAAAAACATGGTTAGTATCCGTTACAACGCAAGACTTAAACGACAAATCCGCTGTTCTGCAAATGGTATTTTCGGTAGGCCAGAACTTATTTTACCAGAATACATGAAATCAGATGATTTTGCTAAATCTCGTGATTTGGCGGCAGAATGGGCTACTTATGCTTTACGCCGTAAAACGCAAAAAAACAAAGCGCGTATTAAAGACATTTTAAGCCGTTTTTGGCAAAGTATTGACCAAGTTCTTGCTGAACGAGGCGAAACTTCTTTATATGTTGTAGAAAAGCTTCCTCCTATTATTTCTAAAGGGAACCACCACGATTTAGAGCAAATTTTTGCTGCGGTTAATGAAACTTATTTTAATGGTAAACTCCAATGCCGCATTACGTGGAGTAACAGAACTGGTGGCCAAAGTTTCCATTCTATCCGTAAAGACCCTTTTACTGGGGAATCATTCCATTTAATAAGTATTAGTCGTGGTTACGATTTTAAAAACTGCCCTTTTTTTGCTATTGCAGGCGTAGTTTACCATGAATGCTTACATATTGCTATTCCGCCAAAGCAAGGTTCAAAACGCCGTATTGTTCATGGAAAAATTTTTCGCCAGCACGAAAAGCGATACATTTATTACGATGAATGGCAAAAATGGCATAAAGAAGTTTTACCCGAAAACATCCGCATAATGCGCAAAAAACGATAAAATACTTTTACCGTTCAAAAAGATTTTCTATTTTATCACGCATAAATTCAAACCTAAAAACCAAAGGCATAAAATGGCTAAACTTTCTATTGAAGATTTAGAACTCGCCGGCAAGCGCGTGTTCATTCGTGTTGATTTTAACGTTCCACAAGACAAGGTAACAGGCGAAATCACAAACACAAAACGTATTGAAGCAGCTCTCCCAACAATCCAATATGCTTTGGATAAAGGTGCTTCTGTTGTTTTGGCTTCTCACCTTGGTCGCCCAAATGGTCAAGTTACTCCTAAGTTCTCACTTGCTCCTGTTGCTAAAAAGCTCGAAGAACTCATTGGCCGCCCTGTAAAATTCTTGAACGATTGCGTTGGTGCAGAAGTTGAAGCAGCTTGTGCAGAAGCAAAACCAGGCGATATTATTCTCCTTGAAAACCTCCGCTTCCATATTGAAGAAGAAGGTAAAGCTAAAGACGCAGAAGGCAATAAAATTAAAGCTGATAAAGAAGCTGTTGCTCAGTTCCGCGCTTCTCTCACCAAACTTGCTGATGTTTATGTAAACGATGCTTTCGGTACAGCTCACCGTGACCATTCTTCTATGACTGGCGTTGCTCTTCCACAGAAGGCTGCTGGTTTCTTGATGAATAAAGAACTCAAGGCTTTTGACCAAGTTTTGAATAACCCTCCACGCCCATTCCTTGCTATCCTTGGTGGCGCTAAGGTTGCTGATAAAATCCAACTTATCAACAATCTTCTTGATAAAGCAGATGAAATCATTATCGGTGGTGGCATGGCTTTCACATTCAAGAAAGTTTTGAATAACATCGAAATCGGTTCTTCTCTCTTTGACGAAGAAGGTGCAAAGCTTGTTCCTGAACTTATGGAAAAAGCAGAAAAAGCTGGCAAGAAGATTATTCTTCCTGTTGACTATGTTGCTGCAGACAAGTTTGCTGCAGATGCTGCTACAAAAGAAGTTAGCGATGCTGAAGGTATTCCTGCTGGCTGGATGGGCTTAGACGTTGGTGTTGAATCTACAAAGCTTTTTGTTGATGCTATTAAACGTGCAAAGACTATCGTTTGGAACGGCCCTGCTGGCGTATTTGAATTTGAAGCTTTTGAAAAAGCTACAAAAGCAATGGCTGATGCTATCGTAGAAGTTACTGCAGAAGGCGCTATTACCGTTATTGGTGGTGGTGACACTGCTACAGCAGCTAAGAAATACGGTGCAGACAAGAAAGTGACCCACACTTCTACTGGTGGCGGTGCTTCTCTTGAACTCCTTGAAGGCAAAGTTCTTCCAGGTGTTGCTGTTTTGACAGACAAGTAAGATTTTTCTGTTAAGCAAAAAAGATTCGCGATTCGAAAGAATCGCGAATCTTTTTTAAATTTGACATTTTTTGACACTATCATAGTAATACATTTATTACTATGATTACATTTTTCCTTATTACTCTTGGAATTTTAACATTGTTTGGTTGTGGCGGGATTGATGAAGCCTGTTGCATTACTCTTTTTATAAAAATTCTATTACCTGTTATTGGATTTGTCTTATTGTTTTTGTTTTTTATTATAATCTAAAAACATGTATCTATTTTTTATTAAATTTTCTCCATTATGGAAACACGTTATAATTCTAAAGAAGTTGAAGCCCGTTGGCATCAAAATTGGGCTCAGAAAAATAGTTTTAAACCGAGTGGAAAAGGCGAATCTTTTTCTGTCGTAATCCCACCTCCAAATGTGACTGGGGCCTTGCACCTTGGTCATGCTTTAAACAATTCTATTCAAGATATTTTAGTGCGCTATCGCCGTAAAACTGGCTGCGATACTCTCTGGATTCCAGGTACTGACCACGCTGGTATTGCAACGCAAGCTGTTGTAGAAAAAAGACTTTTTGAAGACGAACGCAAAACTCGCCATGATATTGGCCGAGACGCTCTCATTGAACGCATCTGGAAATGGAAAGATGAATACGAAGCACGCATTACCACACAACTTAAAAGTTTAGGCGTTAGTTGTGATTGGAGCCGTCAGCGTTTTACTTTGGACCCAATTTGTGCAAAAGCGGTTCGCCATGCTTTCTTTAACTTGTTTAAAAAAGGCCTTATCTATCGCGGCAAGCGCCTAGTAAACTGGGACACCAAACTCCAGACTGCTGTGGCTGATGACGAAATTTATCGCGAAAACGTAAAAGGTCATTTTTGGACTTTCAAATACCCATTAGCCGATGGTTCAGGTTTTATTCCTGTAGCAACAACTCGCCCTGAAACGATTCTTGGCGATACGGCTGTAGCGGTTCACCCAAGCGATGAACGCTATGCACACTTTATCGGAAAAACTTTGAAAGTTCCTTTCGTAGATAGAGAAATTCCTATTATCGCCGATGCCATTCTGGTAGATAAAGAATTCGGAACTGGTTCTGTAAAAGTAACTCCAGCACACGACCCGAACGACTACGCTACAGGGCTTCGTCATAAGCTCCCAATGATTAACATTTTGAATCCAGATGGCACTTTAAATGAAAATGCTGGAAAGTTCCAAGGCTTAAAAGGCATGGCCGCTCGTGAAGCTGTTGTGAAAGGGCTTGAAGAATTAGAACTTCTCATTAAAGTAGAAGACCACGAAATGGAAGTTGGGCATTCGGACCGTTCTAAAACAATCATTGAGCCATACCTCAGCGATCAGTGGTTTGTAAAAATGGATGTTCTTGCCGAAAACGCAATGAACGCCGTAAAATCTGGTGAAATCAAAATCATTCCTGAACGCTATGCCAACAAGTATTTGGATTGGCTTGGTGAAAAGCGCGATTGGTGTATTAGCCGTCAGCTTTGGTGGGGGCATCGTATTCCTATTTGGCATACTGATGCAAGCGAAGACGAATTGAAAGCGGCTTTCTCTGGCCGTAATGACATTTACTTCTACAAAGCCGAAAATGGTGGTTATCTTGTTTGCAGTCAAGAAGAAGACTTACAAGAAGATGCTGTGCCAGGTCATGTATTAAAACAAGAAGAAGATGTGCTTGACACCTGGTTCTCTAGCGGACTTTGGCCACATTCTACCATGGGTTGGCCAGAAGAAACTGACACACTCAAAAAATATTACCCTACTTCTGTGCTTGTAACAAGCCGCGACATCATTACCCTCTGGGTCGCTCGTATGGTGCTCTTTAGCCAAGAAAACATGGGAACGGTTCCTTTTAAAACCGTTTATATTCACCCGAAAATTCTGGATGGTAAAGGACAAACCATGAGTAAATCCAAAGGGAACGGTGTGGACCCAATGGATATTGAAGAGAAGTATGGTACTGACGCTCTCCGCTTTGTGATGGCAAGCCTTTGTACCGACAACCAAGATGTGCGTTTGCCGGTAAAAAAAGAAGTTCAGCCAGATGGCAGAGAAATTAACACTTCTGAAAAATTTGAAATCGGCCGTAACTTCAGCAACAAACTTTGGAACGCCTGCCGATTCCTTTACCCACAACTTGAACAAGCTGGTGCTCTTTCTCAAGAACTTCCGATGGATAAGAACTTATTCGCTCTTGAAGACAAGTGGATTTTGAGCCGTTTGCAAACGACCATCAAAGATGCAACCCGCATGCTTGAAGAATATCGTTTTGCGGAACTCGCTGGGTTCTTGTACCGCTTTGTATGGGACAATGTTTGTTCTAGCTACTTAGAAATCAAAAAAGCTGTAATCAATAGCGAAACGCTCACGCCTGAAAAGAAAAACGCAATGGCTATTCTAAGCTATGTGTTGAAAAACGTGCTCGACTTGCTCCACCCTGTAATGCCATTCATTACAGAAGAACTCAATAGCATTTTGTTCCAAGGTTCAGAAATGGTTATTAGCCGTGCTTGGCCAAAGGCAGACGAATCACTTATTGACGCAAAGATTGAAGGCGCTTTTGACCAGGCGTTCGCCGTAGTGGAAAGTGTTCGCGGTGTTCGTGGTCGTTACAACGTAAGCCCAGCACAAAAACTAGTTGCCGTTGTAAGTGTTGATAATGAAATTTCTGAAAATTCTGTCAATGCCTGCAAAGCTATCATTACTGAACTTTCAGGCCTTGAAACTTTGACAATTGCTGTAAAAGCTCCTAAGCCAAAGTTCAGCGCAAGTGCTGTTGTGCCTGGTGGCGAACTTTATGTTCCGCTTGAAGGAATTCTTGACCCTGCTGCAGAAATTGCTCGTCTTGAAAAAGAAATCGAGAAGGCCATGGCATTCGCCGCTTCGATTGAGAAAAAGCTTTCTAACCAAAAGTTTGTCTCAGGAGCTCCCGAGGCGGTAGTCAACGCTGAACGAGTAAAGTTGGCTACACAACAAGATATCATTGCCAAAAATGAAGCTGCGTTGAAAGAGTTGAAGTAAAATCTTCTTTGCGAATCGCCGAAAGGCGAGGCAACAATCAAAAAATAGGTGTTCCCAGAACACCTATTTTTGATAGCCATCCCATAAAACCATACTTTATATAAAAAGGGCGGCCTTAGGCCGCCCTAAAAGCATATAACCAAGATTATTGATAAAGAGGGTGTTCTTTACAAAGAGCGATAATTTCTTCGCGAATCTTTTTCAAAGCTTCTTCATCATCTCTTGCTTGAATAGTACGGTCAATAATATCAGCAACCTTCACGCTATCTTCTTCTGTAAAACCGCGAGTAGTAATAGCTGCTGTACCAATACGCAATCCAGATGGATCAAAAGGCTTACGAGTATCAAACGGAATGGTGCTACGGCTAGTAGAAATGCCAACCTTTTCCAAAGCTACTTCTGATTCTTTACCAGAAACACCTTTAGAAGTCATATCTACAACCATAAGGTGGTTATCTGTTCCATCAGAAATAATTTTGTAACCACGTTTCATCAATTCATTTGCCATTGCTTGTGCGTTCTTGATAACATTCTTTGCATATTCCTGAAATTCTGGTTGCAAAGCTTCGTAGAATGCAACAGCTTTACCTGCATTGATGTGGTCATGTGGGCCACCCTGCATACCAGGGAAAAGGCCTTTATCAATAGCTTTGGCATATTGTTCTTTACACATAATAATTGCAGCACGTGGACCACGTAAAGTTTTATGTGTTGTTGTTGTCACAATATCAAAATAAGGAACCGGGCTTTCAAGAGCTTTACCCGCAATCAAACCAGCAATATGAGAAATATCTGCCATAGTGATGGCGCCAACTTCATCTGCAATTTCTTTAAAGCGTTTCCAATCTAGGTTTCTGCTATAGGCAGAGAAACCAGCAAGAATCATTTTTGGCTTTTCACGAAGAGCAATTTCACGAACTTTATCCATATCGATGCGGCCAGTTTCTTTTTCTACTTCGTACTGGACAAAGTTGTAAAGCATACCAGAGAAATTTACCGGATGACCATGTGACAAGTGTCCACCGTGATCTAACTTAAGACCAAGCACTTTATCACCTGGTTTTAAAACAGCTAAATAAACCGCAGCATTAGCTGGTGAACCAGAAAGCGGTTGAACGTTCACGTGTTCGCAACCAAAAAGTTCTTTACAACGATCAATTGCCAACTGTTCCATTTCATCAATGACTTCGTTACCACCATAGTAACGCTTACCTACATAACCTTCACTATACTTGTTAGTCAATACAGAGCCCATGGCTTCCATAACGGCTTTTGAAGTGTAGTTTTCTGACGCAATCAATTCAATGCCATATTCCTGACGTTCAGTTTCTTTCTGAATAATGTCATAAATAGCTGAATCTGTTTGTTGCAAATTTTTCATATGAACTCCTTGATTTGACTTAAAAATAGAAATTATTCATTTTTCAACAGAAGAATTTTCTTTATTTTCTTTAAGATTTTTCACTTCTTTTTTCGCAGAAAAAAGAGAAATCAAAACACCTGCAAGCATATAAAGTAAAACTGCCGATAAAAGACCTAAAATTTCAGACTGAGTTGCCGATGAAACAAAAAGAAAAAGAGCTATGGATAGCGGAATACAAAGAAGAAATAAAATCCCAGAAAGTTTACTATTCATAAAAATTTCATTTTCCTATTGATTTAAAATCTGGTAAAATTTGTTGGCAAGCACTATCTTGAGGTGGTTTGCGATAAATGGACAATGTCTTTTTAAAAAGGCCTTTCACAGAGGGAGAAATACTCCAGATATTACCTTTATTACATTTATCCACATCTTCTTTTAGCTTTGCTACAAAACGTCCTTTCTGAATACTGTAATCAAAAACTTCTGATTCAGGCAAAGAATCTGGCGACACTATTTTTTGCGTTTTTCCAAAATTTGCTTTAATCGTTTGGACGTAATAAAGAGATGTTTCTTTCAATTCTTGAGAAACTTTTTGACTAGAAATTCCAACACAAGAACGAATCGCCACAATTAAAATAACAATCAAAACTACCACCAAAGCCACTGGCAGAATTCTTTTCCAAGGCAAGTGAATCGCTTTAACTCCAAAAGAATCCAGATTTTCAGATTCTGAAAATTTCCAAAGTTTTATTCGCACTAAAAAAGAAGCACAATGCTTAGGAAACAAGAAACAAACTAAAGCAATAACAGAAAAAAGTACCCCAAAAACAATCAGTGCCGGAGACAAAATTTCTAAAAACGGCAAAACCGCTTCTTGTAAATTCTGAACTTGATTGTAGAGAACTTTATCTTCTGGGAAATTCTGTAATGCTAGTTTCCCTGTGAAATTATTATAACGCAACAAAGCTTTTTGAACAAGTTCTGTTGCAACTTCTGTCAAAGAACTCACCACAAAAAATGCGGCCCAGAGTAAAGCGGCTAACACTATAAATAAGCCACCAAAAGTCCAGACAACACGTTTTGCAGATAAGTACATAATAACCTAACGGGCAGCAACTAACTCAGCAGCCATTTTCTTTGCTGCCATATAGTCTGTTTTTCCGGTACCAAGTTTTGGCATATTTTCTACTTGGAACGCAAAAGATGGAATCATAAGCGGAGGCATGCCTGAAGCACGTAATTCAGAAAGAAGATCCGCCGGCATTTTATCCATATTCTGGTAAAGAAGAACAATACGTTCACCTTTAGCTTCATCGGCCACTGTTGTAACAGAATAATCGAAGCCATCCAAAATTTCTAAATCTTGAATAAACTTTTCTACAGCGCCAAGTGAAACCATTTCACCACCAAGTTTTGCAAAACGGCTATAGCGGTCAACAATGGTCAAGAATCCATCAGAATCGATATAACCTTTATCGCCTGTTCTATAGAATTTATTCCCATCAACCATAACAAAGGAATTCTTTGTTCTTTCTGGGTCTTTGAGATAACCTTCCATAACCTGGCACCCACCAATCAAAATCATTCCAGATTCACCGACTGGTAATTCTTCGTTGGTTTCTGGATCAACAATCAAGAACTGAGTACCTGGCAAAGCCATACCGACAGTACCACTCTTTGTGTTTACCTGCATTGTCAAAAAGTCACTTAACAAAACATTTTCCGTATTCACAGATGCAACAGGAGCTGTTTCTGTACAACCATAACCTTCAAAAATTTCTTTACCAAACTTTACGCGGAATGCTTGCTGTAATTCCGGACGCAAGCGTTCAGCACCGGCAATAATTAAACGCAGATACTTGAACACCATTGGGTGAACCCAACGGTTGACAGCAAATGCGCGTAAGAATGTCGGCGTTCCCACAAAGAGCGTTACTTTAAATTCAGCACAGGCACGAGCCATTGTTTTAATATCTGTTGGGTCAGCAATCGTTACAACAGGGCAACCTTCAACAAGAGGTAACGCCGTTGTCACTGTCAAACCAAATGAATGGAAAAGCGGGAGCTCGCAAAGCATAACATCATCTGTACAAACATTCATAATGCAAGCTAGCTGCTGAATATTTCCAATCATATTACGGTGCGACAAAACAACACCTTTAGGTCTGCCTTCAGAACCAGAGCTAAATAAAATAGTTGCTGTATCAGAAAGTTTAACACGCTTAAAATACAAGAATTGTAAAATTCTGGCCGGGATTAAAACGGCTTGCAATAAACAGAAAAGCATCTTGATTTTTGGAATACTTTTCATTACATCTTCAGCCAAAATAAGTTTGCATTTTCCATCACCAATTTTTGAATAATCATTACCACGATTTTTCAATTTTTCAAGGAACATGCGACTTGTAATAACCGTTTTGACATCGGCTTGTTCAATACAGAAAGAAACGTTTGACGGAGAAGATGTGTAATTCAAATTGACCGTTGTTTTGCCAAGCATCCACAAGCCTAAATTCACTATAATTCCGGCTGGTGTTGGCGGAAGCATAATCCCTACATTTTTTTCATTTTGAGTTATTGCTTTTAATTTTCCACCAAAGGCTAGAACGGCACAAAGCAATTTATAACCTGAAAAGTGGCTACCATCTGGATTATATATAACAGGCCCAGAACGAACAATTTTTTTACAAGTTCTAAGCCAAGAAATAGCAAGAGAATTACACTTAGAAACGGTATGATTCCAAGCATCTAAAGATATGTGACGGATAATTGTTCTAATTTCAGATTCAGGAGTATCATTTGCAACCGGTTCACCAAAAGCCACAGTAACAGAACGAGAAGCAGATGCTCCATACATATCAGAATTACTATAACTATAACGACTACCCCACAAGCCCTGAATGTAGAATGGCACAACCGGAGCACCTGTATCTTTAACCGCTTCAGAATAATCCATCAAGAAAGGAACAATATGTGGGACTTTTGAAACTTCTCCTGTTGGGAAAAGTACAACTGCTTTACCATTCAGCAATTCTTCACGAACGCGTTTTAATGCTTTAGAAGGGTCACGTCTATCAATACGAATCATACCAAGACGTTTTAAAACTGCACGTAAATACCAGCGGTCAAAATGGTCTTTATTTGAAGCTATACACAACGGACGAGGGCTAGCCATTTGAAGAACAGCCCAGTCAATAAAACTATGGTGAGAACCTATAAGTAATACAGGTCCGTTATCTGGAATATTCTGCACCCCAAGAACACGCAGCTTGTAACGGCCAAAAACCACCTTTAACAACGAACGAAGCATTGCTTGAGGCATATTGAAAATTGACCAGGTAAAGCAAACTGCAGCAACAAGTCCAAGTCCAATTAAAAAATATTGAGGTTCGATTTTGAAGTAGTAAAGTAAAAGTGTATAAATTCCCAAAAATCCAGCCAAAATCAAAGCTTGGACTAAATTTCCTATGGCTAAAATTCGACCAGCTCTTCTAGGCCTTGTGTGATATAACAAAAGTGAATTTAGAGGAACTAAGAACATTCCTCCACCTAAACCAGCCAAGGAAAAGAGAATTGCCAATAAAACCAAATTAGAACTTGGCATAAAAGGAATCAAGAATGTGGATATCAAGACAAGCAACATACCAAGTGGGATATGACCTGTTTCAATAAAATTCTTTGATGATTTTGCTGCCCAAATAGAACCAATAGCAAGACCAAGGAATGCAAATAAAATACTGTACTTCAAAAAAGAAATTCCCTGACCATTGGTATCTTGGAAAATCAACACAAAAATCTGCGCCATTCCCCAGAACATGGAAATACCAAGAATAGTCGCACGAATCACAGGGTTAGATAAAGTAGATTGAAATTCTCTTTTTACAGAGCGAATTTTCGTAAATTGAGATTCTGTGCCCACTTTAGGAATAAAGAAAGAAAGAATGGTTCCAAAAACACTAAAACCGGTTAAAATCCAAGGTAAAGCAATTGAACTAGAAAGGAATTCGTTAACATTAGGAACATTTTCAAAACCGGAACGAATTAGTTCTACACCACCTAAACAAAGCCCAGAAGCGGCCACCAAAGCAATTAAAAAAACTATCTGCAAGAACGCATTTGCATAACCTAAATAGCGATTAGTGCACATTTCTTTCAAAATACCGTATTTGGCAGGACTATGTAAAGCAAACCCAGTCGCAAGACCTAAAAACAACCAATAAGCTACCCGTTCTACACCAACTGTTGCACAAACAGCCATAGCAATCAAGAAAGCCGTCATAATAACCGAAGTCCAAGCAAGAACTTTTTGCTTTGGAAAACGATTCGACAAGAAACTAGCGAGTGGAGCAAAGACCACGTACGGAGTCAATACAAATACTTGCAATAAAAGACTTTCCCAACGGAAATCTTGAATTTCTCCCCGGTTTGAACCAGCAATCATTTGTTGGATGTAAATAAAAACGCCCATCTGGACAAATGTTACCATCCACATGGCAAAGAAATAACGAATAGTTCCTTTAATTTTCCACATAAAATCTCCAATTCGGAGCAAAAGATAGAATAAATTTATATCGGGGAAAATTACGATTTTAATATGTATTCCAAATCTTCTATGTTTTTAGGTATTTCCTTTGAAATATTCTCACAACCCGTTTCTGTTAAAAGCAAATCATCTTCTATGCGTATTCCTAGCGTTTCTGAATAAAAAACGCCATTTATCGTTGCCGAAAACTTACCATAAACCCCTGGTTCATTAGAAATAAGCATTCCCTTTTTAAGAGGTAAATTCATTAGCGACTTTCTATTCAAAATACCGCCTTCATGCACTTCTTCGCCTATAAAATGACTAATTCCATGAGGGCGTTTTTCGTACAAAAGTTCCATAGAACCTTCGTATTTTTTGCAAAATTCCGCCAATTTTTCATTTAAATAGTCCCAAGCTCTATCGTTTAATTCTTGAAGTGTTTTCCCCGGAGCCACTTGTGATTCATGAAATTTTTGAGTTTCTAAAACAATGTTATAGAGCAATTTTTGCAAAGGTGAATATTTTTTAGAAACAGGAACCGTTCTTGAAATATCGGCGCAAACAGAGCCTGAACGTGCTCCAAAATCAAGTAAAACCATATTTCCTTCAACAAGTGGCTCGTCATTTTTCACATAATGTAAGCAACAAGCATTTTCACCACTGGCAGCTATTGTTGGAAAAGCTAAATCAGAATAATTACGCTTTAACATTTCATAATCTAAATGCAAAGCCAAATCTCTTTCTGTTTTAAACGTTTCCCATTTTTTTAATGACGCTTTAAAAGCATCTCCTGTGTAACCAACAGCCTTTTTCAATTCAGCAATCTGAAAGTCCGAAAGGACAAGTCGTTCTGAAATGTGTATTTCTGCCACATTTTCCACATTTTTCTGATAAGATTTAGCCCATTTAGAAAGTTTTTTAAAGAATTTTCTGTAATGATTTTCTTTATTTTCTGGCGAAAAAATTGTGTTTAAAGATTGAACTTCCTTACTTTGTAACAATTCTTTTACATAGTTTTCCAAGTCACATGAAACTTTTATGGAATCAAAACCTGTAAGAACAGATGCTTCTTCAGCATTTCCATTTGCCTCAACTCCTAATTTAAGGCCTGTCCAAAATTCTTTAAATGTGTCTTTTTTGGGTAAAAACAAAGTTTCTTGTTTTGATTCTTCTTTTGTCGGGTCCAAAATAAGAAAACACCCCGCCTGGTTTATGCCTGTTAAATAAAGAAACTCTGGTGTTTGGACTAAACGGTTCCAAGTTGAAGTGTATTCTTCTTCAGAGCCAGGCTCTCTTGGTATTCCGGCTAAAACAAGCGGACTTTTTAACTGTGAAAGCAATTTTTTCCGCCTACGGGCATATTCTGCCTTATTTTCAAGTCCATTTGAGCTGATAAAGACAGCTGAGTATTTTTTCTGTTGCAATTTTTCTTTTTCCATCAAAGTAAAAATAATTTTTTTTACTTTTTTGATGTTTACAATGTATATTTGGAACATCACTGAATAAATGGAGCTTAAAAATGTCTCTTTTGAAGAATTGGAAACTTTGGCTTGCCGCTTTTGGCATTGTTATGTTAACTGCTTGTGCTGGTTCCTCTGGTGGAAGTGCTTCCGAAGGCGGTGCTTCTGATGGTGCTGTTCAAGAAGCCCCAAAAGAAGTTATTGACGAAAATAAGCTAAAAAAAGCTGAAGAAGAAGCTATGAAGCTTACAGAAGAAAATCACAAAATGCGTCGTGAAATCTTCGAATCCAAGAACAAACTTGGAATGCCTACTTCTCCTGTAGCTGAAGAAGCTCCGGCAGAAGATGCACCTGCTGAAGAAGCAGCGAAATAAATTTATGAGCGCTCCTATCCGATATTCAGCTTCTGATGAGCTGAAACGGTTAATTTCGGGCGAAAACGAAACGGTTTTCCAGCTATTGGAGAGCCGTTTTTGTGTTCATATACAAAGCAGAGAGCCGGATTTACTTTTTATTTTACCAGAAAAAAATGCCGATCTAGATGGTGTGGTCGCTATTTTAGACCAACTAAAAATTGCAGCTAAACACAAAACGCCTATAACCGCAGAATGGCTTTCTAAAATGCTAGAATTTCCAAATGACAAGCATTCTGAGCCTACTAAATTCAGCGGAGAAATCATTTTAAGAAATCGCTTTGGTATTCCAGTTCTCCCAAGAACACAAGCCCAAGCCAAACTCGTTTCTGAATCTACTAAAAACGATATTTTATTTGCTAATGGCCCTGCTGGGACCGGAAAAACATTCTTAGCTGTCGCTTTAGCTGTTAGTGCTCTTGAACGTAAAGAAGCTGAACGAATTTGTCTTGTTCGTCCGGCTGTAGAAGCCGGAGAATCTTTAGGTTTTTTACCTGGCGATTTAAAAGAAAAAATTGCACCTTACTTGCGCCCCATTCACGATAGCCTTGCTGAACTTTTGCCACCAAACAAATTAAGTCATTACCAAGAATGCGGAGCTATTGAAGTTGCCCCTTTAGCTTATATGCGCGGTAGAACTCTTAAACGAGCTTTTATTATTTTAGATGAGGCGCAAAACACTACTATAGCTCAAATGAAAATGTTTTTAACTCGTCTTGGGCCTGCAAGTAAAGCTATTATTACAGGTGATGCTACTCAAATTGATTTAGCCAAAAAAGAACCGTCTGGATTTTTACACGCTATGCAACTTTTAAAAGGTATTAAAGGCATTTCCCAAATTGATTTTCAAGCAGAAGATGTTTTAAGACATCGTTTAGTTAAAGAGATTATTGCCGCTTATTCCGATAAGGGAGAACGAATATGAAAAGCAAAAAGAAACTTATGCATATAATCATTGGCTGGATTTTAGTCACAGCCTTGGCTATTCTTTTATTTCCGTCACAAGAACTAGCGCAAAAAGCAGAAATTCCTCATTTAGGGCAATTAAGTTCTAGAACTATTATTGCTCCTTTAACATTTGAAGTTCCAAAACCGCAACAAGAATTTGAACAAGAAAAAGAAAAAGCCGCAGAACGCGTTCAGGCTGTTTTTGAATACAATGCCGATGAAACAAAGCGTGCATTAGACGATTTAAAGCAAAGCCTTTTAAAATTAGCCACTTATGATTCTCTCCAAAGAAACATAAATGCTTCTTCTACCGGAGATTCTTCTTTAGAAGCTAAAATCCAACAAGCTTCAAAAATTTATGAATCTTTAAAAATTCGTTTTTCACCGACAGCTATTAAAACTTTCCAGACAAACGCTAAAGCAAGAGATTCTTTATACCAGGCATTCCAGAGAATGTTACAACGTGGTATTTCTAATACTTTAATTGTCAGCACCAAAAATGGTTTACAACTTTACCAAGATTCTTATAATGTCCGAGATATAAAGAGCTTAAGGTATTTCCAAAATTCTGCTTCTCTTGTTCGCGATGGACAAGAAATTTCTGTAGATGTTACAGAATTAGAACCTCGTGAACGTAGAATTGATGAAACATTTGCAGAACTCCAAAGAACATTCCCTAATGCATCTGACAACCAAAGTATTTTAAGTGCATTTTATGAAGCACTTTATGTATTTACCGTTCCAAATATCTTTTATATGGAAAAAGAAACAGAACGCCGAAAAGAAGAGGCTAGACAAGCTATTTTACCAAACAAGGGAATCGTGGCTAAAGGTATGGAAGTGGTTTCACAAGGAAGCCCTATTACAAAAGACGTTCTTGAAAAATTAAATGCTTTACACAATGCTTTACAACAAGAAAATTCAAAACAACTTGTAACTGCAAAGTTTGGTCAAATCGCTATCCTTTGTCTCTTAGTAGCTCTTTTGTTCGTGTTTCTTTTCACGCCTCTTGCCAAAAATATTCTACAGAAAAAGCGTTACATTTGGTCTTTTACAACGCTTGCG
This sequence comes from Fibrobacteraceae bacterium, assembly GCA_017631885.1. Classification (GTDB taxonomy): domain Bacteria; phylum Fibrobacterota; class Fibrobacteria; order Fibrobacterales; family Fibrobacteraceae; genus UBA1765. Next base: position 38,287 of record JAGBSH010000003.1, read on the forward strand.
GCATTACAAGTTATTGTTTGTGCATTAGCTCACCAAATGATTGAATATGTGCAAAATGCAGCTATTGCAATCCCTGACAACATCAACCTTATTTGGGCTTACCCATTCTGCTTTTCACCAATTATTATCACGGTGCTTTACGACAGAAAATTAGGTTCTCTTTTTTCTGCATTTTCAGCTATTTTCTTAGGCATGCTTGCCGGTTATGATTTGGCTATAACCATTGCTGCTTTCTGCGTAGCTTATGCTTCAATCCATTTCCTTTCTATGATTCGTTACCGTATGAATTTTATTTGGGGAATTCTTTCTAGTATCGCTATGTTTGCTTTAGTGCTTACATTCTTACTTTTACTTAGAAACCGCATGGAATGGCAAATATTCTACCAGACATTACTTGTGGGTTCCATTATGTTAGCTATTACTGCAGCACTAGCCTCTTCTCTTTTCATACACTTGATTGAAAAAATTTTTGGAATTACAACAGTTCTTACGCTTATGGAAATGAGTGACTTTAACCGCCCAACCCTTAGACGTATTTCTGAACTTGCAGCAGGGACATTCCACCACAGTATTCAAGTAGCCAACCTAGCAGAAAAAGTGGCTAATGCTTTAGGTGCAAATGCTTTACTTGTTCGAGTAATGGCTCTTTATCATGATTTGGGAAAAACCATGCGCCCTGAATTTTTTACAGAAAACCAAAAGAAAGGTATTACACCTCACAATAACCTTGATCCATACCAATCAGCAAAAATCATTCTTAACCATGTCACCCAAGGACAACTTTTAGCTAAAGAACATAAAATTCCTGATTTAGTAGCGTCTGCGATTTCAGAACACCATGGAACAACACTTGTAGAATACTTCTATAGAGAAGCAAAAAGGCTCTACCCTGACAAAGAAATTAACCCAGATGATTTCCGTTATAAAGGGCCAAAACCTCAAAGCAAAGAAACGGTCATTCTTATGCTAGCCGATGCTATTGAAGCAGCCACTCGTTCTATGCACGATTCTGGAAACGCTACTCCAGAAAAAATTAAAGCTATGATTCACCATATTATAAGCACTCGCTTGACAGAAGGCGAATTTTCTGAAAGTAATTTATCGGTAAGAGAAGTATTCCTTTTAGAAGATATATTCCTAGATAGTTTAGAAGGTGCTTACCATACAAGAATTAAATACCCTGGTCAAGAAGAAAAATTGGCAAAAGCAAAATAGTTTTTTTAATTTTTTTAAGGAAATCCCTTGACAAGGTGCAATAGAGTTCGTATATTTGGCTCCGTAATCTTGGTGATAACATCAGAAGGATTCTTGAGATGACAAAAAAGAATATCTTTTTAATTGTTGTTGGAATCTTGATGCTTGTAATCGGATTCTTCTGTTTGGCTCAAGGCCCTGCAGAAAACCCTGTTTCACTGACGGTTGCACCCATTATTTTAGTTCTTGCTTATGTCGTTGTAATTCCTATCGGGATTCTTTGGTATAGCAAAAACAAAAAAAAGGGCGATTAGCTCAGCTGGTTCAGAGCGTCTGCCTTACAAGCAGAATGTCAGCGGTTCGAATCCGTTATCGCCCATAAAAATAGTTGGGGTGGTAGCTCAATTTGGTTAGAGCACCGGCCTGTCACGCCGGAGGTTGCGAGTTCAAGCCTCGTCCATCCCGTAAAAAGCTTCTCTCCTGAGAAGCTTTTTATTTTTTATTCTAGCTAACAAAACTGATTTTCTCCAAGAAAACATTTCTAAAAACTCTTGTGTTGATTTATCAAAAAAATATCGTTTTTAGTTTGTAAACGCCTCAAAGAAAAATCCTTTTTGAACGAAAATTCATTTTCTCTTATTTTTTAAAGTTATAGGATTTTTTCGTTCTAAATCTTTTAAAGGAAGTCTGCAAAATTCTATATTAGGGGCACTAACGAATAAATAAGGTGCAAACATGTTACTAGATGAATTCATCGATCAAACAATCTATAATTCTTATGAAGAATTAAAGCAAAAGTTTGCAATCCACATTCCTGATGATTTTAATTTTGCTTACGATGTTGTTGACCGCTATGCCGAACTTGACCCACAAAAAGAAGCGCTTGTTTGGATCGACGACGAAGAAGAAAAAATTTTCACTTTTCATGACTTAAAAATTGCTTCAAATAAAACGGCAAATTATCTTCGTATGTTAGGCATCAAAAAAGGCGATGCCGTTATGCTTATTTTAAGACGCCGTTATGAATTTTGGTTTTTCCTTTTAGCCTTACATAGAATTGGTGCGATTGCTGTACCTGCAACAAATATGCTTTTAACAAAAGATATTGAATACCGCACCAATGCAGCAAGTATCAAGGCTATTGTCACTTATGACGATTCTGGCCTTCAAGAACAAATAGAAGCTGCAATGCCTACTTCTCCTTCTGTAAAGCATTTAGTGACTATTGGCAAACAACGTAAAGGTTGGAAAACTTTTTATAACGCATTCCCAGATGCCGATGACGAATTTGAACGCCCTGAAGGTATTTATAAAACCTGTAATAATGATATTATGCTTCTCTATTTTACATCTGGGACTTCTAGTTACCCAAAAATGGTCCAGCATAATTACACTTACCCTTTAGGACATATCGTTACCGCTAAATATTGGCAAAATGTGCAAGAAAACGGAAGACACTTAACAATTGCTGAAACGGGTTGGGCAAAAGCAATGTGGGGAAAAATCTATGGGCAATGGATTGCTGGTAGTGCCGTATTTACCTACGATATGCTCGGTTTTGTTCCAGGTAAAATGCTTGAAGTGATGTCTAAATATAAAATCACTTCGTTCTGTGCTCCTCCTACTGTTTATCGCTATTTATTGCAACAAGATTTTTCAGCTTATGACCTTTCCGCTTTAAAATACTGTACTACTGCAGGCGAAGCTTTAAATGCAGATATTTTCAACAAGTTCCTGGCCAAAACAGGGCTTTCTATGCGTGAAGGTTATGGGCAGACAGAATGTACTCTTGCTATTGGTAACTTCCCTTGGATGGCGCCAAGACCTGGTTCAATGGGAAAACCAGCACCTGGCTACAATATTGACATAATTGATGCCAATGGAAACCCTTGTAAAGCAAACGAAGTCGGTGAAATTGTTATCCACTTAAACGAAAGCCGTCCTTTTGGACTTTTTGCTGGTTATTATCGTGACCAAAAAATGACCGAAAGTGTTTTTTCAACTGATCTTTACCACACAGGCGATACTGCTTGGAAAGATGAAGATGGGTATTTCTGGTTTGTTGGTAGAACTGACGATTTGATTAAAACTTCTGGTTATAGAGTAAGTCCTTTTGAAGTGGAAAGTACACTCCAACAGCACCCAGCCGTTTTAGAATGTGCTGTTACAGGCGTTAATGACCGTATGAGAAACCAGGTTGTCAAAGCAACGATTGTTTTATCTAAAGGTTTTGAAGCTACAAAAGAATTAGCTGCTGATATTCAAAAATACACAAAACAAGTGGCTGCTTCTTATAAAAGTCCTCGTATTATTGAATTCGTTTCAGAATTACCTAAAACTATTAGCGGTAAAATCCGAAGAGCTACTATCCGAGAGACTGACAATACAAGTGAAAATGAGAAAAATAAAGACGAAAAGGAATCCTGATGAATAAACGCAGAATTGTCGTAACTGGTATGGGGGCTGTAACGCCTCTTGGCAATACGGTTCAAGAATCTTGGGCAGCCATTCGTAATAAAGAATCTGGCATTGACAAAATTTCTCTTTTTGATGCTTCTAATTACCCTGTTCAAATTGCAGCAGAAGTCAAAAATTTTTTGCCAGAAGAACATGGTATTGAAAGTAGAGAAGCTCGCCGTATGGCTCGTTTCACTCAGTTTTTACTTTCTGCTTCTTATGAAGCAATTCGAGATGCTGGACTTTCTAAAGAAACTCTTGAAGCTGAGCGCACTGGTATTATGGTCGGGAATGGCTTAAGTGGTTTTGATGTTATTGAACACGCTTATGACAAGTATTTCAATAATGGACCTCACCGAGTTCCACCTCTTGCTGTACCTATGTTTATCGCTAATGAAGGCGCTGCAAACGTCAGCATGAAATTAGGGATTACAGGCCCGTCTTGGACTTTGGCTACTGCATGCGCTTCTGGGACTGATGCTCTTGGTGCTGCATTAGACCTTATCCGCGCCGGAAGAATGGATGTTTGCCTTGCAGGCGGAGCTGAATCTTCTATTACAGGTTTTAGCATCAGCAGTTTCCATGGAATGCACGCTCTTGCCCACTCGTTTAATGAAAATCCTAAAGCCGCTTGTCGTCCTTTTGATAAAGATAGAGAAGGCTTTATTATGGGCGAAGGCGCTGGGATTCTTGTGTTAGAAGAATTAGAACACGCAAAAGCTCGTGGTGCAAAAATCTATGCTGAATTTGCTGGTTATGGAGCTTCAAGCGATGCTTACCATATTACAAGCCCACACCCTGATGGACTTGGTGGAGCTACAGCTATCCAAAGAGCTCTTGAAGACGCCAAAATGACCCCTGAAGAAATTGATTACTATAATGCGCACGGAACGTCAACTAAGTTAAATGACGCTGCAGAAACACGAATGTTAAAAATTGCTTTTGGCGAATACGCAAAAACTTTAAAAATTTCTTCAACCAAAAGTATGACCGGGCATTGCATTGGTGCAGCTGGTGCTGTAGAAGCTATTATCAGCATAAAAGGTATGCTTGAAGGTTTTTACCCACCAACTCTTAACCTTGAAAATCCAGATATTGAACAAGGTTGCGATTTGAACTACTTGCCAGAACCACTTGAAGCACCTATGAATAGTTTTGTTTCTATGTCTTTAGGTTTTGGTGGTCACAATGGCGCTATAGTAATGAAAAAATTTAAAGATTAAGAAGGAGGCATCATGATTATCCAACCAATGATTCGCAGCAATATGTGTATCAATGCACACCCAATAGGTTGTGCGGCTGATGTGAAAAACCAAATTGCTTATGTTCAACAAAAAAAGGCTGAACGCAAAACTCTTGCAGATGCCCCAAAAACTGTTTTAGTTCTAGGTTGTTCTACCGGTTATGGCCTTGCTAGCCGTATAGCCGCTGCTTTTGAATTTGGTGCAACTACTATTGGTGTATCATTTGAAAAAGAAGGAACTGATACTCCTCGTCAAAAACCGGGTACTCCAGGTTTTTACAACAATATGGCTTTTGACAAAGAAGCTAAAGAAGCAGGCTTAAAGAGCGTTACATTTAATGGAGATGCCTTTTCTCATGAAATGCGTGAAAATGTAATTAACGCAGTAAAAGAGCTTGGCGCTAAAATCGATCTCATTGTTTATAGCGTAGCTAGTGCTGTCCGCGTTGACCCTGACAATGGCACTATGTACCGCAGTGTTTTAAAACCACTTGGTCAAACTTTTACTGGTGACACTATTGATGTGATGACTGGTACTTTAAGTACAATCAGCGCAGAACCTGCTACAGAAGAAGAAGCCGCAAATACAGTCAAGGTAATGGGCGGTGAGGACTGGGCTCTTTGGGTTCGCCGTTTGCTTGAAGCCGGAGTTCTTGCAGATGGTTGTAAAACCGTTGCTTATTCTTATATTGGTCCATCTCTTTCTCACGCAATTTATCGCGATGGTACTATCGGTGGGGCAAAAAAACATCTTGAACAAACGGCTCGTGACCTTGATGCAGAATTGAAAAGTACATTGAATGGTGAAGCTTATGTTTCTGTAAACAAAGGTCTTGTTACTCGTTCTAGTGCAGTTATCCCTATTATTCCGCTTTACCTTTCTGTTCTCTTTAAAGTTATGAAAGAACAAGGTTCTCATGAAGGTTGTATTGAACAAATGGAACGCCTTTTTGCAGAACGCCTTTACACTGGTGAAGCTGTACCTACAGATGAAAACCATCTCATTCGAATTGATGACTGGGAAATGGACCCGAAAGTCCAAACCGTTGTTGATGAAAGAATGGCAAAAATCACTCAAGAAAATTTTGCAGAATTAGCTGATTTAGAAGGCTACCGCCACGATTTCTTAGCAACTAATGGCTTTGATGTTGCTGGCGTAGATTATTCTTTAGACGTTGCTTCTGTAGAAACAATTTAATCCTTTTTAAAGCTTTGAAAAATCCCCGCCAATGGCGGGGATTTTTATAAAAAAAACTCGGCAATAAATTGCCGAGTTTTTTACACAAAGATTTTAGACATCGTCAAAATCTTCATCAGAATCTTGTAAATCATCTGCATCAGGACCATCACCAAAATCTTCATCTTGGTCATCATCACCTTTAGCAAAATTAATATTGTATTCCGTTTGTCTTGCTTCTTTAGACATACCAAGTTTTAAGATAGAAGCACATTCTTCACAATACCCCATATCTTTATCCACTCTGAATTCTGGAGAAACGATATTAATACAGCAACGAGTACAAATCTGATTTGCAATTTCTTGGTAGAAAGCACGATTTTCTTCTTCAAGTTCACGTAAAACGCGTTCATGCAATTCTTCTGGCGTTTCTTCTGCAAGAGAGGCTTTATGGCGTAAAGCACTTGTCGGCTTTTCAACATTTTTTAAATCACGGCCAACTTTTTTGGTATTCTTTGATTTTTCTTCGGCTTCAGAACTTTCTTCAAAAAATACAGACTTAGCAAGTTTTACTCCCCCTCGAAGAAGAATCGGATAAAGTTCTTCTTTCTGTTCTTCTACAACAGGTTCTGCTTTAGACTTTCCTTTTTTAGATTCAGCCTTTGGTTTGGCGTCTTGGACTACATCTAAAGTGTCTACAACAGTTTCATTTTTTTCTATTTCTTGCTTTTTAGATTTGTTCTTTACAGTAGCTTTTTTATCATTTTTCTTTTCTGGCTCTGACTTTTTAAGAACATCTTTAGTTTTTACTTCTTTTTCTGCCCCCATTTTAACAGGAGTTTTTGGCGTTTTATTTTGTTTTTCAGATTCTGATTTTTTAGGAGTTTGTTTGACAACTACCTTTGCCGGAGTTTTCTTAACAGGGGTAGCCTTTTTGACAGGAGCAGGTTTAGCAGGAGTTACTTTAACAGCTTTAGGAGTAACCTTAGTAGTTGATTTTTTGGGAGTTTGCTTTGCAACTACTTTTGCTGGAGCTTTTTTTACAACCTTTTTGCTTGGAGCGCTTTTAGCTTGTGACGCTTTTTTAGGAGCTTCTACTTTTTTTGCTGGCTTTTTAGGAGATACTGGCTTAGCTACTTTTTTAGGTTGTGCTTTCTGGGCTTTAGAGGCTTTTGCCGGTGCCTTTGGAGATGCCTTTTTAGGGGCTTGCTTTGTAACTACCTTTGCCGGAGCTTTTTGTACAACCTTTTTGCTTGGAGCACTTTTTGCTTGTGATGTTTTTTTAGGAGCTTCTACTTTTTTTGTTGGCTTTTTAGGAGATACTGGCTTCGCTACTTTTTTAGGCTGGGCTTTAGAGGCTTTTGCCGGTGCCTTTGGAGATGCCTTTTTAGGGGCTTGCTTTGCAACTACCTTTGCCGGAGCTTTTTTTGCTACTGGTGCTGCTTTTTTAGCAGAAACTGCTTTCTTGGAATTTGGTTTCTTTTTTTCAGCCATATTTACTCCTAATTTTCAATAATTTCAATTTTTAAAATTGGGTCAAAAGCATCAATACGACAAACCACATCATGTCCTTCTGATACTTTTCCAAATACAGTATGTTTACCATCTAAATGAGGTTGTGGAACATGTGTAATAAAAAATTGCGAACCACCTGTACCTTTCCCACGATTAGCCATAGAAATCACACCAGCTTCGTGTTTCAAATCGTTGATTTCATCTTCAATCACATACCCAGGACCACCCGTGCCATTGCCATTTGGGTCGCCACCTTGTGTCATAAAACCTGGTATTACCCTATGAAAAACCAAACCATTATAGAAGCCCTTATTGGCAAGGTCTACAAAATTCGCCACCGTATTTGGAGCCTTTTTAAAATCCAAATCAATTACAATATTCCCTTCATGCACCGATATTATTGCTTTTATAGATTTGATTTTAGAATAATCTTTATTAAAAACTTTAGTATCTGCTGCAAATGAAGCAGAAAAAGCTATCAAAAGAAAAAGACTAAAGAATAAACGGCAAAAAGTCATTTCTATTCCACAAAGAAAAACGCTGCTAAAATATAGTATTTTCTCATTCGTCCTAGTTAAATAATTCCTAAAAGCATACGCATTTAGCTATATTTTGCGCGAATTCAAGAAAACGGACGACAATGAAGACAAAACAATCACATATCCGCAATTTTAGCATTATCGCCCACATCGACCATGGAAAATCTACATTGGCCGATAGGATGATTGAACTTACCAAGACTGTCGCTTCTAATGAAATGACAAACCAATTGTTAGACGATATGGACTTGGAAAGAGAACGCGGTATCACCATTAAAGCCCATGCTATTCGTATGGTTTATACAAGACCAGACGGAGAATATATTTTAAATATGATTGATACGCCGGGGCATGTGGATTTTACTTATGAAGTCAGCCGTTCACTAGCCGCTTGTGAAGGCGCTATTCTTGTTGTAGATGCAAGCCAAGGCATTGAAGCCCAAACTCTTTCAAACCTTTATTTAGCCATTGAAAACAACTTAGAAATAATTCCTGTTTTAAATAAAATTGATTTACCAGGAGCAGAACCTGATAGAATTGCAAAACAAGTTGGCGATTTGCTAGGTTATGACCCAGATAAAATCCCAAGGATTTCAGCAAAATCTGGAATAAATGTGGAACAAGTTCTTGATAAAATTGTTGATGAAATCCCAGCTCCAGAAGGCGATAACGACGCTCCATTACAAGCTCTTATTTTTGATTCAGTTTACGATAGTTATAGAGGTGTCATCAATTACATTCGCATTGTGCAAGGCACGCTTAAAGCCGGCATGAAAATCCGCATGATGAAAACAAATGCCGAATATATGGTTACAGAAGTCGGTACGTTTTCCATGCAACGCGATGCGAAACCTGAACTTTCTGCCGGTATGGTTGGTTATGTTCTTGCTAATGTCAAAACTATTAGCGATGTAAAAATCGGAGACACTTTAACCGATTCTCAAAACCCGGTTCAAGAGCCACTCCCTGGGTATAAAGATATTTTGCCAATGATTTATTCTGGCATTTACCCTATTAACCCAGAAGATTACAAAAACTTGCGCGAAGCTCTTGAAAAATTAAAACTCAATGATTCGGCAATTTCTTGGGAACCAGAAACTTCTGATGCTTTAGGCTTTGGGTTCCGCGCTGGTTTCTTAGGCCTTTTACATATGGAAATTGTGCAAGAACGTTTAGATAGAGAATTCAATGTTGACATTATTACAACTGTTCCAAACGTAGAATATCATGTTTATGGAACAGATGGTTCTTGTACAAAAATTGAAAGTCCTTCTAAACTTCCTGATGCAAGTCGTTACGATTATATTGAAGAACCTTACGTTAAAGCCCAGATATTTACACCTAAAGAATATGTGGGTGCCATGATGAATCTCTGTGAAGAAAAACGTGGCGAATTTTTAACGATGGAATATTTAGACGAACAAAAAGTCATTTTAAAGTACGAACTGCCTCTTGCAGAAATTATGTTTGATTTTTATGATCGTTTAAAATCTTTAAGTCGTGGTTATGCTGGCTTAGATTACGAGCCATCTGGATACAGAAAAAATAATCTTGTAAAACTGGATATTCTTTTGAATGGCGATCCTGTTGATGCTTTCTCGGTAATTATTCACCGCGAAAAATCTGTCCAATACGCTAATTCTATTTGTGTAAAACTTAAAGATTTGATTCCAAGACAACAGTTTGATGTTGCTATACAAGGTGCTATTGGTGGAAAAATCATAAGTCGCAGCACGGTAAAAGCAGTACGTAAAGATGTGCTTGCTAAATGTTATGGTGGCGATATTACACGTAAGCGCAAACTTCTTGAAAAACAAAAAGAAGGTAAAAAGCGCATGAAAAACATTGGTTCTGTTGAAGTTCCTCAAAAAGCATTCCTTGCAGTCCTTTCGCTTTCGGATTCTTCTAACGGAAACGATTAAATATGAAAAAAACAGAACGGAAAATAAAAAAGCTCCTCCGTCGTTCTTCGCCCTGGAGACTTATTGTTTCTGTTCTAATGCTTTTAACAATTTTTCCTATAACTTATGTTGTCAGAACTTATGTCTTTGAATCTATTTTATTAAAAGATTCTAGCCTTTTTTCCGATACAAAAAAAGACGAATGGTTGTTTTTTTGTAAGTGGAAATCTTGCAAAGAGAATTTAAAACCAACTGATTTTGTCCTTGTTGAATTACCTAATGGAAAAGAAATCGTTAGAAAATTAATTGCTCTCCCTGGAGATTCTCTAAAACTCTCTTCTGCTGGTTTTATACAATCTTCTATTGCAAAACATCGTTTCAAAGAAGAAACTATCATTATTGAGGATAGAATAATTGTTCTTCCTCAAAAAGGAGATACACTCTTCTTTAACAAATTAAATGATATCGAAACCGATTACACCTTAAATCTTTTGCGCCAAGAAAAAATTCCTTTTTTTGTAAAAGCCTTACCTTATTCTGGAAAAGACTCTTTACCACTTGCACTTGCAGGCAATACAAAAATTGGAGCACGTCCAGTCAGTACTAGAGAAGTTCAAGGCTTACCATGGCAAGAACTACATTTAATTGCAAACCAAATTCAAATGCAAATTCATAGTACCGAGCCAGTCGAATTTAAACGCCAAATCTTTAGTGCAAACGATTCAGCGCTTATAGAATATTTTATTTCTCCTGAAGATATGTACTACGTTTTATGCTTACAAGGTAAACATTGTGCTGATTCCAGAGAATTAGGTTACATTCCAAAAAGTCAAATTATTGGCAAATTGATTTATCCATAGCCAAAAACATTTAGTCATAGCTAGTCTCTATGAGTTTAGCTTGAATTCTATTAATTGATAAAATTTGAAAATTTCTATTAAAACAAAACTTTAAAACGCTCTTTTTTTTAAAATTCTCTCAAATAGCGAAATTTTCACATTTTCTCTAACCTTTTGATTATCAATGAGTTAGAAAAGCAAATATTTTTTTTAGAATCTTTTTATTCCCTTCAAAAAAAACTAAATTAAGAGTTCTCTGTGAAGAAAAAGTTAGACTAGAACTTCTAGTCAAGGAAGGTCTTTTAAATGTATAAATTACAATGGGAACGCACTCTGAATGCTCTTCGGAACATTATTTCCGAAAATATGTTTGATCGTTTTTTTGCTAACGCTACTTTAATTTCTCTTTCTGAAAATGGTGCGGTCATTCAACTACCCGAAGGCATTGACCCAAAAGAACTGCTTCCTTACAGAAGTCTTTTAGAACATAGTTGGCAAAGTAGTAACAATACTCAAAACCGCATCAACTTTGAATTCCAGGCTTCCAATGCTACTCCTGCTTACACTGTTTCGCAAAATTATTCTTTGAATTCTACTTTAGAAACGACAAGCATTCCTCTTTCTAGAAACCATACTTTTAATAATTTCGTTGCTGGTGACAAAGCCCTTTTAGCTTTTAATGCAGCATTTGCTGTTGCTGAAAACCCAAGCAATAACAAATACAATCCGCTCTTTATTTACGGCGCTCCAGGCCTTGGAAAAACTCACTTGTTGCAAGCTATAGGTAACTATGTCTTAGAAAGCGAACCAGATAAAAAAGTTTGTTACCTTACCGCTCACGATTTTATGGAGCAATTTATAAAAAGCCTTCGCGAGCAAAGAGTTTCTGAATTTTCTTCTTATTATCGTAACAAGGTCGATGTCCTTTTGATTGATGATATCCAGAACTGGAGCGGTAAAGAAGAAACACAGAATGAATTTTTCCATATCTTTAATGCTCTACACCAAGCAGGCAAACAAATCGTTTTAACTTCTGATGTGCCAGCAGTTGAAGTAAAAAGCCTTGCAGAACGCCTTGTCAGTCGTTTTTCTTGGGGACTTACTGTTGATATCCAGCCACCTGATGTTGAAACAAGAGAAGCCATTTTACGTCAAAAAGCTAAAGCACAACATTTAGATATTGATAACGAAGTTATACTTTATCTTGCTGAAAATATCAGTGGCAATGTGCGTTTTCTTGAAAACGCAATTACAAAGCTTACCGCACAAGCTAGCGTGATGCACCACGATATAGATATGACTCTTGCAAGGCGTGTTGTAAATGAAATTCTTCCAACCATCCGTCGCCGTGTAAATGTCAATGCTATTATCCAAGCCGTTTCACAACACTTTGATATCCCAGCAGACAAGCTCATTGAAAAAGGTCGCGGGACTCAAGAAGTTTCTAAAGCAAGACAAGTAGCCATGTATTTGACTAAAGAACTTTCAACACTTAGTCTCCAAGGTATTGGTCAACATTTTGGTGGCAGAGACCATGCAACAGTGATTCATGCCAATAAAAGTGTAAAACAATACATTGAAACAGACCCAACATTTGCTCGTGAAATTGAAACATTGAAAAACAACATTCGCGATTAATTTTTCATTTTTTGAAATTAAAAATGCGTTTATTTTTTTTCATATTACTTGCCGTATTTTCTTTAGGCTTTACTAAAGAAGTCCCATTACGCCCAGTAAATTCTTATGTTTACGATGAAAACAGAATGCTTTCACAAGCAGAAACAAAAGTTTTCAACGAAATTGCAGAAGAACTTTATAGAAAAACAGGTGTCGGTTTAGCTGCCGCTCTGTTTCAAAATATTGATGGCGAAGAACCAAGAGACTTTGCATTACAAATTGCTCAAAAATGGGGCGTTGGCAATAAAAATGATGAAGGCCTTTTAATTTTTGTGACGCTTGATGAAAAACGACGCAGTGTTGAAACAGGCTATGGCGCAGAAATATTTTTACCAGATGCACTTGTAGAAAGATTACAACAAAAAACTCTTGTGCCTGCCTTTAGGCAAGGAAAATACAGCGAAGGGGTGTTGCGTTTAGCTCTTGCACTTGCAGAAGAATCTGCCAAAGCTAAAAATGTAACTCTTGATTTTTCAAAAATTTCAAATCAAAAAATCAGGCCTGAAAAACAAAAATTATCACCTTTAGGTTTTTTCTTTTTTCTCATTCTAGGGATTTTCTTAATTGCAACACCAACGGGTAGAACTATTTTACTTTATCTTTTAATTGCCTCACTTCGCGGAAGCAGTTCTTCTTCAAGAGGAGGTGGATTTGGTGGAGGTTTTGGTGGTGGCCGATTTGGTGGCGGAGGCTCTGGAGGCTCCTGGTAGAGGTTTTTATGGCAAAAATTCTTAGCATTAAAGAACTTCAAGATTCTATGTGGCCAGAATGGCTACAAGAAACTTTTGGCGAAAATCTTATTTCCGCTTTTTTGCATGGCGATTGTCTGATGGAAGGCTTTAACCCTTTTAAAGAACCCTGGCAAATTAGTTTTCTTTTAAAAGAAAATACGCCTAACAAACTAATTCCTTTACAAGATTTACTCCGTCAAGCTGAGAAGTTCAAAATTCAGTTCAGCTACTTTTTTACTTCTCAGTTTTTTGATTCTGCTAAAGACACTTTTCCTTTAGAATTTTTACACATCTCTAAAAAGAATTTTCCAATTCTCGGAGATGCTCCTTTAAAAGATTTCATTCCAGAAAAAAAAGCTTTACGCCTACAATGCGAACGTGAATTACGCGGACTTATTATTCGTTTGCGTTCTAATTTTGTTTACCGCTTACGTAAAAGAACGAGCCTTGATTTCTTTTTAGAAGCAGAACGTGTCATTTTGCCTATTCTTTATGGGGTGCATTTTCTAGAGACAATGGAATACCCAGAAAGCAAAGACAGCATACGACAAAAATACCCTTTCTTACAATTACAACCACCTGGTCAAAAAGACAATATCATTTCAGAACAGGCAAATAACTATATTCTTGAAATCGAAAAGATTCTGCAATTTGTGGATTCTATGGAGGTCTAAATGAAAAAAATTCTCGTTATTACTCTTGCAGTAGTTTTACTTTTAGGCGTTATTATTGTAGCCAAAAGTATCGGGGCTTACAATTCTATTATTGCAGGCGAAGAAAATGTTCGTTCCGCATGGGCTCAAGTTGAAAATACTTACCAACGCCGCTATGATTTGATTCCTAATCTTGTGGCTACAGTTCAAGCAGAAGCTGATTTTGAAAAATCAACTTTAACAGAAGTCATTGATGCAAGAAGCCGCCTTGGCGGAACTGTAAAAGTAGATGAAAACTTACTTGGTGACGAAGCGGCTATGAAACGTTTCCAAGAAAGCCAAGCCACTCTTGGATCTGCATTACAACGCCTTATGATGGTAACAGAAAACTACCCCAACTTAAAAAGCAATCAATCTTTCCAAGATTTACGCGTACAACTAGAAGGTGCAGAAAATCGAATTGCCGTAGAACGCAAACGCTACAATGAAACCGTTCGCGATTTTAACACTTATATTCGTCAATTCCCGAATAATCTTATCGCTGGTTTTGCTGGAGCTACACCAAAAGTTCCTTTTGCTGCCGATGCAAATGCCGCAACCGCTCCTAAAGTTGAGTTTAAATAAATTAATTTTTCAAAATAGCTTGATTTTTTCTAAATATGTAGAACAAAATCAAGCGATAAGCTTTTTAACAAATTTCCAAGAAGGAATATATGGCTACAATTGAAATGTCAGCAAACCCAATCGTTAAGGCTTTGAAAAAACCTTGCGAAAAATTCACCAAAGAAGACATTAAGTCTTACATCAAAAAAAACGATATCCAGCATGTTAATTTTATGTATGCTGGTGGTGATGGCCGTTTAAAAACTTTGAACTTCATTATAAATGATGCTGATTATTTAGATGAAATTTTAACTTGTGGCGAACGCGTTGATGGTTCTTCATTGTTCAGCTATATTGAAGCATCTTCTTCTGATTTGTATGTTGTTCCACGTTATGCTTCTGCATTCATGGATCCATTTGCAACACTTCCAACTCTTTGCCTTTTATGCTCTTTCTTCAATAAAGATGGCGAACCTTTAGAATCTTCTCCAGAATACACGCTTCACAAAGCTTGCAAAGCTTTCAAGAAAGAAACTGGAATGGAATTTGAAGCAATGGGTGAACTTGAATACTATGTTATCGCAGACGATCCAAAAGTTTTCCCAGCTGTAGACCAAAAGGGCTATCACGAATCAGCTCCATTTGCTAAGTTCAATGAATTCCGTCAACAATGTATGCTTTATATCGCACAAGCTGGTGGCCTTATTAAGTACGGGCATAGCGAAGTAGGTAACTTTACTCAAGATGGTAAACTCTACGAACAAAATGAAATTGAATTTCTCCCTTGCGCCGCTGAAAGTGCTGCAAACCAACTGACTGTTGCAAAATGGATTATCAGAAACCTTGCTAACGAATATGGCTTGGATGTTTCTTTTGCTCCAAAAATTACTGTTGGTAAAGCAGGTTCTGGCTTACATGTTCACATGCGCATTATGAAAAACGGCAACAACCAAATGCTTAAAAATGGAGTCATTTCTGATACAGCAAAACGCGCTATTGCTGGTATGATGAAGCTCGCTCCATCTATTACTGCTTTTGGCAACATGAACCCAACTTCTTACTTGCGTCTTGTTCCACACCAAGAAGCTCCTACAAATGTTTGTTGGGGAGATCGTAACCGTAGCGTTCTTGTTCGTGTGCCACTTGGTTGGGCTAGCAAAACAGATCTTTGCAAACAAGCTAATCCAAACGAACAGAAAAGTGCTTATGACACTCACCAAAAGCAGACTGTTGAAATGCGCTCTCCGGATGCCTCTGCCAACGTTTACCTTTTGATGGCTGGCCTTTGTGTTGCTTGTCGCCACGGGTTCTCTTTGAAAGATGGCCTTGCTGTTGCTGAAAAGACTTATGTTAATGTAAACATTCACAAAAAAGAAAACTCCAAAATTTTGAAAAAGTTAGACACACTCCCAGACAGTTGTGCTGCTTCTGCTGAATGTTTGCAAAAACAACGCAAAGTTTACGAAGAATTTGGCGTTTTCTCCCCTGCAATGATTGATGGGATTATTGCTCAACTTAAAGCATTTAATGACAAAACATTACGTGCAAAAGTTACTAAGAGCAAAACAGCAATGAACGATTTAGTTAAGACCTATTTCTATTGCGGTTAATCAATTGCATTTCTATTTTAAAATCCTGAAAGTTTACTTTCAGGATTTTTTTGATTTCTTTTTTTTGCATTAAGAGTGTTACTGGACTTTTCGCAAGATTTACTACACCAACCACTTCCAAAGACAAAAACTTGTGGGTAGCAATAAACAAACTATTTATGACAAGAGAGGCGTTTCTCTTAAAACTTGCTTAATTTATACTTAAAATACGCTGCTATTTGTAAAGGGTGATTCATTTCACCTGTTGCTATTTTTGCTTCTAATTCTTCCGTTGAAAGTTCAATTTCTACAATATTTTCTGTTTCATCTTGAGTTCTGTTGCCACCTTTTTCTACATCGTCCACAACAAAAACATAGAACTTACCACGGTGCCTATCAGGATTCATTGGGAATTCTCCCAAAAACTTAAATGAACTACCTAAATAAGAAACCTCTTCTTCTAATTCTCTTTTTGCCGCTTCTAATGGCGATTCACCTTTATCTACAATACCTGCAGGGAATTCTAAAGAAATAGCCTTTGTTCCATGTCTGTATTGCTTAGTTAAAATCCATTTTCCACTTTGCGTTTGGGGCAAAATCAAAACCCAGTCTGGTTGCCAAATCGTATAAAAGTCTGAAATTATTTTCCCATGCGGTAAACAACAAGACTCCTTTGCAATTTTAAGCCAAGGAGAATCTAAGATTTCTTTTACTGAAAGCGTAGTCCAACAACCTATTTCTTTTTCTGATTTCATCATTGCCCTACTTTTACAGAATCTGTTTTTAATGTATCAGGTATTTCTTCAACAACAAGCGGTTTTTCTTCTACTATTTTTTCTTTTCCTGGTTTCAGAACTTCTTTATTTTCTTCTCGTAAAGAAACAACTTCTCGTACTTCTTTTTGTAAAACCTCTCTTGGCGTAATCCAAAACAAATCCCATTTAGCTTGTATCGCCGCCATCATTTCTCTAAACCATAACTTGCGTATTTCTCTTTCTCGAAGCCAACTTGCTGGGTTGTAAGTATAATGCTTTATATCTGTCGTTATAAACGTCGGAGAGCCTTCTGCTAAATAATTAAATATGTAAGCCACTCTACGAGAAGCCGGAGCTGATGTTATAAGCAAAACAGTATCTGCATTTTTCTTTTTAAACCAAGGGATTATAGAAATAGCTTCTTCTAAAGTTGAAGGGTCATTATGTCGCCATAAAAAAACAGCGCCACTATCTAAAGTTTCTGTCCGCATCATGTCTTCTGCATAAAAATCAGCATTGTTTTTATCGCGATAAACACGACGGCCTAAAACAAGAACCGAATCTACTTTTCCCTTTTCCATTAACTTTGAAACATAATCAGTTCTTTCAAGTTCTGCTGTTTGTCCATCTAAAACAACGGCCCAAGAAACATGATTAAAAGCATTGTCTTGAATAAGCCAATAACCACTACGATTTAAAAGCCAATAAAAAATGACTAGTAAAAAAATACTTATGATTCCAAGTGCTATGAGCAATTGTTTTTTCTTTTGTTTTTTTTGATTCCTTGTAAGTTCTAAATTATCTAAAATTCGCATAAAGTCCTCTTTTAAAAATCTATCCTATATAAAATAGCTGATTCACCATTTTTATAATATTTCGTTCTTGTACCAATAAAAACAGCCCCAAGATTCTGGTAAAACTTTTTTGCTTTTTCATTAGATTCTCTAACTTCTAAAAATAATTTTTCAGCGCCTCTATTTTGCAATTCGTTTTTACCAGCATTAAATAAAATTTTTCCCAAACCGGTTTGTTGAAATTCTTCTGCAACAGCTATCGCTAACAGTTCTGATTCGTCTGCTAACAAATGAAACAAGGCAAAACCTACAACACTTTCTTGTTTTTGAATGACAAAAGAAAGCGTTGAACTTGCCTGCAATTCTTTTTTGTATTGTTCTAAACTCCAATCTAAAAAGGCAAGATTGGCTTGTAAATTCAAGACATCTCCTACATCAGAGAGTTCCATTTTACGCAATAAAATTTCTGAATTATTGTTCTGCATAAGATGGTTGTATATAATTAGCGTCTTGAATCGGAGAAGGTTCGCACCAATTAAAGGCTTCTCGGAAAAGAGACAATGAACCTTCTGATTCTTGAACAATCTCAATTCCTTTTTCATTTAAAATTTCTTGAAATACTTCTTCTGTTAAAACGGCACTATCCACAACAGCAAATTTAGCCGTTGTATTTTTCAAACTTTCTAAAACGCGCTCAGTATTCCAAAAACATTCTTCAACTTCAGCAAAGGATTCTACTTGTGGAGAATTTCTAAAATACCAATAACCAGTTCTTGCTCGTAAAATAACTAATGTCGATTCTACATTCCCATAAAGCGTTAAAGCCGCTAATGTAGATACTCCATATAATTTTCTTTTATCTGTAAAACAAAGGCCTTCACAAAAAGCAATCCCCGTGCGTAAACCAGTAAAAGAACCGGGCCCGCGTAAAACCAATACGCGCTTAATCGCATCTAAAGAAACAGAAGCTTTTTTTAAAAGAGAATCCAACACCACTAAAAGCGATTCTCCACGAGCATTATTATCAACAATTTCTTCAGAGATATTTTCTCCAAAAATTCCCATTCGGGCTCCTGCTCGCGAAGTATCAACGATTAAATCAAGCATTAACGTTTAACCTTTATACTTTTTTCAATTATTTTATCAATTAACATTGTATAAGAAACGCCATTACATTCTGCTTGTTGCGGTAAAAGCGAAGTCGGTGTCATGCCAGGCAATGTATTTGTTTCAATAGCCCACACATTTCCTTTATCATCTATACGAACATCCGTTCTGCTATAAACAGAACAGCCTAAAGCTTTGTGTGCGTTTTCTACAACACTTTGAATTTTTTTCGTTAAATCTTGTTCAAAAGGAGCTGGCGTTACTTCTCGACATTCACCATTATACTTTGCTTCAAAATCAAAGTATTCTCGCGTAGTCATTTGCATTTCAGTTGGCGGGAATGGTTCTTCGCCTTCCATAAAACCACAACTAGCCTCTTTTCCTGAAATAAACTGTTCAAAAAGCAAAGATTCTGAACTACAGAAAAGGTCTTCACAAATAGCCAAAGCCTCATCCATATTTTTGGCAATGCCAACACCAATACTAGAGCCACCTAAAGGATCTTTTATCACTAATGGAAAGTTTAATTCATTTGCAACACAAGAAAGAGCTTCGCCATTAAACGTATCTCGCCAAAGGACTTTATAGGCAGGCGTTAAAATGCCAGCACTTGTATAAATTTGTTTTGATTTGATTTTATCCATGGCTAAAGCACTTGCTAAAAGCCCGCACCCCGTATAAGGTATTTTCCAATGTTCAAGCAAAGCTTGCACATGGCCATCTTCGCCCCATTTCCCATGCAAAGCTAAAAATGCAATATCAACATCTGGCAATTCTGAAAGTGCCGGAGCTTTTTTACGATGAGCCGAAGGCCCCTCTAAACTGCGGAAATACA
This sequence comes from Fibrobacteraceae bacterium, assembly GCA_017631885.1. GTDB lineage: Bacteria > Fibrobacterota > Fibrobacteria > Fibrobacterales > Fibrobacteraceae > UBA1765. The sequence goes on from JAGBSH010000003.1 coordinate 57,896, forward strand.
TTTCTGAAAAATTTTCTTTCTGGTATGGAGAAATTTCTCTTGAAGACCAAATCCAAGTGCCTTCTTTTTCAATAAGAACTGGGTGAATATTGTATTTCGAAGAATCCATTCCACGAACAACACCAATTCCACTCACAACAGAAACATCATGTTCTGTAGAGAAACCACCCATAAAAACCAGAACTCTTAAACGAGACATATCCAATCCTTAAAGCATTAAACTTTTCTAGAACTAACTCCTAGATTTCTTTTAAAATTTAACATTTCTAAAAACAAGATTTTAAAAATCACTGACTACAACCTATACAAACCGCTACATTTGTGCTTCTATGCAAGAATTACCAAACGCTTTTTTGCTAACCGATAATATTGGTGGCATTTGAATACGTTTTGCAAGTGCTATTCCCATATAACGACTCCACCATTTTCGCATATCTTCTAACGCTTCTTTTGGTGTTTCAAACAACGAATCAAAAAAATCTTTTTTCAGCCCAAGAATTTCACAAAGCGTTCCATTTTCTAAGGCTTTTTCTGAATCTAAAAGGCTTTTATTATTTTCCATCCAATATGCAAAAAGCTTATCATGATAAGGGTAAATAATCGGGTCGCCTTTTCCTTCATCAACATTTTGTGCTTCACTTAATTCTGCACTTGCTGGTATTTCAATAGAAGCTTTAGGAATAATTTCTTTTTCTTTATTTATTTCTTTTGCCAAAGCATAAACCTGCGTTTTCCACAAATCACCTAAAGCACACAAAACTCCTGATGTATCACCATATAATGTGCAATACCCCACCATCGCTTCTGTTTTATTTCCATTACAAGTAAACGCAGCATTCAAAACAGAAGCTATTGTTGCAAGTGCCGCGCCTGAACGTGTTCTCGCTTGCAAGTTTTCATAATGAATTCCTTTGACCAGAAGTTCTTTAGAATCAGAATCAAAAGTTGTTTTAGAAAGAGAACTTTTTACAGAATCTAAAATTTCAGAAATAGGAAAAACCATATAAGGACACCCTAAATTTTTCGCTAAATCTTTGGCGGCATTCCTTGTGGTTTGTGAATTAAACCGAGTAGGCATATTCACTAAATACACATTATCTTTACCTAATGCTTCTGCATAAAGGACTGCTGACACAGCACTATCAATTCCACCAGAAGCACCAATAACAACTCGGTTAATTCTAAAACGTTCTAAGGATTTTTTTAGCATATAAACCAAAGCCTGGTGAATTTGTTCTATTTCAGATTTTTCTTTTTCCAAAAACTCTGGATTAATCGCTGCATTTTCCGAATCAAATATGAGTAAAGCCTCTTTCAAGAAAGGAGCTTTATCTAAAATTTTCCCATTTTTAAAAACCAAAGAACAGCCTTCTAATGCATAAACATTTTTCCCTTCATTTAAAACACCACTTGCATTTATATACAATACAGACGTTTCAAATTTTTCAGAGATGCATTTACATTTTCTAGACAACTCTTTATGCTTTCCTATTTCATAAAAATCTGAAGCCAGGTGTATCACAACATTTTTTTTATCTGAAAGAGAACTAGCTACTTGTTCTAAATCATCCAAATTTTCAGAAATAGAAATTCCAACTTTTAGCTTCCCCTGTATTTCAGGGTAATAAATATTTTCTAAACAAGGTGAAGAAAAATAACGACTTGCCCTACTTCCTTTCAAAATATTTTTCGGTAAAAAAGAAAGTTCCTTTCCTTTTTGTTTAGAAAGCTTTAAAAAACATCCTTGACTTGCATAATAAGCAGCATTGTACAATTCATTATTTTCTTTGGCGATATTTCCAAATAAGATATCAATCCCTGAAGCCAAAGACGCGATAGCTCTTCCCTTATCAAGACATTCGTCAACAAATGATTTTCTAAAAAAAGCATCTCCGACAAGTGTACTAGAAAGACATAATTCTGGAAAAACAACAAGCGATGCCGCTTCTGACTTTGCTTTTTCTACTATACTAGAAATCGTTTGAAAATTCTTTTCAGGATTTCCCTGAGCAACTGGCATTTGAGCGATAACAATCTTCATAAAAATGAATTTAGAAATCCTTTACATTTTCTACACATTATATCTTGTTTCCAACGCTATTTTTCCTTATATTTTAGGAAAATCTCTCTGCCCGACTATTGCCAGGGGCTTCTTGATAAAAACAAATTATCACTTGTTTTTGTATTACTTCGCTACGCTCGTAATGACAAAAGCAAGATGGCCGCGTCGTCTTAAAAGACTCCTCGCCATGACAATTCACACTGCGTTCGCGATGACAACTTATTAACAGACAACAGCTCTTGTACAATCAGGCATTGCCGAGC
>JAGBSH010000018.1 GCA_017631885.1 Fibrobacteraceae bacterium
AGACAACAGAATTTCGTGTAGATAGAACTGCCCCGGAATTTTCATTTGAAAATGTTGTAGGGCTTGCATTAGATTCCTTTTCGAGTGAAAAATATGCGAGCTTTAAAAGACCTTCTCGAAATGAAGGCTTTATGTATGTTTCAGAAGATAGCTTGTTAGATATAAATTATTCTGTGAAAGAATTATTAGGCGGCCGAGATTCTACGGTGGTGACTGTGTCTTGGCAATTTATTCATGCTAGTGATACATCAAAAATAGACAGGGCAGGCGATTCAGTTGTTGTAAAAGAATCTTTCAATAAAGCTATTGACAAATGGACAGAAATGTCTAATATGCGATTGCAAGATGGTGACTATATATTGCGTGCTGTTGCTAAAGATGAAGCGAAAAATTTAAAGAAATATCAGTATGAAAAACAAATACGTATAGATAGAACTCCACCAAAAATTTTGAGTTTAGTAAGTAATCGCCTTATATATCCAGATTCAGTAACTGATTTTAGTGCAACTTTTGTTGTTTCAGAAAAAGACGATTTAAGCTCTAATAGAACAGGTATGTATTGTTATTATCGTGTTCTTGGCGGTGATGCAAATGAAACTTGGTATAGTGTTACTGAAAATATTTTAAAGAATGATACCATAGGATTTAATATTTTGGCCAATGCTGTTGGCAAGAAAAATGGTAAACGTTATTTAGAAACAGTTTGTCTTGATGCGGCTGGAAACGAAAGTGTTAGAACTGATTTATTTTATCTTGGTAAGCGTTATCCCATAATTTCTTCACCACAGGAAGAAGATTATCTGACCAAAGAATATATTCCTATTGTAGGAATTGCGCCGCCAGTTTCAATAACTTCAGAGAATACAACGGTTTATAGGCTTCGTTATCGTTTAGAAAATACAAATGAATGGCTTACGGATAATATCGAAGTAGTAAAATCAAATCAATCTAAAGATAGTGCACACATTTCAAAAATATCACAAAGTACTGAAGGGATTTTGGGTTATTTCCATAATGTTGGTTTATCTGAATCAAGGGTTATAGTAGAACTTTCAACGCGTTCTTGTTCAACATGTGAATGGTTGGCAGATACAACATCAATTGTTGTGGATAATGTAAGTTCAAGTGATTCATTGCGTTCAGTTGTTTTTGAAATTTCTTCTCCAAGAATAGAGGTTGGTAAGGATTCATTGGAAGTATCAATACGCCTTGGTGATAATGTTTCTGGTGAATATTATTTGCGCGTTTATGCAGAAGATTCAAAAGGAACAGGGTTATTTGAAAAGTCAGCAGAATATGTTACTGCTAACCCATTTATGGGAGAACCTCAAAATACGGACTTAGATAAAGGAGTTTGGTTTTATGAAAAAGATGGCTTGTATCATTTAGAATGGAATGGTTTTGAATCTTTAGATTCAGTTAATATTTATTTCGATTCAAATACATTTGGGGAGACTTGTTTGTCGGCGAATGGAAATAGTAATCTTGAAAATGGTTGTAAAGTTTCAGAATCTAGCATAGATGTGTCTTCTTTTCAGAAAGCTATAGAGAATTATATGCTTGGTTTTTTGGTTTGGCAGTTTCCAACATATACAGATAAAGTAATGACACTTTATGGCACAAAAGGCCATGTTGTTATGAGTTCGAAAGGAGCTTTTTATGTGGGTAAGGGGAATTTTACCAAAGATTTTGATATCCCTGTTTATTTTGGTTCTAGTTCTGTAAGTGGTTTTAATTTTATGGGGACTGAATATGCTTCTATAAATCCTTGGAGTACAGGTTGGACAATTCACCCGAATCATTATGGCTTACGTTTTGTGTGGGATGGCCTTTATTCAGGTAATTTATACCCGGCAAGTGGTAATATAACTTTACATGCAGAAGTGATAGAAAATACATTGAATAATCCGCAAGTCATTTTAATGGATACTGTTATCTCATTAACATTGCCCGAGATGGAAGTGGCGTTAACAGACTTGCCTGATTTTTATATGATGAAAAATGCGAGCGATTCGTTTGTAAATGATTCAAGTGAAAAGAAAGTTTTTGAAATGGATTCAGTAAATATTTCTTATGGGATTTTGTATAAAGATGCTATTGTTTCTGTTGATATTTTAGATGCCAATGAAAAATTAGTGAAACGTTTACAAGATAATGTTTTGGTAAAAGCAAGTACAAATCAAAATGCTAATTCGTGTCGTTGGGGGTTAACAGATTCTTTGGGAATTCCTGTAGAACCTGGTCGATTTAGTGTGGTTGTTTCAGCGCATGAAATCGGGAAAGAAGATTCAACAAAGTTTAAAACATCAAGTTTTGCATTGTCTTTAAAGACAATGCTTCCGGATCCTTCAAAAAGTGTGAATTTGTTAGTTGCTGAAGCATTTGATGATAATGGAAAAAATCGATATATTCCTATTGCAGATTATCTTGTTCGAGCTGATTTAACTGCAAAATATTTGCCAAAAGAAAATCGAGAAGAAGTAAATATAAATATGGATGTTTCTGGGGAACAAGAAATATATGGATACGCCCCAGAACGGTTTAGTTTAGCAATAAAACGACACCGGCAACAGTTGGATTTGGTTGTTGTACGGAGGTTGCACACGAATATTGAATATGTTGATTGTGGTTGGTTATGGGGAGCATTTGGTTGCTCTGAAGAAGGACAGAGAACGCAGGGAAAAATATATATTGACACACTAACTTTTTCTTCTGATGTTCGGACAGGGGTGTTGAATGTTCGTAAAGTCGCCAATGACAATGATGAAGATTTTGGGTATGATGATGATAAATATTCAGAAAATTACTTGGATATGGTTGTATTTACCATGGCGGGATGGAAACAATTCTTAGATGGTGAGCAAATAGATGATGTAAAAAATGAAAAACAATTTGAGAATGCTGTTAATAGTCAATATAATGTTTGGAACCTTTCCAAAATAACTTCTAACAGTCGGGGGTTTGTCTTACCGCCACCTGAATCAGGAAAACAAAATTATACTTATCCGGTTGATAAGTTAAATGAAAATTGTAGTGTTGTTTTTGAAGATTCTATCCCGACAAAATTCTGTACATATGGTGATTCGGGAACGACTGCTGGTTACGATCCAAATGCGAATTTGTTTGTCGTAAGAATGTCGGGAATCGAAAATGGAGATTTTTATGCGCTAAAAGAAAAGATTAATTCAAGTTCTGATAGGGAACGCTATCGATTTGCGTATTTCAATATTGAATTGACAATTCCCAAAGAATATTGGGATGCTCCATTTGGTATGGATAATTTAGTTAACCGCACAATTAGATTTGACCATACCAATAAAACCATCTTTGGAACAGAAATTGATGGTTATTGGAATGCTTTAAGTGGTTTATGTGGAACTTCCATATTAGGTAATTATTTCGATGGCACTAATTGGGAATGCGATAATTCTTATGGGTTGTTAACTCCTTATGAAATGCAATACCTTCCATTTTTACCGGGAAATCAACTTGATGGAGGAAAGAATATTTTCCTTTTTGCTGATGAAAATAAAGATTTTATGTATCCATCTTATTTTGATTTGAAATTCTATAATCCTAAAAATCAACATAATTATTTCCAAGTATTGGCATTAGGAACAGATTTAGATAATAGTCCCTTGTGTGATTATGATGAGGCAAGCAATATAGACGCGGCTTATGGTCATAATCCACGTTGCCAAATTTCTATGACGAGTTTGGAGGATTCTTTGAGAACGCCTTTATTTGCTCATGGAAATGTAAGTTTTTATGTCGGGAAAAATATGAAATGGAATAACGGGAATTTGGTTAAAATACCATTTCCAATAGATCCAAATTGGTTGTCAAAATTAGAACGGTCTGATAAGCCTTGTGATGTCGTGGATTCATTAACAGAAGGGGCTGCAAATTGTTATAAATACTATGATGGCGGTTCAAAAATACACCATTCTTTAGGGGATTTCAGTGAAAAACAATGGCTTGATGATTTTACCTTAGAAAATGGTTTTATAAAAAATGAAGTTAATTCTCCCGCACAATCTCCTAGACCAAATGCAATTTATTCAAAGCCAGAAAATGAATTGTCTGAAATAGCTTTTTCAAATTTAAGATTCAAACCGGAAAGTGAAAATTATGAAAATGAATATTTCTTTATCCCATTGGATGTCATTACAAAAATAAAGAATAATCCTTTATTTGAAGGTATAACTCTTACAAAATATGATTTGAATTTAAATACAACCAATTGGAAACTTAATGAAGATTCAACAAAGCTTATTTCTTTTGCTAAAGATACACTTTATAAGAATAGAATTTATCGAGAAGGTTCTGATAGCATTCAGCGAATTCCTACCTCAATGAAATCAACAAGTCTTCCGATAAAATATTTTTATAAAGGGTTAAATTCATGGACAAAAGAGCCAAAATTTGAAACAGTAGAAGTTTTACATCTTGATTCTAGCGCACATTCTCATTTTAATATTTCATCAGAAAAAAATGCATTAGATAGGATAATAAGTTATAAACCGTTTGATTCGATTCACGTTCAACGACCAAAGGAATTGGTAGAATTAAAAGCGAATTTGACAAAGGGGAATGCTTATAAACTTTCTTATTTAAAACAAGGAGTCTATTATTTTATTAAAGAATTTGTTGCAGAAAAATCAGGCAATCAAAGGATTGTATGGTTTGATATGAATCGTCTTCAAGGTAATACTCAGTTTATGCTGACTTGGGGAGCATCAGATGTTGAAAATTTATTTTATAGTACATACAATCTGTATGTTGGAACGCTAGTAAAAGTAAATGAAATAGGCGTTGTGGAATCACTGTTTGGGGAGTTATCTGTAACATTCCCTGTAGGTTCTGTAGAAGAAAATGAAGGTATTACAGTAAGAACTATAGAAAAAGATGATTATCCGTTTGAAGTGTTTAATGACATGCCTTTAACAGGCCCTGTTATGGAAGTTTTACCATCAATGGAATTTAAAGATTCTAGTAATCTTCCACGGATTCAAATGCGAATTTCTAAAAATGAAATGGAATCTAAAGGTGTTACTCCACAGACTTTAAAACTTTATAAAATAGATTTTGAAAATAAAAAAATTGTTCCTCTTGAAAATGCTTTGTATGGCTACTTAAAAGCAGATGGAAGTGCAGCGGTTTCAAATAGTTCATCAGAAAATGCTACTTGTAGTACTTGGGATTCAGAACTTTGTTACCCAGGAGATGATAATAAATGGGAATATATTTTAATTTCTGCAGAAACAAAAACATTTTCTGTATTTGCTGCTATGTCTTCTAAATTAGCAGATGTTTCAAAATTCAATATTGAAATAATGCCAGAAATAGCGACGGATTCAGAGAGAATTTTAAATGTGAGAGGTTTAGGTGATTTTGTTTTGTATGTAGATGATGATTCATTGAAAAATGATAGTGGAGATAAAACACCAGCGACAATTTTACCATATACTTCTGATTCAAATGGGTTGCTTCATGTATCACTTCCTGATAGAAACTCAGAAATAGATACAAATTATATATTCGTTATAGCTCTTGGTGAAGTTGATTCAGAAGGCAAAAAACAAGAATTTCCGATAGTTTCCGCTAAGGCAAAAGCATTTACTGTTCCTTCTGAATTTACTTGTTCTCTCCCATCTGATTCATTGTGGCTAGGTCTTGATAATGGTTATATGGCTTATAGTGTAAGTTGTAATCATCCAGGCTATGGTTTTATGAGCCTTTATCAAGGAAATCATGCTGTTGCAGAAATTCGAACTGAAATTCCAGATACCATAATTTATAATGGAATACAAACAATTGGAAATTCTTTCTTAGGAAAGATTCCATCAGGTATCTATGAATCACGTTATATAGGAGTTTCCTATTTAGGAAATAATATACAAATGGCAGGTCCTTTAATTTATACGGATTCTGTGCGCCCTGTTATTAAGGATTTTTCTGTACAAGATTCTAGCGAAATTCTTGATAGAATTTTTGCAATAAGTGCAAATGTTTCTGATTTAGAATCAGGAATAGCTAATGTTATAATAGCGCCAGTATTTGGTTTAGATTCTTTGCCTGTGATAAAAGTGTTACCTGATTCTACTGGTCAAATTTTTGCGAATGTAAAACTTTCTCGTAAACAACTTTCAGAATGTATTGGTTGCTTACTTTCAATAAAAATGAGAGTTGAGGATTATGGTCATAATTATTCTGAGAAATTTTTTGTTACAGAAGAAAAATTGTATCCTTATCCAACGGAACTTTCATTATGGTATCCAGCTAGAGAAAATAGTGGTAAGATAGTTCACGAATTTCTTGGAACAGGCCACAATCTTAATTTAATCAATATGACAACTCCTTGGTTGAGTGATGCTGGTTTGTATTTTGGTAATGCAGCAGATTATACAAAGGGGGAAGGAGTGGTTTATTTCGGTAGTAGTTCTTCATATTCCTTTGAAGCTAGAATTAAGAGAGGTTCAGTGTATAATTCATGGCGTAGAATTCTTGGCTTTTCTGGACAAAATGGTTTAAATATTGAACTTATGCAACGCGGAAATACTTTAAAATTGGTAGAAAGTTCTCATTCATTTGAAACAGAATCGCTTGACATCAATGAAAAATCTTGGTCGCATATAGTTGTAACGGTTGATTCAGCTTATGTAAAATTCTATGTAGATGGAGAATTAAAACAAGAATATGTTAGCACTATTTTAAAGGAACGTGAGTTAGAAGGAGTTTTCTCTTTAGGTAAAAATGATAGCGAAGAGTCATATCTTGGGAACGTTGCTGATATTCGCATGTATTCACGTGCATTGACAGCTGCTGAAGTAGAGGAACTTTCGAAACCTGTAACTGATAGCGGTGAAATTTCTGATGTCATTGTTGTAGCTGTGAATGATATGGATGTTGAGAGTGGTTTCTCTAATGAGTTCTCTTGCTCTGTGGCGGGCAATAAGTACCTTGTATCGGGTGATTCTGCAACACTCGCGATGACTGTAATAGTTGAGAATTCGGCCGACTACAATGTTGTGCTATATGCAAGGTCTGCTACTGTTGGCAATAAGCCGGTTTATGTCGGCGAATCAAGTTTGCTCGCTGGGATGGCGAACTTTTCCAATACCTGGCGTGCGGTGACTGTTTCAGGCGCGTCCGTCCATCTCGTGGCAGGTACGCATACATTGGTATTGAAGGTCCCTGCTGGTATCCAGATTGGCAGTGTGGCTCTCACTACTGCGAATGTTCCTTCGTCAATGATTGCTTGGGGAGTAAGCACCTCTGACAAGGTTATGGGAGTTGTGCCTACTGATACGGCTCGCAAGATAAAGTCGTATTTGCGCTACGAGGGATACCCGGAAACGTCTACGCTCCGTCCGCGCATTCGCCTGCGCAACGTATCCAATGAACCTGTGAATGGATTTTCCGTCCGCTACTATTTCCGTGGTGAAGACGTTTCAACAGCGGGCGTTGAGCGCTACTGGCCGAATAATGTGGAGACTTTCCCAGCGGTTCATTCCGAAAGTGCAAATACTGGATTTGTGGAATGGAAATTTGCGGATGAGCAGATTCCTGCTAATGGAACGGTGTTTGGTGGCGAAGGACCGCATTTTGGACTTTATAATGCAGATTATTCTCCATGGAACGCTTCTGATGACCCGTCTTTTGTAGATCCGAATTCTGGATTGGTTGCGAATATCGATGGTTTCTATGAAGATGTTGGCATTATAGTTCTTGATAATGACAACAACTTGATTGGTGGTTCTTGCGCTGAAATGGAAGATCCTGTATCGCTCGAGACCAAAGTTCGTGTGCTTGCATCTGATATTCGTAATGACAATCAATCAAGTGAAATTCATATTAAAGTTGAAAATACGGGTAATGTTGCCTTGAAAAATTTTGATGTACGTTACTATTTCTTTGTAGAAGAAGGCCTTGCGCCAGTTTATGAAGTTTACGACAAGTCGGAATGTGCGTCTGCCTCGATGGAAAGTCTTGGTTCCGGTCGCTGGCAGGTGACTGTTCATTGTGATAGGCCTCTCGTTGCTGGCAAGGCATGGCAAAATCCAGTGAAAATCGCGCTGCATTTGCCAAGTTGGGTAGAAATCTGGAATGTAAGTGATGACCCGAGTCACGACAGTCTGGATTTGACATTGCACGAAGCTCATGGCATTTGTGTGTTTGATTCTACGGGGTATATGCTTTATGGCAATGAGCCTATATGGACCTTGCCTACCCCAGATGAGGATAATTCGGATTTTGCCTATGATGTGGATTTCGGTTATCATTCGCCAGACAATTTTATACCTGTGATTCGTACGCCCGATGGACTTGTGCTTACACTTGACAATTGGACATACGTGGAACTGAGTCTAGTGACGGCTTTGGGGACGCCAGTGAAATCTATTTTTAATGGAACTCTTGCTTCAGGAGAACAATTTGTACATGTAGATTGGACAGGCATTGATATAAATAAAACTTATTTGATGCTTAAAGTAAATGGAACCATTAAATCAACAAAGAAACTTTCTTTGCTGTAAGGAGGTAAAATATGAATAAAGTAATAAGAACTTTTGTCTTTGTTTCTTTTGTTGCATTTCAGTCACATGCACTTAGTTTGCAGACTGTATTTGAAAATCAAAAAAAATCCACTTTCCCGGACACTTGTGAAATGCAGATGCGTACCACAGTGACGCTTCCCAATATGGCTCCTCAGGTGGTGAATATGACTTTGCTTACTGCGGGCGAGTCGAAGTCTGTAACAACAATTAAGTCAAGTGTGATGCAGATAAAAATGGTGCAGAACAATGGCCGCATGAAGATGACGGACTTAAAGACAGGTAATGTTCTACCAGCGCAAAATATGCCAACACAAAATCCGGCTGAGGTAAATAAACAGATGGGCTCTCCAGAGGATTACAATTCTCCAGTTGCTGAAGGTTCTCTTTGGAAAATTTTGCCTAAAGATTCCTCCAAACCCACGCTTTATTATTCCCCAAAAAAGAAACGTGTTGTAAAAATGTCTGTGGAGATAAATGGAACAAATTCGGTAAGTGAATTTGAATATTGCGACAATTCTTGTGCCTTACCAGGAACTCTTAAAAAAGCAACTATCAAAACAAATACACTTCAAGGAGACGAAAGTCATGTTGTTGTAGAAGTTTTAAACGCAAAACAGAGGCATGTTCTTCCAAAGAAAATATTTAGTGTAGAATAGTAAAATTCTTTTTTTCTAAAGCGACATCTTTTGGAGTTCATTTAGTATGGCTCAGCTGTGTGAAATCAATAAATTGCTTTGATGTCTATGACATTTGTGACTACTACTCGAAAATGCAAAAACAAGTTTTTGCGCTTTTTCGTTTTGCCTACTTTTATCGCGGTTCTCGCCTTTTTCTAAATTTACTTGCGTAAAATTTTTAGAGGTATTTATAATGGCTTTGTTTCGTGAAGTAAAGAAAGAAGAAACCTTCCCACAAATAGAAGAGCGCGTGCTCGGCTTGTGGGACAAGGACGAAAGTTTTAAAAAGTCACTGGATTCTCGCCCAGAAAGTGAACCATATACTTTTTACGATGGCCCTCCGTTTGCGACTGGGCTTCCGCATTATGGTCACTTGCTTGCCGGTACCATCAAGGATATTGTGCCGCGTTACTGGACCATGAAGGGCAAGAAGGTTCCGCGCGGTTTTGGTTGGGACTGTCATGGGCTTCCGATTGAATCTTTGATTCAAAATGAATTAAAATTATCTGGCGTTGCTGAAATTAAGGCTTTCGGCGAAGACAAGTTTAATGAAGCTTGTCGCGGTTCTGTTCAGAAGTATGTAAGTGAATGGAAAAAAACAGTTCGCCGCATGGGCCGCTGGGTGGATTTTGATAATGGTTATAAAACCATGGACACGAACTTCATGGAATCTGTGTGGTGGGTGTTCAAGCAATGCTTTGATAAGGGTCTAATTTATCAGGGCTATCGCATTCAACCGTACAGCCCGGCGCTTGCCACTCCGCTTTCGAACTTTGAAACGAACCAGGGCTATAAGGACCGTCAGGACCCGTCTTTAACTTTGATTTTCCCGCTTATTACGGATAATGCAAAATTCAAAGACACAAATATTTTAGTGTGGACAACAACTCCATGGACGCTTCCTTCTAACTTTGCTATTGCTGTTGGCGAAGATATGGATTACAATCTTGTGGAGCAAGATGGCAAAAAATTCTGGTGTGCCGCTACACGTACGGCGGCTTACTTCAAAGAAGCAAATGTGGTCGATACCTGCAAAGGCTCTGAACTTGTGGGTTTGAGCTATGAACCGCTTTTCCGTTTAAGCGATGCTTATGCTACAAGTGAAGAACTTGAAAAGCGCTATAAAATTTACGCTGCTGATTTTGTAAGCACAGAAGATGGTGCTGGTGCTGTGCATATTGCTCCAAGTTTCGGTGAAGAAGACTTCCAGTTAGGTGCATCCATTGGTCTTGGTCTCTTTGATCCGCTCGACACTGAAGGAAAGTTCACGGATAAAGTTCCAATGTGGAAAGGCCTTGGTGCAAAAGAAGCCGACAAGAGTATTATCGCACACCTTAAAGAACAAGGTCGCGTGTTTAAGCATGAAACTTTTGTTCATAGTTACCCACACTGCTGGCGCACAGGCGTTCCTCTTTTGTATCGCGCTCTTAAAACGTGGTTCTTGAAAGTAGATGCTCCTGTGACAAGTAAAGATGGCGTTACCAAAACTTTGAAAGAATGGATGGTTGAAAATAACCAGACAGTGAACTGGGTGCCAAGTCATATTCGCGATGGCCGTTTTGGTAAGTGGCTTGAAAATGCTCGTGATTGGAACCTTAGCCGCAACCGTTTCTGGGGAACTCCGATTCCAGTTTGGCTTTCTGATGACGGCGACATGATTGCTGTTGGTTCTATTGAAGAATTGAAAGACCTTACAGGTGTAGAACTCAACGACTTGCACAAGCATTTTGTGGATAAACTCACCATTGAAAAAGATGGCAAGGTTTACCATCGCACACCTGAAGTGTTTGACTGCTGGTTTGAGTCCGGCTCTATGCCGTATGCGAGCCGCCATTACCCATTTGAAAACAAGGAACTTGTGGAAAAGAGTTTCCCGGCAGATTTTATTGCTGAAGGGCTTGACCAGACTCGTGGTTGGTTCTATACATTGACTGTGCTTTCAAATGCTCTGTTCCAGAAGCCAGCATTTAAGAATGTGATTGTGAACGGCATCATTTTGGCTGAAGACGGCACTAAGATGAGTAAATCCAAACGCAATTACCCGGACCCGAACGATTTGATTGAACGCACTGGTTCTGATGCCATTCGTTTGTTTATGATTAATTCTGCGGCGCTGAAAGCGGAAGATTTACGCTTTAGTGAAGAAGGCGTGAAGGGAATTGTTAAGCAAGTGATGCTTCCGCTTTGGAATGCTGTAGCTTTCTTTGTAAGTAACCATAACGCTGATGCTGCTAAAGGTCAACTGAATTGGGCTCCTGGTCAAGAAGTAAAATCAGACAATGAACTTGACCGCTGGATGCTTGCTACTTTGCAGGATTTGGCGGCCAAGGTCGAAGTGGAAATGAAGGCTTACCGTTTGTACAATGTGGTGCCAGCCGTGATTGCTGCAGTGGATGACTTAACGAACTGGTATGTGCGTAGAAGTCGCCGCCGTTTCTGGAAAAGCGAAAACGATGGAGACAAGAACGCTGCTTACGGAACGATGTACAAAGTGCTTGTGGATTTCTCCAAAATTCTTGCTCCGTTCTTACCTCTTCTTGCCGAAGAAATTTACCAGATTCTTGTGCGTGAAGTAGATGATAAGGCTCCGGTGAGCGTGCACCTTTGTGAATTCCCGAGTGCAGACAAGTCCTTGATGGATGAAGCTCTCGTGGAACGTATTGCGATGGTTCGTGGTATGGTCGAAATGGGACGCGTAATTCGTGCGACAAATAATGTCAAGAACCGAATGCCGATTGCTAACATGACAGTGGTTGCTCATGGTGAAACCGAAAAGACTGTCGCTGAAACTATGCAAGACTTGATTCTTGAAGAACTTAACGTTCGCGAAATGAAGTTCCTTGAAGACGAAACCAAACTTGTTAAGTTGTCTGCAAAGCCGAACTTCTTAGCTATCAAGGCAAAAGGCCCAGAATACGCAAAGAATATGAAAGTGATTTCTTCTAAACTAGCAAGCCTTTCAGTTGAAGAAATTAAAGCATTGCAAGCAGGCGAAACGATTAAGTTTGAATTTGGCGAAGTCGGTGCCGATTGTTTAATGCTAAACCGTATTGTGCCAGAAGGCCTTGCCGTAGAAGCAGACAATCATTTTACAGTGGCTCTTGATTTGAAAATCACTGACGATTTGCGCCGTGCTTGCGTTGCTCGCGAACTTGTGAACCGCATCCAGAACCGCCGTAAAGATCAGGATTATGCGATTACTGATCGTATCAGCATTGAACTTTATTCTGAAAGTGAAGTCTTCAAGCAGGCTGTCGCTGAGAACGAAGCTTACATCAAGGGCGAAACACAGGCTAACGCTATTGTGTGGGCTGCCGCCGTCGATGGCCTCGAAGCCAACGACGCCGACGGCGAAGCATTCAGCTTCACGACGGTGAAAGCTTAATACTTCTGAGTCATGATTGATTCATAACCTAGCGTGTCATTTTCGCGGCTCCATATAAGGAGCCGCGAAAATCTCAAAAAGACTCTAAAAAACGCTCTTTTCTTGTGAAAGGGCGTTTTTTCTCATTTAGTCTTTTGCTTAGAAAAGTGTATATTTATAGGTGAGGTATGAATATGCAAACCGCTATAATTGAAATAACGCCCGCGATGGAACCTTATGTAAATAAGCGTGATATGTGGCTAAAGCAGCGTGCGATGCTCCTGTACCCCTATATTCAAAATGGGACGATTTCGCATGGCCGTGCAGCCGAGATTCTTGAACTGGACAAGTGGTCTCTTATCCAGTTGTATGGTTCTATGGGCATTCCGTATATTGACATGGACGAAGTGGAACTTGAACGCGATATTGCAAACGCTTTAGCTGCTTGCGGAGAGTCTAAGTGATAGTTGTCTCTGACACGACTCCATTATTGACTTTGTTCAAAATCGGGCGGATTGATGTTTTGAACAAACTATATAATTCTGTCCATATTCCTTTGGCCGTTTTTGAAGAACTGACTCGTAATACTGAATACCCTGAAGAAGCGGAGTATTTTAGGAATTGTCCATTTTTGGAAGTCCATTCAGATCTTTCTGCAGATAGAGTTTCCCTATTGCAGCGGGCAACGGGGTTGGATCTGGGTGAAAGCGAAGCGATTATCTTGGCAGATGAAAAACAACCGAGTCTTTTGCTGATTGACGAAAGCAAGGGCCGTGTTGTTGCCGAAAGCATGAAACTGACGATTACCGGAAGCATAGGTATCCTCTTTGCCGCATATCAGAAGAAGTTGCTTACTGTAGATGAAATTGATCAAAGCGTTACTATGCTTAGGGGCATGAACCGCTTTATCGGTGAAAAGCTTTTTAATCTGTTGTTGTCGTTGGTTCACAATAAGAAATAGGACTCTCGCATTCCTTTTTCTCCCTAAAAACACTCTTTCCTCTTTACAAATTAGCCCGAAATCACCGTTTTTATAGCAAAAACGCTCGTTTTTGTAATTTTTTTTGATCGTTTGGTCCATTTTTATCTTATTTTCAAAGAGTAAAAGAGTTTTTGCTCTTGTTCTCTAAGCGAAATCTAGACAATTTCTAAATGCGAGGACAAGGTGAACGCTCACGCAAGTATGTTTTTTCGGCATACTTCAGATTGTCTTATCAGCAACTTGGCTGGTTTTTGGTTGTATAGACCATAGGCAACAGCCCTTTTGGGGCGTGGGTCGTTTGCGTTTATCGCATTGAGGCTAGTCTAGAGCCCCGCTTAGGTAAATGCAACGATCTGCGCCTTTTTTGTATCCATACAAAATTTGGCACGATTCCTTGCTGAGCAGGGGTGGACTCTAGAGTTTAAAAATGAAGGAGACTGATATGAGTCGTTGCGGCATTTGCGGTCGGCCCGGTAATTGGCTTCAAGGCATCTGTGATACATGCCGACAGACTGAAGCGTTGAAGGAGAGAAATCGAATAGATAAAGATCGTTTACGAAGCGAAGAAGAGCAGCGTAAGCGAGATAAAGAACGTTATGAACGTGAACAAAGAAATCGTGATGAGCAATTACGGCAGGAGCGTGAACGCGACGAGCGAAATCAAAGACTTCGCGAAGAACAATTAAGACTGGACAAAGAACGCGATGAGCAAGATCGAATATTTCGTGAGGAACAACTTCGACTTGAACAAGAACGGAATGAACAGGAACGCGAAGATCGTGTACGTGCAATCAAAGCGCAAGAAGAAGCCAATCGAATAGAGCAACAGCGTTATGAAGATGAACAAAGAGCTAAGAATGCAAGGGAGTGGGCTGAACGCAAAGATTATTTAAATCATTTGTCTAATGAGGAAATAAAAAAGATATTTGAAAACAGCGAATTTCTTTTTACCGGGGAACGTGATTATCTTGAATCACGCTACCGTTGTAGTTTGTTAAAAGAAGAAGAATTAGAATTTATAAAAGATAAAGAAAAATTCTTAGCGAAAAAGAACATAAAAAATGGTATTGAATCGTTTTCCTTTGATGAGTCCTTGATCTATTCCTTTATTTCTACGATAGATGTTCGATGGTTTGAAGAAATTATTGAGCGAGAGAATTATTTGAAGGAATTTCCTCAATTTAATTTCAAAATAGTACCAGAATTAGAAGAAGAATATCGATCAGCAGCAAATTCCAGACAACGTCAAGAAATTATAGGAACAAACGGATTTATAATTAGATTTAAAAATAAATCAACAATAGATAGACAAATCTATTTTAGAGAATTCATTCAAAACGAATGTAAAAATGTGTTTGATGAAGAATATGCTTTTGACAATGCTCTTGGCCTATTTTGGGGCATTGGTCCTGTTTTAAAAGATGAAAGTGATGATGCAATTCGATTATTTTGGAATTCAGACAGGTCTAAATTTTACAGGGCTAAACATGCATATTTGTTTTTTTCAAAGATTGAACCGCTATACATTGAAGCGTTAAATCAAGATGAAAGAAAGGAATATTTGAAAAAGAAAGAGTCGGCCGAAAGTGAAGGAGAACGGTTCCTAGAAAGTATAAAGCAAAAAGATAAAGATGATAAAGCCGCGCGACAAAAGCAACAAGAAGAATATCAACTTGAATTTAATGAAAAGATACAAGAAAATGATAAACTTGTTTTGGAATGTAATGAAATAAATAAGCGAAGAGATGAACGATTGCTATTATACGAAAAGAGAAAAAAAAGTCGTAAAAATACTATTAGAATTGGATGCGCTTCGCCATTTATAATTCTTTTTATTATAGGAACGTTTATCCTCCCATCGAATAATCAAGTGATGCTTTTATCCGCAGCTGCTATAGTGTTGTTGCCGTTTATTGCTCTGATAAGGACCATTCTCCTGTCTGTCAAAATGAAAAAGTTATTAAAAGAAGATGCGAAAGACGATGTGACGCAAAACGGAATCGTTGAGAAAAGTAAGCAATTGGTTGCAAGACTTAATGAATTACAAAAGCTTCTTTCAAAATAATAAGGAGAGATTTTATGAATATCAAAAAACATATTGAAATGTTCGCAAGAACAAAAATTAACAATGATAATATCTACAATGAATTTTCTTTGCAACATGAACTAGGATTTTATTTGAGAGAAGAATTAAAAAGTTCTAAAGTAGAATTCGAACGAAATGTAAAGTTTTTTTCTGACAATCAAGACGAAAATTTTTTAAAGAAGTTCGTAAAAAAAGAAATGGACATTGTTGCATATAAAGGAAACTCTAAAAATTTAGAGAAATATGCAATAGAATTAAAATATCCGACGAATGGAGATTATCCACGAAGAATGTTTCAATTTGTTGAAGATATCAAATTTATGGAGCAAGTAAAAGATGAACTTGGATTCACAAAAACATATTGTTTGACTTTGATATCTGATTCGCAAAAGGGAATTCCTTTTAGATATTGCAGTCGAAAAAATGAGGGCGAAATATATCATTATTTTAGAAATAATAAAGAAATCCATGGGAAAATTACAAACCCACTTAATATTAGCGAAGTTCATGATATTAAGCGCAAATTTTCAATTGAGTGGCAACGAATAAACCATACTAATTTCTGGTATTATCTTTTAGAGATTTGACCAAAAATCATTTTCTCAACTAAATCAAGGAGTCAATATGAAAAAGAAAAGTCAATCAGTAGCCATAATCCTTTCATTTTGCTTTGGCGGGTTCGGTTTAGACCGCTTTTATTTAGGATATAAAGGAATAGGTTATTTTAAGCTGTTCACAATCGGTGGCTTGGGCCTTTTGTGGTTGTATGATTTCAAGCGAATCTGCAAAGGTGATTTACAACCAAAAGATGGTGAATATGATGAGACTAGGTATTATCATGTGGATATATAGATTTCAAGTGAATCTTCTCGAGAGATTTACAACCAAAAGATGGTGAATATTTTGAATGATTTCCGAAAAGGTTGTTTGCATGTAACCAACTATCTTTTTCTCCATGTTTCACAATGACTAAGATTTTATCATTCGCACCGCAGTGGGATATCCTCAAGGCGTTCTACAGCGACTTTGATAGTGGCCGCAAGTACGGTTGTGTCGAAAAATGGCAAAGGAAAAAGTTTAGTAGCTCGCTCGAAATAAAACTATTCAGAACCAAAATCCATACCGAATTCTTGAATGATCGCCAAGAAAAATTGAATGCCGAATTTCGTTGGACTAAAGCAAACAAAGAAAAACTTGTTGCACTAGACAGGCATTTCAGGAAACTACACCGGAATATAGACCGCACCTTCGAGGCTGCCAAGAAGGATCTGGCTGTGCTCATCGCGCAAAAACATAAATGGTGTAAGGAATACGCTCTTGATGCGAAAATTTGCCTCGCCAACGATTGGGATATCCCTGGAGAACACCAATACATCAGCGATTTGCTTTTCTGGTATACGGACTGGGATACCATCAATATCGGTGCAAGAACCAACGAGCATTGTTCGGAACATCATAAAGTCAATACTATGCCTGCATGGAAAGAAATGTTGCATATTAGCGAGTTCACACAAGGCGGTGTAACATGGGAACTAGATTGCCTACTTTATAATAGTCATGCAAGTCTTTACGCTTTCCGTGACATCATTCGTATGAAACCAGATCAGTTTGAAGTGGGGTATACATTAACCCTTTAAAAAAACTTGTATATGCTGTTCTACACAACCCAACAACAAGGAGACTCCTATGTCACAGAATCCAAGCAATGATACATCCAATACCCATTTTTGGGCAGACGAATTGTCAGAAGAAGAGTGGATCAAGTTCTGCCACCTTATGCATAGTCTCGAAGAGAAAGTTTCGTCCGGAGAAAAGCTTTCCGAAGAGGAAACTGAATTTTTTGAAAAATACTATAAGACTTACAGATTTCACATGGAACTGGGAAAGCGTTATCCAAAGATTACGGCACTAGTAGAAAAACTAGAAGGCCTTACGGAAAAGGCTTCCCAAGAAATTGAGAAACTCAACAAAACACTAGAAAAGCGGTAGTGCACATGAACATCTTTAGAATTCTTTCCTCTAAAGACGGACGTCTCTATGAACCGTCCATTACATCGTTCTTGGCATATCTTCTTAATCCACAGGGAGACCATGGAATGGGTCAAGAATTATTGAGAAGCCTAATTCTTGACTTCCAGGATAATGGAGATAAGTGCTTTGAAGAACTTGAAAAGAAATTTCTTGCTTACGATATTAGCGTTGAGTCTGAATATTCGGTTTATACTCAAAATAACGAAAAGAAAGATGTTGACATCGTTGTGAAATTTGCCCAAGACGATAAGGTCAAATATATCTTGTGTATTGAAAATAAAATCAAGGATTCGTCTCTTAGCAAAGATCAGTTATTAATGGAGTTGGAAGGGATTCAACGTGAGTATGCTGAAGAAGATGAACTTCCGAAAATTCTCTTTTGTTTTCTAACATTAAAGCCTTCCCGTATTTCTGCAGAATGTTTTGCTACAATCTCAAGCTGCAATAAATCTGCAATTCACTTATTTTGGGTTCCCAGTAATCATAGGTATAGTTCAATTTATGAAAAAATACAGAATATTATAGCAAAAAGCGATAACGAAGAAATTGACCCTATTTCTAGCGATGTAAGGTTTATTATAACATCGTTTCTTGTCTTTATGAAGCGTGGTTTTAAGAGCGAAGAAATGTTGAAAAAACACATTGAAGAAGAACGAGAACGGCAGAGTTATAAAAAATCTGTTATGCAATATATAAGGGAATATGCAGAAACATTGGAACCAAATAAAGAGATTTCATTTGAGGTGGCCAAAGAATCTATAAGTAAAATGATTGAGGACTTTTGCGGCTTTACTCCAAACAAGAAGACCATATATGGTCAGTTAACAACGGCAATCGTAAATAACAGAACAAGGATACATCATGGAGTGACGCAGGAAAACCAGCGTGATTTCAACTTGTTCTATTACCCAAACGAGAAAGACCATTCAGTAATACAACGATATGTAGAAGGAAAATCAAAAGTTGACTACGTTTACCTAAAATAGTGTAATCAACACTAATTGAAATTTTTCGGGTACGAAGAGCTAAAAAGAGACAACTGCAAATGGCGAAGCATTCAGCTTCACGACGGTGAAAGCTTAATACTTTTGAGTCATGATTGATTCATAACCTAGCGTGTCATTTTCGCGGCTCCATATAAGGAGCCGCGAAATTCTCGAAAATACCGCAGCTCCGCTGCGGTATTTTCTGTATAAAAATCACACAAATTAAAGATTGTGAAGCTTTTTATGCTAGGGAACAGAAACCCTTGTGTTGGGAATTAAAAATTTTGATTTCTCTTCTTTTGTCAATTGCGAAATCTGAATGCATTTCTTTTTTTGATAGAGATAAATTGCGACAAGTGTGAAAAAATATTATTGCACGAACTTTTTTGCTTGATAAAGAAGTATATTAACTTCAAACTTTAAACATTAACCCCAAAAAGAATTATTATGGCAGAAGTTGAAACACCTAAAGCGTCTTTTTTTGATGATGAATTTAAAGCAAGAGTAAGGTCTATTTTTAAGAATAATGCAGAAGAAGTGATTGAAAGCATTCAATATTATGCTGAAGTTATTGATAAACATGAACGCTTGTTGTTGCTTTATCTTCAGCTTCCTTTGGGGCCAGTTCTTTTGTATGAATGGGTTAAGCGCGTAGATAATGAAACTTTGCGTAATGAGTGGATTCAAAAGGATTTTGGCGAAAAAGATACGGTTCTTAGTAAATTGTATTCTGAAATTACTAAGGCTGTTTATCAGAGTAATAGAAATGATCCAAAAGTTTCTTAAAAAGGTTTTGAAAAAAGTTTTTGGGTAAATGCGCGTGTTAGTTGAAATCAGTAAGTGCTTGCTGATTTGAGTGGGGAATGCGTAAGGAAAATGTATGAGTTGGATTTTTAGAAGTAATAAAAATTCTATCTTCAGTTGTGAAGGAAATTTTTGTTGAGGTTTTTATGAAAATCGCCGTTATTGGTGGCGCAGGTTATATTGGCTCACATACTGTTCGAGAACTTTTGGATCGAGGGCATACTGTTAAAGTTTTTGATAATTTGAGTAGTGGGTTAAGGCAAAACCTTTTTGCAGAAGCTGAATTTGTTGAAGGCGATATTTTATCAGAAAAAGCGATTAGTGATTTTTTGAATGATTTTTCTCCAGAAGGGGTTGTGCATTTGGCTGCTTTTAAAGCGGCTGGTGAATCAATGCTTTTGCCAGAAAAGTATAGCGTTAATAATATTACAGGTTCTTTGAATATCCTGAATGCTGCGGTTTCTGCTGGGGTTAAATATTTTGTTTTTTCTAGTTCTGCTGCAACTTATGGCGCTCCAAAGTATATGCCTGTAGACGAAAATCACCCGACTGAACCTGAGAATTATTATGGTTATACGAAGCTTTCTATAGAAGGTTTTCTTGGTTGGTATTCTAAGTTGAAGAATTTGCGTTTTGCCGCACTTCGCTATTTTAATGCGGCTGGCTACGATGTGAATGGGCGTATTACTGGCCTAGAAAAGAATCCGGCAAACTTGATTCCTGTTGTGATGGAAGCTTTGACTGGCAAGCGAAAAGAACTTCTTGTTTTTGGTGATGATTATGATACCCACGATGGAACGGGCGTTCGTGATTATATTCATGTGAATGATTTGGCTAGAGGCCATGCTGAAGCGTTTGAATATCTTGAACGAGAAAATAAAGATTTGATTGTGAATTTGGGTGTAAGTCAAGGGACAAGTGTTTTGGATATTATTCGGGCTGCTGAAAAAGCTTCTGGGAAAAAGGTGCCTTATCGCATTGTGGAACGCCGCCCGGGAGACCCGGCTTCTCTTGTGGCAAACCCTAATAAAGCATTTGAACTTCTTGGTTGGAAAGCTAAATATAGCGATATTGATACTATTATTGAAACGACTTGGAGAGCTTACCAAGCAAATCTTTGATGAAATTTTTCGTTTCTATATTTGCAGAGAATGAAAAAAAAGAAAAATTATTTTCCGGCGATTGATGGATTGCGCTTAATGGCGTCAATCAATATTGTGCTTTTGCATTTGGCGTCATCAAGTGCTTTTGATTATGCGGCGAAATGGACATGGTTAAAGCCGATTGTGTCTGGGCCAGCATTTTCTGCTGGGTTATTTTTTGTTTTAGCTGGTTTTTTATTTGCTTCTAAATTCAGTGACCCAGACAGGCGTATTGCTGTTCTTCCATTTGTATTTTCGCGAATTTCAAAACTCTACCGTTTGCATTTTATTTGCACGATACTGATGTTTGCAGCTATAGCGGTGAAAATTGGCGGCATTGATAAAATGGAACACCCGATTCGTAGTTTGCTTTTACATTTGTCGCTCCTTTGGTCTTTGGTTCCTGATTTAGGGATGAAGTTAAATGAGCCTTCATGGGCTTTGACCGGGTTCTTTATTTGTTATGCTTTGACGCCTTGGACTACAAAGAAATTGTTTAAAATAGAAAGCGTTAAAGTTTTGTGGTTTTTGTTTTTTCTTGTTTTTGTTCCTGGTGTTATTCAAGGGTGGATTTTTGGTTCCCATGAGTTTTTAAATGATGCAGATTATGCAAGGCGCTTTCGCTTTTTCCACATGTTTCCAGTGATTCATATTTGTGAATATTTTTTTGGGATGATTATTTTTAGGCTTTATCAGAAAAAGCAGTTTGTGTTTTTAGAAAAAAATTATGTGGCCGGTTTTTGCCAGTTCTTTTTGTTTGTGGCTCTTTATATCGTTTGTTATTTGAGCCAGAATTCTGTTTCTGACCCGAGGTTGTATTTTATTGTTCGCCATTCTCCAACGATTCTTATTAGCGGACTTTTTATAATGAGTTTAATTCCGGGGAAAGGTTTTTTGGCAAGGTTTTTCTGTATCCCTATTGTGCGGACTATCGGTAGAGCTTCTTTTTACCCGTATTTGTTGCATTTGCCATTTATAACGATTGGTTGGGGAATTTGTAATATGAATACACCTTATGCGACAATGGGTTTGTTGCTTATTCTTTATACGATTAGTCCTCTTTATTTAGGATTTAAAACAAAGCGACGTAAAAGAAAATTGGATTTGCCCGAGAAAATAAACGCAATAGAGGCCTAAATTTAAGTAAGACCCCTTGAAAAAGAAGCATAAATAATCTAAAATTAGGACTCCGAATGGGAAGGTGGCCGAGCTGGCCGAAGGCGCTCCCCTGCTAAGGGAGTATAGGACATAATCCTATCGCGGGTTCGAATCCCGCCCTTCCCGCTCAAAAGCCCCGGCTGCGCCGGGGCTTTTTTGTTAAAAGTTTAAAAGCTTACAAGGGCAACAAAATGGATTTTGAAAAATTACCCTTAAAACAACCATTATTAAGAGCCATTCGTGAAGTAGGGTATGCGAAAGCCACTCCAATACAAGAACAAGCCATACCTGTTTTGTTAGAAAAGCGAGATTTGTGCGGAATAGCTCAAACAGGTACAGGTAAAACGGCTGCTTTTGCTTTGCCAATACTTCAATTACTTTTAGCTTCTGGTAAAATTCGATCTTCAAAATGTTGCCGGGCATTAGTTCTTTTGCCAACGCGAGAACTAGCTATTCAGGTTAGTGATTGTTTTGAAAAATATGCCAAGTTTACTGCCATAAAAACGGCGTGTATTTTTGGTGGCGTTTCTGATATTCCGCAAAAAAGAGCTGTGTTGCATGGAGTAGATGTTCTTGTGGCAACTCCTGGCCGTTTATTGGATTTAATAGCTCAGAAATCAGTTTCGCTTAAGCAAATAGAATTTTTTGTTTTAGATGAAGCCGATCGCATGTTGGATATGGGATTTATAAATGATATCCGGAAAATTTTATCAATGCTTCCACCAGTAAGGCAAAATTTATTCTTTTCGGCGACAATGCCTTCTGATATAGTGGCTTTAGCTAAAAGTATACTTTCCAAAGATTATGAAACTATAGAAGTGGCTCCTACTTTTACGCCTGTAGAGCGTATTTCTCAAAAGGTTTATCATGTAGATAAAAGGCAAAAAGGTTTGCTTTTAAAAGAGCTTCTGAATACCAATCCAGAAATGAAAAAAGTGCTTGTTTTTAGCAGAACAAAACATGGCGCCAACCGTGTCGCAGAAACCCTTGTTAAAGCAGGGATAACGGCTTCAGCAATTCATGGAAACAAAAGCCAGACGCGCAGGCAAGAAGCTCTTGGAAATTTTAAATGCGAACAAATTCGAGTGCTTGTCGCAACAGATATTGCGGCACGTGGGATAGATGTAGATAATGTAACGCATGTATTCAATTTTGATTTACCAGACCAACCAGAAACCTACATGCATCGTATTGGTCGAACTGGTAGAGCTGGTAAAGAAGGTGAAGCCATTTCTTTTTGTGCAAAAGATGAGCGCCATGAATTAAAAGCTATAGAAAAAGCTTTGCGCTTAAAAATTCCTGAAGGGGATGTTTCTGTTTTAGAAAAATTACCGCCTTTGCCTTCTTCGCCTAAAAACAATCCAAAGCCTAAAAAGCCAAATCCTAACAAAAATAAAGCTAAGGCGAGCAAGGCAAAAGAGGCTTTTGCACCTCAAGAAGCTAAAACTTTTCCACAAGATTCTTTTGTTGAAAAGCAAGCAGAAAATGGGCTCGGCGGCCGCGTTCCTTTCAAAAAACGCCGTAATCGCCCAGGGAGCAGAGCACGCCGTCGCCTTCGCGGAGAAATCTGACAAATAAAGTTATTAACATCTATTAACACATTGTTAACTTGTTGATGACTTCTTTTATCTTTGAAAAAGGCATTTTGTAGCTTTGAATGTGTTTGCAGATACTCCTAACCCCTTGATAAATCAAGACTTTTTACTAATTTTGGGTCTCAAGTCTAAAGTTTTTTTTAAAGGTTAACATTATGAAAAGAACATTTCAACCTCACAATCGCAAGCGTGCAAACAAGCATGGTTTCCGTCAGCGCATGCAGGACCGCTGGGGACGTGCCGTATTGAGCCGTCGTCGCGCTAAAGGTCGTAAACGTCTTACAGTCAGCGATACAATTTATAAGAAATAAGGTAAGCTCATAGCTGCTTTACGTTCCTATAGGTTAAGTTCGCAGGCACAATTTCGGCAAATAACCACAAAAGGAAAGTATATTCGGGCATCTGTGTTATCGATGCGTTGGATAGAAAGCCCTGATGGTGTTTGCCGTTTTTGCTTTATAGCGAAAAAAAAGAACGGAAATGCTGTTTACCGCAACCGTTGTCGCCGTGTTTTGCGCCCATTGTTTTTTAAACAGGCGTTGTCTTTAGAAAAACCAGTATGGGCAATGATTTCGGTAAATGTCAAGTCTTCAGAAATGAACGCCGATTTGCTTCGTGAATCCGGAACTCGCTTGATAGAAAAATTGCAAGGGAGACTATAGTGAAAGCAATAGAGTGCGTTTTTTTTGTAAAACGGATTTTGAAGCAAGTGGTTTTGTTTCCTATTCGTTTGTATCGGTTGATTCATCCGTATTTTTTTTCTGGAGTCTGTCGGTTTACACCAACCTGTTCGGCTTACGCTATAGAAGCGATAGAAACTCATGGAATTATCAAAGGCGTTGCGCTTAGCTTTTATCGAGTACTTCGCTGTAACCCATTTTGTAAAGGCGGTTATGATCCAGTGCCGCCACGTAAGGATTCCTTATGAAAAAAAATAATGTTATTGGAATGGTTCTCATTTTTATCATTATGGTATGGTGGATGTTCTCCATGCCAGCTCCAGAACCAGTAAAGCAAGAACCTGCGACTAAAAACCAAGCCGTAGAAACTCAAGCACAATCTACACTTGAAATTCCTCAGAAAGATTCTTCTAGCGAACTCTTTTTGGGCAAAGCTCCATCACTTGAACCAGTGCAAGCAAAAGTAGTTGAAGATTCTACAAAGGATTCTTTAGCAGAAGCTCCTTTTGTTGTTGTGCCTCATGAACTAGAAGTAGAAACTGAACGTTTTATTGTAACGCTTTCTAATCAAGGTGCTAAAATAAAAAGTATTATCGTAAAAGATTTAGCTGATAGTACGGGTAAATTCCCAGAGATTATTCAAGATAGCACACAAGGAGCATTGTCACTTTCTTTTGATGGCGTAAATCTTGATAAGGCTTTGTTTAGTTTTAAAGATTCTTTGGCAAATAAAATAACTGTAGAAGATTCTTTAACAGTTGCTTTTACTTTTACAGACCCATCAGGTAAAAAAATCCATCGCCTTTATTCTTTTACAAAAGATGGGGCTGCAATTTCACAAAAGAATATTGTAGAAGGTTTTAGAGCTTCTTCTTATAGACTTTCTTTAAATGGTGGTATGCGTGAAACAGAAGCATTCCCAGAAGGTAAGTCTTTTGGCGCGAATTATTTCTTTAGTGAAGTAATTTTCAATAATACTTTTGGTGTGGAACGCGAAATGATTACGGCGAAAGAAACTTTCAATCAGGAAAGTGGCAAAATTCTTTGGGCTGGTCTTCGTCGTAAATACATTGCAATGACTGTTCAGTTTGCAAACCCGACTTCTGCTGTTGTAGAAGCTGAACCATTGAAAGAAAAAGTGGCAGAATCTGACCCGGGCACATTTAAACTTTCGCTTTCTGATGATATGCACTCAGATACATTGGCATTTGATTTTATGGTATTGCCTCTTGAATGGGCAGCTATTAAGCAATACGATGTAGGTTATGAAAAGATTATTGTAAGTGGCTGGCAATGGTGTGGTGCTGATACTTGGTTTGTCGCTATTTGCGGATTTTTACTTTGGTTGTTAAAGGCATTTTATTCTATTATCCCAAACTATGGTGTAGCGATTATTTTGCTTACTATTTTGGTTCGCTTGCTTACAACACCACTTACTTTAAAACAGCTCCGTTCTTCTAAAGATATGGCAAAGCTTAAGCCAGAACTTGATGCGATTAACGTCAAGTATCGTTCTGACCCACAAAAGCGTCAGGCTGCCATTATGGAACTTTATGCAAAGAATAAAATAAATCCACTTGCTTCTTGTACGGGCGGTTGTTTCCCATTGCTTTTACAGATGCCTATATTCTTTGGCTTGTTTATTATTCTTGGTCGTGCTATAGAACTTCGTGGTCAGCCTTTCATTGGTTGGATTTCTGACCTTTCTCATTCTGATGTTATTTTTAGTGGCATTTCAATTCCATTTATTATGCCTCACGGTATTGCTATTTTGCCTTTGATTATGGTGGTTACGACTTATTTCCAGACAAAGCAATCTATGAGTGCTATGACTGATCCTGCTCAGCAAAAAATGATGACTTGGATGATGCCTGGTATGATGTTCCTCTTTAGTGCTGTTATGCCGTCTGGACTTGTGCTTTATTGGATTATTTCTAATATCTGGGGAATTGTCCAATATCGTATTATCAACCCAAGTAAGCCAGCAGAAAAAGACAAGAAAAAATCAAATGGGAAAAAGATTGTTGATGCTGAAATTATTTCAACCAAGAAGAAATAGTATTGGCTAAAATGAAATCCCCCGAAAGTTACACTTTCGGGGGATTTTATTATCGCTAGTTTACAAGTAATGAACTAGCATAGAAAGTGAATTAGTAGCGATAGAAATCCACTTTGTAAGGGCCTTCTACAGGAACGCCGATGTAATCAGCTTGTGCCTGAGTGAGTGTAGTCAAGTGAACGCCTAACTTTTCAAGATGCAAGCGAGCTACTTTTTCGTCAAGAATTTTTGGAAGCGTATAAACTGCACCTTTTTCGTATTTGATACTAGCAACAGTTTCTTTACCTTCAGCATTTAACCACAAATCAATTTGCGCAATAGTCTGGTTGGTAAAGCTTGCACTCATTACAAAACTCGGGTGACCAGTTGCACAACCAAGGTTTAACAAGCGACCTTCAGCAAGGACAAGAATGCTATGACCATCTGGGAAAATCCATTCGTCGTACTGAGGCTTGATTTCGTTACGTACAATTCCTGGAATTTTCTTTAAGCCAGCCATATCAATTTCATTATCAAAATGGCCAATGTTACCAACAATAGCACGGTGTTTCATTTTCTGCATTTGTGCAGCCGAAATAATCATCATGTTGCCAGTAGTTGTTACAAAAATATCGGCTTCAGAAACGACTTCATCAAGCGTTTTAACTTCATAACCTTCCATAGCAGCTTGAAGCGCACAAATTGGGTCAATTTCTGTAACAATAACTCGGGCGCCTTGGCCGCGCAAGGACTGGGCACAGCCCTTGCCGACGTCGCCGTAGCCGCAGACTACGGCGATTTTCCCAGCCATCATCACGTCTGTTGCGCGGTTAATGCCATCAATCAAAGAATGTCTGCAACCGTAAAGGTTATCAAATTTTGACTTGGTAACAGAATCGTTCACGTTAATGGCTGGGAACGGAAGGCGCCCATGCTTTGCCATGTCATACAAGCGGTGAACGCCAGTAGTTGTTTCTTCAGAAACACCTTTAATGGTTTCACGTGCACGAGTCCAACGCTTTGGATCTTCTTCAAAAATCTTTTTGCAAAGAGAAAGGAATACACCCCATTCTTCAGAATCCGTTTCAGGGTTAAATTCAGGAACTTTCCCTGCATCTTCAAATTCAGCACCGCGAACAACAAGCATAGTTGCATCGCCACCATCGTCAAGAATCAAGTTAGCGCTTTTACCATCTGGCCAAATCAAAGCTTTTGCTGTGCAATCCCAGTATTCTTCAAGCGTTTCACCTTTCCAAGCAAAAACAGGAGTTCCTTGCGGATTCTCTGGAGTTCCGTTTTTACCAACAACAACTGCTGCTGCCGCATGATCTTGTGTACTGAAAATATTGCAAGAAACCCAACGCACATCGGCACCGAGTTCTGTTAAAGTTTCAATCAAAACAGCAGTCTGCACAGTCATGTGAAGACTACCCATAATACGAGCACCAGCAAGAGGTTTTTTACCGGCATATTCTTTGCGAAGAGCTATAAGCCCTGGCATTTCGGTTTCTGCTAAATCCAACTCTTTTCTGCCCCAGGCAGCAAGGTTTATATCTTTAACTTTGTATTCCATAATTTTCTCACTTTTATTTTTGCGTAAATATAGTTATTTCGCCTTTTTAAAAATTTTCAATAAGCTGGTTAAAAACTTCTCCTCGATGCTTGTAGTTTTTAAACAATCCAAAAGAAGCACAAGCAGGCGAAAGTAAAATAGCTCCGCCGTTGCCAATGGCTAAAGAATTGTTAAAAGCCTCTTCTAAAGAATTGAAAATTTCCATTTTTGCTTTTACATTCATTTCTGTAGCTTGCTTAAACATTCTTTCAGCAGTAGCGCCAATAAAAGCAATTGATTTTAATTTTTCAAGCAAAGCAAGTTCAGAAAATAATTCTGTAAAGTCTGCATTTTTTTCTGAGCCACCAAGAATCAAAGCGAATGGACGTTTCATGCTTTGCACAGCCGCCAAAGTCGCATCGGGTCTTGTTGCATAAGAATCATTAAAAAATTCTATTCCATTTTTTTCGCCGCGAAATTCCATTCGTAAAGGTAAAGCTTCGTAGGTTTTTAAAGCTTCAAAAATAACGTGAATATCTACGCCAATAGCAAGGGTCGCAAGGGCCGCTGCCGCCATATTCTCTAATTGATAAATGCCGCGGACTTTACATTCAGACAAATGCAGCGAAACAGTCCCAATTTTAAGAGAATCGCCTTCTATTTTTGCCACCGCATTTTCGCCAGAGCCAAAAGGAAATTTTTGTGCAGCAGAATTTTCTGCAATTTCAGAAGTAGGCAAAGCGTCTTGCATATAAACGCAACAATCAAAAGGTTTTTGATAGCGCACAAGATTGGCTTTTGCATCTCTGTATTCTTCTACGGTTTTATGCCAATCTAAATGTTCCGAAGAAACTTTTAAAACAACGCCTACTTTGGGAGAACTCCCTAAAGTCATTAATTGAAAAGAAGAAAGTTCAAGAATATAAGTCGTGTCTTGATTTTTGTTTGCTAACAAATCAAGCATTGGAATCCCAAAATTTCCTCCGATTTCAGAAGGCTCATTGGCTGCATCTAAAATATGCTTAATCATACTGACCGTGCTGCCTTTGCCAAGAGTTCCTGTAACGCCAATGATTTTTTCAGCCGGGACTTTTTCAAAGAAAATTTCGACTTGGCTTTTTACAACCCCTCCGTTCATTTGGAACTTCAAAAGGTCAGAATCTAAAGGATAAAAGCCTGCAGAACGAATAACTTCAAAACATTGTAAGAGCCCGTCTTTATAATGCTCACCAGAAAAAACAGAAATATTAATACTCTTGTCTATTTCTGGTAAAGTCACGGGTGATTTATCCATCACTACAATATCTTTAAAACCTTCACGGATTAAATAGCGTAAAGTACTTTTTCCTTCTACGCCAAACCCTAAAATGCCAATAGATTTTTGTTCCACAAAAAGCCTCTAAATAAGTAAAAGCAAAGGTCATTATAGAAAAATTTTAAAGCATAAAAAACTGGCAAGTTTTAAGTTGCCAGTTAAAAACAAAAATCGTTTTTGAAAGTTAAAGAGTTTCTGCTTTTTGCACAGCAAGTGAAAGTTCCATGCCTGCAAATTCTTGTGCGCTGAACCAGCGGCCACTCTTTTTGTCTTCGGCTAGAACGCCAACTAAAGCGCCAGGGATAACAGTAGTTACATCGTTTGGTGCATTTGGCCCGCCTAAATCGGTACGTAACCAACCTGGGTCCATTAAGTTCATCATTACGTCAGTACCATTTAATTTGCAAGCAAAATCTCGGACAAATTTATCTAAAGCTGCTTTGGCGCAAGCATAGCCCATAAGTTCTGGCTGGTCTGCGATACCACTAGAAGTCATTAAAATGCGGCCAAAGCCATTTTTAACCATTTTAGGCAAAAAGTGGTAAGCAATTTGAACGGGAGCAAGGCAATTAACTGCATAAGCTTCTAAATAATCTTTTCTTTCATTAGAAAAATAATCGCTGCAATAAGGCACTTGTAAACCAGCATTATTAAAAACAACGTCAACGATTTTACCAGAATTGTCTATTTCTTGAAGCATTGCTTTTATAGAATCTGGATTTTCTAAAGCACATTCAAGAGCTATCGCTTCAACGCCCATTTCTTGAACCGCTTTTAGTGTTTTTTCAGCATGGGATTTAGAACGACTTTGTAAAAAAAGATTCCCGCCAAGAGATGCAACGGCTTTAGCAATTTCTGCCCCAACACCGCGAGAAGAACCAGTTACTAAAACCCATTTACCTTTTAAGTCTAACATTTGAACTCCATTGTTTTTTTTGATTTTTTCAAAAAATAGATTTTGAAATAAAAAAAGGGAAAAAAGAAAACAATTTCGTGTTTACAATTGTAAATGATTTCTATAGAAAAAAGCCGACTTTAGCCGGCTTTTTTAAATCAATTATTTTTGTTGCATTCGGTGCTGTTCTGCAAAAGCACGCGCCATTTCTATACGATGGTCTTCGCGTTCTTTTCTTTTGGTTTCTTCTTTACAGTTAACGCATTTTGTTGCCGTTGGAACCGCTTCAAGCCTTGCTTTTGGAATAAGCTTTTTACAGACTTTGCAGACACCAAAAGTTTCTTGTTTGATTCTCTGGAGAGCTTCTTCTAAATAAATTAAATATTTGCCTTCGCGTGCTGCTAAATCAAAAGAGGTTTCTAATGAAGTATAATCAGAAGCGGCGTCAGCTGTTAAGTGGTTACTATAACCAACCATATCCATTTGATGTTTTTGTGTATGAAAAGCACCTGATGAAGAACTGCCTACTTGTGCAGCAACAATTTCTCGCCGTTTTTCTAGCAAAAGGGATTCAAAATATTCCAAATCTTTTTTGGACATTTTAGGATCTTTTTGTTCTGCCATAGACACCTCCATATAAAATCAGATTACCGACATAAAGTATTCTTTTTATTTGTAAAAGCAAATACTTTTTTAAAAAATATCAACATTTATTTTTAAACCATTCTTAATCAAATCTTTTCTGAAATTTTCAACATCATCAGAAAGTTTTGAGGCCGCATCAAAAAAGGCTTTTTCTTTGATAAGAGGCATTGGAGCGCCCTCTGAAAAATCAGCTAACTTTTGTTTTAAATTTTTCAAAGCGGCAAGTAAAGAATCTAGTTCTGATTTTGTGGTTTCAATATTTTCTATTAAAGTAGAACCATCGGTTTTTATGTTGTCTAAAACGCCTTTTGCATTTTGTAAAGCATTTTCAGTTGAAGAAATAAAACCTTCTAAATTTTCTTTACTTGAACTAATTAAAGATGATGTTTGATCAATAATGTTATTTCCTTTTGAAGTGATACGAGAAAGCCGTTCTCCATTTTTACCGCCAAGTAATGAATCTAATGAAACTTCAGCTGTAATCATAATAGAATCTAATACAGAAAAAGCTTGCTTTAATTTACGTGTAATCCCAGAAGTTCCTTCGTCATACAAACCATTTGCGGTATCGCCCGAAGCTAAAAATTCTTCAGAATTGCCTAAAAGAATACAAACTTCTCGTTCGCCCATAAGGCCAGAATTAATGAGCCTGAAAGTTGAATTTTTAGGGATAGGAGTATGTGCTAAAACTTCAATAGTTACAAAAACAGCATCGTCTGTTAACTTGGCTGAAAGAATTTTGCCTCTTGTTAAACCATTTACCTGAACGCGGTTTCCAGGAGAAAGAGTTCCTATTTGTTCAAAGCGAAGTATGTATTGGTTACGTAAATGATAAGGGCTAGCAGGGTGTTTGAAATACAACAAGGCAAGGCAAGTTAACAAAAAAGTTCCAGCCACAAGAGAAGCAAGCCAGTTTTGCTTAATGAAACGCTTCCACTTATTCATACGGTGTTAAATCCATATCCAAAAAAGCATCCCAGCTTTCGCCAGAAGCTTTCTTTTGGATTTTGTCGAGTAAACGTTGGTTAAAGGCTTGTGAAGAATCTTCGCCGGCACTTTTCATTAAAGTATTCATTGCAATTACTTCAGAAATAACGGTTAAATTTTTGCCTGGTGTTACTGGAATTATAATGTGAGGAATCTGAACGCCCATAATAGAAATAGTTTCATTTGAAAGTCCGGTGCGATCTGTTGTGCACCCACAACCTTCAGTCTGGTTCCACATTTGTAATTCAACAACTACTTCAATTCTTTTAATTTTACGAACGGCATGAATCCCGAACATAGAGCGAATGTCAATAATACCTATCCCGCGGATTTCCATACAATGTTCAATTAAAGGGTCTGCCATTCCCATTAAGGTATTGCCAACTTGCAT
Source organism: Fibrobacteraceae bacterium (assembly GCA_017631885.1). Taxonomy (GTDB): domain Bacteria; phylum Fibrobacterota; class Fibrobacteria; order Fibrobacterales; family Fibrobacteraceae; genus UBA1765. The sequence continues at coordinate 31,887 of JAGBSH010000018.1, forward strand.
AATTTCAACAGCATCGTCTGCAACAAGTCGGTGTCCGCGTTCTACAAGGTCTAAAACGCATTCTGATTTCCCTACATTACTATCACCAATATACAACATGCCAATGCCATAAACATCTACAAGGCTTGCATGAATTTTTGTGTAAGGGGCGAAATATTTTTCAAGAATGCTTCTTGTTTTAAAAATGAATTCAAAAGTATATAAAGGCGAAGAAAACAGAGGGATGTTTTTTTCGCGGCACATATCGGCTAGTTCTTCGTGCGGTTTTTGCCCATGAGTAACAACCCACATTGGAGCACAGAACATAGAAAGTTTTTCAAAAGCTTCACGCCTTGCTTTTGAACCAATGGATTCCAAGTAATTCCATTCGGTGTGGCCGATAATTTGTATTTGGTGTGAACTATAAACTGATGTATAGCCTGTAAGAGCAAGGCCTGGTCTATGAATGCCTACTTCTACAATGTAAGAATCAGTAGAAGAACTACCTTCATGAATAGAAAGACGCAATTCGTTTTGAAAGCGTTTATAAAATTCCAGAACCGGGAGCTTTTCCCGGTTCTGGATATTCAAGTTATCTAGCGGGCAATAAGCCACTATTATACCACGTCGGAAACAGGTTGAGCTTTATGATCTTTTTGCTTTTCATTTTGCTTTTTCAATTGTACTTTGACTCTTTCTAAAGCAACATCAATAGCTTTACCCATGTTTTCTTCGTCAGCAGAAGCAACCACAACGCTACCAGTAATATTTACGGAAATATCGCAACGGCGTAAATGTTCTACTTCATGATCAAGAACAACGGAGGCTCCGGTGATATTCGGGTAAAATTTACCCAATTTTTCGATTTCTTCCTGAACGCGTTCTTGCAAACCGGCAGAAGCATTAAAATGACGAGCAGTAATCGTAATATCCATAGCAGTATCCTCTGTTGAAGTCTATCGGAAAAAGAAGTATTTCCGTTCTCAATGATATACTCTATTATTTCAAAAAAAACAATTTTTTTTTTGATTTTTCTTTATTTTTCCTTTAAAAATTTTAAAAAATTAAGGGGGATTATGAATCATTAGTTATCGCCTATGACAATTTTGCAAGAAAAAGCCGTTGTTGTTTTTGTAACGCGATTAAATAGAAACAAATAAAGTAGGGGAGAATAAATGATTTTTAATTCATTTGTTTGAAGGTTAAAATTGTAGGATTTTTCTGTCCTGAAGCACTAAAAATTGATTTTTTTAAAGTTTTTATCTGTTGAAAAAGGCTCAAAATGACTATTTTTTTCCAAAAAAGAAAACTTCCTCTAGGAACTCATTTATGAACGACAATGTTCGCCCGGAATCAATGGTTCGTATCACAACGCCGGCTCTTGCCGAATCGTTTATTCAAGAACAAATTCAAAAAATCCAAGAACAAGTAAAAGACAAAAAAGTATTGCTCGCACTTTCTGGTGGAGTAGATTCTTCTGTTGTTGCTGCTTTATTGGTAAAAGCTATCGGTAAACAACTTGTTTGTGTTCATGTAAACCATGGCCTTATGCGTAAAGGTGAATCTGAACAGGTTATCGAAGTATTCCAAAATCAAATGAACGCCAACTTGATTTATGTCGATGCAACAGACCGCTTTTTGGATTTGTTGGCAGGCGTTTCTGAACCAGAGAAAAAGCGTAAAATTATTGGTGGTGAATTTATTAAAGTCTTTGATGAAGAAGCATCAAAACTTGAAGGCATTTCTTTTTTGGCTCAAGGGACTATTTACCCAGATATTCTTGAAAGTGATGGCGTAAAAGCTCACCACAATGTGGGTGGCTTGCCAGAAGACATGCAGTTTGAATTGGTGGAACCAGTAAAACTTCTTTATAAAGACGAAGTTCGCGTTGTGGGTAAGGCTCTTGGTCTTCCTGCAGAAATGGTTGACCGCCAGCCATTCCCAGGCCCAGGTCTTGGTGTACGTTGTCTTGGTGCCATTACTCGCGATCGCTTGCATGCTTTACGCGAAGCCGATGCCATTCTCAGAGAAGAATTTGCAAACAGCGGCCTTGCTCAAAAAGTCTGGCAGTACTTTATCGCCATTCCTGATATGAAAAGCGTTGGCGTTAAAAATGACAAACGTTACGAAGGCTGGCCAGCTATTATCCGTGCTGTAAATACAACAGATGCAATGAGTGCTACGATTGAAGAAATCCCTTATGAAGTTCTTCATAAAATTACTGCACGCATTACAGCAGAAGTAGAAGGCATCAACCGTGTTCTTTATGATTTGACCCCAAAGCCAATTGGCACTATTGAATGGGAATAAGGAATTAAACTCCAAAAAAGGAATCCATATGGAAAAGATCTACACCGGAAAAACAAAAGACGTTTACAAACTTGAAAATGGCAATGTGATGCTCAAGTTTAAAGACGATTGCACTGGCAAAGACGGCGTTTTTGACCCAGGTGAAAATACTGTTGGTCTTACAATTGATGGTATCGGTAAGGCAAACCTGGAAACTTCCGTTTATTATTTTGAAAAGTTAAAACAAGCTGGTATTAAAACTCATTATGTAAGTGCTGATATTGAAAATGCAACAATGGAAGTTTTGCCAGCAACCGTTTTTGGTCATGGTCTTGAAGTAATTTGCCGCCTTGTTGCAACAGGTAGTTTTATCAGAAGATACGGCGAATACATTCAAGATGGTACTGTAATCGAAGGTGGTTATGTAGAATGCACATTCAAGAATGACGCAAAAGGCGATCCACTTGTTACAAGTGAAGGTCTTGAAGTTCTTGGTGTTATGAACAAAGCTATGTTCGAAAGCATGAAAGAACAAACGCTTAAAATCACAAAGATTGTCGCAGAAGATTTGAAAACTCTTGGCCTTGATCTTTGGGATATTAAGTTTGAATTTGGTTACAACAATGATGAAGTTATTCTCATTGATGAAATCGCTTCTGGTAACATGCGCGTTTATAAAGACGGTAAAATTGTTGACCCAGTTGAACTCACAAAGATTATTAACAACCGATAATCAAGTTTCAAACAAAAAAAAGGATGCTTAGGCATCCTTTTTTTTGTTGCATTACTTTTTTATTTCATTTTCAGATTTTTAGCCATAGGTTCATTTACAAAAATTTTATCTGGAAAAACATCTTGATTATCAGTTTTTTGAACTGTATTGGTTGGTATCTGAAAAATGGAAGAAGCAAGCAATGCCGACAACGAAAGCATTTCAATTTTTCTGTGCATAAATTTTCCTCATGTTAGCTTAATCTTTATTTATTAAAACTAAAACGAAAAAACTATAGCGATATTGTCATTTTTTTATAAAAAATTAATCATTGGGTTGTCTATAAAACCGCCCACTTAAATATTTTGTTTTAACGACGTTTATAAAAGCGTTAGCGTCAATTTTTCTAACAGCATGCATAATGATTCTTGCTTCTGGTGCAGAAACCACAGAATAAATCATAGAGTGTTCTTTGCCAGCATAGCAACCCTTTCCTTTAAAAACAGTTGCATCATGGCCAGAAAGGTTTTGAATGCACCAGTAAACATCTTCTGGTTTATCAGTTATAATAAAAAAGGTTACTTGTTGGTATTTTCTGTAAAGGAACGATAGTGTTTGAGAAGAAGTAAATTGAAAAATGATAGAATAAAGAGCTTTATCCCAACCAAAAAGAATACCAGCAGAAATAAGAATCACAACGTTTAAAGCGAGAATATAATTCCAGGCATCGGCGCCGCTTTTTTCTGAAATTAGAATGGCAATAAATTCTGTACCTCCGCTAGAAGCTCCAGCGTAAAGGCAAATGGTTATAGATAAAGCCATTAAAAAGCCACCAAAAACGGCAGCTAGAAGCATGTCATCGGTCAAGTGAAATGTTGGAAAATAATCCACTAAACCAGAAGAAATTAAAAGCATACCACAAGAAAGTAATGTGAATTTTTTACCGACGGAAAAATAACACACAATGGCTGGAAATACGTTCAACAAAAGAATGATTAAAGAATAAGGTAATTGTATATCAAAATAGCGTAAGAAAATTTCTTGAAGTAAAAGAGTTAAACCTGTAAAACCGCCAGGAAATAATTCAGTAGAACGAACAAAAATATTTATAGTTAACGCAAATAAAATAGATGCTATCGCAAGCAAAAATAATCGAAAAAGAATAGGAAGTTTTGATTGATTGTACGGCATAACTTTATGTATATATAATTTTTGAAAAAGATATGAAAACTTTTCCCACAAAAAAATCCCTCGATAGTTTACCTATCGAGGGATTTTTTTTGGGGACAATACAGAATTTACAGATTCACGTAAGAATGGAACCCAAGTAACTTTTATGTCTTGGTGAACCAGAATTGTTCCGTTCCATTGAAAATCATTACCAACATAGAAAATTACACTGCCATTTGTTTAAGGATCAGTTTCTCAAAAATTCAAATTTTCTCTACAATCAAACTCGCCACTTAAAGCACATGATCCATGGACACAGTTATCATTTTCCAAATTAACATCTATCACATAGCAATATTTATCTGAACATAGACTATCCAACATTTTCCCATCAGACTTATTCCATCCAAACATTGGATAGGTTTCGTTTTTTTTAAATATATCTGCATAATATGTTAATGAACCAACGAGGGAAGGGGTTGCAAAATTTATTTCATCAAATATTTCTCCTTCCTTTTGAGAAGGATAAATGCGAAGTGAAACATCTACGGAATCAATATTTATTCCATGACAAAATTCATCAATTCGACAAGAAGTTATAAAATTTTGTACTATTAATCCCGAATCGCATTGGTTGATACCATTTAGATAATTATATTCTTCTAAGCAATAATGCCATTTTTCCCCATAATCAGAATAACTATTACTACATTCTATACAAAGAGAATGATTGTAAACGTATCCTAATTTTTCATTTGTAAAGTCATTGCAAACACGATTCCCATTCACAAAAAATTGTACACTATCAAAAGAATTAGTAGTTCCATAAGTAATCCATAAATCTCGTGCATATTTATAACATTCACATTCTTCCCCACATTTACAAGCCACAAAAGAAATAAAAAATAAAGCTAATAAATTCAATTTACGCATACTCAACTCCTTTTAGTTATACACCCCAGCAATCACCGCATTTACCGTTTCACGTAAAAATGGCGCCCAAGTAACTTTTGTGTCTTGATGAACCTGAATTGTTCCGTTCCATTGGAAATCATTACCAACATAGAAAATTACACTTGAACCAGAATTAAAATCTAAATCCCAATTAAAAGTATTTTCAAAGAAGTTATCGTAAGCTTGTTTTGTAGAATTTTCGTGTGGGGAATGTTCTATTATACTACCTAAAATTTTATTTTGTGAAAACTGCTCGTCAAGAGTAGAAATTGTAATAGCATTGGTGACAGAAAATAGTGAGAACAAAAGAAATAGAAGAAAAACTTTATGCATGGTTTAATCCTATATATTTCTTACAATAAATAGAAATATATAAAATTATGTTTTTTGTTTTTTTCCACAAAAAAATCCCTCGATAGTTCAACTATCGAGGGTTTCTTCGTTTATGAAAGTTTGAAATTAAAGCTTAATTTCGCAAGGCTTTGCATTCCAAATTTCTTCAGCGTATTCTTTAATGGTTCTGTCAGAGCTGAACTTGCCCATGCGAGCCACGTTGAGAATAGCTTTTTTAGCCCAAGTCTTTGTATCGAGATATTCCTTAGCGACTTTTTCATGACATTCTACATAGCTACGGAAATCGGCTAAGAGCATGTATGGGTCATTGGAAAGGAGTTTATCTGCAATGTGTTTAAAGAGATCTGGGCGGTCTGGGCTAAAGAATCCGCTGTGAATAAGGTCAATTACGCGGCGGAGATCGTCATCTTGTTCATAGAAATCGCGTGGGCGATAACCTTTAGCAAGAGTAGCCTGAACTTCTTCTACAGTTAAGCCGAAAATAAAGATGTTGTCGTCGCCGACTTCTTCTTTCATTTCAACGTTAGCACCATCAAGAGTACCAATAGTCAAAGCGCCATTCAAAGCAAACTTCATGTTACCAGTTCCAGAGGCTTCTGTACCAGCTGTAGAAATTTGTTCAGAAAGGTCAGCTGCTGGGATAATCTTTTCAGCAAAAGAAACGCGGTAGTTTTCAAGGAATACAAGAGCGAGTTTGCCTTTACAATCTGGGTCAGAATTAACCACAGCGCCAACAGCATTAGCTAAGCGAATGATTTGTTTTGCCATCCAATAACCTGGAGCAGATTTACCACCAATAAAGATTGTACGTGGCAAAATTTCACGACCTTCTTTAATTTGGATGTAAAGATGAATGGCGTGAAGGACATTCAAAAGCTGGCGTTTGTATTCGTGAATGCGCTTTACTTGAACGTCGAACAAGGTGTTTATATCAATATCTACACCTTGAGTTTCTTTCAAGTATTTAGCAAGACGTTTCTTGTTCTGGAGTTTAACATCCATAAAGGCTTTCTGGAATTTAGCATCATCAGCGAACTTTTCAAGTTTGCGTAAATCGTCTAAATCCTTAACCCAAGAATCGCCAATCTTAGAAATTACAAGGTCAGAAAGAGCAGGGTTTGCTTTACGAACCCAACGACGTGGTGTTACACCATTTGTCTTGTTGTTGAACTTTTCTGGCCAGAGTTCATAGAAATCTTTAAAGAGGAAAGATTTCAAAAGTTCGCTGTGGAGTGCAGCTACACCATTGACAGCGAAGGAGCCAACAATGGAAAGGAATGCCATGCGAACCATTTTTTCGTTGCCTTCTTCAATAATAGACATACGAGTCAAGCGACGAACATCACCAGGCCATTTCATAGAAACAAGGCGCAAGAAACGAGCGTTGATTTCATAAATAATTTGGAGGTGACGTGGTAATAAACGTTCAAAGAGAGATACTGGCCACTTTTCAAGAGCTTCTGGCATCAAGGTGTGGTTTGTATAAGCGAAAGTCTTTGTAACAATATCCCAAGCTTCGTCCCAACCCAAGTCTTCTAAGTCAACAAGAATACGCATCATTTCAGCAATAGCAATGGCTGGGTGTGTATCGTTCAACTGAATAGCTACTTTTTCTGGGAGAACTTTCCAATCGTTACCATGTAACTTCTTAAAGCGGTTGATAATGTCTTGTAAAGAAGCAGAGCAAAGGAAGTATTGTTGTTTCAAGCGAAGTTCTTTACCATTCATAGAAGAATCGTTCGGGTAGAGAACTTTAGAAATAGCTTCAGATAATTCCATATCTTGAACAGCAGCAATGTAATCGCCGTTGTTAAAGTAAGCGAGTCCGAAATCATCTGTGCTCTTTGCACTCCACAAGCGCAAGTTGTTTACAGTGTTGTTCTTGTAACCAGGAATTGGGGTGTCATAAGGCAATGCAAGAACGTAATCTTTCGTATCCCAGCGGTTGCGGAGTTTTCCGTTTTCATCTTGCCAAGAAACGACATAACCATAGAAAGGCACGCGAAGAGCATTAGCTGGGCGAGCGATTTCCCATGGGTTTGGCAAGCGCAACCAGTTATCTGGGTGTTCTTCTTGTTCGCCATTTACAATTTTTTGGTGGAACATGCCGTATTCATAACGGATACCCATACCAGTAGCAGGGAGTTCAAGTGTTGCCATGGAATCTAAGAAGCAAGCTGCCAAACGACCAAGACCGCCGTTACCAAGGCCAGCATCTACTTCTTCTTCGCGAAGTTCTTCAAGACTCATGCCGAGAGCGTCAAGAGCTTCTGCTACAGCGCTTTCAACATCAAGGTTTAAAACGGAGTTGCCGAGGGTACGGCCAATGAGGAATTCCAAAGAAAGATAATAGACGCGTTTTACGTCTTTTTCATAATAAGTTTCCTGAGTTTTAATCCAGCGATCAATCAAACGATCGCGAACGGCGTAAGCCACAGCAAGGAACTTTTCGTGGTCAGTAACGGTTACATTGTTACGGGCCAAAGTATGATGAATGTGATCTGTAAAAGCCTGTTTAAAAGCATCTACAGAATTTTCAAGTATTGGTGCTTCAACGGCTTTTGCACTTTTCTTTGCCATATCCTCAATCCTCAAATAAAAAGTTTTTTACAAAGATAGTAATTCTCCATGAAATTGCCATCTTATAAATGTTTATTTTAGTGCGTTTCTAAGCCACAATCACAGTAACGATAGTTCCATTTCTTTGGAAATCATTACCAACATAGAAAATCACACTTGAACCAGAATTAAAATCTAAATCCCAATCAAAAGTATTTTCAAAGAAATTATCGTAAGCTTGTTTTGTAGAATTTTCGTGTGTGGAATGTTCTATTATACGACTTAAAATTTTATTTTGGGAAAATTGTTCGTCGAGAATGGAAATCGTAATGGCGTTGGAGAAAATCGTTGATGCAAACAAAATACACAACAAAATGAATTTTTTCATGGTTTTCTCCAAGGGGGCGTGGTGGAAGCAATCTCAATGCAAGTAACACTTGTTTTTGGATTACTTCGCTACGCTCGTAATGACAAAAAACAAGATCGCCACACTACGTTCGCGACGACAATTCACACTACGTTCGCGATGACTAGCCGCAACTTGCTCGCAGTTTTTACATGAGGTTCTTGTCATTTGCAAACAGATGGCCTGCGTCGTCTTTAAAAAGTCTCCTCGCCATGATAATTCTCATTTGCAATCAGACATGACCGAGCGCAGAGAGTTTTCAAAAAAAATCAAATGCGCCGGCAAGCCGGCGCATTTAAAAGAACATCCAAGGAGCGGATTACAAATAAAGTAATAAAATTAATTTATTTGTAATCATCCAAGTGCTTAAATAAAATTAAGCAGTCTTCACCTTGTTCACAACAGCAGCAAAAGCAGCTGGGTCAGAAACAGCCATATCAGCGAGAACTTTACGGTTCATCTTGATGTCGGCCTTATTCAAAAGGTGAATGAATTGACTATAGCTAATGCCAAATTCACGAACAGCTGCGTTCAAACGGGTAATCCACAATGTGCGGAAATCACCCTTCTTATCGCGGCGGTGGGCATAAGCATATTGACCAGCATGGGCTACAGCATCAATAGCAAGACGAATATTGGACTTGCGGCGGCCATAGTAACCCTTAGCTGCCTTAAGGATGTTTTTACGACGTTCACGAGACGGAACTCTAGACTTAGCGCGTGGCATTCTTCACCTCCTTGATTAAGCCAAAACAAGCAAGCGCTTGACGTGGTACATATCGCATTTTTTGATGGCACCAGCTTTACGCAAATTACGTTTACGCTTGGTGGACATCTTGGTGAGAATGTGGCGCATTCCAGCGCGTTTGAACTTCACATGACCAGAACCGGTCACGCGAAAGCGCTTCTTAGAGCCGCTGTGTGTTTTCATCTTTGGCATTTTTACCTCTTCGGTTAATTATGTGGAAGCCTCACCTGCTGCCATGGGCTCGGTTACGGGCTTTGGTTCCTTCTTTTCTTTTGGAGAAGTGGAACCACGTTTAGGACTATAAATAGAAAGCATTGTATTGCCTTCCATCCGGGAGTCCATATCTAGGTCTCCATAATTGGCCAAGTCAATTTTAGCTTGGTCCATTAAGCGGCGACCATAATCGGTGTGGGCGATTTCACGACCACGGAACTGCATAATAAGGCGAACCTTCATGCCGTCTTTTAAGAACTCTTTCGCTTGTTCAATACGATAATTGTAATCGTTTTGAGCTGTTTTAGGGCGAAGTTTAATTTCTTTCATTTTTACGATATGTTGCTTGGCTTTTGCCTGCTTTGCACGTTTTGCCTGTTCAAAACGATACTTGCCATAATCCATTATGCGACATACAGGTGGCTTGGCTTTAGGAGAAACTTCTACTAAGTCAAGACCTTCTTCTTTTGCCAATTGCAACGCTTGTGCTGTTTCAATAACAACGGATTCTCCGTTAGTTTTTACCAAACGAATCGGAGAAATGCGAATTTCTTCGTTAATGCGCGTTCCGTCGCTTTGACGGTTGGTCTGCATATTGGGGCGAACACGATAGTTGTTCTGTTGTAGCAAGTACGATACCTCGTAAAAAAATGATTTGATTGGGTCTAAATTTAGTAAGAGTTTGAAAAATCTACAATATCTTTCTGTAAAACCCTTTATAAAATCCAAATTTTTTGTATAATTGTTCACGGTTGCGGCGGTAGCTCAATGGTAGAGCTTTAGCCTTCCAAGCTAATGGTTGCCGGTTCGATCCCGGTCCGCCGCTCTAGGAGCCCCGTCTTTTTTTAAAGACGGGGTTGTTTTTTTTACAAAAATGCAGGTTTCTTGTGTTATTTCAGGACGCTCTTCAACATTTTTTCTCATTTGATGCAGTGGAACAAGAACCACTGGCCCAACTCCCTTATGCAGAAGAAGTTGAAATTAAAAACAAGGCATTTGCATTATTCTGTAAAGAAAATCATTTCGGAGTAAAACCGGAATCACTTATAAAAAGTCCAAAAGAACGCCATTATCGAACAACTTCAAAACGTCGGGTTAGTGTTCTTTCCGGGCAAGTTCAAATTTTTCCTCAAGAATCCGAACTAGAACCAGAGGAACATTTAATTTGTTATCAATGGATTTTGAATAAATTAAACACTCCGCCATTTCGTTACTTAGCAAAGTCTCTTAATTGGATTATTATTCGCGGTTCTTACCTTTATCGCACCGTAATTTTTAATGTGGATCACTTAGACGCTAATGTGGTTCGAAAATTAAAGCAAATGGCTAAAGCTTTGCAGGAATCTTCTTTAAAAGTAACAGCCGCACATGTTTATGTAGACCCAAGTCGTTCAGACTATTACTTAGAATCGAATCGCCCTAAGGATATTCTTGCATTTAAACAACTGTACGGACCAAGAGAATTAACGTTAAAACTTTCTGATTTTTCTTTGCGTTATCCTGTAACAGGTTTTAGTCAGATCAATGAATCTCAAATTCAAAATTTATTGAATCATGCCAAACGTCTTTTAAAACCAAGTAAAGAATATCGTTTATTAGATCTTTATTGTGGTTATGGTCTTTTTGCTTTTGGAATAGGCAAAGATTGTAGAGAAGTAATAGGTGCTGAATGGGAAGGTCCTTCTGTTGAATCTGCAAAAGCAAGTGCTAAATATTTAAAGCGATTCCATTACAAGTTTATTTCTGGAAAAATCGATGAAATGTTTGTTGAAAGAGCTTTACCTAAGCCAGTAGAAAAAGAAATTATTCTTTTAGACCCGCCACGAAAAGGTTGTTTACCAGGCGTTATAGAAAAACTGGCAAAAAGAAATCCTGAACGTATTCTTCATGTTTTTTGTGGAACAGACGAAATACCATTAGCGCTTAAAGAATGGCAACTGGCAGGGTATTCTCCAAAAGAAATTTTGCCGTTGGATTTGTTCCCGGGAACGGCTCATATTGAAACAATGATTTTGTTAGAAAAAAGATAACGCAAAAGACCAATTTAAACAAAGATTTATAGCGGTTTTTTGAATAGATTTTTGCTTTTCTTTCTTTTTTTACTTATTTTCTGTGGAATGGAAAGTAAAAAAGAAATTATTTTGCCTTTGCCAGACGATTTTCATTCTCATGTGCGTCAGGGCGAAGTGTTGGCAGGGTTTGTTCAAGATTTGGCAAGTCAGTTCGGGCGGGCTTTGATTATGCCTAATACTACACCTCCGATGGTTTGTGCATCACAGATTGAACAGTATAAAAAAGAAATACTTGATGCAGCAAAAGAGGTTAATCCAAATTTTGAAGCTTTGATGACTTTTAAGTTAAAACCAGGTATCACAGAAGAAGAATTACTTTTGATGAAATCTTGTGGTGTTATTGCTGGCAAATATTATCCTGCTGGCGTAACAACAAATAGTGAAGACGGCGTTTCTGATTTTGAATCTGTTTTCCCTGTAATTGCCTTGATGGAAAAATTGGGGATTGTGCTTTGTGTTCATGGTGAAGAACCAGGTGTTTTTTGTCTGGACCGAGAATCTGTTTTTGCAGAAAAAGTTGAAATTTTAGCCAAGCAATTTCCAAAACTTAAGATTGTTTTTGAACATTTGTCTACAGCAAAAGCAGTTGATTTGGTAAAGCGTTTACCAAGTAATGTGGCGGCAACAATAACTGTACATCACTTGTTGATGAGTTTAGATGGTGTAATCGGAGATGCTTTACGACCGCACCATTTCTGTAAACCATTGCCTAAACGTCCGGAAGACCTTCTTGCTTTGAGAGAAGCTGCATTTTCTGGAAATCCTAAATTTTTCTTAGGGACAGATAGCGCTCCGCATTTAAAAGAGAAAAAAGAATCTTGTTGTGGTGCCGCTGGAGTTTATTCTGCCAAAGTGGCTATTCCAATTCTTGTCAGAGAATTTTTAGCAGCAAATGTTTTAGATAAATTGCCCGATTTTATCGGAGGCTTTGGGGCTGATTTTTATAATTTGCCGAGAACACAAAAAACGATAAAACTTGTTTATGAACCTTGGGTTGTTCCTGCAGAAATTAATGGTGTTGTGCCTTTAGCAGCGAACGAATCTTTAGAATGGAAACTTGTATGAATGCGTTGAAAGCCATCCTTTATTATTTCTCAATTGTTATAGCCATTATTTTTCTTGGTTTGCCATACGCTTATTTTCATTGCTATCGGAAACGAGACTGGTCTGATTATACAAGAATTTGTTGTTATTTCTTTCCTTGGCTTTTTCCAAAATTTGGGATTGATGTGGAAGTGGAAGGTAAAGAAAATATTCCTGATAAAGATGGCTTTGTGATAGTTTCTAATCACCAGAGTTTTTTGGATATTAACGTTATTTTTGCTTCAGTTTCTCATACAGCATTTGTCGCTAAATCAACGCTTTGGAAAGTGCCTTATTTTGGCTGGGTTTTAGACAGAACAGGTTCTATTCCTGTTTATCGAAGTGACCCCAAAAAGAATGCCGGCATGGGTAAAAAGATTGCAGAACGCACCGCAAAAGGTTATAATTTTTGTGTGTTTCCAGAAGGTAAACGAGCTGGTGATGGCGTAATGTTCCGGTTTCAAAATGGCATTTTTAGAATAGCGAAAACCAATCCTGTTAATATTTTGCCAATCACTTTGATTGATACAGGAAAACGTTTGCCTAAAACCAAACTTGGTCTTTTCCCTGGAAAAGTAAAAGTGGTTATTCACCCAGTATTAAAACCATCGGATTATGAAAATATGAGTATGGAAGAATTGCGAGATGGCGTTCATGATATTGTTGAATCGGCATTGCCCTATGCTTCTGGTGAATTGTTGAATCAGGTTAAAGGATAGTTTTTAAAGGAGATTTTTATGGCACAATTACCTACAAAAGCTCAGATTCTTGCTCTTTTGCGCGATGAACCTATGACGGGCAGTCGCTTGCGTGGGGCACTTGGTCTCCCTAAAAAATTGAAACTTTCTTTTAAGCAATTGCTTGCTGAAATGGTTGAAGATGGTACTTTGAACAGAACTTGCCATAAAGAATATCGTTTAAGTGAAAAGGAGCCAGGGACAGAAAATTTAAAAGTAAAAGATAATCGCCGTCCAGGGGCTAGGAGTCGCAGGCAAGAAACGCTTGTTGAAAAAACGAATCGTAGCATGCGAGGTGTTTTACACCAGATAGATGAAGAGCGTTTCTTTGTGACTGATTTAGAAACAGGGCGAGAATACCCGATGGCTCACAGAAAAACTCCTCCTGGAAAAGATGGCGAAAAAATTTCTTTTGTACTTTACCCGCACCCCAAAATGAAACATTCATTTTTGGCTAAAGTGGATACAAATGCAATGCTTCAAGAAATTTCTTGGAACGATGTAAAAAAGGCTTTTATCAAAGACTCCAATCTTCCTTTGAATTTTTCAAAAGAAATTCAGGAGTTTGTTGAAAAACAGAATGCGCCATCGGCAAAAGATATTAAAGGCCGTGTAGATTATCGTTCTTTGCCTATTCTTTGCATTGACCCAAAAGGAGCTGAAGACCATGACGATGCGGTTTCAGTAGAAATTCTTCCGGATGGTTTTAAATTAGGTGTGCATATTGCAGATGTAAGCCATTATGTTCCAGAAGGTTCAGCGTTAGATTCTGAAGCTTTGTCAAGAAGCTACACGCAGTATTTACCATGGACTGCTGTTCCAATGCTTCCTGAAAAACTTTCAGGAGACCTTTGTTCGTTACATGAAGGTGTAGATAGATTAGCATTTACATGTATGATGCGTTTAAATAAAAAAGGTGAAGTTTTAGAATATGAATTTCAAAAAAGCGTTGTTCATGTAAAATCAGCCATTAGTTATGAATATGCAATGGAACTTTTAGAAAATAAAGATCCGGATATTTTAGCGCTTGCTACAGTTGCACGGCTTTTACGTGCGAATCGGGAAAAAAATGGCATTCTTGAATTGATAAGTACAGAATATGGTTGTGAATTTGATGAAGCGGGCGAACCGGTAAAACTTGTGCCGCGTTCTAACGTAGAATCAAATTCTTGGATAGAAGAATGTATGTTGATAGCCAATAATTGTTGCGCTAAAGAACTTACTAAAAGAAAACTCCAAGGTATTTTCCGCATACACGAAGCTCCAGACACAAAAGATATTATGGAACTTTATTATTTGCTTCCAGATCTTTTCAAAGATGCTCCTATTCATATTCGTGAACTTGGAAAACCGCGCCGAGGTGATTCTAATTTGAATCCAGATGTTTTTGCTTTATATAAACATTTAGTGAAACGAGCTGGTACTGATGATGCACTAATGATGCGTATTTTGCGTAGCATGCAAAAAGCTCATTATGATAGTAATAGTTTTGGACACTTTGCTTTGAATTGGCAGGATTATTCGCATTTTACTTCTCCAATTCGTCGTTATGCGGATTTATGGTGTCATCGAGAACTTTCAAGGAGTGGTAAAAATATTAAAGCAGAAAGAGTTAACAGTGTTATCGAAGTTTGTGATTTGATTTCAGGAAACGAAATTAAAAACCAAAAAATTGAAAGGCTTTCTTTAAAAGTTTGTTCAGCCTGGCTTTTACAAAAGCATATTGGAGAATCTTTTGAAGGAACTGTCAGTGGTATTGAACAGTGGGGCATTTTTGTTTCCATTAAAGAGCCAATGGCAGAAGGACTTGTGCGATTCCGTGATATTGCTGGTGACGATTATTACATTTTTAATCCAGACCAAGGGATTGTTTTTGGCAAACGCAGTGGTAAGACATTCCGTCGTGGCGATAAAGTTTTAGTTCGTTTGCTTCGTGTAAATCCTTTGCGAGGTGAAGCTGATTTCTCTATTGAAAGAAAATTATCTTCAGAAAAGTCTTCTAAAGTAGTTTCAAAAAATCCAGAGAAAGATGCAAAACGAACGGCTTCAAGAAGTTCTCGCAGGAAACGTTAATGCGTCCTTTGATTCTTTATTCTTCGTTTCAAACAGGAGAATTTTTGCCTGAATATATCAGGTATGCACTTTTACAACTTGCTTCTCTTGGAAATGTAATTCTTTTAACAAACCGTCGCCGCTTAGCGGCGACGGAAGAAGCATTTTTAAAAGAACAAGGCATAGAACTATTCTTAACAGAAAACAGCGGATTTGATTTTGGAATGTGGAAACGCTATCTTGAAAAAAATCCATGTAAAACACAAAGGTTGTTACTATTAAATGATTCAATAGTTTATTACCGCAAATGTATCAGCGAATTTTTAGAAAAAGCCGAACAAGTTTCTGCTGAAGCCGTAGGGCTTTTAGAAAATAAAACAGACAAATCTCATTTACAATCGTTTTTTCTTTATTTAAAAAATGATGCAATAACACTTTTTGAAAAGCACCTTCAAGAAACTTCTTTAACAGAAGATTTTGAAAAAACAATAAAAACATTTGAAATTGCAATTTCTCAGAAATGGAAAAATGCAGGATTAAAAATTTACGCATTATTCTCCACAAGAGATGACCCGATTTTTTCTTATCCGGAACTCATTTTAAAAAAAGCAGGATTTGTAAAAAAGCGTTTATTAGAAAGGCGATTTTCATTTGAAACGCAAAAGCATTTTTGGCTAAATGGCAAATCCAATGTTTTATATAAAGATTACAAAAAATTAATTTGTATGTACGGAGATAAAGATCAAGAGTTTAAAAAAGAATTTTTCCCAGGTTATACCAAATCATTTGTTTCAAGAAATATAGAACGGCTAAATGGAATTATTTATCGTTTTTTGGCATACTTTTATTTTCGATTTTTCAAAAAGCAAAAAACAAGTTGAGAAAGTTTTATGTTGAAATGCACATTATTAGGCTCTTCAGGACTAGTTGGCGCTGCTTGTTTACGAGAACTTTCAGCTCGTGAAGAAATCGCAGAAATAATTTGCCCTGTTCGAAATCCAGAAAACACAGAAACTCTTCCCAAAGCAAAAATTATTCCGATAAATTTTCAAAATTTAAAAGCTCATCGTGAATGTTTTGAAACCGATGCCGTAATTTGTTGTTTAGGTTCTACCAGAAAAAAAGCAGGAAACGCAAAAGAACGCGATTTAGTTGATTTGCATTTACCCTTAACGGCAGCGGCAATTGCAAAAGACTGTGGCGTAAAACATTTCCTTGTCGTTTCTGCGCAAGGTGCCAATTCAAAATCTTGGATCCCTTACAACAGAGCAAAAGGCCTCCTTGAAGAAGGGCTAGAAATACTGCAATTCCCCTCTCTCACCATAGCACGCCCTTCACTCCTTTTAGGCAAGCGAAAAGAAAAACGCTTTTTCGAAGACTTGGCTGCTAAAATGTTTACTAAAGTCCCGCCACCAGTTTTTTGGCGACCTGTTGCAGCTGACGCTGTCGCAAGAGCGCTTGTCGAATCGGTATTACAGCCGCCAGGCAAAAAACGAATTCTATTCAACAGGCTTTTGGGGTTATTTTAACAACAGGGAGTTCCCCGTGCGGGTCGGGCTCTTGCGTTATCTCGTGCCGCCTTATTTTTAACTATCAAATCCTTATGCGGCACTCGTCCGTTCAGCCTCGCCACCCAAGAACTGAGGAAAAAATCTGCGAGTCCGAACCCTGACGGGCTTCCATCCCTAACTCACTTGTTTGTACACTTGCCTCGCCCTTCTTGCCACAAGCCTCTTGTCATTGCAAGCACACCTTTGTCATTGCGATGGAACGTAGTGACAGACGCAATCTCCTTGCCAGTAGATAGCCACACTGCGTTCGCGATGACAACTTGCCAACAGATGGCCGCGTCGTCTTAAAAGACTCCTCGCCATGACTAGCCTTTTTATACTTGCCCGCACTTCTTGTCACTCGTGAATTCACTTTTTTTTTTTGCAATGCCTAAATGTGAGCCTGCCACGAGCCACACTACATTTGCCATAAAAAGCCTTTTTTATGCCTATAAAAGAAAATCCGCCGGCTTTGCCGGCGGATTAAATAAAAAGTTTCATTAAAGATTTTTAAGAATTTCTTGAGTCGTTTGTGATGAAAAAGGAGTACTCAACACAAATTTTCGAACTTCTTGAGGATTTATACGAGCGTATTCGCTTAAAGCTTTACTAATACTACTCTTGATATAAGTTTCTTCATCTTTAGCGCAATGAGCGCAAAAAGAACGAAGCATATCCCAATCAGTATATTCTCTAAATTGCAATTGGAAAAGTATAGCACTTCGACGAATCCAAATGTTAGGATCACGAATCCAAACGGCAATTTTAGGGCGTAATGCAGGCAAACGACTTACTAAACGACCAAGAATACAAGCAGAAAGAACATCGACAGTATCACGATGAGATTTTGTTTTGATAAGCTTTTTCAAGAAAAGCAAATGTTGCCCGCCTAACAAATCTTTATGTCTAAATAAGTAGTCGCAAGCAGCATACTGCAATTCTCTGTAGGGAATTCCCCACATATCATCAACTCTTTTTACAAGTTCGTCACCGTCTTTTGGCGGATTCTTGTCAAAAATAGGATAAGTCACTTCACGGCGTGAAACAACTTTAATTCCTAGAAAATCAAATTGTTCTCTAACGCTTTTAGACATATTACGAGCTTCTTCTTCGTTCGCAATAGCCTTAAGCGAGTGGAGTATTTCTTGTGTAAATTTAAGCATCGCAGTAAAGATAAACCACAATTAAATGTTTTTCTAGGTCTTGACAAGCAGATTTTTCATTTTTTTTTCAATATTTTTTATCTTTTTCCTAAAAATGTTCAAAATTTTACAAAAAAAATGATTGACAACGCCAATTTAAACGATTTACCTCTAGTAGAAGTCCCACTTGAATTGCGTGGGCTTTCTGATGAAGAAATTCTTGTTTTGTCGGAATCTCGAGTAAAAGAAGGTTTTATTCGAGGTTTTCGCCCTTCTAAAAAAGAGCGAGCTAAACGCAGAAACGAAGCTTCGCGTAAACGTCTTCTTGAAGTGGAAGCAAAAATGCAAAGAGAATCTAAAGGGCGAGATATAAATTATATGGCTCATAAGCCGATGCCAAAAATGAGCGATTACGAAATTAAACCAAAAGAAAGTTCTCGTTTTTCAGATGTAGAATCTTTTTACGATTTATCAAAGAAAAAATCGCTCGCTGATTTATTTAATACAAAACAAACAGAAACAAAAGAAACAACAAAAGAAAAGCCTGAAATTGTAGTTCGTTCTTCTATATCTTCTGCACCAAAGCCAACTTCTGGTCGGGTTTTGCAGACAAAATTTTGTTTCCCAGGAATGAAAAAAGCAGAAACAACCATTGTTAATGCTAAAGATTTAGAAGAAAAAAGAGCAAAAGAGCGCGAAAGTAAAATAAAAAAAGCAACAATAGCTCCTAAAATATCGCAAACGATAGATGGGGTTACGCCCAAACGTCCAAGAGGTCGTCCAAGAAAAGTTCAAATACCAGAATAAAACAAGGGTTTTTTATTCACAAGCGTTTTTTATTGGATTTCTCTTATTTTTTTATTTAATTTCGGAGTATGCAGAAACAGGGACTCCGTTTAAGTGAAATTACTATAGTCAATTTAAGATCTATCCGCCGGGAATCTTTTCCTCTCGGTGCGTTTACTCCTTTAATTGGGTATAACAATGCAGGAAAAACCAATATTCTTATGGGAATACATTGGTTGCTTTCTAGAATTTCTCTTGATATATCTTATTTTGATGATCCTTCTTTACCAGTTGAAGTAATAGGAACTTTTAGCGGATTAAATGAAAATATTATATCTAGATTAAATCCAGAACGAGCCTCTATTCTTAGGTGTTTTGTGAGTAATGGTTCTTTTCGAGTTCGCAAACTACAGCGAGTCCCTAGTGAAAGCCCTGAATCTATGCGTCTTTTTGTTCAAGAGGCAAATGCATTTGGCGAAAATGGTTGGCACCCAATGCCATCAATATTCCAAGAAGCTTTTGAACGTTTGTTCCCAGAACCAATTCGTATTTTAGACTTTAATAGCACAAAAACAAACGCTCATTTGCTCCATGAAATTTTTAAACCTCTTGAGCGTAAATTAGAATCTGATTTTGCAGAACTTCAACAAAAGTTCAGAGAAACTTTGTCATTTGATGGAGATTCACGAGCAAAAGAATTGCAGAATTTTGATAGAGATGTCAATTCTATGTTGCTCCCGCTTTTTCCAAATGTTCGTCTGAAATTAGAAATACCGCCTCCATCATTAGAAATCTTTTTAAAATCGGCTGCATTAATGGTCCTTGATGAAGAAGACGGATTTAGCAGAAATATTTCAGAAACAGGAGCTGGTTCACAGCGAGCGATTCAAATGGCTTTAGTTCGTTATCTTGCAGAATTAAAAAAGAAAACGCGAACAAATTATTTAAGTAATCGTTTGTTATTAATTGATTCACCAGAACTTTTTTTACACCCGCAAGCAGTAGAACTTGTGCGAGTTGCTTTGAAAAAACTTTCACAAGAAGGTTATCAAGTAATATTTGCAACTCATTCGGCACAGATGGTAACAAGTGAAGACGTAAGCACTTCTCTTTTGATTCGTAAAAATAAAGAACGCGGGACGTTTATGCGTAAACGTATGGAAGATGCTGTTCGTCAAGTATTGCGCGATGCCCCAAGTCAATTACAAACATTATTTTCATTAAGTAATAGTAATGAACTTCTTTTTGCTGATTATGTTTTATTGACCGAAGGAAAAACAGAATGGCGAGTGTTGCCGACTTTGTTTGAACGTTTAACAGGAAAATCATTTGCTCTGATTAAATGTGCTCTTGTTCGTCAAGGTGGCGTGAGCAATACAAAAAAAAGTATGCGAGTCCTTTCGGCAATGGATGTTCCTGTGCGTGCAATAGTTGATTTAGATTATGCTTTTACTTCAGCGGTTCACGATGGTTTCCTTGATAAAAATGATCCTGATTTAGAAGCTTGTCGGAAAATCTTTTTTAAACTTTCTCGATTTGGAAAAATGCGATTAGTCAATGGAATTCCTGTCAATAAACGTTCTCGAATGAGTGCTGCACAAGGTTTTGCCTTAATGGCGCAAGACCCAGAAGCAGAACTTCCATTACGTTCGATTCATTTAAAACTTCGAAAACGAGGTATTTGGGTATGGCGTTATGGCGCAATAGAAGAACACCTTGGCTTAGAAGGGAAAACTGAAAAAATTTGGAGCGCTTTTATAGATAAAATTCGCTACAAAGAACCGCGGAAATTTATTCCTCATTACGAAGATTTAGAAGCTCTTTGCGCTTGGATTTTAGAAGGGATGAATGATTGAAAAAGAATTTTTAATAGGTAAAATCAAAAAGGATTGCCAAGAAGAATAAAATTGTGAAAAGTATGGACGGCTTTATGTTTGGGCCGCTGCCATGTGTAAGCAGGCTGCCAACATTTCCTCTGCCAGGGCAGTACGGATTGTCGTAGCGAAACAGTACGGCTTGTCATGGCGAGGAGTCTTTTAAGACGCGCGGCCATCTTGTTTTTTGTCATTACGAGCGTAGCGAAGTAATCCAAAACAAGTTTTG
>JAGBSH010000019.1 GCA_017631885.1 Fibrobacteraceae bacterium
AGAGTTTTAAAGAAACTCCTGTCGCTCGGTCATGTCAGATTGAGCAAGCTCATCTGCCGCGACTCTCGCTTATAGAGTTTTAAAGAAACTCCTGTCGCTCGGTCATGTCAGATTGAGCAAGCTCATCTGCCGCGACTCTCGCTTATAGAGTTTTCATAAACTTGACATAAGCGGCAAGAGTGTCACAGAATACTTCATCTGGAGTATTGTCGCCAACAATGTGAGTTACGATAGCTGGGTCATACTTTTCAAGAACAGCTGCTGTTTTTGAACGGTATTCTTCAAGACGGCGTTTAATGATTGATTCATCAGCATCATCTTTTCTGCCTTCAATCTTTGCACGATTCAAAAGGCGAGCAACAATTGTTTCGTCATTTGTAATATCAAGTACAAAAACGTGTTTTACATCAACGATTGGCTTAATCAAATCTACTTGATCTGGAGTGCGTGGAATACCATCTAAAAGAAGCATATCTTTATCTGGATTTAATTTATTGGTATCCACTAATCCATTGATAAATCTTTGGAAAATTTGAACTGTTGCTTCATCAGGAACAAGCATACCCTTGCTAGAATAAGAAGCAAGGAGCTGACCATTTTCACTAGACGGAGCAATTCCACGGAAAATATCACCAGTAGAAAGATGCTTTAAACTAGTAGTTGCTGCAAGCTTTGCACCAACGGTGCCTTTACCGGAACCTGGAGCACCAAAAATAAGAACTGCTGGAATTTGTGCCATATTTTTATCCTTTTTTGTTTATTGTGAAATTCTATGCAGAAGGCAGAGCTTCTGATTTAAAATCAAGTTTTCCTTCAAGAACATCTACCGTTATTGTTGAAAAATCTGAAAATTCGCCAACAAGTAAACCTTCTGCTATCGGGTCTTCTATATATTGTTGCAAAGCCCGACGAATAGGGCGAGCACCGAGAGCCGGGTCATAGCATTGTTCAACGATATAAAGCTTAG
The DNA here is from genome assembly GCA_017631885.1 of Fibrobacteraceae bacterium. Lineage (GTDB taxonomy): Bacteria > Fibrobacterota > Fibrobacteria > Fibrobacterales > Fibrobacteraceae > UBA1765. The sequence continues at coordinate 968 of JAGBSH010000019.1, forward strand.
CTTCTTGAGAAACTTCTAACATTATACCGCGTTCAGAAAGGTAATTTTGTAATAAAGACAACTGGATATCCACAACAGAAACCAATTCTTCTTTAGAAAGGCAACGGAACACAATCTGATCGTCAATACGGTTCAAAAGTTCTGGAACAAAAGCTCTTTTCACTTCATCACGAATAGACGCTTCCATTCTTTCATATTCTTCACCTTCACCCGTTTTGGTAAAGCCCATTCCACCACGATGGCGGATTTCTCTTGCACCCACATTTGATGTCATAATGATTATCGTATTTTTAAAATTAATACGACGACCATAAGAATCCGTTAAAATTCCATCATCTAAAATCTGAAGGAGCAAATTATAAACATCCGGGTGAGCTTTTTCAATTTCATCTAAAAGAATCAAGGAATAAGGACGCTTGCGAACTTTTTCTGTTAATTGTCCACCATTAGATTCAAAACCTACATAACCTGGAGGAGCGCCTATCAAGCGAGATATACTGTGTTTTTCCATATACTCACTCATGTCTATTCGAATCATAGATTCTTCTGAACCAAAAAGATTTTCACAGAGCACTTTAGCCAGTTCAGTTTTACCGACACCTGTCGGGCCTAAAAAGAGAAAACTCCCCAACGGCCTTTTTGTATTGCGAATGCCAGCACGCGAACGCCTGATAGCTTTAACAACTGCTTTTACAGCATAATCCTGACCAATAATACGCTTTTTAATATCAGAATCTAATTGTAAAAGTTTTTGTGTTTCTTCTGCCGCTAAACGAGTTACCGGAACTCCAGAAATCTGACTGATTACATCGCGAATGGTATCTTTATCCACGACAAGAGTTTCATTCTTTTTATGCTCTTCCCATTCTTTACGCGTATTCGCTAACTCTATTTTTAATTTTTCAATTTTATCTCGATAATCTGCAGCCAGTTCAAAATTTTGCGCGGCTACGGCATCATCTTTTTTGACAGAGCATTCATCACATTCCCGTTCTAATTCACGGATTGCTGGTGGCGTTGCAAGGCTATTTAAACGGATACGAGCACCTGCTTCATCGAGAATATCAATCGCTTTATCTGGTAAAAAACGCTCGTTAATATAACGTTCAGAATACACCACTGCATCGCGAATAGCATCATCTGTATAAATAACTTTATGATGCGCTTCGTATTGTGGACGAAGTCCATTTAAAATTTCAATAGATTCTTCTGTTGTCGGAGGACTTACAATAATTCGTTGGAATCGTCTTTCTAATGCAGCATCTTTTTCTATATAGCGGCGGTATTCGTCTAATGTTGTGGCTCCAATACACTGGAGTTCACCACGAGCAAGAGCTGGTTTAAAAATATTAGAAGCATCTAAAGCACCATCGGCTCCTCCGCCAGCCCCAACAATTGTATGGAGCTCGTCGATAAACAAGATAATCGAATTATCAGAGCGTTGGAGTTCTGCAATAAGACCTTTCACGCGTTCTTCAAATTGCCCACGGTATTTGGTCCCAGCAACCATAGCCGCCACATCTAAAGAAATAACGCGTTTGTTTTCCAAAATTTCTGGAATTTTTTTCTGTACAATTTTTTGAGCTAAACCTTCAACAACAGCCGTTTTACCAACACCTGGTTCGCCAATCAAAGCAGGATTGTTTTTCTTTCTTCTAGAAAGCACTTGTATCAAGCGTTCTATTTCTTCTGTTCTACCAATAATCGGGTCTAATTTTCCTTGGCGAGCAAGTTCTGTAAGGTCTCTACCAAAATGGCTTAGAACAGGTGTTTTCGTTTTTGTAGAACGCTGTGATTTCCCCATTTGATTCTGGAAATTCTGCGTTTGAAACTTACCTTCTTCGGTTTCTTTTTTTATTTCTTCTAAAGCGGCTTCTACCGCTTCATAAGTCACATTGTACTTTGAAAGCGTAGCTACTGCAGGAGAATCCTCTACTTTCAAAAGTGCTAACAAAAGGTGAGAAGTTTCAAGAATAGAACAACCTCTTCTTTTAGCTTCCTCTGCAGAAGTCTGAACAACAGCTTTACTTCTTGGTGAAAATTCAATCATCAGAGATGATTTCGTGATAGTGTCACCATTTTCAGCAAGCGACCTTTCAATATCTTCTTCCATTGCGTCAAGGTCAACTCCCAACCTAAGAAGAATATTTGCCGCAATATTTGCTCGTTCTTTAATGAGTGCTAAAAGTAAAAATTCACTACCGAGCATTTCACAGCCAGATTTTGCGGCTAAGTTTCTAGCTAGAGTCATTACTTTTTTATAACCTTCAGAAAAATTCCCGCGTTTCATACTAACCTACCTTTTCTGAAATTTTCCCATGAGTCATAATATAACGCTTTGAAGCACAATTTGCCAAGCGTTCATCGTGAGTTACAACCAAAAAAGTCTGATTAAATTCTTTATTCAACTTTGAAAAAAGTTCATTTAACATTTCTGCATTTTTTTCATCTAGATTACCACTAGGTTCATCAGCTAAAACAATAGCAGGTTCATTCATTAAAGCTCTAGCAACAGCCACTCTTTGGCGTTCTCCACCAGAAAGTTCTCTAGGTAAATGTTTCAAACGATCTTTTAAGCCAACAGTTTCTAGTAAATACATTGCTCTATCTTTGATTTCTGCAAAAGATTTTTCGTTTAAGATTCTTGCAGGGACACAAACATTTTCAAAAGCAGTAAATTCAGAAAGCAAATGATGGAACTGGAAAACAAAGCCTATATGCTTACGATGGTAAGCATCTTTTTCTTCAGAAGTCGCCCGTGAAAAATTTTTCCCATAAAAGAGAATTTCTCCAGCCGTAGGCGTATCCAAAAGGCCAATCAAATTCAAAAACGTTGACTTTCCAGAACCAGAAGCACCTGTTAAAACAGCGAATTCACCTTGCTTCAAAGCAAAATCTACGCCATTTAAAATAGAAAGGGCTTCGCCAGTTTCTTCAAAAACTCTTGTAAGATTTTTGGTTTCTAAAATAAAATCACTCATGACGAATTGCCCCCACAGGATCTAAACGACTAGCTTTCCAAGCAGGAAGTAATGTAGCTAAAACGCAAAGTGCTATTCCTATAACAAAAATCACAACCACATCTAAAAAGTGAACTTGTACTGGAAAATAAGGCAAAACATAAACATCTCCAGGGAGAGTAATAAACCTGTATTTTTCTTGTAACAGACAAAGTAATAAACCAAAAGAGCCACCAAGCAATGTTCCGCCCACGCCAATAAAAGAGCCCATCAGCATAAACACACGCATAACAGCAGCTTTTGAAAATCCCATACTCCGTAAAATTCCAATTTCTTTTGTTTTATCAATAACAACCATTATCAAAGAACTGATAATATTAAACGCCGCCACAAGAATTATCAAACAAATAACCGCTGCGACAATGAATTTTTCATAATTCATCCATTTAAGCAAAGTAATGTTTTTTGTTTTCCAATCAAGCGCATAATAAGAAACAGAAAGTGATTCAGAAAGTTTAGTTACCGTTTCTGATGCTTTCCAAAAATCTTTTACGCGAATTTGTAGCCCAGTCACTTTATCGCCAATTCCAAGAAGCTTTTGCATTTCAGGAATTCCAACATAAACTAGGTTTGCATCATATTCATACATTCCAGTTTCAAAAATGCCGCTAACAACAGCTTGCATCATTTTAGGCCCACCAGAAGCAAGCATCGCATCTGGACTTTGGAATGTCTGTAATACAATTTTATCGCCAACAACAACGCGTAAACGATTAGCAAGACCAATACCTAAAATAACTCCAGGCCTTAAAGTGCCACCCATATCAGGCAAACTATCTACAGAATAATGCCCCCAACGAATTTTTTGGTGGATATCCACCACTTGTTTAGAACGTTCTGGGTCTATCCCATAAATAACCACCCCATCGTTTACTTTACGGGAACTTATTCCCATTTTATAAACGAGATAGGGAGCAACAGCCACTACAGTAGAATCGGCTTTCTTAACTTCTGAAATCAATTCTTCGTAAGCACCAAATGGTTCACCATCATAACTCAAAACATCAACATGAGCATCTTTACCAATCATCTGAGCAGTAACTTCTTCTTCAAAACCATTTACGGCTGCTAAAGCTACAACAAGCGCAAAAACCCCAATGCTCACCCCAAGCAAACTAAATATGCCTATGAGTGAAACAAAAAGGCTTTTACGCTGAGCGCCAAGATAACGAAATGCAATCAACCATTCAAGTTTATTCATGGTTACACCAATTCAAAAAAATTACTGTTCAGGTTTCATCAATGGGAACAACTGAACATCACGGATGGTTTGCTGGTTTGTTAAAAGCATGACCATACGATCAATACCAAAACCAACACCTCCCGTTGGAGGTAAACCGCTTTCGATAGCATGCAAGAAGTTTTCATCCATAGGGTGAGTTTCCCCTTCACCACCACGACCGCGTTTTACTTGTTCTTCTAAAAGTTCACGTTGGCGAAGTGGGTCATTCAATTCAGTATAGGCGTTACCTAATTCCCAACCATTCGCATAAGGTTCAAATTGTTCAATAAGCCCTTCTTTTTCACGGTGCTTTTTACAAAGTGGCGTGCTTTCTGTAGGCATATCTTTGATAATTGTGGGCTGAATGAGTTTATCTTCAACAGTCAATTCAAAGAGTTCTAAAATTCCACGACCACGACTAAATTCGCCATCTAATTTAGCACCGCGTTTTTCGATTTCATTTTTAATATCATCATCACTCATTTCTTCAACTTTTAAGCCACCAAATTTTTCAATAGCTTCAATCATTGTATAACGAGGCCATGGTGCTTTAAAATCAATTTCTTTACCTTGATAAACAACCTTGGTTGTACCATTTGCTGCAATACATGCGCGTTCATAAATATTTTCAAAATGAACCATCATATCATTGTAATCAGCATAAGCTTGGTAAAATTCAAGGCCAGTAAATTCTGGGCTATGAGTTCTATCCATACCTTCGTTGCGGAAGTTTTTACTAAACTCAAACACACGTTCTAAACCACCAACAATGCAACGTTTCAAATAAAGTTCCGGAGCCACTCTCAAATAAAGCTCCATATCACAAGCGTTATGGTGTGTTGTAAACGGCCTAGCATTAGCGCCACCATAAATTGGTTGTAATGTAGGGGTTTCCACTTCAATAAAGCCTTGTTCAATCAAATATTCGCGAATAGACTGCATGATTTTAGAACGTTTAATGAAAACATCTTTCACATCATCATTCAAAGCCATATCCGTATAACGCTGGCGGTAGCGCGTATCCACATCGGCAAATTCATTGAAAATTATTTTATTGCCATTTTCATCAATTTTTTCTTTTGGAGTTGGCAATGGGCGAACGGCTTTAGAAAGCATTTTAACAGAAGAAACTTTTACAGAATATTCTCCTGTCTGGGTTTCAAACATAACACCTTCAACGCCAATAAAATCGCCAAGGTCAATAAGTTTTACAACTTCATAATTTTCTTCGCCCACAATATCACGAGCACAAACCACTTGCAAACGACCATAACGGTCTTTCAAGTGCATAAAGCAAACTTTTCCCTTTCTATTGAATCGAACAACTCGACCAGCAAAAGAAATCGTCGTTTCATTAGCCAAAAATTCTTCTTTTTTCTCTTTTAAAAGACAAGAATCATGAGAACGATTAAAACTATGTGGGTAAGCTTCTATACCCATTTCTTTAAATTTTTCAAGCTTTTGTAAGCGAGCAACAACCTGATCGTTTTTATCTTGCATGGTAAAATTCCTAAAAAAATGTTCGCCCGCCAATATAGAAATTTTAAGAATAAGACAATTCTTGAAACTACATAAAAAAACGTTTAAACCCGCTTAAATTGTGCGTTTAAGAAACTCTTAGCTCTAAAGATACAAGAGAGAAATAAGTTTACGTCAATCTTTACGCACACCAATAAAATTTCACCCCCAAATTTGGTGAAATAAGAAATGTCAAAATAAAGCTAAAAACTACCCTAAACGCTTAAAGAATAAAGCCCCAAGCGGAGGGAGATTCATTGAAATACTCCATTGGCGATTCTGCCAATGGATATCATCGGCACGCACTTCTCCAGAGTTTCCGACATTAGAACCGCCAAAAGATTCAGCATCCGTATTGAAAATTTCTTTCCACACGCCAGGAGATGGAGCCCCGATACGATAACCATGACGCGGAACAGGTGTAAAGTTAAACACGCATAAAATCTGTTCACCTTTAGCACTTTTACGCACAAAACTTACAATAGAATTGTCTGCATCATCGCACCAAATCCATTCAAAACCATCGCTATGGTGGTCCACTTCCCAGAAAGCAGCTTCTTGCTTGTAAATGTTCCCAAGAACCTTAACCATATCATGCAATTTACGGTGAGATTCCCAAGTAAGCAAATGCCAATCTAAAGAGCGCTTTTCATTCCATTCGCGGAACTGCCCAAAATCGTTCCCCATAAAATTGAGCTTTTTACCAGGATGTGCGTATTGGAACGCATAAGTCAAACGCAAATTCGCAAATTTCTGCCAGAAATCTCCTGGCATTTTACCAAGCATGCTACCCTTTCCATGCACCACTTCATCATGGCTAAAAACTTGAATAAAGTTTTCAGAATAAGCATACATCATGCTAAAAGTCAATTGATTATGGTGGTATTTACGATGAATCGGTTCATGAGAAATATAACTCAAGAAATCGTTCATCCACCCCATATTCCACTTATAATGGAACCCAAGACCACCCTGTTCTGGCGGGCGCGTAATACATGGGAAACTCGTTGACTCTTCAGCAATCAAAATAGCATGTGGAGTAACTCGCCCCATAATACTATTCAAATGTTTCAAAAATTCTAAGGTATCGTAATTAATATTACCGCCATCTCTATTTGGGACCCACCCACCAGGGCCTTTACCATAATCTAAATAAAGCATACTAGCGACAGCATCAACACGAAGCCCATCACAATGGAATTCTTTCAACCAATAAACGGCATTTGAAATCAAGAAGTTTGAAACTTCATTACGGGCAAAATTGAAAATATAAGTACCCCAATGCGGGTGTTCACCTTGTCTTGGGTCAGCATGTTCATAACAAGCAGTACCATCAAAACGGCCTAAAGCATGAGAATCTTTTGGGAAATGGGCTGGCACCCAATCAAGAATCACGCCAATTCCATTTTGGTGGCACAAATCCACAAAACGCCTAAACTGGTCTGGAGTTCCGTAACGACTTGTCGGAGAATAATACCCTGTTACCTGATACCCCCAAGATTCATCTAACGGGTGTTCTGCAAGTGGCAAAAATTCAACATGGGTATAGCCCATTTCTTTCAAATACGGGATAAGAGTATCAGCCAATTCGTCCCAAGTCAAAAAGCGATCTGGATTCATTGGATCGCGTTTCCAAGAACCCGCATGCACTTCATAAATATTCATCGGAGCACCAAAAACGCCTGTCGCGTGGTGCGTATCCATATACAATTTATCGTTCCATTCATAACCATCTAAATGCGTTACCACAGAAGCAGTAGCAGGGCGCATTTCACTCAATTTAGCAAGCGGGTCTATTTTAACATGAAGCCCACCATCCATTCCATGAATTTCAAAACGATAAAGTTCATTTTCTCCGATTTCAGGAATAAAAATTTCCCAGACGCCAGAATCTCCTAAAAGTCGCATTGGGTGACGACGGCCATCCCAGGAATTAAAAGAGCCAACAACAGCAACAGCTCTAGCATTAGGAGCCCAAACAGCAAAATGCACACCAGGAATCCCTTGATGTGTTACAAGATTAGCCCCTAATTTACGATAAAGTTCATAATGCCTACCAGCATTAATAAGATAACGATCAAAATCCGTTAAAACCGGCATAAAGGCGTATGGGTCTATTACATGGTAAACATTACCACCCTCTAAAGTAATATGCAACCGATACTGAAACGGTTCATAATCCATATCCAGAACCGCTTCATAAAAACCAGAATCGCCCAATTTAACAAAATCAAATTCTATGGAACCATCCATAGATTCAGCACGGACAAAAATGGCATGAGGCTGATAAGTTCTAACGACAGTCTTTACACCCTTATCGGTCTGAAGTGGGTGAATTCCCAAAAAAGCGAAGGGGTCTTTACAATCAAAATTCCAAATTGATTGCATTTGCTCGTCATTCAAACTAGTAAAAGCCTTCCATTCAGCCATAAAAAAATCCTTTCCCATTACGGTCATAAAGCTCTTTTATATACAAAAAGAGTTTCTCCTAATGTATATATTTTTTCATAATCTGTATAAAAAAATCCTATTATTTTCTCAAAAAAACGGAAAAGCCTCGGCTAAAACAGGAAATTCCTTACGCCATTCACGGACTTCTTCTGGATTCACTTCAGCAGAAATAACCATTTCTTTATCAAAAGCAGAGGCAAGGACTTCACCTTTAGGAGAAATAATACAAGACCCACCCGCATAAGAAGCATAAGGGTCTTTACCGATTCTATTTACCCCAAAAACATAAGCCTGATTTTCTATTGCACGGGCTTTAAGAAGAATTTCCCAATGAGAATCCCGGACAGAAGGCCACGAAGCCCCAACATAAAAAGCCTCACTCCCAAGAGAAACCGCTTTACGAAAATGTTCAGGAAACCGCAAATCAAAACAAATAAACGGTGAAATTTTCAAACCATTCCAATCAAACGAAACCACTTCAGAGCCGGCCGAAAAATATTTCTTTTCAGAAAAAAATGGTTGCATCTTATCGTAAACCAAAATCGGATTTTCTTGCTTTGGAAAAAAAACGCCTACACGATTTTTCAAACAAGAACCATCCACAGCAATACCGCCACCAAGAACAACCGATTCCGTTTCTTTAGCCAGGTCAGACAAAAACGCAACCGTCGAAGAATCACTCAAAGAAAAATCTTCAGCAGCCCCCTCTTTAGGCGCATGCATAAACCCCGTTGCAAACATTTCTGGCAAAGCAATCAACGACCCTTTCTTCACAGAAACCGTCGAAAGCAAATCCCTAACTTTTCTAAAATTCGCCTGTTTATCGTTCCAGACAACATCCCATTGCAAAAGATACACAACCATCATTTACACCTAAAAAACTTTTTCCAACTTTCAAAATATACATCAAAATTATATAAAGGGAGAAGTCTCTCCCTCGCTTCAACTAGCTTTGTTCATACTTCACAAAGCCATTTTCCGCTACCCACTCGGGTACTCACGCTCACACCGCTCTTTTTTGCATCTTTACACTAGCCCACGGTTCTTGCTCATGGTTTTTGTCATTGCGAACCCCCAACAAGATTTTTTTGCGAAGCCTAAATGTGAGCCTGCCACGAGCCACTCTTGTGGCGTGGTGGAAGCAATCTCCTTGCAAGTCTCTTGTCATTGCGAACCCCAACGGGGTGAAGCAATCTCCTTACAAGTTGCCAACAGATCGCCACACTGCGTTCACGATGACAACTTATTTCTACACTTGCCAGCAACTTGTCATTGCGAACCCCAACGGGGTGAAGCAATCTCCTTGCAAGCAACACTTGTTTTTGGATTACTTCGCTACGCTCGTAATGACAAAAACCAAGATGGCCGCGAGGCTAAAACCCTCTCGCGATGACAATTCGTACTGCGTTCGCCATGACAACCCTACACTTACCACTCCTAAACTTTTACCAAATAGCTACAATTATTGCAAAACAATGACATTTTCCTCCTTATTTTCTAAATTAAACGCATGCTTATATTTTGGATTGCATTTTTAATTTTAGTCGCCGCCATGCTCGCACTAGACCTTGGCGTATTCAACAAAAAAGACCACGAAATCGGTGTCGGAGAAGCCCTCCGCTGGACTGGAGTCTGGATAGGCGTTTCTCTTTTATTCAACGCAGCACTCTATTTTCTCTACGGCAAAGGCTACATTCCTGGCACAGAACTTTCTGGCAGCGAAGCCGCACTAGAATTTTTAACCGGCTACATTATTGAAAAATCACTTTCCATGGATAACATTTTCGTGATGGCAGCTATCTTTGGCTATTTCAAAATCCCAAAAATCTACCAACACCGCGTTTTATTCTGGGGAATTCTAGGAGCAATCATTTTCCGCGGCGTTTTTGTAATTGGCGGAGCCGCCCTTTTACATCATTTTGAATGGATTATGTACGTGTTTGGTGCTTTGCTTATTTTCTCTGCCTTGAAAATGCTCTTTTCAAAAGAAGACGAAGAACAAGATTTAAGCCAAAACACTGTGGTTAAACTCGCCAAAAAATTTTTCCCAATCACCACCAAAATTGAAGGCCATGCATTCTTTTTAAAAGAAAACGGCAAGCGCTTTATCACACCGCTATTCCTTTCTTTACTCGTAATCGAAACCACAGACATTTTCTTTGCAGTAGATTCTATCCCTGCGATTTTTGCTGTTACACGGGACCCGTTTATTGTATTCACCTCTAATATTATGGCAATTCTCGGGCTTCGCTCTCTCTATTTTGCACTTGCAGCTATGCTTGGCAAATTCCACCTTCTTAAATACGCCTTGGTATTCATTCTCGGGTTTGTTGGCGTAAAAATGCTCATTATGGAACTCTATAAAATTCCAACCTGGATAAGCCTTTCCGTAATCGTTTTAGCCTTAGGCCTTGGAATAGCCGCAAGCTTCATGTTCCCTGCAAAAGAAGAAAAGTAAGGGTAAAAGCAACATCCACAAACAATGGAGGTTGCTCTTCTTTCCATTCCATAATTTTCTCCTTATTTTTGAATAAATTTAAGTTCTTGCAACCTTTTTCGGTCTTTCCCCTCGCTTAAGGTCTAATCAAAAAGGCAAGAGTTTTTTTGAAAAAATCGCCTATTTTACCCAGAATGATTTGAGTTTTCCCTCAAAATACACGTCGCCAACATCTTTTGAGCTTCGCTAAACGCACAATAGTTCTGCATGACAGACTTCACATCTAGCAAGATTCCCGCGATTCGGTGGTAAGGGCGATAATCGACTTCGCCTGGCTTTGCATCAAGATTCTTCCAGTTCCCATGACAATAGCCTATAAAGCGCATCTTGTAAGGACGCGTTTCAAAGCCGTCATCTGGCGGTAATTTAAAGTTGTCGGCATCAAAACAATACGGCAATACGAATGCGTTGTAAATTGCATTCGCTGTCATTCCCTCGCAGGCAGGAAGTTTCTTTTGCAAAACAAGCCGCTCAACATACTCTGCATAAGCGATTTGCTTGCAGATTGAATCAGAGGAAGGCAAATCTGATGCAGAACCAGTCATGCCAAACTTATAATACTTAGCATCCAGAACATAAAGACGACTTTCTCCCCCATCCCACATAATCGTATCGGGTCGCATGGCATAATTCGGATTTTCATATCCAGGCGTTCTAGAACTTATTAAATCCCATTCACAATGCGGATTAAATTTATCCTTGGCAACTCCCTGCGGCAACTTCCCAAAAATTCTATCCACCATCGCTTCCCAAACGGGAGCAAACTTGTTTACGCCGAAATAGAATTCCGAATTTATTCCGTCTTCTGTTTGGCGTTCAGCAAGATACTCAATAATCTTAGCCAAGTCTGCAAGTAAATGCAAATCCCTATCATTGAATGTCTTTGAAAGTTTCGCATTAACCGCGCTACAAAACAATTCATAATCAAAATCAAGAATGGGTTCTTCTGTTGGTTCTATCCCAAACAAAAAACCAAGTCGTTTCAACGCATCATGCACACAAAACTTATGAACAAGCGTAATCAGGTTATCTTCGCGATAAGACACCTTCCGTGCAATCAAATCAAGATACACAAAATTTTCTTTATCATCCGTAACAACTGGCCGCATCATCTTAATTGTGCGATTCCAATTGACCTTACCATGAGCTTTTTTCTTAAATTCCACATCCCTTTCGGTAATATAACCATTATCGAAATAATTGCGAATCACATTCAAATAAGCAAGCATCGGCAACGCAGTTTCATTCACATTCTCAGATGCAATCACAATCGAAGAATCTTCGTGAACATTTAATAAAAGGTCTGCATCAGACAAAACCGAGAACAAATTTATCAGATGCTCTCGAAGACTTTCTTCTGGCAATTCTTGAATTATTGAATTACTTTCAAAGTAACCTAATGGAAAAACGATCTCTGTTTTGTAGGTTTCAGAATCACTCTGTTTTCTACAACGAATTCCAACGAATTCGTCTCCAGAATTCGCCTTAGCTTCACAACAGCAGATATCGTTAAGTTTTTGCATTACGAATTCGCAGCACCCTCATTCTGAGACCGTTCAGCACCTGATGAAGAGAATTCAGGAAAATTCTTGAACACAGCAAATCGACTTTTTCCTTGTTCAGGTTTTTCAAATGCAGCAATCAGTTTTTCAAGAGTATCAATTTCCTCAACAAACACTTTCGAGCGTTTAAACTTGAAAACATCGTCCCAAAGATACTTAAGCACTTTTTCTGCAAAAACTTTTTCGTTGATAACGCCGCCCACGTTACTCACGAACCACACGCCAAGCCGTTTATCTTCGGTGCTGGAAAGTCCTTTGAGGGTGGCCGTAATCTTGGCATTGATCCATTCCCAGAATTGTCCCCATTTTATATTGGTATCGGCAATTTTAGCATTATACTGGACGTTGACGGAGGGCTTATCAAGGTCAAATTCGTTGCGGACTAGTTCCATGTCAAAACGACGCTGGAAGGCGTTATCCAGCGTGAACACATTCTGGTCGCTAGTGTTCATCGTCGCCAAGATGGAAAGGTTAGGCGGCAAGCGGATAGCTGTGTTCGCGTTGAAGTGAATTTCTTTTATTTTGATTTCTTCAATAGATTCACCGTCGTTCCGTTCTTGGTAAGAACCATCATCCTGTTTTGTTGCTTTGCGGACATAAGCGTTAATATCATCGTTCTGGACAAAATACTGACTCCAGCCTTCTGTAAACGTGTTTACCGCCGCATTTACCGGGGCGTTGCCAAGAGAGTCTGTTTCGCCAGCCTTGAGCCTATCCAACAACTGGAAGGTATCGCCGAAAATGGCAGCCGCATTACCGCGGTTGATTTCTTCAATAACTAGGTAAAAATGTTCGTTAGGATTAAGGTATGCTCGCTTGATAATTTGGGTAAAAGGTCCTGGAGTAAATTCGTAGCGAATCCCGTCATTTGTGACGGGCAAAATTTGCCCGATGAACTCGGCGTTGGTGTATTCCGGATGGAACACGACACGAACCTTGTTCTTTTCTGGAACATTCTTCAGTTGCTCCCTGATTTTATTGCTCTTTCCGCACCCCGGAACACCATAGTAGATGATTTGGGAGGGAGGGGAAATAGATGAAAGCGGAGAAACTAAAGACAAGTGATCCTTATCATCCATCCTACAAAGATGTCTTTGCGAAGATTCCTTGAAAACATTCGATATTCTTTCATAAAAAGAAGGCTCTTGTGCCAAGGCAAAAACAAGACTACCTAAAAAGCCACTTGCAGCAGTTGTCACTGGCTCTGTAGAAAGAATGTACGCACCAAATAAATCCAGAGTTCCCCTCAAAACTCCCTTTTCATTTCCGAATTTTTTAGAATCAATTCCAGCTAGAAAATAACATAAGGAATCTTTATCTTCCTCGTTTTCTTTGCAATGTGAAATGTAGGCCATACTATTATTTGTTGTTAGCCAATCATTAATTTTAGGAATATCCTGTATAGCAGAGTTTTTAAACTCATTTTGTAATTTAATGACTAATTTACTTTCTCTTTCATTTGAGCGTATTTTCAAGTCAAAAAAATCAAAATATTTCTTTAAACAAAGAGCCAAATCATAAGCAACAGCAGCTAAAGCTAAATACTGATTCGAGCAAACCGCCCAATGATCAGGTGATGTTTCAACCTGAAAGGAATAAGAGCCACAAATACTTTTTACATTAAGCGTTCTTCGAATAAATGCCTCGAAATTTCGGCAATCATCATCTGACAACTCAATAACAGGCAAATTCCTTATTATTTGGAGGGATTGGCTTTTTGTTTGGTTGATTTTCTCTATTAAATTGCCTAGCATATTTTACACCTCCAGTAATTGCCTTTTAATTTCTTTTGCTAGTGTTCTAATCACAGGAACAGCGACACTATTGCCAAATTGATGATAAGCCTCTTTGTCCGATACAACAATTCTCATTATCGGCAGCCTATTCTTATTATTCTGATTCTCTGCTGCTTCTGCATACTTCCAGCCATTACCGACGATTTTATACCCCTGTAAACGCCCAGCTTCAACAGGTGTTAATTTTCTAGGATTTTTTCCCTTTTGAGATTGGTCTATAAGAATTTCACTTCCGTCTTTCCAATAACGAGCCGAAATGGTACTGCAATAGATTGCATCTTCCTTGAATAGCGAATAACCGAAGCCTTTCCCGTTTGCACGATTTCGTTCTTTCCTGAGCTGATGTCCAATCCACATTTTATCGCTAATGGTCATCTTCTCTGGAAGAGAAGCATCAGGTTCTAAAATATCACCAACTTTTGTTGATATGGATTTATCTAAAGAATCTTTATCAAAGATAGATTTCAAGTTCGAATCTAAACCAATCGGAAATTTAAAGTCATCAACAGGGCATTGCTTTTTGTCCCAACAAACAAAAAAGAGCCTTTCCCTATTTTGTGGCACACCAAAATACTTGGCATTTAAAACCATCGTTTTAACTTCATATTCCAAATTCTCTTTTAAAACTCGTTGCATTGTTTCAAAAGTCTTCCCATGATTATGATTTTTCAGACCTTTGACATTTTCAAGGAAGAGTACTTTCGGTTTCTTTCCAATTTTTATTTTATGGTCAACTATAGCAGCGATGTTAAAAAAGAGTGTTCCTCGAGTGTCTTCAAAACCTTTACGTTTACCGGCAATCGAAAATGCTTGGCACGGAAAGCCTCCGCACAGAACATCAAAGTCTGGAACCTTTTCCAATTGAACATCGTTTATGTCAGCATTGAAAAACTTGTAATTACCTTCGCAGTCTTTTACAAAAAGAGATGGTTCGATGGCCTTGTAATTTTCTTCATAAGTTATGCGTGCGTTCTTGTCCCATTCACTTGCAAAAACGCATTTTCCACCAACAGAATGCATTGCCGTGTGGAATCCTCCGATACCAGCAAATAAATCGATGAACTTAAACTTCGGCTTACTATCCTTCTTCCTCGCCACCGCATACTCCATTTCAAAAGTGAACTCGTTCACTCTTGTGGGAGTAGCATCTGCCGTTTCAATTAAGCAAGGCAAAAAGAAAGGGCGAAGAGCCGACTCACTCCTCGCCTAAAAGCGTGACATTTTCAAAAGAATACAATAGCTCGCACTATTCTTGCAATGGATTGCTTCACCCTTTCAGGGTTCGCAATGACGTTGCAAAACAATCCTGAGCGAATACAGAACGCTCAGGGTACACTACGCCCATGAATCCATAGGCAATGGCGAGTTATTGCCTTATTCCTTGTGTATGAAATTGTCGAAGTTTCAGTTAGAGGACAAGAGCAAAACTCAATGAAAATTCCCCTATTCAGCACTCATCCTGTCTTTTTCGGAAATAAAAAAGGCGTGAAGTTGGATGCATCTATCTACCTGAGGCCTTCGACTGCCCTACACAAATAAACGCAAACAACTCACGCCCCAAAAGGCCGTTTGCATTTAGGCAAATCGATATAGAAAATACCATCTAGCAAAACGATGCAACAGGGAATTACCTGCTGCAGACGTGAGTGTTCGTCCTATTCTCTGTGTAAGAAATTGTCGAAGTTTCAGATAGAGAACAAGAGAAAACTCTATTTACTTTGAAATATAGATTTTTGAAATGGCAAAAGATGACACTTGCTGTTTTGATTATAAAAAAGCGTACTAAATCAGCAAAAACCGGTCCCTACAGACCGGTTTTAGATTTAAAAAAGTTCCAAGCCCCCCAATTAAAGGAGCCCGTGTTCCTTGAGAATCTTCTCGTACTTCTCGGCACGGGATTCCGCCGCATCCGCACGGGTTTCAGCCTCGCTGGCGCGCTTTTCGGCTGCTTTAGTGCGCTGGCGCTCATCGTACACCAAGTCATCCAATTCCTGTTGCCAAGTCATATAGCGCTTCCTCGTTTCGTTGTCCGACAAATACCATTGCCGCTGAAGTTCGATGTTTTTCGTCTCCTGGGAGGTCGCTTTGTTGGTCGCGAAGTATTCAAGATACTCCTTGACCGACTGTTCGGCAACATCCCTGTACTTATTGAATATATAAAAATTTTTATAACAAAGGTCACCTAGTTCGTGCTCAGGGTGCTCGATTTCCAGATTCTTGAACTTGTAAACGGCACGGCCTTGCTTGAAAATATCGTCGGGACAGATGAAGATAATGTACTGTTCCTTGAGATTGCGATAGGATTCGCCCTTGTTCAGGGCTTCGGAATCGCACAGTGCTTGGTAGTATCGGGTTCGTTTCGGAAGATCGTGAGTGTCCTCCATTTGCATTTCGATATCAAAAACGCGGGTTATTTCGCCATCGGGACCCAGCTCCTTTACGAACACGTCGTAACGGACGCCCTTGTTGAAGGGGCTTGTTTCGGTGGATTTCTCCGGCTCCGGTTCCTGCAGGTCAAAAATCTTGATGCCGAGAAGTGCCTCTAGGAAGGGCTTTGCAATATGCTTGTGGCTGAATACCAGCGCGAACATGAAGCGGTTCGTGATGGGCAGTTCCTCGAACGGAACGTGGTTTGGATCCATAATGCTCCTTTACGCGGCTTGCGCCGTGCGGTTTAAAAACAAAAAAAGAGCCGTTCCTACGTCATATAAAATAATACGATATAGAAAACGGCTCTTTTGTGAGCTTGACCAGCTATTTGCTGGTTATGTAGAATATAGCAATTCGCCTCGTGGGAAAGTATTGTTTCATAATTTTTTTCATTTTGCAAACAAGCAGAATTCAATCGCCTGCAGGGGTCGATTTCCTTCAAAATTGCCAAAATTTCTGCGAAAATCGCCGATTGTCATAATATGACATGCGAGGAATGTATGTTTGCATAGAGAACACTTTACCCCGCCTTTTTTGCTTGACCGCGATCTGGCGGCGCTTTACGGGGTGGAAACGAAGCGTGTAAATGAGCAGGTAAAGCGCAATATTGAGCGTTTTCCTAAAGATTTCTGCTTTCAACTGGATGCCACGGAGCATAAATTTTTGAGATCGCAAATTGCGACCACAAAAACCGAAACCAGAGGAGGCCGACAATATTTTCCATATGCTTTTACCGAACAGGGCGTAGCGATGCTATCTTCGGTTCTAAAAAGTGAGTCTGCAATCAAGGTCAACATAGCCATCATGCGGGCATTCGTACAACTGCGTCACCTTATGATGGGTAACGGAGGCCTCGTCAACCGGCTTTCAAATGTAGAAGCGAAGGATTTGGAGCAAGAACACCTTCTTCTTTACGCAAGAAGATTTAACACTAGAAGAAGTATTAAAAAAAAATCAAAAAAAATATGACAAAATATGACACTATAACCGATTTATTTTTTATACAAGAACAAAATCTATAGGAGTTATTTATGAACGTTGTCATTTTGAGATGGAATTCAGAAATTTCTATCTAGTCAAAATAAAACATAAATAAGCCAAAAATACAACCATCTCTACCAAAGACAAGTCTTGTTTGGGGCTTATTTTTCTAAATCGTTCGCAAGTCCAAGAGTTTTGGATTTTTCATAGTATTTAGCTTTTTTACCTAAGGTTTGTTCTTGCTAGGTTTAAATCTTGTCTAGTGTCCGTTATTTTTTCTATCTTTCACTCGTATTTTTAGTTTTTTGAAGGAGTTATTATGGCTACTGAAAAAATGGAATTTCAAACTGAGGTTCGCGATTTATTGAACCTTATGATTCATTCCTTGTATAGTAATAAAGAAATTTTTTTGAGAGAACTTGTTTCTAATGCTGCTGACGCTTTAGATAAAAGACGTTTTCTTTCTGTTTCTGATTCTAGCCTTTTGCCTGTCGGAACACAACTTCGCATTGATATAAATGTTTTTAGCGAAGCCAAACGCCTTGTGATTGAAGATAATGGTATTGGCATGAACCGCGAAGATTTGATTCAGAATCTCGGTACCATTGCTCGTTCTGGCACAAAGCAATTCATGAAAAATTTGAAAGATTCTGACAAGTCGAATGTAGAATTGATTGGCCAATTCGGTGTTGGTTTTTATTCTGCTTTTATGGTGGCTCGCAAAATTGAAGTTTTAACAAAGAAAGCGGGCGAAGAACAAGGTTACCTTTGGAGTTCAGAAGGTACAGGCGAATTTGAAATTACTGAAGCGCCAAAAGAAAACGCTGGTACAAAAATTACTCTTTATTTGAAAGACGACGAAGACGTTGCTGAATTCGCTGAAGAATGGACTGTTAAAAGTGTAATCCGCAAATACAGTGAATTTGTTTCTTATGGCATTTACTTCCACCCAGAAGCAAAGAAAAATGACAAGGGTGAAATGGAAATTCCTGAAGAAGAACGCTTAAATAAAGACCAAGCCCTTTGGCGTCAGAGCGAAAAAGAAATTACTGAAGAACAGTACAAAGAATTTTATCATGTAGTTTCTCACGACGGTTCTGACCCTTCTGCCTGGAATCATTCTCACGCTGAAGGTTCTTTGGAATTCTGGAGTTTGCTCTATTTGCCTTCAAAAGCTCCTTATAATATTTGGAACCAAGAAGCTCAAAACGGTTTGAAGCTTTATGTGAAAAAAGTTTTCATCATGGATGATTGCAAAGAATTACTCCCACCATGGCTTCGTTTTGTTCGCGGTATTGTTGATTCTGAAGATTTGCCATTAAATGTCAGCCGTGAAATTCTTCAATCCAACAAGATTATCACCAATATTCGTAAACATGTGATTAAAAAAGTTCTTGAAACTCTTAAGAACATGGCTGAAAAAGAAGTGGATAAGTATAACGCTTGGTGGAAAGAACTTGGCATTGTGCTTAAAGAAGGCTTCTACATGAACTGGGAACACTTAGACGAACTTAAAGAACTTCTTCGTTTCCGCAGTACAAAAACAGAAGGCGATGCACTTGTAAGTCTTACTGAATACATTGATCGCATGCCAGAAAATCAAAAAGAAATTTACTACTTGATTGGTGACAATAAAGACACGATTCAAGGTAACCCATTGCTTGAAACATTCAGAGCTAAAGGTTTTGAAGTTCTTTTGCTTTCTGACCCAATCGATGAATTTATGATGGGTTCACTCACGGAATATAAGGAAAAGAAATTCCATGATATTAGCCGCGGCGATGTTGAATTTGAAAAGACTGAAGAAGAAAAGAAAGCTGAAGAAGAATCAAAGAGTGCATTTAAAGGTCTCTGCGAATCGCTTCAAAAGACTTTGGATTCTGATTTGAAAGAAGTTCGTATTTCTTCTAGACTTCAAGATAGCCCATGTTGCCTTGTGACAGATGAACACGCTATGAGTGCTCGTATGGAACGCATGATGGAAGCTATGGGACGCTCTAATATGGAAAAGACAAAGCGTATTCTTGAAATTAACCCAACGCACCCGATTTGTGAAATGCTTAAAGCCAAAGCTGATGCCGGGGAATCTCTTGGAGAATGGCCTAAAGCTCTTTATGGGCAAGCACTCCTTGCAGAAGGTTCTCAGTTGCCAGACCCAGCTGCTTATGTGAAAGCTATTACTCAGTTGCTTTCTGCTGTAGCTAAGTAAAATTCAACAATTTAATCTTCCGCAGGCAAAGCCTGCGGAAGATTTCTTTTTTTAGTTCGAAATTTTAAAACAAAAAATTCTAAACCATTATTTTTTTACATTATTGCTTGAAATGAAAAATTTTTTACGCTCTACTATTTCAAGAATCTTTCGATTTATTTTAGCCATAGTAATCATCTATGTTTGTATGGTTTTTTATTTAATGCTTTCTGAAAGGCGAATTGCGTTTCCTAAAGCAATTAAACATAAAGAAGCAAGAGAAGCAATAGCCGACTCGACAATGGTCAAAAAAGTAAACTGTAAAATTTCTGATGATATTACACTTGAAGGTTTTTTTGCAAAAAAAGAAAACCTCCCGACTATACTTTATTTTCCAGATTCTGACGAAGATGCCGCACAATTTATTGCCGAAACACAAAGCACTAAAAACATTGGTCGTTTAGCATTTAATTATCGCGGTTCTGGTGAAAATAAAGGAACTCCTTCAGAAGAAAATTTCATACCAGATGTTATTCAAATTGCAAATTGTGCAAAAACGCTCTCCCCTACTCTTATTTATGCCGGGCGCGGTATAGGGGCTATTGCCGCAACAAAAGTCAGAGAAAATAATCCTCTCGTTTTAATCGACCCTAAAGAAAGTTTTGCTGAAAAAATTTCTGCTAAATACAGGTATTTATTCCCCAAATTTTTAATCCATACAAAAATTGCTTTAACAGAAGAAGATTTTAAAGAAAAAGCCCCTACATTGTTACTTGAAGACAGAAGTGTTGAACAAATTTCTAATGAAAATTTCAAAAAGACATTCCCCAAAATCCCTTCAAGAAAAAGAACTGGAGAAACTCTTTCTGAAATTATCGATAAAATAATTATTCCAGAAAACGCAAATTCAAACTTTTAATTTAGAAAGCCATTCTCGCACATGATAAGGCGAAACCTTTTCTTCTTGAAGTTTTTGCGCTAATTTTGCTCCATAAACCGTAGCCATTTTAGCTGGGTGAGGTAAAATCCCAACTCGCCCAAGGTCTAGTCTGTCAGCATCAAAACAAGTATCTATTGTTGGGTTCCCTGTTAAATGAGTATGCGTGTGTTTTTCACAAGCGATACAAAGCCATTCAAACTGTTCGTCTGACAATTCAAACATTTTATTTCTTAATTCTCTAGCTAAAATAGCCCCGCGTTCACCATGTTTTGGGTCTCCGTGGTCATTAAGACGGCGAGAATCATGAAAAAGAGAAAATAACCGCACTACAAGAATATCAGCTCCTGTGTGTGGCGCTAAAAGCAAACCATTATATTCCACTTGGTTCCAATGTTCTAGACCATGAACTGAAAAATATTCAGTACTGCGTTGGTTTTCCAAAAATTCTTGCAAGGCGCTAAAATCTATTGTCTCTTTCATTTGCAATACGCCTCTTTTAATTCGCATAACTTTTGTAATGCTTGCAAGGGCGTCATTTCTTCTGGAGAAATTCTTGAAAGTTCTTCTTTTAATAGTTTAGAACTTTCATCTGGTGGTGCAAACATTTCTATTTGAGGATTGTCTTTCAATTCTTGAAGTTTGCGAGAATCACTCGGGTCAATTTTTTGTTTTTCTAAACGGTGTAAAATCCGCCTAGCGCGGCGCACTACTGTTGATGGGAGCCCAGCCATTTCTGCCACGTGAATACCATAGCTCGAATCACAAGCCCCTTTTGCAATCTTATGCAAGAATACCAGATTTTCACCTTCTTCTTTTACACAAACTTGGAAATTACCAGCGTGTTCTAAAGAATCTGCAAGATTGGTAAGTTCATGGTAATGCGTTGCAAATAAAGTCAAAGCAGATTTTGTCACTTCATTATGCAAAGTTTCAACAATAGACCAAGCAATAGAAAGCCCATCAAATGTGCTGGTGCCTCGCCCAATTTCATCTAACAAAACAAGGCTTTTGGAGGTTGCATGGCGTAAAATGTTTGCGGTTTCTATCATTTCTACCATGAATGTAGAAAGGCCTCGAGAAAGTCTATCGCTTGCCCCCACACGTGTAAAAATGCGATCTACTACGCCAATTTTTGCTTCTTTTGCTGGGACAAAAGAACCAATTTGAGCAAGCAAAACAATTAAACCTGTTTGCCGTAAATAGGTTGATTTACCGGCCATGTTTGGCCCAGTTATAAGCATTAAACGCGTTTCTTCTGCATGTAATGAAACATCATTAGGGACAAATGAAACATCTGGATTCACTGCCACAATAACTGGGTGAAAACCTTCTACAATTTCAATACCTGATTCTTCAGAAATTTGCGGGCACACATAATTATATTTTCTTGCCGCACTGGCTAAAGAATAAAAGACATCAACAGCTGCTATTGCTGAAGCAATTTTTTGATACACATCCCGAGACGCTTCTACTTTATCGCGCAATTCACAGAACAAGCGGTATTCTTCTGCATGAATACGAACTTCGGCATTGGCTATAACAGATTCGCATTCTTTCATTTCTGGCGTAATGTAACGTTCTGAATTTACTGTTGTTTGTTTTCTTAAATAATTTTCTGGCACTTTATCTGTGTGCGTACGCGTCACTTCAATATAATAGCCAAAAACTTTATTGTAACCAACTTTCAATGTCGGAATGCCTAAACGTTCACATTCTCTTGATTCTAAAGAAGCTATCCATTCTCGTTTTTCTCGGATTTCTTCGTTCATTGCATCTAAACTTGGACAAGCTCCTTCGCGAATCATTTTGCCTTCACGAACTGTAAGCGGTAAATCATCTCGTAAACAAGCTAGAATACTTTCGCCATGCCCGGCCGCTAAAGAAAGCGTTTGAGCTAATTCTTGCAAAGCTAAAGAATTTGCATTTGCTAATACAGCAGAAACCTGAGACGCCTGCACTAAAGAACGCCCCATACCAGCTAAATCGCGAGCATTTGCACGCCCACTGCCAATACGCCCCATTAAACGTTCCATATCTAAAATAGAGAACAAAGCGCTTTTTAATTCAGAAAGAAGAATTGGTGATTCAGCTAATTCAGAAACGGCTTTCTGTCGTTTTGCAATTCTTGAAACTGAAATCAATGGGTGTGAAATCCATTCACGCAAAAGTCTTCCACCCATTGCCGTAATAGAAAAATCTAAAACCGAACAAAGTGTGCTTGAAATATCGTCAGCATTCAATGGGCGCACAAGTTCTAAATTACGAAGCGTTGACGGATCAAGCGTCATGTAATCGCAAAGGTTCAACAAATCAAGTTGTGTAATATGCGAAAGTTCAGAACGTTTTAAATCTTGTAAGTAATAAAGACAAGCCCCTGCAGCACGCAATTCCTGAATGCGGCCTTCTAAACCAAGCCCAGATTCAGAGTCAACTTTAAAATGAGAAAGCAATACAGAACGAGCTGAATTTTCTGCAAAAACAGAATCAGGCAAAGGCGTTACTAAAATAGTTTCAGAGCGAACAATGGCATTTACGCCTTCAGGCAATTCCATAGATTCCGGAATCAGAATTTCTTTTGGAAGCCTTCGTGAAAATTCACATTCAAAAGCCATTAAAGATGACTTTGAAACGGCTAAATACCCTGTTGTCACATCGGCAAAAGCAAAGGCTACTTCTTTTTTCCCAATGGGTAAACACGCGCACAAGTAATTAGATTCTTTTGCATTTAAATTAGATTCGCTCATTGCTGTGCCGGCGCTGATTACTTCAACCACAGCACGCTTTACAATTCCTTTGGCAAGTTTTGGGTCTTCAACCTGTTCACAAATGGCAATGCGATAACCGGCTGCCACCATTTTAGGAATATAACGTTCTGCGGCATGATGCGGAAAGCCACACAAAGGCGTTGCGCCTGCGGCACCATTGTTCCTTGAAGTAAGCGTAAGCCCAAGAATCCGAGAAGCTATTTCTGCATCGGTTTCAAAAAGTTCAAAAAAATCGCCCATGCGAAAAAACAAAATACAACCAGGATTTTCGGCCTTGATTTCGTAATATTGTCGCATTAAAGGTGTGACGCTCACTATTCCTCCGCTAAGAAATCAATCTGTTCGCCAGGTTCTTCTGTTTTTGTTTCTTCTACTACTTCAGAGCGCACATATTGTGGCACAAGTAAACCAGAAGAAATCAATTCTTCAAATTCGCGCAATCTAGGCAAATCTTCTGGAATCCTATTAATGCCAAAATATTTCATAAATTCAGGAGTTGTCACATAAGTGTAAGGGTTACCAACTGTTTCTGCTCGTGGGCCAAGAGCAATAAACTTTTTTTCAAGCAAACTTCTTAAAGGCGCATCACAAGATACTCCGCGCACGTTTTCAATAGCCGCTCTTGTGATGGGTTGCTGGTATGCCACAACAGCTAATGTTTCAAGCGCTGCCTGAGAAAGACGGCGCGCATTCATTTCTGGGAAAAGTTGTCTAACCCAAGGGTAATAAAGGGATTTTGTTCTAAAACGATAACCGCCTGCTTGTTCTACAATTTCAAATGGAGAGCCTATTTTTTCTAAAGCTTCGTTTGCTTTAGAAAGAGCTTCTGAAACCATTTGTGGCGTGACAAACATTCCAATAATTTCACGGATGCGTTTTAAATTCACTACATCTGGAGAAGCAAAAACCAACGCTTGAATTACCTTTGAAAGGTCTTCCACATTTTCAATTTTAGGAAGTTCAAGTTGGGCTTCGGTATTTTCCGTTTTGATTTCTTCTGACATAGATTACTCCGCGCTTTTTAAAACTAAAGGCGTTTCAACACAGCCTGTGCATGGTGATAAAAACCTTCCGCAGAAGCAAATTCACCTATTGCTTTTGCATTTTTCAACATCGCTTTTTGTGAATAGCGAATAATACTTGTGCGCTTTAAGAAATCGTAAACACCAAGTGGGCTTGAAAAACGAGCCGTTCCATTTGTAGGCAAAACATGGTTAGGACCAGCAAAATAATCGCCAACAGGTTCACTAGACCAAGGGCCAATAAAAATAGCTCCTGCATTATCTAAACGCTCAGCTAATTTTTCGGCGTTTCTTGTCATCACTTCTAAATGTTCAGGAGCAATTCTATTTGCAATCGCTACACCTGTTTCCCAATCTTTCACAACCAAAATGCGACCAAAACGGGCAAGTGATTTTTCAAGTAATTCTTTACGTGGAGAAACTTCGACTTGAGCTTCTACGCAAGCCAAAACATCTTTTGCTACTTCCATAGAATCTGTGATGCAAATAGCAGCTTCAAAACCAGAGCCATGTTCTGCCTGCGCTAAAAGGTCCGCTGCAACAAAATCAGGATCAGAAGAAGCATCGGCCATAACAAGAACTTCAGAAGGCCCTGCAATCATATCAATATCAACAGTTCCAAAAACTTCTTTTTTAGCAACTGCAGCAAAAACATTACCTGGGCCCACAATTTTATCCACAGGAGTAACGCCCTTTCCACCATAAGCTAAAAGAGCTACAGCTTGTGCTCCACCAATATGATAAATTTCTGTGATTCCAAGTTCTTGAAGCACAAATGCTACTGCCGGATTAAGGCCTCCCTTTGCTGGAGTTACAACAACAATTTCAGAAACGCCTGCCACAAGCGCAGGGACCGCATTCATAATAACTGTACTCGGGTAAACGCCTGCACCACCTGGAACATAAAGACCAACTCGACGCATTGGTCTTATCCGCTGGCCAAGGAGAGAGCCTTCTTTTGTTACAAAGTTCCAACTTTTCTCCATTTGCTTTTTGTGAAAATCTCTGACATTTCTAATAGCAGAACGAATCGCAGAGCGCAAGGATTCAGGAGTTTTAGCAGCAGCACTTGCCACAGTTTTTGCAGATATTTTTAAAGAAGAAGCATTTAAGCCATCAAATTCCTTTGCATATCGCAAAGCGGCTGAAACACCATTCTTTTTCACATCTTCTAAAATAGAAAGGACTTTTTTATGAATTTCTGGACTAGGAGCAACAGAACGCGAACAAAGACGTTCAATTTCTTCTGATTTAGGAGTAACTTTCAGAATTTTCACGAATACCTCTCTACTTCTTTGATTTTTTACGACGACGGAGTGGCCTTGATAAATCTTTCGCTTCGCGCATCATAGCACGGCGAGAAACTTTTTTTTCTGCTTGTTTTGAAACTGATTTATCTTCAGCAACCATACTTGCTTTCTTTAAAAGAAGAGCAAATTTTTTCTGGTCTTTTAAAATTTTATAGCAAAGACCATCAATCAATGCAAGCCAAGACGCTTCAATAATATTTGAACTTACGCCAGCAACATTCCATTGTTCTTTGTCATCGCCAAATGTTGTCCAAACGCGAACCATCGCATCAGAACCTACACTAGAACCTAAAACGCGAACTTTAAAATCATCTAAGCGAACTTTAGCCATCACCGGGAAATAAGGCAACAAGGCTTTACGAAGTGCGGCATCAAGAGCGTTAACCGGGCCATCGCCTTCAGAAACTTGGTGACTAATTTCTCTACCAATCTGAAGTTTTACAGAGGCTTGAGAAACGCTTACTCCTTGAGTATTCTTGTCTTCAATCAATCGGTAATTCAAAACCTGGAATGGTTCTTCAAACATACCGAGTTTTCTAAACACAAGCATTTTAAAGCTAGCTTCTGCTGAATCAAAATGCCAACCAGCATTTTCTTTTTCTTTAATTGTTGACAAAAGACCTGTAACAATTGGGTCACGTTTATCAATACCAGGTTTAATGGCTTGAAGTTTTTCAACAACCAAAGAACCGCCGGCTTGGTCACTTGTGACAAAAACACGATTATTACCAACACTATGCGGGTCAATATGTTCAAAACTTCTTGACACTTTCATAACGCCATCAATATGTGCGCCACCCTTATGAGCAAAAGCGGCTTCACCTACGTATGGAGCTCGAACGTCGCTACCTAAATTTACTACCTGATCTATACCAAGGCTTAATGCACGTAACTTTGCCATTTTCTTTGACACTGTCATTTTTGCATTCATCTTAAAATGAAGGTCTGCGGCAATTGTTGTTAAATTAGCGTTTCCACAGCGTTCACCAAAGCCATTGATAACACCTTGAACCATAGTAGCTCCGCCACGAACAGCCATCAAGGAGTTTGCAACAGCCAAACCACTATCGTTATGGGTATGGATTCCAATTGGTGTTGAAACTTTTTTAGAAACTTCTTCCATTATTGATGCTATTTCCCAAGGCATTGTGCCGCCATTGGTATCACAAAGAACCAAGAAAGAAGCCCCACCTAATTCAGCAGCTTTTAAAGTTTCAAGAGCGTATTCAGGATTCGCTTTAAAACCATCGAAGAAATGTTCTGCATCATAAATAACTTCTTCAGAATGCTCATTTAAATAAGCGACAGAAGATTCTATCATGTCTAAATTTTCTTCAAGCGTTGTACGGATAACATCTGTTACATGTAAATCCCAACTTTTACCAAAAATGGTTTTTACTGGTGCTTTACTTGCTACCAATGTTTTTAGCAAAGTATCATTTTCTGGTAAAATATTTGGCCGACGTGTACTACCAAAAGCCGCAATTTTTGCATGCTTTAAATTCAATTTTTTCACTTCACGAAAAAATTCTTCATCTAAAGGATTACCAGGATTTGGCCACCCGCCTTCAATATAATCAATTCCAAAAGCATCTAATTGCTTGGCTATTTGCAACTTGTCGGCAAGAGATAAACTAACTTGACGGTCCTGATTTCCATCTCGAAGTGTGGTATCATACAAAAAAACTTTTTTCATGCTAGAAAATTTAGAAAAACTACAGAAAATCTGTGTTCCAAAATCCCAAACATCATTTCAAAATTCAAGTAAAAACCATTAAAAAAGGAACGCCATTACACGTTCCTTTATAAAAATTATTGTTTTCATTTATACGCCAGGCAATTTCAAAATATCACGAAAATCTAATTTACCAGACGTTTCTTGCGATACAGGAACTAAACGAGCCAAAGATTTGCCAGCCCGTTCGATAACAAATTCTTCTCCTGTTAAGCGAACCTGATCTAAAATTTCTCCGAAATTTCTACGCACTTCCATTGCAGATATTTTTTTTGCCATTATTTCCCCAACAAAACTTTATCTTGAATAACCAAATCTACACGACGATTTTTTTGACGACCGTCTTTTGTTTTGTTATCGCCAACAGGGCGTGTCATACCATAACCTTTTGAAGTAAGTCTAGAAACATCAATCCCTTGACTAACCAAAAAATCCATCACATTTTTAGCTCGCTGTTCTGAAAGTTTCATATTGTGTTTTTCAGAACCTGTGTTATCAGTATGCCCTTCAACAAGAACGTTCAATTCTTGGTATACAGACAAAATGCCTGCGACTTTTGCAAGACTTGTTTTTAAATCTTGTTTTAAAGAAGCTTTATTTACATCAAACAAAATATCTGACATAGAAAGAATAATCCCTCGAGCGTCTTGAGTAACTTGAATCAATTTAGATTGAAGTTCATTCAATTTTGACTTTGCTTCTTTCTGCCTTGCTTCTGCTTTAGCGCGTTCTTCAGCAAGTGCTTTTTCAAGTTCAGATTCACGTTCTTTAGATGCTCTCAATAAAGAATCTTCGCGGGCACTAGCTTGTGCTAAAAGAGTCGCTTCTCTTTCTTTTGATGCTTTCAATAAAGAATCTTGTTTTGCATTTGCATGAGCTTCACGTTCTTTCATTTCTTCTTGAGTTTCAAGAGTCTGATTTTTAGCCGCTAACAAATCATTTTGCAAAGCAGATAAACTGTCTTTTCTTAGAACAGCAATCGCGTTTTGCGTTTTTTCGATTTCTTCCATAACCGTTTGGCGTTCTTGCCAGGCCGCTTCTGTATTTTTTTCAATTCTATCTGTTTCTGTATAAAGTTTTAAAAGTTCTACATAAAGCGAACAAGCTTCAGCAAAATAAGGCAACATATCAGACTTAGGCATTTCTTGTTCAAAGCGTTCTAATTGCTTTGCTCGTGCTTCGGCTTCTGCCCAAGTTACATTTGCCAAATAAGACGTTACAGGAATAGTTGATTTTACTTGATTCAAATCTTCGTTACAACGAGTTGCAAATTTACCAGCAGCTTTTTTTGATTTTTCTTGTACTGGTCGAACAGATTGTTTTTTGGCTATTTTTTTAGGAGGTGTTTGCTTTGCTGGTGTTGACTCTGCTGCAAAAGAAAAAGCAAGTCCTAAAGACAAAAATAATAAAACTAGTTTTTTCATTTTTGAGCCTCCTTCGCCACTTTTTCTTGTTTGAGAATAGCCTTATATTCTTCTAAACGTTGTTTGTCTTTTGCCAAACCTTCTTGAACTAAAATACTGTCTTTCTTTTCTTTTTCTCTTTTTGCTTTAGCAAAAACAACCCGATAACGCAAATTGCTCAATTCTGCTTGCACAAGAGCTAATTGGTCATCGCCAATTTCTTCAGAAGAACGCGAAGAATCTAACGGGATATTTGCGTATTCAATAAACTCTTTTTTGATTTTAGCTTTTGATGCTTCATTTCCTGCTAATTCTGATTGCATTTGTAATGTATGCAACGCTGGATTCCCCGAAGAACAACCTATATACAACAAGGCAGTCATCGAGAGTAACAATGTGATTTTACGCATTTTTACTCCTTGAAAAAATTCTCCTTTGAAAATAGTATTTAATTTCACAACAAAGTAAGGCAAAAATAAACTTCGTGTGGTAATTTTTATTTTTTTACAAAAAATGTGATTTTAATGAAAAGAAAAAAACTTTTTTAAACTCTATTTCTTTTTTTTCACTAAATTTTCTTTGTCAACTTAAAGTGTTTTTATGTCTGAAACTATCCGTTCTTATTCTGTCACAAAATATTTGACAGCTGTTAAAAATCTTGTAGATACACGCGTTAAAGACACGTGGGTTCATGGAGTTATTACACAAATTCAAGAACGCGATAAAATGATTTACTTGAGTATTGCCGATTTTATTGAAGGTGATGTAAAACCACAAGCCATTCTCCCCCTTTATATATTCCGCTTTGATTTTATTAGGTTAAAAGCCAAGTTAGCAACACTATCAAAGCCATTTGAACTAAAACCGGAACTAAAAGTTAAGTTATTTGTAAAAGGTGATTTTTACGTTCCTTATGGCAAATTTCAAGGCCGTGTAATAGATATTGACCCAGCTTATACAATCGGAGAACTAGCACTTACAAGAGAAGCCATTCTCCAACGCTTACGCGAAGAAAATCTTTTATTTAAAAATAAATCGCTTCCGTTAAGTGACGCACCTTTACACATTGGTTTAATTACTGGTGAAAATTCTGCGGCTTATCACGATTTCACTTCTAAATTAAAAGAATCTGGATTTGCCTTTAAAGTCACAACAATACACGCTAAAATGCAAGGGAACGAAACCGAAACAACTATTCTTTCGGCTTTAGGAACTTTACGCCAAAACCAAGATTTAGATGTCGTTTGTATTGTCCGTGGTGGCGGTTCAAAAACAGATTTAAATTATTTTGATAGCGAAGCCTTGTGCAGAGCAGTAGCTAATTACCCAGTACCTGTTTTAACGGGGATAGGGCATGAAATTGACAAATGCCTTTTAGACCAAGTCGCTTGGCAAAATTTTATAACTCCTACCGATTGTGCTAAGTTTTTAATAGACAAACTAACAGAAGCATGGCAAAATATCAGAGATTTAGCTTTTGAAATTGCTGGGCGAATTCATGCAAGAATCCCTTCAGAACAAGAGCGACTACGCTTTTTAAGAACAAGTTTAGAACAAAGAATCTCAAAACTTTTTATTCATAAACATGAACAACTAGATTCTTTTATCAAGGATTTGCAGAAAGAACCTAGCAAAATATTTTCCGAAATGCATTCTTGGTTAAAAAGAAGCCAAGAAGGGTTAAAAAATGGTTGCAGAAAAATTCTGGAATTTGAAAATAAACATTTTGAAGTACAAGAACTTCGCCTAAAAACCAGAGACCCTGAAACCATTCTAAAAAAAGGCTACACTCTCACACTTAATGCAGAAGGAAAGCCTATTTACAACCTTGAACAAATCAAAGAAGGCGATACGATTATCACAAAATTCGCCAATGGAAAAATCAAATCCGTAGTTCAAGAAAAATCACTTTCTTGAAAAGACTTTAAACGTTGTTGCATACTGATTTTTTTCGTCTGCGCTGAATTTTTCTTCGCTATCTAAAACCCAACCATCTCCAAGTGATGGCATAAAAATATCACCGTCAATACTGGTTTCTACAGAAGTTAAATAAAGGCGTTTACAAAATGGCATTGCTTGCTTATAAACTTCTGCTCCGCCAATAATAAAGCATTCCGTTTCACCAGATTCTTTTGCAAATTCTATAGCTTTTTCAAGTGAAGAAAAAACTTCACAGCCTTCAATTTTCAAATTTTCTTTTCGCGAAAGGACCAAATTGACACGATTCGGGAGTGGGCGACCAATATCTTCGTAGTTTTTTCTACCAAGAATAATGTGGTGCCCGGTTGTGATTTCTTTGAACCGTTTTAAATCAGAAGAAAGTCGCCAAGGTAATGTACCATTTTTACCAATCACGCCATTTTGAGAAACAGCTACAATGCAAGAAACAAGCATATTAAACCGCAATAGGTGCTTTTATTGTTGGATACGGGTCATAATTTTCAAGTTCAAAATCTTCAAACTTGAAATCAAAAATATCCTTTACATCTGGATTGATTTTCATTGTAGGCAAGGCTCTTGGCGTTCTAGAAAGCTGTTCTTTTGCTTGTTCAACATGATTTAAATACAAGTGCAAATCACCGAATGTATGGACAAATTCTCCAACTTGTAAATTGGTGACTTGAGCAAGCATCATAGTTAAAAGTGCATAAGAAGCAATATTAAAAGGAACACCTAAAAAAGAATCCGCGCTGCGTTGGTAAAGTTGGCAAGAAAGTTTTCCTTCTGCAACATAAAATTGGAACAAACAATGACAAGGAGGCAAAGCCATTTTATCCACTTCGGCGACGTTCCAAGCACAAACCAAATGACGGCGAGATTCTGGATTGTTTTTTAAAGATTCTACAAGATTTGCTATCTGATCTATATGACCACCATCTGGAGTTGGCCAGCTACGCCATTGGTGTCCATAGACAGGACCTAACTCACCATTTTCATCGGCCCATTCATCCCAAATAGTCACTTTATTTTCATGCAAATAACGAATATTGGTATCGCCTTTTAAAAACCACAAAAGTTCATGAATAATAGAACGCAAATGCAGTTTTTTTGTGGTTAAGCATGGGAACCCAGCTGAAAGGTCATAGCGATTCTGGCGACCAAAAACAGAAAGAGTACCTGTGCCTGTGCGGTCTCCGCGTTTTACGCCATTTTCCAAAAGGTCTGAGAGCAAATCAAGATAAGGTTTCATACTCTAAAAAATAGTTTATTCTAAACCGAATTTTTTTTGAAGGACTTTTTCTAAAGCTTCTACAGAAATTTCTACCGCTTTTTCGTTCCAATGAGAATCAGTTTTCCAATAAAGGGATTCTCCTGCATCTCTTGCTTTGAAAAGTGGCGTGTGAAGATCTATATAATTCAGGTTTGCCTTTTGCATTTCTTGAAACAAAGAACGGGCAAAAAAGTCTTCTTTATTTTTATACTGGAAAAAATAATTGCGATTAGGCGGAATTACCCACAAAACATTCACGCCCAACTCTTTTGCCGCTTTTGAAAAAGAAGAAAAAACTTGAACCATATTACCAATTGAAGCTGATTCATAATTTTTAAAATCATCATCTGCAAATTCTAAATAAGACAAACCATTTTCTTTATGCGGAATGGCTAATGGGTGATGGTCGCCATACCATTTATAACGATAAGTATCTAAAAAAGTTCTTGCATACGAGACAGGCAAAAATCTTCGCCAAGTAAAATCGACTGATGATGTTGCTGAAATAAATAAACGATAACGGAGTAAATTTAAAATTGGCGGAACAAAAGAACGATTAGCAACGCCTTCAATATTTAAAAATAAAGCGAGCTCTGGCAAATTTCTTTCCACACATTCAATTAGCAAAATTTTGGGGCGTTTTTCTTGCGGAAGTTCTTTAAGTTGTTCTAAAACTTGCCCACCTTGTGCTTTAAAATTATTAAAATGCGAAAAGAAAACAGGAACTTTATATTTTTCAGAAAATTGTTCTGGAAATGGTTTATGTCCAAATTGCACCAACGAAAAAGAGTCTCCAATCCACCATACCAAAGAGGCGTCTGGACTAGCAGAAACTACGGATTCATTGATTCGATATGGTTTTAAAAATGGTTCGTCAAATTCTTTTACCGAAGTCAAACGAAACAAATCACCTTTCGGAGAAAGCATTACTGGGTAAAGACCTAAAAGGAAAACCACCAGTAATAAAGCGGCAAAAATTCCTGCAAGGCGAACGCACCATAAAAATATTTTTTCTTGCTTATTCATCTTGCCTCGTTAAAACTGAAAATAAATGAACCCCTGGCCAGAGAATCGACCAAAGAAAATTAAAGGCAATAAATACAACAAATACTTCAATAGAATCGGGACATTTTTATTCGAATATAAAAATTGAAAAAGAAGAATCGCCCCACCAAACAAAACAGGAACCCAAACCATAGAAGGTAGCAATTCGCTCCATTTTATAAACACGCTTTCTGCAGAAAAAATGTGAGCGAAAAAAGATTTCCAATATTGAAGCCATAATGAAAAATTTGGCGCTCGAAACAAAGTGAAAAGAAATGTCACTAAAGTAAATGTGCGAACACATCTCCAAATTTTAAAATTCTCTTTTTGATTAAAGTGTTGATCATACAAATAAATCAATCCATGTAAAATTCCCCACAGAACAAATGTCCAAGCGGCTCCATGCCACAATCCACTTACAAAAAATACAGCCATTACATTGAATATATGGCGTAAAGAACTACAACGAGAACCACCTAGTGAAAAATAAACATATTCACGCAACCAAGACGTTAATGAAATATGCCAGCGTTTCCAAAAATCATAAAAATTGAGGGCTAAATAAGGCGTTTTAAAGTTTTCCATTAAACGAACGCCGAACAACCGAGCGGTTCCTATAGCAATATCTGAATAGCCTGAAAAATCAAAATAAATCTGGAAAGCAAAAGCTATAGCAGACACAAGAATCATTAATGAAGAAGCATCCTGTGGATTTAAAAAAACGGGGTCAGCAATGGTTGCTAAAGTATCGGCAAGAATCGCTTTCTTGAAAAAACCTTGTAAAATCCGAAAAGTTCCTTCTTTGAAATTTTCTATCGCAAATGATTTTTCTTCAAAACGAACTTGTGGTAAAAGGTGCTTTGCATTTTCAATTGGCCCAGCCACTAATTGAGGGAAAAATGTCACATATAATGAATATTGCAGCAAGCTTTTTTCTGCTGGTATTTTTTTCCGATAAACATCTATCACATAACTTAAACTTTGAAATGTATAAAAGGAAATTCCCATCGGAAGTAATAATGAAGGCAAATGAATTTCTCCAGAAAACGAAGAGAATATTGCGTTCCAAGTTTCTTCAAAAAAGCCTAAGTATTTAAAAAGAAATAAAATACCTAAATCAAAAATCAAACTACAACATAAAAAGAAACGCCGCTTTTTTATTGCTATTGTTTTTTCCATAAAACGAGCCACGGTATAATCCATGAAAACAACAGCAAGCATTAAAATCAAGTATTCAGGGCGAAAACAAGCGTAAAAATAAAGCCCGGCTAATAAAAGTAAAAGTCTCCTTGGCAAACCTTTTGGCAAACAATAAAACAGCCCAACAACGGCAATTGCAAAAAGAATAAATAGCCAGGAATGAAAAAACATATTTTAATAATTCAATCCAACAAAAATACCTAACTTAGAAGAAGCGCCACTAATACCAAATCCGTCTAACAAGCAATCATAAGAAATACCTAATTCTAATTGCGTTTCTGAAGTTCTAAAGAGAACAACACCTGTTGATACACCACCAGCAAAACCCCAGATATCAGAATCTTCAAAACTACCCGAAGCAAAACCAATACCTAAGCCTAAACCCAAATAAGGAGATATTCGACTAGCATTAAAATAATAACGCCCACCAATAAGTATTGTTGTATGCCAAATCCAATCATCACCAAAAGAAATTGAATTGTAATCCATAAATGTTATAGCTCCTTGTGGAGAAGCTTCCCAAATACGACCATAATTCAATTCAAGCCCTAAAAGATGTTCGCCATCCATATTATGCCAAAAAGAAGGACCGAGTCCAACATGTCTATAAACAAAAGTCCCTTTTCTAGCTTCAAGTTCGGTTTGTTCCTTTTCAGAAATTTTCCCAACTTCTTCTGTTTCTGTAGAAGCCGTGTTTGCTAACGCCGCTTTTACAACGCGTTCAATGACAACATCTAATTCATCAGGATTTTCTGCTTTCATTTTAGATGAATTTTCAATAGTGCCATCATTTTCAATTTCGGCATAAACAATAATAGAACTACCAAGCGGCATTAAACTCACACGTAATTTCCGGTCGGCTTGTGCCGTTAATGTTTCACCTTGTTGAACAATAGCATCTCGCACAAGCATTTCTATTGTTTTCGTATCAACACCTGAATTAGCGGCATCTATTGAAGCAATTTCAACTTTACCTGCAAAAGCTAAACCAGTCAAAAAGAAAAGCAAGAACTTTTTCATTTTTATCCTCTAGAAGTTTGTTCAAATTTTAATTTTTCGTAATTTTTTAAAGCCAAATTCAAACGGTATTCATTTGGGAACAGACACACTAAGCGTCTTTCTTTATCAAGCATACAATCCATTGCATATTCAGCAGAAAAATTGCCTAATTCTTTTTCATCGCCACTCACCCAACGAATTCCATAAGCAGGAATTTTATCAAGAGAAACTTCGGCACCATATTCTGCTAAAAGTCGATATTTTAAAACATCAAACTGAAGTTCGCCCACAACACCTATTACAGGAATCGGAGATTTCAAAGGTTCATAAAGCTGTGTAGCCCCTTCTTCAGAAAGTTCTGCTAGACCTTTTGCCATTTGCTTTGATTTCAAAGGATTCAAAAGTGTAACACGCGCAAAAAATTCTGGAGCAAAATCAGGAATACCAGTAAAGTTCATTTTTTCGCCATCAGTCAGAGTATCGCCAATGCGGAAAAGACCCGGGTCATTTATACCGACAATATCACCGGCATAAGCATGATCAATCACTTCTTTATCTTTAGCCAAAAACGCAGTTGGCGCGGCTAAACGGATTTCTCTTCCTGTGCGACAATGATAAACTTTTTCTCCGCGAGTAAAACTTCCAGAACAGATTCTTAAAAAAGCAGTTCTATCGCGGTGTTTCGGGTCCATATTGGCTTGGATTTTAAAAACAAATGCACTAAATGAATTTTCTTCTGGATTGACGTTGCGTTTATCGGTAACACGCACCATTGGCGGTGGGGCTAATTCTGCAAAAGCATTCAATAATTGGCGTACACCAAAATTATTCACCGCACTCCCAAAGAAAACAGGACACATTTCGCCTTTTAAGAATTTTTCTTTATCAAATGGATCCATTGCTCCTGTAACCATATCGTATTCTTCACGGAACTGAGCTACCCAATTTTCGCCACACATTTCAACAAGACGCGGGTCATCAGGGCCAGACATCTGAATAATTTCCTGACTACCTTCTTCTTTGTTAAAAGTATGGAATGTATTTTCTGCAATGCTATAAACGCCTTTAAATAATTTTCCAACACCTATTGGCAAAGTAAAAGGAGCTACTTTGATTTTTAGAATGCTTTCTATTTCATCTAACAAGTCTAAAACAGGACGACCATCTAAATCCATTTTATTGATAAACGTAATAATCGGAGTATGACGCATGCGGCAAACATCCATCAATTTAATCGTTTGGCGTTCCACACCATTTACGCTATCAATCAAAACAAGTGCAGCATCTACTGCAGTTAAAGCTCTATAAGTATCTTCACAGAAATCCTGGTGACCCGGGGTATCTACCAGGTTAAACATGCAACCTTCAAAAGGGAAATTCAAAACAGAACTTGAAACAGAAATTCCACGTTGCTGTTCGATTTTCATCCAGTCACTAACGGTATAGCTTCTGTTTGATTTGGCTCTAACATGCCCCGCTTCGCGGATAACATTTCCATACCACAAGAATTTTTCTGTAATTGTTGTTTTACCAGCATCTGGGTGACTGACAATAGCAAATGTTCTGCGCTTTTGAATTTCTGATTTCACAATAAAACTCCAGTTTTCAAGGCTCAAATATAGCAAACATAAAACACCTTGTTTTTAGATTTTTTTATGAACTTGTCTTACATTTAAGTAAAACCCAACAAGCGAGAGTCGCGGCAGATGCAAACTTGTTTGCAATCTGACATGACCGAGCGAAATGGGTTTCTGTAAAACTTAAGCAAGCGAGAGTCGCGGAAAAACAACTTGTCATGGCGAGAGGCTTTTAGTCTCGTGGCCATCTGTTAGCAAGTTGTCATGGCAAGGAGATTACCACGCCGTGCTTTCTGCACGGCTCGTAATGACAAGTTCAGGATAGTCATCGCGAACGCAGTGTGGCGATCTACTGGCAAGGAGATTGCTTCTGTCGTTTCACTCCAGAATTTATTGGTATTCAAATCAATAATTTTCATCCGAGAACCGTTTACAATACTTCTTTGATTCAAAAAAGAGGTATTTATTTCAGAATAAATTTTATTTTTCCCTTTTTGAACAAAGAAAACGGAGACCGATTGCTTTGAACCAACTGTAGAAACAGATGTGCGGACACTCAACTCTATAGAATCGCCTGATATTGGATTTCTTTTTAAATCCGCACGAACTTGATTAAGTGATAACGCGAAAGAAGGAATCGACAAAAAAAGAAAAAGAATAAGTATTTTTCGCATACGCAATTAATCCTTTATGCAACGAATAGACATTTGCGAAAATGAAAAAGATGTATCAACAACCATTCCTATATGTAGAGATTGAGCTAAAGTAGTATTAATCATACTTGATGTCCAAATATGGAATGTTCGATATAAAGATTCATACACAGTTCCGCTTCTCATTCCGGCTGGTTTTGCAGAAAACCCACATTCGTCAGAGCCAGCCCCCCCCGTAGACGGGTCCCATAATGACGTGCTTTTCATCATTTGTGCCGTTTTACTATCGTTTCCCCCCATTTCTGATATTAACAATTTAACATCATTTCCACTTGGAATATGCCACCCTTGAGGACAAATCGAATCAATCATAACATTATCTAAAAGACCGTAATTACCTCCATCCATTTCCAAAGAGTACAACCTTCCAAAAATTTCACAATTAGTTTCATCGTTGTCATAGCAGGTGCTATAATCAGCATTGTAATTCAAGTTCTCAGCCATCCAAACCTGGTTGCCAATGGTCGTGTATTTATACACTTGCCCATCCCGTTCATCAACAAAAGTTCCTCGACCGCTTTCTGGACAGACTTCGCTAGCGTTCCAACTATTGCTATCGTCAGAACACGATGCTAAGAACGCGGCAAGAGCGATTGACAAAAAAGCTTGTTTCTTATTCATTTTGATTACCTCTATTTTAAAAGTTGCCATGTTAAAATACGGGCCCCTCGACGGAGAACGAGATAGCATCCTGCCGAAAGACTAAAATCGAATACATTTACAGAATGCTCCCCTTCATTCCAAGTTCCGTTGAACAAGGTCACCATAGGTAATCCTGCGGCGTTTACACGGACACTCAACTCTATAGAATCGCCTGATATTGGATTTTTTTTTAAATCCGCACGAACTTGATTAAGTGATAACGCGAAAGAAGGAATCGACAAAAAAAGAAAAAGAATAAGTATTTTTCGCATACGCAATCAGTCCTTTATACACCGCAACGTCATCCAGGCGTCAGCAAAATGATTCAATACACTTGAATGAATAATAACGTCAAATACGCTACTTGATGTTTTCATTGTCGAGGACCAATATGATGCCGACAAGAACATATCTGTAATACCCCCATTCCAGTAGAGATATCCTGCGGGAAGTGAAGAAAAAGCACAATCATCAGAACCGCTTTCTCTTTTCTCATTCCAAAAGTTTGTACTTTTTAACCTCATCGCGGTTTCTCTATCATCTAATTTTCCAACAACATTTATTAACTCAAGCCATTCATCGTTAGAAGGTACATGCCATCCCATGGGACAAACAGAATCGACTCTAGCATAGTCTAGCTTACCATTTTCATCATTGTTCTCTTGCAAAGAATAGTATCGCCCCCAAAAATTGCAATCTGAATCACCATTGTCATAACAGATACTATAGTCTGTTTCATAATTCAAGTTCTCAGCCATCCAAACCTGGTTGCCAATGGTCGTGTATTTATACACTTGCCCATCCCGTTCATCAACAAAAGTTCCTCGACCGCTTT
Source organism: Fibrobacteraceae bacterium (assembly GCA_017631885.1). Taxonomy (GTDB): domain Bacteria; phylum Fibrobacterota; class Fibrobacteria; order Fibrobacterales; family Fibrobacteraceae; genus UBA1765. The sequence goes on from JAGBSH010000019.1 coordinate 40,029, forward strand.
CTGGACAGACTTCGCTAGCGTTCCAGCTATTGCTATCGTCAGAACACGATGCTAAGAACGCGGCAAGAGTGATTGAGAAAAAAGCTTGTTTCTTATTCATTTTGATTACCTCTATTTTAAAAGTTGCCATGTTAAAATACGGGACCCTTCGTTAAAATATTTTCGTTTGAGATGGCCAATTCATTTGCATATGCAACTGGAGACATCTGGGACATTTCATAAGTAGCGCAATACACATGGCCTTTAAGTCCAATAACCTTGCTTTGAATATAGTCCTTAAGGTCATCATTCCAGCATTTATTTTCTTCCAAAGTTGCTTTTGAGTCATAAACAGTATTAAGAAGAATAAATAAGGAATTGTTACTCGGCTCAACTGCGGTTGCCGAAAAAGAACTACTAAACGCAAAAATAATCGCTATGAAAGAAATGAAGAATAACCGTTGATTTTTAAGCATAAGCGCTAATCTTTTAAGCACCGAATCGACTTCAAATCGCTTTTATATCCGTCTGTATAAAGTAGTTTCAAATCCGTTCGATAAGAAACAACCCTAAAAAAAAGAATTAATTCGTTATCTTCAGAAGAACCTTCTGAACTAGACCATGCATCAGCTACATAACCTATATGCGGTTTGTATGTTGCTTCCGATGGCAACAACATAAAACCACAATCGTCTGATCCATTGAGGTCCTCTCCGCGATTCAGCTCCTTCCAGCCAGTCGTGGAACGCAAACGCACATTGGCTTCAGAATCGCCACCCATTCGGCTAATGAGTTCAGCAAACTCCTCTTCGCTGGGCAAATGCCAACCAGCAGGACAAGCATAACTGGCGGCATACCAGTTGTACGCGAGCCCAATTTCCTGACAGTTGTCCTCTGGGAAAAAGCACAGAACACGAGTATTTGACATATTCCCTGTCGTGGGGTCGGGCAAGGAATCAACCACGAACTCAAATGAACGATTTTCCGGGTTCCAATCTTGATTGTAAATGTTGCTTTTTTCTACCGAGTTCCAAGTGATGGGTTCAAAGACATAAGTCGCCCCCATGTCATAATTCAAATTCTCTGCCATCCACACTTGGTTACCAATGGTTGTATACTTATATTCTTGTCCGTCGCGCTCATCAACAAATGTGCCTCGCCCACTTTCTGGGCAAACTTCTGCTGCGTTAAATTCTTCACTTGCACTAGAACTATTTTCAGAGCAAGCAATAAAAAAAATGGAGATTATACCCACAAGCAAACACTTATTTTTCATTTGAAACCTCCAATAGAGGGAAAAGTAGAAAAATATTTATCGAAATCAAGCATACAACAAAAAGTTTCCATGACCGAGCGCAACGGGTTTCTCTAAAACCTAAGAAGCGAGAGTCGCGGCAGATGCAAACTTGTTTGCAATCTGACATGACCGAGCGAAACGGGTTTCTGTAAAACTTAAGCAAGCGAGTGTCGCGGAAAAACAACTTGTCATGGCGAGAGGCCTTGTGCCTCGTGGCCATCTGTTAGCAAGTTGTCATGGCAAGGAGATTACCACGCCGTGCTTTCTGCACGGCTCGTAATGACAAGTTCAGGATAGTCATCGCGAACGCAGTGTGGCGATCTTGGCTTTTGTCATTACGAGCATAGCGAAGTAATCCAAAAACAAG
>JAGBSH010000020.1 GCA_017631885.1 Fibrobacteraceae bacterium
CTTGTTTTTGGATTACTTCGCTATGCTCGTAATGACAAAAGCCAAGATCGCCACACTGCGTTCGCGATGACTATCCTGAACTTGTCATTACGAGCCGTGCAGAAAGCACGGCGTGGTAATCTCCTTGCCATGACAACTTGCCAACAGATGGCCGCGAGACTAAAAGTTTCTCGCCATGACAAGTCAGACTACGTTCGCCATGACAACTTGTTATTAGCTGGCAAAGGGCATTTTAAAAAGACTTTTTAATTACCAAATCGTTCTTGAAGTAACTTTGCTACTTCTTTTGCAAAATCTGCAAGAGACGGATCTCGTGCCCCCATAAGCAAAATGGTATCACCAGGTTCTGCTAAACGAACCATTTCTTTAGCGCATTCCATTCTATTTTCAATGAAAGTAGATTTTCGACCTGCATTTTCTAAATCAGAAGAAAGATCCCCTGCTGAAATATCGCGAACTACCGTTCCACCTGCATAAAAAATTTCACTAAAAAACATTTGATCATTTTCACGCAAGGAATCCCGAATTGATTCAACCAAATCATTGCGCAAAAATCTCGTTGGTCCAAAACCATGCGGTTGAAACCATGCCAAAACACGCTTTTGAGTAAATCCTTGGACACTACGAATACTTGCAGCAATCTTTGCTGGGTTATGTGCAAAATCATCGACTAAAGTCACCCCACCAAAACTTCCAAGAATTTGATGCCTGCGATAAATTCCAGGGAAAGTAGAAAGGGCTTCTGCAATATCACGCAAATTAACGCCCACTTTTAATGCGGCAGAAGTAGCCGCGAGAGCATTTTCCATATTGTGCTTTCCAGGCAAAGGCAAGCAAAAACGCACTAACTCGCCAGCATTTCGAACTCTAAAACAAGAAGAGAAACCTTCTACCCGATAATCAACACCCTGCACTCCATAAGATTGTTCTTTTCCAAAAAGATTCAACCGATTAGAAACATATTTTGCGGCAAGAAGATTATCCCCGTTAGCAAATAAAACACCATTGCGTTCTTTTATATTTTCAGAAAATTTTTGGAAAATTTCTTCTAATTCTGAAATTTCTTTATGGTCTTTATCCACGTTGAGAATGATTCCAATATCTGGAAAATAACGAACAAGTGAGCCATCACTTTCATCGGCTTCAATCACAAGCCATTCACCATTTCCAGCAACAGCATTTCCGATTTTCCCTAAGCGTTCTAAAGATACAAGCCCTGCCCCAGTAATCAAAGAAGGAGAAAGCCCTGCACAATCTAACACATGGTAAATCATAGCAGTCACGGTACTTTTGCCGCTTGTGCCACTAACCGCTATTGTTTTACAAGAAAGCGCTATTTCAGCAAGAATTTCACTACGATGTTTTACAGGTATTCCTAAAGTTTTTGCCTTTTGAAATGCTGGGTGCGATTCTTCAATAGCAGTACTCGCCACCATCACAGAAATTCCTGCTTCTACGCCAGAGCCATCATCTGGAAAACATTCAATACCAACATCTTCAAGTTGTTTCTGGACTTTAGAGCCATTCGTTTTAAATTGTCTGTCTGAGCCAGCAACTTTAAAACCTTTGCCCGACAAATATTGTGCAATAGCACTCATGCCAGCGCCAGCGACACCAACAAAATAAAATGATGAATATTTCTCAATTGGTTTCATAAAAAATCAGGTTGTGTATTCTGCATTGATTTTTACATAGTCATAACTTAAATCGCAAGTATATGCACTTGCCGAAGCATTCCCTATATTTAAAACCAAACGAACTTGGTATTCTTTTTGACGAACTACTGCATGTAAGGCATTGGTATCACATTCAACAGGACGCCCACCTGAAAGCACTTGCACATCGCCAAAATAAAGGTCAGTGTGCTCTGCGACCATATTACAGCCACTTGAGCCGGCGCTCGAAAGAATACGACCCCAGTTAGGGTCCTCGCCAAACATGGCACATTTTGCCAAATTACTTGTTCCAATAAAGCGTGCCATTTTTAACGCTTCTTCATGGGATTCTGCTTTTTCAACTCGAAGTTCTATAAGCTTTGTAGCGCCTTCGCCATCACGCACAATTGATTTAGCCAGTTCTTTCATAACGATTTCGAGAGCAAGGCAAAATTCTTCTTGTTCTGAAACATTCAAATCTTCATAACGGATTCCACTTACGCCATTTGCAAGCATAATACAAGTATCATTTGTGCTTGTATCACCATCAACAGTTATAGCATTAAATGAATCGCTAATTTTTTCTCTAAACGTTGCAAAGAAATCTATTGGCAATGCAATATCTGAAGTAATAAATGCAAGCATTGTAGCCATTTTCGGGTGAATCATCCCGCTCCCCTTACAAGCGCCACCAACTGTAATAGTTCCTTTTTCAGTTTGGATTTCTACAGCCATTGATTTTAAAGCTAAATCAGTTGTTAAAATAGCTCTACCAAATTCTTCAGAAGCGTTTTCGTGCAAGCCTTCGACCAAACGCGGGATTCCTGCTTCGATTTTATCCATAGGAAGCAAATGCCCAATAACCCCCGTTGAACAAACAAGCACACTATGCGGCGTAAGGTTCAATACGTTTTCAACCATTTCTGCCATATTCTTTGCATCTTCATATCCTTTTTCGCCGGTGCAAGCATTGGCATTACCACTATTGACAACTACAGCTGAAGCAAAATGAGCGTGTTCCAAAACAGCTTTATCATAAAGTACTGGAGCGGCTTTTACTTTATTTGTAGTAAAAACAGCAAAACAACGCGCTGCCTTTTCACTCTTTAAAAGTGCCATATCCGGGTTTCCACTAACTTTAATTCCTGCAGAAATACCTGCAGCAGAAAATCCTTTTGGGGAACAAACACCGCCATTTTTCAAAATAGAATACATAGAGTCTCCTAAATAGTTTATACAAACATATTTTTTTTACAGCTCATACACAAGCATTTTATAAAAAAATGTAACTTTGGAGTATGGACAAAAAGATACCTGTAACACAAGAAACTTACGACCAACTCGTCGCTGAATGGAACAAACTTAAGAAAATCGACCGTCCTCGCGTGGTGGATGAACTTGAAGAAGCCCGTAAACAAGGTGACTTGAGCGAAAATGCGGAATACCATGCCGCAAAAGAAATGCTTGCCAAAATTGATGCAAGACTTCCTGTTCTTGAAGACCAGATTTCTTCGGCTCAAATTATTGCTTTTGATTCTAATTCTGCAACCATTAAATTTGGTGCAACAGTTACTGTTCGCAATTTGAAAACCAAAAAAGAACTAGTCTACCAACTAGTTTCTCCAGAAGGTGTTGATGTTTTTAATGGTAAAATCAGTTTTAAAAGCCCGCTTGGCGCAGCTCTTATCGGTAAAACTCGCGGAGATGTTGTAGAATACAGCACCCCAAAAGGCATAAATCGGCTAGAAATTCTTGATTACAAGTAATTTATGATTTCGGTCATTACTGGCGAAGATTTTTTTTCTAAGAATTTAGCAATAGAGGCTTTTTTAAAAAAGGCTTTAGGGGAAAGTATAAACGACCCTATGGCCTACAAAACTATTTATGCAACCGACCCACAAATTCCTTCTGTTGCTGAAGCTATTATAGAAGCCTGTGATACTGTTTCTATGTTCTCTGAAGAACAAACAGTTATCCTTCGCCAAGCCGATGAGTTAAAAGAATCAGAAAATAAGCTTCTTGCCGAATGGCTTAGCCGAAACCCTGATTGCTCTTTACTCATGGAGTTTAAATCATTAAAAGCCACTTCTACTATCGGCAAGGCTCTTAAAACCATAAAGCTTAAAGCCGAAACATTTGATTTACCAAAAGATTATAAACTTCCTGAATGGATTATGGAAAATTGCAAAAAGCATTTCAATAAAAATATTGATAGAAATGCTTGCGCTTACATAGCAGAAGCTATTGGGAATGACACTTGGAAAATCATGTCCGAGTTAAAAAATATTCTCTTTTTAAATCCCAACATTCCAGCTTTTTCAGAAAATATTGTCAAAAGCTTTATTGTTCCAACCCGTAAAATGCAAGCTTTTGAAATCAACAAATTTTTTGGCGATAGAAATCCAGAAGCTTATGTGAAAAAATTACATGAGCTCATTGAAGAACAAAAAATTGAACCCATTGTTATTGTCAGTCAGCTTTTTAACTACGCCGTGCAATTGCTTCATATAGCCACAATGCTTGAACAAAATATGAGAGGCGAAGATATCGCAAAAGCACTACATATCAATGAATATATTTTTCTCAAATTAAATAACGAACCTAGAAAAGCTATGAACTGGGGAAAACCTTTGCTTTGCAGGCTAATCAAACGCCTTGCCGAACTTGATTACGAATTTAAAAGCGATAAATACCCAACCAAAACAACTCAGGAATTAGCTCTCGCTGCTTTAGTGATTCCACCAAGATAATCAAAAAACATTCACACAAACAGGGAGTGAATTCCTGATTTGTTCAGCGACATTTTCTAAAAAATCTTTTGGCAACGCAGAGACCGTGTCTAAAGCCGTTTGTCTAACAACTCCATAAAGCTGAACGCCTTTAAAATTTTCTTTCCCGGCATAATATATTTTTTCAAGACGTTTCAAATAAGCGTCAATTTCTACTTGTGACGGAAAATTCTCCCCTATTTTACAGAGCATCGTCTGGATTTGCATTGGAAAATCTTTCACCGTCATTTCTAGATTGTTTTGAATGACTTCTAATGACATAGAAGAACCATTTATTTGCCTAAACCAAGCATCTGTTCCGGCATCAAGTTTTCCCCAAATTTCCCCTCGGAAAGAAGTCAATAAAGAAAGACCTTCACGAACTTTAGGGAATTGCAAATGCGTTGCATTTGTTATCAAAGTCAATTGAAGAGGGTATTCTCTAAACTGCTTTTGGATTTTTAACATTAACTGGCAAACTTCTTTAAATTCTGGCACTAATGTTGATTCACCATCTCCAGAAAGACAAATGTCTCGTATAAGGCGTTTTTCTTCGGCTATTTCTTTAAAATTGGAAAACCCAGTTAGTCCATTTTTTTTGTATTCTTCAATTAAAGAAAGAATTTCTTGTTCTAGTAAATTAAGGTCAAGTGCTAAAGATTTTCCTGGAATGGTTCTGTCTACCTGACAATACGCACAACGAAAAGAACAACTTTTATCTAGGTTTAAATTGATTCCTATAGAAAGCCCACCTGCACGGCGACTAATTACTGGATACACCCAATGATTCAATTCCCAAACTCTAGAATGATCGGAATACGCTTTTTGCAAAGCAGAGAAACTCACGATTCCTCCAAAATAAAACCACAATGATCACAAGTTAATTTATAACTATTGTCTGGATTAACAACCAAAATGCCTTCACAGGAATCTTTGGGGCAAGGAATTTCTCCGATTTCTAACTCACGATATGTTTTCTTTTCTTCCATATCGCAAATATAATAAAGCATTGCTTTAAAGAAGATTGTATTTTTCTTTCCTCATTTATTTATGCCCTTTTTCAAAAGTCTTTTTTTTACTAAATTTGCGCCGAAAGTTTTATTTATATTGAGATTTTTTATGGATACATCCAAAATCAGAAACGTTGCCATTATCGCACACGTAGACCACGGGAAAACAACTCTTGTGGACCAACTTTTAAAACAATGCGGCACTTTTCACGAAAATGAAGAAGTTGATGAACGCGTAATGGATTCAGACAACCTTGAACGCGAACGCGGTATCACTATTCTTTCGAAAAATGCCAATGTAAATTATAAAGGTTATCGAGTTAATATTGTTGATACTCCGGGGCACGCCGATTTTGGTGGACAAGTAGAACGCGTTCTTGGAACAGTTGATGGAGTGCTTCTTGTTGTTGACGCTTTTGAAGGGCCTATGGCTCAGACCCGTTTTGTGACTCAAAAAGCTCTTGAACTTGGCCTTATTCCTATTGTTGTTGTTAATAAAATTGATAGAGATGGTTGTAACCCACACCTTGCTTTAGATAAAGTTTTTGATTTGTTCTGTGAATTAGATGCTAACGAAGAACAACTTGATTTTGCTCATGTTTTCGGTAGCGGTAGAAAAGGAATTTGCCGTAAAGAAATAGACGATGCCGATGGCGATTTCAGAATTTTAATGGATTTGATTCTTGAAAGGATTCCAGCGCCAAAAGGTAACCCCGAAAACGCTCCGCTTTTACAGATTACTTCTTTAGAATATTCTGATTTTCTTGGAAGACTAGCTGTTGGTCGCGTGCAAGAAGGTATTTTTAAACCCAATTTAACAGTAAGTCAATCTTTAGCCAATGGAACTTTCCGCAACGTTCGCTTGCAAAAGATTCTTCGCTACGATGGCATTACTCCACAACCAGTAACAGAAGCAGGACCTGGCGATATAATTCTCATTGCTGGGCTTGATTACTTTGATATTGGCGATACTCTTTCTTCAACAAGTTCTCCGGTTCAATTGCCAAGAATTCACATTGACCCGCCAACGATTTCTATGCTGTTCACTGTAAACACTTCTCCACTAGCTGGAAAATACGGTGGAAAATTTTTAACTGGAAGCCATCTTTTAGAACGTCTTGAACGCGCTCACATGGCAGACCCGGCTCTTTTAGTTGAAAAAGTTGATGGTGCAAGTACATTCAAAGTTTCTGGCCGTGGCATTTTGCATTTAACTATTCTTGTTGAAAACATGCGCCGCGAGGGGTATGAATTCACTATTGGCAGCCCACAAGTTATTTTCCAAAAAGATGAAAATGGAAAACTTCTTGAGCCTATGGAAACTTTTAAAGTAGAAGTTCCGGCCGATTATAGTGGACCAGTTATTGAAGAATTAGGCCGAAGAAAAGGCGAAATGACCAATATGTTCCAAGACGATAACAATCGCGTTTTCTTAGAATATATTGTGCCAAGCCGCGGTTTGATTGGTGTGCGTCCGGTTCTCCTTTCGCTTTCTAAAGGTTACGCCGTTTCTCAATCTTTGTTCCTTGAATACCAGCCTTACAAAGGCGAAATTCCAACTCGCATAAATGGTGTTCTTATTGCAAAAGATGCTGGCGAAACGGCAAGTTATGCGCTTTCTAAATTAGAAGACCGCGGTTATATGATTGTTGGTCCTGGTGCAGAAGTTTACCCAGGAATGATTGTCGGCGAACACAACCGTAATGTTGATATTATTGTTAATGTGACTAAAGGAAAGCACTTAACTAATATGCGTGCTTCTGGTTCTGATGACAATATTCAATTGACGCCATACCGCCGTTTAACGCTTGAAGAATGCGTAACATTTATCAACGATGATGAATGTATTGAAGTCACTCCAGAAATTCTTCGCTTGCGTAAAGTAACTCTTGATCCACATAAACGTAAACAAGAATCTAAAGTTCCTGTTGAAGAAGATTAACACTCAACAAGCGAGAGTCACGGCAACTTGTCATGGCGAGAGGCTTTAAGCCTCGCGGCCATCTGGTAGCAAGTTGTCATCGCGAACGCAGTGCGGCGATCTTGGCTTTTGTCATTACGAGCATAGCGAAGTAATCCAAAAACAAGTGTTGCTTGCAAAGAGATTGCTTCTGTCACTACGTTCCATCGCAATGACAAGAGTCGCATGGCAAGTGTAGGGTTGTCATGGCGAGAGGCTTTGAGCCTCGC
>JAGBSH010000021.1 GCA_017631885.1 Fibrobacteraceae bacterium
GGCGATCTTGGCTTTTGTCATTACGAGCATAGCGAAGTAATCCAAAAACAAGTGTTGCTTGCAAAGAGATTGCTTCTGTCACTACGTTCCATCGCAATGCATGGTCCTTGAGCAAGTATCTTCGCAAGTGATAAGAAACTTGCGGCAAGTGTAAAAATAGGTTGTCATGGCGAGGAGTCTTTTAAGACGACGCGGCCATCTGTTGGCAAGTTGTCATGGCAAGGAGATTACCACGCCGTGCTTTCTGCACGGCTCGTAATGATAAGAGGTGCGAGCAAGTATCTTCGCAAGTGATAAGAAACTTGCGGCAAGTGTAGAAACAAGTTACGATCGCGAGTAGATTGCCACGCCGTGCTTTCTGCACGGCTCGTAATGACAAGAGGTGCGAGCAAGTAGCTTCGCAAGTGACAAGAGGTGCGCACAAGTTCAGGAGCTATTCGGAAAAATTTAAATGCAGTTTTGGCTATTAAGTGATACTTTTTAAATATACTTGCTGCGGTTTATGCCTACTTCCAAATTCTCGTTAAAAAAAAGCGTTCCTTTTAAAAAGGAACGCTTTATGTTTAAATAAAGTATTAAAAAGTTCCAAGAGTTTCGCGAACGATATCCATCATTTCTTTGGAGCGGATTCTTGCTTTTTCTTTTCCGTAGGCGAGAATTTTATCGATTTCTTCAGTATGGTTTAACAAGTGGAAGTATTTTTCACGAGCAGGTCCAAGTTGTTCTTCTAAAACATTTTGAAGCTCTGCTTTTGCGTGCCCCCAGCCCATGCCACCAGCGCGATAGCGAGCAGCAAGAGCGTCAGTTTGTTCTGGAGTTGCAAAAAGTTTGTACAACTTAAATACGTTGCAAGAATCAGGGTCTTTAGGTTCTTCAATTCCTTGAGAATTGGTAACAATTTTACCGAGTTTCTTTTTGAGAGCCTTGCTTTCAAGGAAAATGTCAATGATGTTGTCGTAAGACTTGCTCATTTTACGGCCATCAAGCCCTGGAATTACATCGGTAGATTCCTGAATCACAGGTTCTGGAACCGTAAAGACTTCTTTTCCAAAATGTTTATTAAAACGAATGGCTATATCGCGAGCAAATTCAACATGTTGCTTTTGATCTTTTCCGACAGGGACAATGTCTGCTTTAAACATTAAAATATCGGCATTCATTAAGCAAGGGTAGCCGTATAGCCCCATGTTTACATTGGCATCTGGATCTTCGCCATTTGCCATATTTTTTGCGACCTTGTCTTTATAAGCATGAGCACGGTTCATAAAACCCTTTGGGGTAAAACAACTTAATGCCCAACTTAATTCAAAAATTTCAGGAATGTCGCTTTGTTTGTAGAATAAACCTTCTTCTGGATTTAAACCAAGAGCAAGCCAAGTTGCTGCGACTTTATAAATATTTTCACGCATTTGAGCACCATTTTGAACCGTAGTCAAAGCATGGTAGTCAGCGATAAAATAAACGGTGTCGTAATTTTTAGAAAGTTCAAGGGCAGGGCGAATCGCTCCGAGATAATTACCTAAATGGGGCGTTCCTGTTGGTTTAATTCCGGTAAGAGATGTCTTTTTCATGCGGGTGAATTTAGAAAAATTCAATTGTGTTTAGGTTAATAAGAACAGAAATTTTATTCTTTTGGGATAGTTTGCGATAAAGCAAGTTCCGCCGTAAGTGACAAGAACATTATGCAAGTTTAAAAACAAAGGGTCTAGCAAGTTCGTTTTCAATGAGAACATCTACAAATTATAGAGGAAAATTAGTTTTTACTTCAAAGCAATGTTTTTCTTTACTTACTTTAAAAAAAAGAGAACGCTTTTTTATTCTCTTTTCTAGATTTAACAAAGTGGAATTGAATTTGAATTATACAATGGTGGATTCGCCAGAAACTTTAAGGCAGTTACTAGATTGCCTTGAACTTTATGATATGGCCGCTCTTGATACCGAAGCCGATTCCATGTACCATTACAAAACACGTTTGTGTTTAATTCAAATAACTGTCGGAGACTCTAATTGGCTTTTAGACCCATTGTCAGATTTAGATATTTCAGAAATATTTAAAACAAAGGCAATGCAAATTCTCCTTTTGCATGGTGCTGATTACGATTTGCGATTACTTTTTCAAAAATATGGTTTTGTCCCTCGTTTAGTTTTTGATACAATGATGGCAGCAAAATTACTTGGAAAAGAACACTTGGGCTTGTCTAGTTTAGTTGAAGAATATTTTGGAATAACTTTAAAAAAAGACAACCAAAAAGCAGATTGGACTATTAGACCTTTACCAGAAGACATGAAAGATTATGCGGTTCATGACACTATTTATTTGCATGAACTAGCCGCAAAACTTGGAGAAGAGTTAATAGCTTGTGGCAGAATGTTATGGCATGCAGAAATTTGTTTGCAATTAGTAGAACATGCAAAAAAAATTCCTTTGCCTAAAGAAGAACCTTGGAAAATAACAGGTTCAAAACATTTACCGCCAAGAAGCCTTAATTTATTACGAGCTTTATTTAATTGGCGAGAACAAGAAGCAGAAAAGTTAGACAAACCGCCTTACAAAATATTGCCCCCGGATTTAATGCTTGCTATTGTTCGGGCAGCAAGTTCTACGTTTCCAGAACTAGATTTAAGCCGTTTACCACGACTTCCTCGTAGACTTTCTGGAGAAATTCTTGATTCTTTTGAATACACGCTTCAAGAAGCGATGAAAGTTCCTGTAGAAGAATGGCCAAAAAAAGATCCAAGGCCAGAACCGCCATCTGTAGTTCCTGATGCAGACCTCCTTTTAGCCTTAAAATGTTGGCGTGATAAAAAAGCAGAGCAATTAAATATAGATGCCGCTATGCTTGGTAATAGAACCCAGTTAATAACTTTAAGTTTGCCAGTTGAAAACGATTGGTCTAAACGTTATAATGAAGCCGGGCTTATGGCATGGCAACAAACTATTTGGAATGAAATCTTAAAAGAAAACATAGGAGACTCCACACTATGACAATAACGCAAATTCTATTAATAATACTTTTGTTTATGCTTTTAGCAGGAGTTCGTTATTTGCCAAAAATTATTTCAACATTTTGGGCAAAAATTAGGAAATAGAAATTTTGCAAATGAAAAGTTTGGAAAAGCTTCTAGAACATTCTATTATCTGTCAAGCAAAAGTTATCGCGGCTTTTTATCCGATGGTAAACGAACCTGATATAACGAGTGCTTTAAAAATCTGGGCTAGTGAAAATAGGTTGTTGTTACCACGTTCATTGTCTTTTAGCCAAATGGACTTTTTTCAAGTAAATTCTTTGGAGTCAGATTTACAAAAAGGAAAGTTTGGCATTATGGAACCTAAAGAAACTTTACCCAAATATCAAGGTGAAATTCCGGTGTTTCTTGTTCCTGGTACAAAATTTTCTTTAGATGGTGCGCGTTATGGGCATGGCATGGGGTATTATGATCGATTTTTAGCCCAACACCCACAATCTTTTAAAATAGGCGTTTGTTATTTAGAACAAGTATCAGAAACCCCTTTACAAGTTAAACCACATGATATTTTCATGAATGAAATTATTATTTTTGAAAAAAAATAACAGAAGAAATTTAAAATGTTTAATAAGCAAAAAAAATATTTTAGAAATGATAATGAAAGGCGTCCCAAAGCGTCTGAAGTAGCTGTTGCTATGAGTGATGAAGGGTCTTTGCCACAAGTTGCTGTTGGTGGAATTCGTGAAGTGCGAGAACTTCTTGAAAAAGAACCAATGCGCGTACATAGAATTCTGTTTAAGCAGAATTCAGGCGATTCAAGACTTTATGCGTTACAAAAACAAGCTAAAAAATTACATGTGCATGTCCAACAGGTTGAAGCGAGAATCCTAGATTCTTATGCCAAGCCCAATCAAGGAATCGTTGCTCTTTGTAATGAAAAAACGCTTTTAAAATGGGATGAAATTTGTGCAGAATTTTTAGATGCAAAACGAAAAAATGAACAGAAATTAATTGCAGTAGCAACCAATATCGAAGACCCAAGAAATTTAGGAGCTTGTATTCGTTCCGCTCTTGGTCTTGGGGTTGATTTATTGCTTTTACCAGCAAAAGGCATGTGTGGCATAACTCCAACAGTTGCTAAAACATCTGCCGGAGCTTTAGATAAAATGCGGATATGTAGGCCAGAAAATTTAGAAGCCACGATAAGTGAATTGCGTACAGCAGGCTATCAGGTTTTAGGGCTTGATGCCGACACCGAAACCAATTTAGCGGGCTATGAATTTTCAAATCAAGTTGTTTTAGCTGTTGGTGGAGAAGATGTTGGTATTCCTCCATTTATTCGCAAACAATGCGATGCAATTCTTCGCATTCCAATGAAACCAGAAGCGCATTCTTATAACGCTTCAGTAGCACTTTCACTAGGACTTTATGAATGGGCAAGAACTAAACTAACATAAACACACACACAAATAAGGTAGGGTATATATGGGTGTAGGATTAAAAAATACTTTTTCAAAAAAGTTCACTTTTGGAGTTGCTTTTTTGATTAGTTCCATTTCAGCTTCGGCTAGCGAGATAAATGTCTCAGACGTTTCTTCGTTAATTGAAGCTGCAAAAAATGCAAAAGCTGGGGATACAGTCTGGATTGCTCCTGGCGATTATGCATTTACAAGCTCAATGCGTTCAGATGATACATTTAACCATTTAGGCCAGGATAATGGTTATTTGTGGATTGGAGCGAATGGCACAAAAGACAATCCGATTGTTTTTGCAGGCAGTGATCCTTCAAATCCGCCAGTTTTGAAAGGTCCTGGTTATTCTGATTATGGCATACATGTCACAGGCGATTTTGTTATCTTAAAAAATATTGAAATCAAAACATTTGGCAAAGCCGTAATGGTCGATCATGCAAATGATGTGATTATTGAAGACTGCCATATCCATGATACCGGAACAGAAATTGTTCACGTTCGTGATAGTAGCCAACGAGTAATAATTAACAGAAACCTGATTCATGGTTCTGGTTCTCACACGGGAAAATATGGTGAAGGTATTTATGTCGGAACCTATGGTGGGGATTGGGCATCTTCTTTAGAAAGCGAAAAATCAGCTGGCTATTGGGGGGCAAACGCATCTGAATATCGTAAAAGCAGTTATGACTGGCGTGTAAATGACACGAAAATTACATGTAATGTCATTAAAGCAACTACGGCAGAAAACATAGATATTAAAGAAGGTACCGTAGGCGGTTTAATTCAAGGCAATATGTTTATTGCAGATTGGCTTGCAACTGAAGCCGGCGCTCCTGATTATGACGATGCTTACATAGATATGAAAGGCGTTAAATGGGTTGTTTCTGGAAACCACATGTATGATGCAAAAAATACAAGTTTGCCTTATTATAACCCAAATTTCAAGTATTTTGTAGAAGAAGTGGCTCCAAGAAGTAGTTATTCTAATATTGGTAAATACGAGACCGCTGTTGGTTATACTGTTAGTGCCGATAGTTATGCTCAAAATGGGTGGTGTGATAATAGTGCAAACGATCAAAATCAGTGTTTTGAAGCCGATAACTCTATTGTAAATGAAATCAAAGACGTCCGTAATGATTGCGAAGAATTGTTCAAAATTCCATCTGCGCCAATCACTTATTCAAATACGGATTTTGATGCTTTAGATTCAAATAAATTAGGAAGCGAAATTCCGCCTTCTTCAAGTTCTAGTGAATCTGGAAATTCTTCAACTTCAACAAAACTTGAAGTTTATGAAGCAGAACTTGCAACCAATACAGATTGCATTAAGCAAGCTCATTCAGAAGCCTCTGGTGGTTATTACTTGCTTACGAAAAAAGAAGGCGTAATAACATTTAATGTAAATGTTCCAAAAGCAGATACATACAAAGTAATTTTCCGCTATAACAATTCGGCAAATAATGCAAAAACACAAGACATTTATGTAAACGATGTAAAAGTAAAATCGCAAGAATTCCCAGTAACGATTGAAGGCAATTTAGGTGGTGCTGCTGCTGCATTTGAAAGTTTAGAAATACCACTTTCTCTTAAAGCCGGTGCAAACACCATTAGCATAAAACCAAGCTGGGGTTATGTTGATATAGACTATATTGCAGTCCCAGTACCAGAAACAGGTTCAACTACAATAAAATCAGAAGTCTATGAAGCAGAACTTGCCACCAATACAGATTGTATCAAGCAAGCCCACGCAGAAGCTTCTGGTGGTTACTACTTGCTCACCAAAAAAGAAGGCGTAATTACATTTAATGTAAATGTTCCAAAAGCAGATACATACAAAGTAACTTTCCGCTATAATAATTCGGCAAATAATGCAAAAACACAAGACATTTATGTAAACGATGTAAAAGTAAAATCGCAAGAATTCCCAGTAACGATTGAAGGCAATTTAGGTGGAGCTGCTGCTGCGTTTGAAAGTTTAGAAATACCACTTTCTCTTAAAGCAGGTGCAAACACCATTAGCATTAAACCAAGCTGGGGTTACGTTGATATAGATTATATTTCTATCCCAGTGCCAGAATCTGGTTCGTCAAAAAGTTTAAACATTGTTTTAAATGTTAACTTAAAAACAGAAATTCAAGGGAAAAATATTGTAGTGCATACAAGTTCTTTGAAAACGAATTTTACTTTGTTAGACTTACAGGGTAGAATTGTAAAAACAGGAACTTTAAACGCTGGCAATACCATTATCTCTGTTGGAAATTCAGGGTTCTACCTCTTAAAGGTTGGAAACTTGTTAAGAAAAATACAGATAAAGTAAATAATCTAAGACCGGGTAAAACCGGTCTTTTTTTATTGTTATCTTTTTAATATTGAATTTTTTCTAGAGGCTTAATTTATGTGGATTCTTATGGCTGTTCTTTCGGCATTTTTTGCTGGAGTAACGTCAATTCTTGCAAAATGTGGAATTCGGCATACGGATTCTGATTTGGCAACGGCTTTAAGAACCATAGTTGTTTTGATTTTCTCTTGGATTATGGTTTTTGTAGTCGGGTCTTTTGAATCGATTTACAATATTTCAAGCCAATCCTTATTATTTCTTGTTTTATCTGGCTTAGCAACAGGTGCTTCGTGGATTTGCTATTTCAAAGCGTTATCTGTAGGAGACGTAAATAAAGTTGTCCCTATTGACAAATCAAGCACTATTCTTACGGTTTTACTTGCCATGATTTGTTTTGGAGAAACTAGCAATTTCTTATTCAAAATAATTTCAACGACTATTTTGGGAATAGGAGTTTTTTTAATGGTTGAAAAAAAACAAGGAGAAAATGTTTCTTCCCAAAGAATTTGGCTTTTATACGCTCTTTTTTCAGCTATTTTTGCGGCCTTGACTTCTATTTTAGCAAAAGTGGGTATTACAGGCGTTGAATCTAATTTAGGAACAGCCATTCGCACCATTGTTGTTCTTGTGATGGCATGGGGAATTGTGCTTTTAAGAAAAAAACACAAAGGGCTATCTCAAATAAAAAAGAATGAATTGGCTTTTATTTTAGTATCTGGCTTAGCAACAGGTGCTTCATGGCTTTGTTTTTATTATGCAATCCAGAATGGAGAAGTCAGTATTGTTGTACCAATAGACAAATTGAGCATTTTAGTTAGCATAGCTTTTTCATTTTTTGTTTTTAAAGAAAAACTCTCAAAAAAAGCATTTACAGGTCTTTGTTTAATGGTTATTGGTACTTTGTTAATGACTTTTTCAAAGTAGTTACACAGCTTTTTCTGTTTAAAACTTTCAAAAGTATCTAAAAATTTACAAACAAAATGTGATTTTTTTAGTTGATTTTATATAAAATACTAACAGATAAGAGTTGGGTGTTTTATGTTTTTGATTCGTCTGGTTTTACTTTTGGGCAGATTACGTTATGTACAAACGTAAATGTTTTTCTTTCTCCTTAATATAAATAAACCTATTGAGTAATCAATAGGTTTATTTAGTTTGTATTAGTTTTTTACGCAGCGCAAATAACCTGTTGACCAAGATTTTCCACGGCCACCTATGTCAATAGTTATTCGCCAATGATAAATATTTATTCCCCAAGCTCTATCGTAATCTTCAATTGGAGTAGCTGTCCAGAACATTGTATTTTGCCCCTCTATTTCTGAATCTCCGTTCCTAGCATTCAAGCGAAGCAGGCTGCCAACATTTCCTCTGCCAAGGCAGGGCGCAACCCCAGTCCAGGCAGAGGAAATTGTCATGGTGTATGTAGTGAGAGTTGTCATCGCGAACGCAGTGTGGCGATCTTGTTTTTTGTCATTACGAGCGTAGCGAAGTAATCCAAAAAAAACAAGTGTTGCTTGCAATGAGATTGCTTCTGTCACTACGTTCCATCGCAATGACAAGTTCAGGATTGTCATGGCGAATGAAATGAAGCCATCTAAAAACAAGTTGTCATCGCGAACGTAGTGTGGCGATCTAACAACAAGTTCTCATATTGAGTGGCCTCGTGTTTAATGGCTATTTACTAGCAAAACCTTACATTTTGCAATACTTTTACAAACCTTCCCTTGCCAAGATTTTCACATAAGCTACATTTCTGCTGCAATTCCCGAATAGTGCGCCGCATCCAAAATCATTTGGATGTTTTTTTATTTAAGGAATCCGCACTATGAAAAATCAGAAAAAACGCCTTGTAGCAACCACCCAAACAAGCGATAAACCTTACATTGTAAGGAATGCCGCTGGCGAAGAATTTCTTTTGCCGACTTATCCAGAAACATTCCGCGCCTTAATGGACGACAAAGAACTTATCCGCGATTTTTTAAATAGTATTTTAGAACTTGATTATAAACATGAAATTACAGATCTTTCGTATGAGTTTGAAAAATACATAGATGTATTCATGCCTGGCGATAAACCAATGAAATTAGATGTATGGGTTAAAACAAAAGATAATAGATTTATCAATATTGAATTACAAAATCGTCAACACCCATTCTTTTATGATCGAATTCAACTTTACAACGCCTATCAAATTCTTAGAGGCAAATATGACTATAATAAATCAGAAACTTTTCTAGAGTATTCGGAAAAAGAAAAATCTACGCATTACTATGAAATACCGGAAACAGTCTCTATTTGGCTTTGCAATTTTAACATTTTAAAGCAGAAAAATATTTACAAAGATGTATGGACTGTTTATAGCGAAAACGATATCAAGGGCAAGAACGCTCGACCGATCTTCCCTAAAAATAAGTATATTATAGTTGACTTGCCAAAGTTTGCCAAACTTCGCCGAAACATACAATCACACGAAGATTTTTGGCTAAAGCTTTTACGTAAGGGTCCACTTGAGGTAGTAGGAACACGGGATTCGTTGCTTACTAAAGCATTAGAACGTTTGCGCGTGAGTAATGTAAAACCCAAATTTTTAAAAAATATGGAGAAAACTATGTTCGATACCAATGCAGACAGAGCAATTTTGGCAGATGAAATGCTAAAAGCAGAAGCAAAAGCAATGCGTCGTGGCATGAAACGTGGTCTAGAAAAGGGCATGGAGAAAGGCATGGAAAAAGGTCTTGCCCAAGGCATGGAAAAAGGCATGGAAAAGGGCCTGAAACAAGGAGCAAAACAAGCAAAAGCTAAATTTGCTGCTCGAGATAAGAAAATTGAAAAATTTTTGCGCTCAAATGGTGTTTCTCCGGAACTTTTAACCGCAGCATTGGCCATTAAATAGTTTTTTAACTTGCCGAATTTTCTATAACAATTCAAAAACATAATAATATGCCAGATAGCTGAAAAATCATTCAATTTAATGTGAATTTTTAAACAAAATTCATATCTCATAAAACAAATTGTAAGTTTTTTGTTATATTTAAAAAGTCGTTTTTAGCAATGATGGCAAATTGGATGGTGGATATAGTGCTTTTACATCGTTTATTTCAATCGTTAGAGCTATGGACTCATAACCCTCTTATTTAATAAGATCATGAATATAGTTTATGCAAGCGATGACAATTTTGCCGAAATAATGGGCGTATCCATACTTTCTTTGTTTGAAAACAACAAGAATGAATTTAATATTAAAGTATATATACTTGATTCTGGTATAAAAGATGAAAATAGAGAAAAGTTAATTTCTTTAACAAAAAAATATGGTAACCAGTTATTTTTTATAAACACTCAAAATATTTCAAAAGAATTAAATAGTATTAAACAAGATCGTGGGGGAGCAAGTCAATTTGCTAGATTATTCCTTTCAAAATTACTCCCAGATTCATGTGATAAAGTGCTTTATATTGATTGTGATACAATCATTAGGCATTCATTAAAAGATTTCTATGAAACTGATTTTGGTGAAAATATTTGCTGCGGTGTAATGGATTGCATTAGTAAGCAACATAGAGCAAAATTAGGATTAAAAGAGAATGAGACATATATAAATTCTGGAGTGATGTTAATAAATCTATGTACATGGCGAAATTATAATATTGAAGGAAAAATAAAATCGATTGTAAATAAGTTTGATGGACATGTTCCCTATGCAGATCAGGGAATCGTTAATTTGGCATTGCAAGGTCGTATAAAATGCGTTCATCCGAAGTATAATTGCATCTCGGTTTATACTGCATTTAGTTTTAATGACTTGTTAGAATATCGCCAACCAAGTGCTTGTCTTTCAAGTATTGAAATAGAAGAGGCTAAAATAGACCCTGTAATAGCGCATTTTGTTACATTATTTTGTATGTCTAGACCGTGGATAAAAAATTCTCAAGGACCTTTTTTTGATGAATGGCGAGTTTATAAGCAAAAATCGCCATGGAAAGATTCTCCAGAACGAATGGAACGAAAAAGTTTAGTGCAAAAAATAAGTGGCATTTTATATAAGTATATTCCTAGGTGGATGAGTTTGACTATTCTTGGATTTTTACATGCAAGAGTGAAACCTAGAATAATGTAATGTATTAAATGGATTGTTATATTATGGCATTAAACTTGGATTATATTCCTAATAATATAAATACAGTTGTTATTGTAAATGACTTTGACTATGTTGAAGGTGGGGCTACTAAGGTTGCTTTAATGACAGCTGAAACTCTCGCAAAAATTGGGTATAATACTTTTTTATTTTCTGCAGTTTCAAACAAAAATATTTCTAAAATTCCTAACATTAACTATGTTTCTTCAGCACAGTATCCATCACTTTCAGATACAAATAAAATTCGTGGAGCGTTGAATGGAATTTATAATTTTAAAGCAAAAAATCACTTTAAAAAACTTTTAAAAGAATTAGACCCCAAAACAACTTTAATACATATTCATTCTTGGACAAAAGCATTATCAAGTAGTATTTGGGATATAGCATATTCAATGAATTTTCCGATTTATTTAACATGTCATGATTATTTTTCTGTGTGTCCTAATGGTGGTTTTTATAATTACCCACAAAATAAAATTTGTCATCTTAAACCACTGTCATTAAAGTGCGCGTGTTGTAATTGTGATTCTAGAAATTATGGAATAAAGTTGTATAGACTTGTCCGGACATTTGTTCAGAATAAAGTGGTTAATATATTTAAGAAAACGACAAAGTTTATATCAATTTCTGATTTTAGCGAAAATGTTTTAAAAGAACATTATCCTAAAGAAATTTCTTTTACAAGAGTTTATAATCCTATTGATAAAATAGAAATGACTGAAAAAATTAACCCAGAAAATGGAGAGTATTTTCTTTTTGCTGGTAGGCTTTCTAAAGAAAAAGGTTGTGACCTTTTTTGTCAAGCAATAAGTGATTTGGGGTTAAAAGGTATTGTTGTTGGTGAAGGTGAACAAAAAGATATTTTACAAAAACAATTTAAAAATGCTAATATTGAATTTGTTGGATGGAAAAATCGAACTGAAGTTTTTGAATATATGAAAAAGGCTAGAGCGTTAGTGTTTCCTTCTCGATGGTATGAAACTGCAGGATTATCAGTTTTAGAATCTCTATCAATCGGATTACCTTGTATTGTGTCAGATTGTTGTGCAGCAAGAGATTATATTAAAGATGAAAAAGACGGATGTTTGTTTTCGTCTTTGGAAGATTTAAAAAGGTGTTTGAGTAAGTATGAAAGGAATAGGATTTAAGTGAGTATACTATGGATGCACAAAGTAGAAAAACCTATATATTTTTTGCTACAGATGTTGTGACTATTAGCGGAGCTCCTTTATATTATTTAAATAAAAAAAAATATTTGGAGTCAAAGGGATGGACGGTTTTGATTTTTTCCTTTGTTAAAGGGGTTCCTGGTTTGACAGGATTGAATTTATATCACAAACTTGTTATTCCAGAGTTGAAATTTTTTCCATATTTTTATACAAAAAAAAAGCAAAAAAAAATTATAAACATCATTTTGGGGAAAATACCTTTTTCTCAAGAAATAATAATAGAAACAAGTCATCCATTGTCAGCTCCTTGGGCGGAAATTATTGCAGAAAAACTTCAATGTAAACATTTTATTTATTCGTTAGCAGAACGTGTGAATTCTTATGGAATAGATTTTTATAAGTATCTTCTTTTTAAGTTTCAACGTAGAGAATTAGTTGGTATTCATACTCACTCAATTCCTAGCATAATGGGAAAATCACTAGATGATGAAAATTATAAAGTTCCCTCATTGAGTGTTTTACCCACTCATACGATAACAAATGTTGCGAAAATAGATTTTAATAAATCTAAAATTTTACCTAACAGGGTTAATATTATAAGTATAGGTAGGCCCAATAAACCATATTTTTTACCAACAATGAAATCATTCAAAAATTATGCAAAAGACAATCCGCAAATATTATTTAATTTAATAATTGTAGGTGATGATTCCGCAATATTAAAAAATCTTAAGTCTATGTGTATGGAGTGTTCTAATGTAAATATGGTAACGATGGGAGAATTGTTCCCTATACCAGAAGATTTATTAGCGTGTGTTGATGTGTGTATAGCTTCTTCTGGTTCTGCAACATTGGCAAAAAAATTTGGGCTTGCGACCATTAGTATAGATGCAAAAGATTTAAAACCAATAGGCATTCTCGGATATAACGCAACAAATTCTTTATTTCGCTCTGAAAAAGAACCCCCTATAGAACTTTCAATACTACTTGATTGTATTTTAAAGAAAAAAGAAGTACAATCAAATTTTGTTTTGCCTGAATCATATGGAAAAATCGAGAATTATTATAGTCACTTTCATTTTTTAGAAAAATCTGAACCAGAAAAAAAATACTATCGATTTTCTCAAGTTAAGAGTCGAAATAAATTAATTGTATTAGGGGGGATTTTTATTGGTTTGAATAATTGCAATCGAATTGCTAAAGTGATAAAAAGATTTAAAAAGGTAATACTAAAATGACTCCTTATCTTTTTGTTTTTTTTATTTCATCTTTATGTTGTTTTTTTGCATATCTTTTTAAAAAGAAAAAAAGTGTATTTATTTTCTTTTCCTTAATTTCAATAATATTACCAAGTTTATTATCGGGTTTTCGTGATACTTCTGTTGGAATAGATGTTGATTTGTACGGAGTTAGGGTTTTTGAACAATCGGCTTATTTGCGTTCTTTTGCTGATGTATTTAATTATTCTAAAGATTATGGTGTAGAATTATTTTATGTAATCATAAATGTAATAGTTCAATTATTTTCGAATAATATATTTTGGCTTTTTTTTATTCAACAAGTTTTTGCTTTGTCAATAGTAAGCATTACATGTTATAGAATGAAAGAAAAAATAAATGCCCCTTTGCTTTTTACAATTTATTTGTTGTATTATTTTTGTTTGTCAATGTGTCATTTACGGCAAATGTTTGCTGTGGCGATTGCCTTACTAGCATTTTCTTTCTTGATAGAAAAAAAATGGAAGGTTTATATAATACTTTTATTAGTTGGATTCTTTTTTCATAAATCAATATTATTTTTGTTGATTTTATTACCATTAAATTTAATTACTGAGCGGGAACAATCTGTAAAAAAAAGATATTTCTTTTTAATCTTTATTATGGGAAGTGTAATGTATTTCTTTTTTCCTATGATTCTAGCTGCTATGGTGGCGTCTGGGGTAATGGATACTAAGTATATGTTGTATGCTTCTCAAGAAGGTAATCAAGTTCATAAAATAGATTTTCTTATTACGTTATGCTTATTTCTATTTTCCTTTATAAGAGAACGTTATTATTTTAAAAATAATATTAAGGTTTTGTGTATTCTAATTATTTTCGTTTTATTATGTGGTGTTTATAATGATGTTGCTACACGCATAGCATATTATTTGAATTTTTATTTATTTCTTTTCATCTTAATGTTGTCTTATAATGGAAAATTCAAATTAAATAAGAAAGAATGTATTTTTCTTTGTATGATCTTAATACAATTTTTGTACTTAGGGATAACTTCAGGTTTTTCTAGAGTTATTCCGTATACATCAAAAGTATTAGGTTTGATTGATTATTGGTAGAAAATTTTATCTTAATTTTGTTATTTTTTTTTTATGAAAAAAGACATAATCACCGTTACCTCTCCGTTGCTTCCGTCATTGGAAGAATTTGAACCATTACTCAAGGATATTTGGGAGCGTAAGTGGCTCACTAATAATGGTCATTATCACAAAGAACTTGAAAAAGCTTTGGCTGAATATCTTGGCGTAGAATATATAAGCCTTTTTACGAACGGAACACTTCCGCTTATTACAGCTCTTCAAGCGATGCGTATTACCGGCGAAGTGATTACCACTCCTTATAGTTTTGTTGCCACAACACATTCTATCTGGTGGAATGGACTAAAACCAGTGTTTGTGGATGTGGACCCCACAACAGGCAATCTTGACCCACAGAAAATTGAAGAGGCTATTACACCAAAGACAACAGCCATTATGCCTGTACATGTGTATGGTAATCCATGTGATATTGATGCTATTCAAGAAATTGCGGATCGTTACGGACTTGCTGTTATTTACGATGCGGCTCATGCTTTTAATGTAAAAATTGATGGTAAAACCATTCTTGATGCTGGTGATATGAGCACCCTTAGTTTTCACGCTACAAAAACATACAATACGGTTGAAGGAGGAGCACTCATTTGTCGTGATGCTAGAACAAAAAAACGCATTGATTATCTCAAGAATTTTGGTTTTGCAGGCGAAACAACAGTGGTCGCTCCAGGAATCAATAGTAAAATGGATGAAATACGTGCAGCATACGGATTGTGTAATCTTAAACATATCGATAGCGCCATAGCAGCTAGAAAGAAGGTCGCTCAAAAGTATCGTGCCGCATTAACCAATGTTACTGGTATTTCTATGTTTAACGAACGTGATGATGTGACATATAATTACTCATACTTTCCAATTTTTGTAAATGAAAAAGAATATGGAATTAGCCGCGATGCTCTTTATGAAAAAATGAAAGAACAAAATGTTCTTGGCCGTCGTTATTTTTATCCACTAATTTCAGATTTTGCGATATATCGAGGATTACCTTCTGCATCTAAAGAAAATCTTCCTGTAGCTACACGAATGGCTAATGAAGTGATTTGTTTGCCCATGCATGCTAGTCTTACAGAAGATGATATTGAAAGGATATTAACATTGATTGTGAAATAAAATTATATTTCATTTATGACCAAGAATGAACTACTAGAAAAACTTAAAGACATTGAATGGGATGACTTTGAGGTGAAAGAAGCAGCCGCAGAACTTCCTAAAAATATTTGGGAAACAGTAAGTGCTTTTTCTAACACATCTGGTGGGTGGATTGTTCTTGGAGTTAAACAGGTTGGAAAAAAATTTGAAATTTCTGGTGTTAAGAATGGAGAAAAAATAGAATCGGATTTTTTTAATGTTCTTAATGCTAAACAAAAGTTGAATCATCAAATTTCTGTTTCTGCTAAAAAGTATAAAATACAAGAAAAATTAGTTATTGCTTTTTTTGTGCCATCTTCTTTAATTAAACCAATATACGTTAATTCTTTACAGAATACTTTTTTACGTTCTGGTAGTGGTGATAGGCGGGCTTCCGAAATTGAAATCAATGCGATGTTTCGTGATCAAGCCTTTGGAACAAAAAGTGAACAAGTAATAGATGGCTCTTCTATTAAAATGTTAAATCAACATTCTTTACGAGCTTATCGAAATAGAATAGCTAACGTTAATCCAAGTTTTCCATACAATGAACTTTCGACAAAGGATTTTTGTGAAAAAACAGGTATAACACGAAAAGGTTTATTAACCTATGGTGGTCTGTTGATGCTAGGAAAACGAGATGAAGTTCAATTACATATTAGTAATTTTTGGATTGATATGCTTGAAATTCCTGGAATTTCTCTTGGAGAGGCAGAACCGCGTTATACGTTTCGTATGCCTGAACAAGAAAATATTTGGGAATATTATAATGTTTTGATTCAGCGTTTACGGCTTCATGTTGATGCTCCGTTTACTGCTGGTCCAAATGGTTTTGCTCCAGATGATAATTCAGAACTTTATGCATTGCGTGAAGGTCTTGTGAATATGCTTGCTCATGCAGATTATTTTAGCCCAATGCATTCAACAGTAAGGGTATTTACCAATCGTATAGAATTTCAAAATGCGGGGCGTTTTATGTTTGATTTGAGTGATATAAAGAAACAAATGCATTCAATGCCAAGAAACCCTGAGCTTATTAAACTTTTTCGATTTGCCAAGTTGAGCGAAAATGCTGGTTATGGTATTGATAAAATGCTGACATGGGAAAAATTAACGCAAAATTCTGTTGAATTTACAAGTGATTTAGTTTGTTCAACGGTAACGTATTTCCGAGGAACTTCTGCAAGCAAACAAAAAAATGTCCCAGAAAATGTCCCAGAAAATGTCCCAGAAAATGTCCCAGAAAATGTCCCAGAAAAACCGAAACGAGAAATTCTTGAATTATTAAAAGATAATCCCTATATGACCATGAGTGATTTGGCAAAGAGATATGTTGTGGATATAAAAACAATCAAGCGTGATATAGAAAGTCTAAAGCAAAGGGGCTTGCTTATCCGTATTGGCCCAGATAAGGGTGGTTATTGGAGAGTTGTTGAAAAATGAAAAAGTTGATGCTCCTTGGCGGATTGCGCTACTTGTTGCCTGTAATAGAGGAGGCTCACAAGTTGGGCATCTATGTAATTACAGCTGATTACTTACCAGATAATATTGCTCACAAATATTCCGACGAATACTGTAATGTGAGTATAATCGACAAAGAAGCTGTTCTTAAAGCAGCACAAGAACTAAAAATTGATGGAATTCTTTCGCATGCAGTAGATCCAGGCGTTGTTTCTGCTGCTTATGTAGCAGAAAAAATGGGACTGCCGTTTCAGTGCAGTTATGAGGCTGCTTGTATTTTGCAAGATAAGTCTCTTTTTCGCAAGTTTCTTACCGAACACGGGTTCAACTGTCCGAAGGCGAAGGGATACGACAACGCTGAGGATGCTCTAAAAGACATTGACTATTTCAATTGGCCTGTTATTGTGAAGCCGGTGGATTCCGCAGGCAGCAAGGGAGTGACGAAAGTCGAAGAGAAAGCCGATTTACAAAAGGCTATTGAAACTGCCCTTTCCGCCTCGCTCTCTAAACATTTCGTAATTGAAGACTTCTTGGACAAGGTGGGGGCGCAGTCTAGTGCAGACATTTTTACTATAGATGGTAAACTTGTGTATCCAGCTTATTCTGACCAGTTGTTTGACAAGAATGCAGCCAACCCATACACGCCTGCTATTGAAATTTGGCCGGCCTCAATGGAGCAAAATTTTCAGGATGACTTGACTGCGCAGTTGCAGCGACTGTTCTCGTTGCTCGGCGTGAAATCAGGCATCTACAACGTGGAAAGTCGGGTATGCTCTGATGGCAGGGCTTATATTATGGAGGTAAGTCCCCGAGGTGGTGGAAACCGCATCGCAGAACTGCAGGACATGGCGACAAGCCAGAGCCTAATCGTAAACGAAATCAAGAAAGCCCTCGGCATGTCGCTTGACAAGATCACAGCACCCAAATACGATGGAATCTGGTGCAACTATATTTTGCACACAAATAAATCAGGCGTATTTGAGGCAATAGATATCAATCCCGAATTTCAAAAAAAACATATTCGTGACATTGGATTAATCGTAAAGCCCGGTGATAAAGTAGCTCCCTTTACAGGGGCAAATGCTTCTATCGGCACACTCTTCCTTCGTTTTGAAACACGTCAAGAATTAGAAAATGCTTTGAACAATTCAGCATCTTGGATGCAAATCAGAGTGAAATAGGGTAAAATATGAAACCAATTGGCGGATACTTTGAATGGGAATTTTCACTTGTAAAAAAAACAATACTGCATGAAAATGCGGTTTACTTGAATAGTGGTCGCCATGCCTTAGAATATATTTTGCAGGGCTTACAAAATATAAAGTGTCTTTGGATCCCATATTTCACTTGTGATGTCGTATTGCAGCCATTACAAAAACTCAATATTCCCTATAAATTTTATAGGATTAGTGCGGATTTAGAATTGAGTGAAAATATTGAATTGGGAGATGGAGAATATCTGCTCTACACCAATTATTATGGAATTAAGGATGATTATTGCAATCAAATCGCTGAAAAATATGGCGATAGAGCCATTATTGATAATGCCCAAGCTCTTTTCTGTAAGCCGATTGTAGGGAAGAATCAATTCTATAGTCCACGCAAGTTTATGGGAATGCCCGATGGCGGTATAGCAGTGACGAATTTTCCAAATACCGAAAACCTATTGCCCGTTGACCAGTCTTTTGACCGTTGTTCTCATCTGTTGAAACGACACGAATTGATTCCCGCTGAAGGATACAATGAGTTTAAAGAAAACAGCAGGAAAATTACGGCCGCTCCGCTATCTCAAATGAGCACAATTTCTCAAAAAATTTTCAAATCCGTTGATTTGGAATTTATCAAAAAACGTCGTCGTGAAAATTTTGAGACTTTGCATAAGAGCCTTGGAGATTCGAATAGGTTAAATATTTCTTCTTTGGATTCTTTTGAGTGTCCTTTGGTCTATCCGTACTGGTCTGACGATGCGGAACTGAAAAAGAAACTTATCGAAAAAAGTATATTTGTTGCTACATACTGGCCGAATGTCTTTGAGTGGTGCAAGCCAGATGATTTAGAATATAATCTAGCATCGAATGTGGTTTGCATCCCCATAGATCAAAGATATGAAATTGAAGATATGGATAGAATTGTAAAGGAGATTGAAAGATGTTAAAGGGAAAATTTGTTTATTTACGAATGATTGAACTTGCTGATGTAGAATTGACATATGGGTGGCATAACGATTGTGAACTACAGAAGATGACGTGTGGTCCAATCCGTGTCGTATCTAAAGAAATTGAGAAGAACTGGGTGCTGTCCAAAACAACTAATAATGGGAAGGATATCTATTTGTCTATTTGTTTAAATGAAAATGATAAGATGATAGGACTGATATCAATTAACGATATAGACTTTCTCAACAGAAAATGCAATTGTGGAGGCATTCTTATAGGTGATAAGGATTATCGTGATGGTGTTGCGTATCGTGAATCGTTAAAAATGATGCGGGCTTATGTTTTTGAGCAATTGAATATGAATAAGCTTACGGGAAAGTGCTTAGAATCACATGTTTTATCTCGTGCTGATATGGAGTCTGCAGGTTATAAATTAGAAGGAACATTGAGGGATGAAGTGTATAAGAACGGAATCTTTCATAATGTTCTCTGTTATTCCTTGTTAAAAAGTGAGTATAGTGAGTTTAAGTCTTTGTATGATGATGAAGATAAATACTTGCTCGTTTTTGCAAGGATGGTAAGAAAAATTAAAAAAGAGTTAAAACAATAGCAAAAAGGAAAAACTTATGGATATCAAAGAATTCATTTTAAAATTCGCAGAAGAAATTGAAATTGAGAATCAGGAGGATTTAACTCCTGATACCGTATTTCGTGATTTGGAAGAATGGTCTTCTTTGTCAGTCATGGTGTTTATCGCCTTTGCCGATGAAAATTTTGGAAAGCAAATCGGGGACAAGCAAATCGCTGAATGCAATACAATTCAAGATCTTTATAATCTAATGAAGGCATAAAAATGGCAATCATGAAGTTTAATGGAATCGGCATCACTGCAATGGCTGGTGCTGTGCCGAGTCATGTTGTTGAAAATTTGAAATATACAGATCATTTTTCGCCAGAAATGGTTAAGGAAGTGGTAGAAAAGGTCGGTATTTACGAACGTCGTTTTGCAGACGAGAAAACATGCTCTAGCGACCTGTGCTTTGCCGCGGCTCAAAAGTTAATTCTTGATAATAATATCAATCGAGATGAAATAGACTTGCTAGTGTTTATTTCTCAAACAGCGGATTACCGCATGCCAGCAACATCTATTACATTGCAACATCGTTTAGGGTTGAAGAACTCTTGTATTGCATTTGATGTAAATCTAGGATGTTCCGCATTTCTTTACGGGATGTCAGTTGTTTATAGTATGGTGTCATCCGGAAATATTAGGAAAGCATTGATTCTCGATGGAGAAACTAGAAGCAAGGTGTATGGGCCGAGAGATAGACGTTCTGCCTTTATCTTTGGCGATGCTGGCGTTGCAGCACTTGTCGAACGTAATCCCAAGTTCGGTGATTCATACATATCTTTGAATTCTGATGGCTCCCGAGCTGACCTGATTATGATTAAAGCAGGCGGTTATCGTCACATGTCCACTCCTGAAACCCTTAAGGAACGTGTTATTGATGAATATGGCAATATGCGTAGTGATGAACAGGGGTATATGAAGGGTGGGGATGTTTTCAATTTTGTCATTCGTGAGATTCCGCGAGATATCAAGAATACCCTTGCGACAGCGAATGTAACTGCAGATCAAATGGATTATATTGTATTCCATCAAGCAAATAATTTCATCAATTCCTACATAGCCAAGAAAATGAAATTGAATGTGGAAAAAATCCCGCACACAATTGAAAAATTTGGAAACACATCCAGTGTTAGTGTTCCTCTTACCATTGTGAGCGAATTGAACGGAAAACTTGATGGACAAAAGACATTGCTGATGAGTGCATTCGGAGTGGGTATGACTTGGGCGTCAGGAATTATTCCTTTTGTTGATTGTAAAATTAGTGATATTGTTGAAGTTGAAAATGGACTCCCTTGTGATGAGTTTCTTCGTCGTGATTATACACCGATTGAGGGGGGGGCTGAAGAATCCACAACGAACCCCAAAAAAGAAGATTAGTTGAGGTTTATATGTTCAATCCCTTTTCATTAGAAAATAAGACTATTTTAATAACTGGTGCATCTAGTGGTATTGGTCGTCAATGTGCTATTGATTGTTCCAAAATGGGAGCGAAAGTTGTTCTTATTGCTCGCAATGAAGAAAGGTTAAATGAAACGCGTTCTATGATGGAAGGGAATGGACATGTGCTAGTTTGTCAGGATTTGACCTGTTTTGAGAAGATTCCCGATATTGTAAAAAATATTGTCAAACAGATAGGTGCTTTGGACGGTGTTTTGCATTGCGCCGGTATTAGCAATACGGAACCGCTGAAACTTTATGGCGTAGATCGTCTGGAGGAGTTCTTTGGGGCGAATGTCTTTGGTGCTGTAATGCTGACTAGGGAAATTTGCAAACTGAAAAACATCAACAAAAATGGTGCAAGTATTGTCTTTTTTGCATCTGTAGCTGGCATTGTAGGAGAAAGTTGCAAATCTGCGTATTCAATGACTAAGGGTGCTTTAATAAGCGGAACACGAGCATTAGCAGTGGAATACTCCAAAAAGAATATACGTGTAAACAGTGTTTCTCCAGGTGTAATTGAAACACCGATTAATGCAAAGCAGAAATATATGGTGGAGCCTGAATTGAGGGCTCAATTTGAAGCCAAACATCTTCTAGGACTTGGAAAAACGACAGACATTTCTAATGCGTGTATCTATTTACTTTCGGATGCAAGCCGTTGGGTAACTGGGCAAAATTTAATTGTTGATGGTGGTTATACGGTAAGATAGTTTAAAAAGAAAAAGTTAGTGGAATTTTTTATGTCCCTAAAATCGTCTGTTATAACCTCACTTATTTGGAAATTCCTTGAGCGTATAGGCACTCAAGGAGTCCAATTTGTTGTTGCGATTGTTTTAGCGCGTTTGCTATCTCCATCGGATTTCGGTTTGATTGCTTTGGTAACCGTTTTTGTGACGATTGCAAATGTTTTTGTTCAAAGTGGATTAAATACTGCTTTAATACAGAAGAAAAATGCGGACAATTTAGATTTTTCAACGGTCTTTTTTACAAGTTTGGCTTTATCGCTTATTTTGTATGCTGGATTGTTTTTATCGGCACCATTAATTGCAAAATTTTATAACAACCAGTTAGAACTAATACCTGTCATTCGTGTGCTAGGCTTAATGCTTCCGCTAGGTGCGTTGAATTCAATTCAGGAAGCCTATGTGGCTCGCAACATGATGTTCAAAAAACTTTTTTATCGGAGTATAGGAGCTATTATTCCGGCTGGTTTAATTGGCGTGGCTGTTGCATATTTAGGTTATGGAATTTGGGCACTTGTTGCTCAACAACTCGCAAATAGTTTGTTAGTTTGTATTATTATGTGGTTTACTGTTAAATGGAGACCAAATTTTTCGTTTTCATTTGAGCGGTGGAAAGGTCTTTTTTCTTTTGGTTGGAAACTTCTTTGTTCGGCCTTATTAGATACATTTTATCGAAATATGAGAAATCTTGTTATTGGCAAAATGTTTACCTCTGCAGATTTAGGGTATTATAATCGTGGAGATCAATTTCCCCATTTAATCATCAACAATTTAAATGACTCGATTCAATCGGTAATGTTACCATCTCTTTCTTCTGTACAAGACGACAAAATTCGTTTAAAGAATTTGGCTCGTCGTTCAATTGTTACAAGTTCGTTTTTAATTTTGCCTTTAATGGCTGGTTTGGCGGCTGTTGCTGAGCCACTAACTCTTGTGATTCTTGGCGAAAAGTGGCTCCCAGCAGTGCCTTTTATTCAAATTTGTTGTTTTAGTTATGCATTCTGGCCAATTCATACAACCAACCTTTCGGCTATTAATGCTGTTGGGCGTAGTGATGTATTTTTAAAACTTGAGTTTATAAAAAAAGGGTATGGTTTTGTAGTGCTTCTTCTTGCAATCTGGTTATTTCGTTCGCCAATCGGCATTGCAATGAGTGTGGTCATTACAGCTCCTATTGGGGCGTTTGTAA
Organism: Fibrobacteraceae bacterium; assembly: GCA_017631885.1. Classification (GTDB taxonomy): domain Bacteria; phylum Fibrobacterota; class Fibrobacteria; order Fibrobacterales; family Fibrobacteraceae; genus UBA1765. Next base: position 23,198 of record JAGBSH010000021.1, read on the forward strand.
ATGCTTTTCCTAATAAAAAACTTTTAAATTATGGATATTTAGAACAAATGAAAGATATTTTGCCTTCGTTTGTTTTATCTCTTGTGATGGGGTGTGGGGTTTATGCCTTATCTCAAGTTTGGATTGGCTCACCTTTAATACAATTGATTTTTTTTACTATTATAGGTTCAGTTTTTTATCTTGGAATAGCCAAATTATTTCACTTTGAATGCTTGGATTATTTGATTAATACGATAAAAGAGTTTCGGAAAAGAAAATAGTTTAATTTACTGATCCTTCAGTCTTTTAAGTGGACCTTCAAATTGTTCTATTAATTTATTTATTGGTTCGGTTCCTTTAAAAAAAACTTTTGAGTCAAACCCATCATCAGCAGTTAAATGGCATTTTTTTAAAGCTTCTTTTACAGCTTTAGCACCTACTTGCGCTTTCCACGATTTAAAACCAATTTTAAAACGTCTTTCAACTTCTTTTTCTCGGAAGCCCCAAAGTTTTTTTTCTTTTTCCTTGTATACAACATCAATAAACCCACCAGATGGGTTATCTAGCTTACAATTAAACTGCCTTAATTTAGCGTCAAATTCACGATAAGTTAAGGCATAGTAATTTTTATCTATACTTCTAGTTTTTTTCTCAATGAAGTTTTTTAAAAAATAAATTTCTGTATCATTAGGATACTTGCGTTGTATTTTTTTGTATTCCTTGTATTGATTAAGTTCATTTGCAGCAGTTCTTATAGCTAGTTCTCGAAAATCATTAATCGAAGAATTTACAACACGCCCATTTTTATATAAAATGTATATAAGCATAAGTAATGCTATTCTTTTATTTCCATCATGAAATGCATGATTTTTTACTAGACCAAAGAATAAAGTTGCTGCAATTGTTTCCAATTTAGTCCATTTATAGGATTCCCCAAAAGAAACTATTTGACGACCAATAGCGGATTCAAGAAGAGAAATATTTTTTATTCCTATAAACATTCCTTCTTCTTTATCATTTTCAAGAAAATAATCTGCCAATAAGTAATATCCACGAAGGACTTCGTTATTTGTTACAAGGTTAACATTCTTTATTTTGTGAGGCCAATCTTGATACTTCATTAAAGACTTGTATTCATATTCGTATTTTTTTTTGAGCTCTTTACAAATATATTCCATTATACATTTCCTTTTCTCAAAAGGTTATACACAATCTCAAAATAAGAAATATAACTTTTTTTAAGGATATGAAACATATGCATGTCCTCCCCCCCATAATTAAGACTATTCCCAACTAAACAAAAACCAATTCAGCCTTGTCAAGGACCTACCTTTTCTAGCCCAAAAACAGACATAAAGAAACTAACACATTCCGAATCGGAAATTATCAAAAGCGGAATAGAATTAGAAGCTGGCATACCTGCAAATGAAATTTGCAACCGTCTGAACATTTTACGCCCAACGCTTTATCAATGGAAAAGAAAATACTTTAACCCCATTCTAAAAATGGGGTAGCTGACACCCAATAAAAAAAGCGTTTTTTATCTTATTTTGTTTCACTTCTTGTTTTTTTTATTATATTCCAAGTTAGAATAGTGCTAAAAATGCTTTTTTAGGCAATTTTGGGCTTTTAACCTAAAATTTTAAGACTTATTTATGAATCGTTATGATCTTGTTTTGCTTGGCCTTATCCTTGAAAAGGATTGTTGTGGCTATGATATCATAACTCAAATCAGAGAACGTGAATTAGACCGTTGGGCTAAAATCAGTACATCGACTGTTTATACGCGTTTGGCTAAGCTTGAAAAAACAGGTTTTATTGTTGGGCATATTGAAAGGGAAGGGAACCGTCCAGAAAGAACGGTTTATTCGCTTGCCGAAAAAGGTTTGGATTTGTTCCGCAAAGAAGTAGTGCGCCATTTAACGGGTTTTAACGATGACCCGCGCACGCTTGGTTTTGCGTTTCTTTATGGTATTGAACCTAAAGAGGTTGTTCGGGCTCTAGAAGCTCAAGAACGCCAACTTTTACGCGAAGTGGAACGTTTGAATAAAATGATTGAAGACGAACCGAAACCTACTCTTTACCCAGAAGGTCCGTTTTTGAATTGTATGAGTCGCGATCATATTTTGGTTGAATTGAAGTATGTTCGTGCGGCAATTTCTATTTTGAAAGACCCAAGTAGAAATACCAAGTTAGATAGGTATTTTGGTATTAACTTCGGGGCAAGGAACTTTAACCAACAAGATTGATTTTTTTCACACTCTCACGGAGAAACTATGGCAAAGAAACCATGTAACAAAAAATGCGCTTGCAAAGCTTCACCAAAAAAGCCTGCTTCTAAGGCTTATGGTTACTTTGATGACGCAAATAAAGAATACGTGCTCACCACACCAGCTACTCCAATTAAATGGTGTAACTATGTTGGCACATTGAACTTTGGTGGTATCGTTGATACAACCGGTGGTACTCTTATTTGTAAAGGGGACCCTGCTCTTAACCGTATTACCAAGTACATTGCTCAAATGCCTAACTCTGATTTTAAGGCAAGCACTATTTATATCCGCGTTAAAGATGGCAAGGGTTACAAGGTATTTTCTCCATTCGTTACTCCTACACTTACCAAAATGGATAAGTGGGAATGCCATGTTGGTCTTTCTTACAGCCGTTGGATTGCAGAAGCTTACGGGCTTCGCGTTCAGGTAACGATTTTTGTTCCAACTGGTTCAAATACTCTTTTGCAAGATATCCAAGTAACAAATATTGCTGGCCCTGCTAAAGAAGTTGACATTATTCCTGTTTATGAATTCAGCCATTTTGAAGCAGAAAAGCAGCTTACAAACGCTGACTGGGTTCCACAGACAATGACCCTCAAGGCTCACAAAGAAAAAGACGGCCACTTGGTTCTTGAACAATACGCTTATATGAAACGTGATTTTGCTGTGAACTATGTAACAGCTGATTGCAAAGTTTCAAGTTTCGATGGCGATCGTCGCGTCTTCCTTGGCCAAAACGAAATGGGCTCTTGGGCAAATCCACTTTCTTTGCAAAACAAAGAACTTTCTGATAGCGAATGCGATCGTGGCGATAACATTGCTGCCCTCATGATTCATGCTGGCAAACTCGCTGCTAAGAAATCTTTCCGCACTTGTACACAACTCGGTCAGGAACAGAGTTTAAAGGTTGCTGCTAAGGCAATTAAAAAGTATCGTGACTTGAAGAATGTAGATAAGGCTTTTGATGAACTTGCAAAATTCTGGGAAAACTACCTCTCTACTATTCAAGTAGAAACTCCAGATGCTGCATTTAACTCTATGGTGAACGTTCACAACCCACGTCAGTGCCACACCACAAAGAACTGGAGCCGTTACCTTTCCCTTTATCAATTGGGTTATGGTACAAGCCGCGGTATCGGTTACCGCGATTCTAGCCAGGATTTGATGGGCGTTATGAGCCATATGCCAGAAGAAGCTCTTGTGCTTGCTAAAAACCTCCTTTCTGTACAACGTCCAGAAGGTAATGCAATGCACCAGTACGCTCCACTTGCTCTTGAAGAAGATACTGGTAACGAAGCAAATGCCGGTGACTCTCGCGAAAAAGCTGGCGTTCTCGATGAAAAGGGTAAACCAGCTTATGCCGATTGGTATGGCGATGACCACCTTTGGATTGTTCTCACTGTTGCAAGTTACTTGAAAGAAACTGGCAAAATGGAACTTCTTGACGAAGTGATTCCGTTCTACGAAGCTGGTAAAAAACGTGCTGACCGTGAAAAGGGAACCGTTCTTGAACACTTGAAACGTTCTTTGAACTTTACTCGCACTCACCTTGGTAAAAACAAGCTTCCGCTCCTTGGCTTTGCTGACTGGAACGACTGCATGAACTTGCCACTTGGTGCTGAATCTTCTTTCAACGCTGGTCTTTATGCAAAGGCTTTGCTTGAAATGATGGATATTTGCGAAACTCTTGGTGATACAAAGTCCGTAAAAATGTATAAGGGCTGGTACGAAGATATCAAGAAAGCATTTAACGATGCTGCTTGGGATGGCAAGTGGTGGATCCGTTGGTTCGATAAAGAAGGTAACGCTTACGGAACTCACAAAGCTAAGTATGGTAAAATCTACTGTAATAGCCAATCTTGGTCTGTAATGAGTGGTATCGCTTATGGCGAACGCGCTGTTATGGGTATGGATAGCTTGAACAAGTTGCTCAATACAGCAAATGGTGTTAAGAGTTCTACTCCTGGCTACCGTGGCTTTGATGGTCGCGTTGGCGGTATTTCTACATACCCTCCTGGAGCAAAAGAAAACGGTGGTATTTTCCTCCATACAAACCCATGGGTTATGATTGCTGAAACAATCCTTGGTCGTGGTGATAAGGCATTCCAGTACTACAACCAGATTAACCCAGCTTCTAAGAATGCTAAGCTTGATGAATTCGAATCCGAACCATATTGCTACCCACAGAATATTCTCGGTGACGAACACAAGCAATTTGGTATGGGCCGTAACGCATGGCTTTCTGGTACAAGTTCTTGGACATACCAAGCTGCAACCCAATATATTATCGGTGTTCGCGCAGGCCTCCAAGGTCTTGTAGTTGATCCATGTATTCCTTCTTCTTGGAAGGGTTTCACTGTGACACGTAAATTCCGCGGTGCCACTTATGAAATCACTGTCAAGAACCCGAAGGGCGTTTGCAAAGGCGTTGCTTCTATGGTAGTTGATGGTAAGGAAATCGATTCTAATGTAGCACCAATCTTTACAAAGGGTGTGCATAAAGTCGAAGTTACTTTGGGTTAATTCTAGAGTAATGTGAAAAGTTCCCGCGGTGTAACCGCGGGAACTTTTTTTATTAAACAATAAAATGCGAAAAATTATTAAACAATAAATGCAAAAAAACTATTTAAGGGATTTTTTATCAAACCAACGATAGCGGCCTAAAAAGCGAATTTTTGAAGGAACAACAAGAAATGTACAAGAAATTTCAACGGGAGCGTTTTTAGGGAGAGCATTTACACCAACAGCTATTCGAGCATGTTTTCCGTTTTCTTCAAGCAGTTGTACGGCAAGGGTAGAAGCCCCATCAATAACACTTGGTTGTTCGTAAAAATCAGGAGCCGATTGAACAAAACCTTGTAATTGCACTAATTTAAGCGTTTCATTTTCGTGTAATAAAGGTAATGCGGCCGCAAGCACATTTAAAAAACAAGTCACAGATGCATCGGTAGCCGCTTCTTTTGAAACAACATCAGGAACTCTACCTGTGGGCATGTAATCTCCAGAAATAGGTAATTGCCCTGAAACATAAATGAAATTGTCTGCCCGAGTAGCAGGAATATACGATGCGAGCGGGGTAGGTGGCGAAGGGAGCGTTAAAGAGAGGTCTTGCAACTTTTGTAAGATTTCTTTCATAAAAAAGAAAATAAGTTTTTATACAAATAAATGCAAGTTTTTTAAAAGAAATCTGAATTTTTCTACGAATCCTTATTTAACACTATAAAAATGCGGATTCTGTATTAAATTAGGCATTTTTTTAGATTTTATACATGGCTTTTTTATTTTGGAGATAAACTTTTTTTTATCTTGGTTATTATAATAATAGAATAATGACTAAAAACTAGCTAACATTTTTGGAGAAAAGTATGGCTGAAAAAACTGCTGAAAAATTTGTGTTCTACATGCACCGGATGTCAAAAATTTACCCTCCGGGAAAAGAAGTTTTAAAAGATATTTCTCTTAGTTTTTATTACGGAGCTAAAATCGGTATTATCGGTACAAATGGTTCTGGTAAATCAACGCTTCTTCGTATTATGGCAGGCATTGATAAAGAATTTCAAGGTGAAGCATGGATTGAACCAGGTAGAACAGCGGGGTATTTGCCACAAGAACCACAATTAGACCCGAATTTGACTGTTAAAGAAAACGTAATGCAAGCTGTTGCTAAAAAGCAAGCCGTTCTTGATCGTTTTAATGAAATTTCTATGAAATTTGCAGAAGAAATGTCTGACGATGAAATGAACGCTTTAATGGAAGAACAAGGTCAACTGCAAGATATTATTGACGCTCAGGATTTGTGGAGCTTAGACAGAAATATTGAAATTGCAATGGATGCTTTGCGTTGTCCTCCTGGAGATTGGCCTGTAACCAACCTTTCTGGTGGTGAAAAACGCCGTGTGGCTCTTTGTCGCCTTCTTTTAGAAGAACCAGATTTATTATTGCTCGACGAACCAACAAACCATTTAGATGCAGAATCTGTGGCTTGGCTTGAACGCCATTTGCGTGAATACAAAGGCTCTGTAATTCTTGTAACCCACGACCGTTATTTCTTGGATAATGTAACTGGCTGGATTCTTGAAATTGATAGAGGCCGTGGAATTCCTTGGCAGGGGAATTATGCAGAATGGCTTGACCAGAAACTTGAACGTTTGCGCACAGAAGAAAAAGGTGAATCAGATCGCCAGAAAAGACTTTCAAGAGAACAAGAGTGGGTTAGACAAAGCCCGAAAGCAAGGCAAGCAAAAAGCAAAGCACGTCTTAAAGCTTATGAAGAACTTTTGGCAGAAGATAAACGCGAACAAGTCCGTGTGGCGCAAATTACCATTCCTAATGGAAAACGCTTGGGCGATGTGGTTATCCAGGCAGAAGGCTTACGTAAGGCATTTGGTGAAAAGCTTTTATTTGATAACTTGAGCTTTACTTTGCCGCGTTCTGGAATTGTTGGCATTATCGGGCCAAATGGTGCTGGTAAAACCACTTTATTTAAAATTATTACTGGCCAAGAACAAGCCGATGCTGGCTCTTTGAAAATCGGTGAAACGGTTGAAATTATTTCTATGGAACAGGGTAGAGATTCTCTTGATGATTCTAAAACTGTCTGGGAAACAATTAGCGGCGGGCTAGATGAACTTGTTATTGGCGAACGTAAAATGAATAGCCGCGCTTATTGTGGGCTTTTCAACTTTACTGGTGCTGACCAGCAGAAGAAACTTTCAGTTCTTTCTGGTGGTGAGCGCAACCGCGTTTTAATGGCAAAAAATCTCCAGAAGCCAGGGAACTTGTTGTTCCTTGACGAACCGACAAACGACTTGGATATTGAAACGTTACAAGCATTGGAACAAGCTGTTTTAAGATTCGCCGGCTGTGCTGTTATTATTTCCCACGACCGCTGGTTCTTAGATAGAGTAGCCACTCATATTCTTGCTTACGAAGGCGATTCGCAAGTGGTGTGGTTTGAAGGCAACTGGAGCGAATACGAAGCCGACAGGCGTAAACGTCTTGGTGAAGATGCTGAAAATCCAAAGCCAATTCGCTACAAAACGTTAACGCGTTAATATGGTTAAATTCAAGGTGCTTTTATTGCATGAATGGCGGCTCCTTATGCGAGAGCCGCGATTCGTGTTGCTCCTTTTATTGCCAAGCTTTTTACTCCTTGGAGTGCGATTGTTAAATGCTGAAAGCTTTTTACAATTGCCTCTAGATTTTATAAAATTCTTGCTTTTGCTTCTTGGGGCAATGAACTCTACAATGACGTTTCCATTTGCCGCCGATGCATTTGCAGGGGAGCGAGAACGAAATACGTTAGAACTTTTGCAATTAGCGCCAGTTTCTCCAAAAACGATTTTCTTTGCAAAACTCATGACCATTTTGCCGTTTGCTGTTTTTGGTGCCGTTTTAGCTCAAATTGTCTTTTTATTTATGTGTAAAGCTATTCCTGGAATGATTATTTTTATGGCGTTTTTAGGAGCGATTAGTTTTGCGTTATTATTTAATGGTTTGACTTTACTCCTTTCTTTGCGTTCAAAAACTGTTCGTGCAGCCACGCAAACAGCTGCACTTATTTCGCTTCCATTTTATTTTTTGATTCAAGCATTTTACGGCAAGTTTTTCTCTTGTTTAGAAATTCCGCTTGCGATTTTAATTTTTTCCATTCTTTTTTTGCTTGCGTCTGCACATTTTTCATTAAAGAAATTTTTAGAGAGTTAAGGACCGTAGTCCGTTAGGATTCGAACCGACATTTTGGGCGGTTTGAACGAAAACGCGAAGCGTTATAGCGCAAGGGCCTGGTCAGACGAATGTGTGAAACTCCATAAATCAAAACTCCTTTTATACGTTTTGTTTTACATCTAGTTTACATAATATATATTATCGGAAGTTTTGAAAGGAGGTGGGAACATAACAGTTTTTCGATAAAATAGTCAATTCTCTGCGTTTTTGCGAGATTTTATAAATATGAATGTTTTTAATAGCGAAAACCTCTATTTTAAAACTTTCTATTTTCTATAATGTTGTTTTGTATGAAAAAAGCGTTTTTTTGTTTTTTGGTTTGCGTTTTTTTAGTGGCTTGTGCGTCTATGCAAAAAGCAAAGATTGCAAGTATTTTGACGCAGACTAAATTTGAGTTTTCTTCGGTTTATTTGGATTCGGTTAATGTTTCTTCTGACCTTTTTGAACATATTGGGACGGCGACAAAAAGTCTTTTGCCTAACCCACAAGTTGTTGTGATTGTTCAAGATTTGGCTCGTGGTATTATTTCTTCGAAGCTTGCTGATGCTTATATTTCTTGCGAATTTTTGACCGAGCTTCCTTTAGATGCGGATTCTTTGTTTGTGCAAAATGTTTCGGCTACTCTTCTTTTGGATTCTTTGTACGAAGTTCCTATTTATGCAAGTCCTGAGACTGTTCTTGTGCCTGGTAAGCAATCTGTTAAATTATCTACAAAAATCCCTGTAGATGCTCGCTTGTTTAAGATTCCAGATTTGAAAAAGATTGCGGCTAAAGGTTCTGTTTTTGTTTCGTTTAAGAAAGATTCTGAACCTGTGTCACTTCCCCTTGATTTTGTGAAAGAATTTTCTGAAGAAGAAAAGAAAGTTTTATTTGAAACGGCTCGGGAAAAATTGTTACATTCCTTGGTCGGAGATTGGGTTAAATCAATATTACCGTGAGGTTTTATGTCTAGAATGTTTGTGCCTGAAAATTTAAATGTAGATTCCCCTAACGAAGTGGAAACTCTTTATAAACAACTTGCCGAAACTCCCCTTGAAAATACGGTAAGTGCTTTACGCGAGTGGATTCTTTGTATTAGTGAACTAGATTCTGTTTTGTCAGAGGTTTCTGCTAGGCGTTATGTCGCTATGACTTGTAATACTAAAGACCCAGAAGCGGCTAAAGCTTATGAAGAATTTGTAGAAAATATTGCCCCGATTCAACAAAAATACCATGATCTTTTGAATAAAAAAATGATCGCTCACCCATCGTTAAATGAATTGAATGATGAATTTGGTGTGTATTTCCGTTCGGTTAAAGTTTCTCTTGATTTATTTAATGAAAAGAATATTCCATTAGAAACAGAAGTTCAAAAAGAATTGCAAGCGTATCAAAAAATTACGGGAAGCATGTCTGTAATGCATAATGGCGAAGAAAAAACGCTCCAGCAAATGTCTAATTTACTTGAATCTAATGATAGAGAAATTCGTAAAGAGGCTTGGGAAAAGATTCAAAACAGGCGTTTACAAGATAAAGATAAATTGAACGAAGCTTTTGATAAATTATTTAAACTTCGCAATACAATTGCTAAAAATGCGGGTTGCAACGATTTTATTGAATACATTTATAAAGCTAAAAATCGCTTTGATTATTCGCCAAAAGACTGCTACGCGTTTCATGAAACTATTGAAAAACTCATTTTGCCATTGCAGAAAAAAATGTATGAAACGCGTAAAAAGCAAATGAATCTTTCGGTTTTATGCCCATGGGATGTTTCTTGTGACGCTCTTTTCCGCGCTCCCCTTTCTCCTTACAAAGATGGAAACGAACTCATTGAAAAATGCGCCAGGATTTTTGAAAAATTAGATTCTCGGGCAGGGGCTTGGTTGCGCCAAATGCAAACAGAAAAGCTTATTGACCCAGAAAGTCGTTTAGGAAAAGCTCCTGGTGGTTACCAAATTGGTTTTGACGAAAGCCGTAGGCCTTTTATTTTTATGAATGCTGCTGGTTCTGACCGCGATATTTACACTTTGCTTCACGAAAGCGGGCATTCATTCCACCAATTCTGCATGGCAAATCAGCCTATTTCAGCTTACAGAGATATTCCTTCTGAAATCGCAGAAGTAGCTAGTATGAGCATGGAATTAATTGGTGCTTCTCAGATTCAGGAGTTCTACCCTAATTCTGAAGACGCGGCAAGGAGTCGCCAGGGTGTTTTAGAAGACGTAATTTGGCTTTTCCCGTGGGTCGCTTGTATTGATAGTTTCCAACACGAACTTTATAAACGAGAAAACCATACTGTGAAAGACCGTGAAGAAATTTGGCTTTCTATTATGAATCGTTACGATGCAGGCGTAGATTATTCGGGTTATGAAAATATTTTAGCCAATCTCTGGCAAAAACAGCTTCATCTTTTTGAATGCCCGTTCTATTATATTGAATATGGAATCGCAGAACTAGGTGCTCTTCAAGTTTGGAATAATTTCCGCGAGAACCCTAAAAAAGCGTTTGACATGCTCTTTGAAGCAGAAAGTCTCGGTAGCAGCCGTCCACTTCCAGAATTATTCAACAAAGCAGGTATAAAATTTGACTTTTCTCCAAAAACGGTAGAACCGCTTGTTCAAGCGATTTGGGACGAATACGAAAAGACAAATTGATTTAAATTTTTTTCCTTTTTTATGATGGCGTTACCTAGGTTTAAAACCTAGGTCCGGGCTGTTGCGTTATCTCGTGTCAACGCAATTTGTAAAAAAATGCGTGCCACTCGTCCGTTCAGCCTCATGGTCCCCCATGAGTCCGAACCCTAACGGGCTTCCATCCCTAACGCTCTTGATTTTTAGCTAAAAATGGAGATTTTTCAAAAAAAAACGCCAAAATCACTTGCCAAAGGCCCTTTAAAATTCTAATATTGTCGCGCATCCTTTGGAGGGATGGCCGAGTGGTTTAAGGCGCACGCTTGGAAAGCGTGTTTACTTCACTGTAACGAGGGTTCGAATCCCTCTCCCTCTTTTAAAACTTTTTAAGGTGGTACCATGTCCGATCAAAGAGTCTATCTGGATGATATTTACGCTAGCAAGGAAAGCGAAGGTTCTGTTTTCCGTGCCGTTGTTATGATGGCACAGGAAGCTCGTTTCATTAACCAGCAATCCATTGATGGTTTTATCAATCTAGAAAAAAAGCCAACTACAATTGCTATGTACAAGTTTAAAGAAGGTCGTTTGGCTGTGTCAGAAAAATCTTCTGCACGCGCAAAGGCTTCTGAATTTGAACAAGTAGCTGTAGAACCAGAACAAGTTGTACCACAAGAAGAAATTGTAGAAGCTCCTCTCGAAGTTTCTGATGCAGCAGCTGCTGATTTGTTCTAATTTTTTAACCTCCGTTGTTTTAACCTCTTTCTTTTTAGAAAGAGGTTATTTTTTTTACAATTTCTTGTGACCTTAAACAGAATGATTTTTGAGTTAGTCTTCTTTATTAAATACCTTTTTATCTTTATTAATCATTTATTTCTGCAAAGCCTAAATGTGAGCCTGCCACGAGGCATAAGACCTCTCGCCATGACAATCTTTTTGCACTTGCCCGCAGTTCTTGTCACGAGTTTCTTGTCATTGCGATGGAGCGAAACGATTTTTTCGCGAAGCCTAAATGTGAGCCTGCCACGAGGCATAAGACCTCTCGCCATGACAATCTTTTTGCACTTGCCCGCAGTTCTTGTCACGAGTTTCTTGTCATTGCGATGGAGCGTAGTGACAGAAGCAATCTCATTGCAAGCAACACTTGTTTTTGGATTACTTCGCTACGCTCGTAATGACAAAAGCCAAGATCGCCACGTCGTCTTAAAAGACTCCTCGCGATGACAATCCTACACTTGCCCGCAGTTTTTGTCACGAGTTTCTTGTCATTGCGATGGAGTGAAACGATTTTTTCGCGAAGCCTAAATGTGAGCCTGCCACGAGCCACACTTGTGGCGTGGTGGAAGCAATCCCATTGCCAACAGATGGCTGCAAAATGAGAATTCTTAAAACAAAAAAAAACAGCACTTCATTATGAAGTGCTGTTTTTAAGTAAAATTTAAAGCGTTGCTTTAAAAAATTACTTAGCAATAACGCGAGCCATTTCGCAAACCTTGTTGGAATAGCCCCATTCGTTATCGTACCAAGAAACAACCTTAGCAAAGTTTGCATCGAGGGAGATACCTGCTGTAGCATCATAGATAGAAGTGCAGGATTCGTTACGGAAGTCAGTAGAAACTACTGCATCTTCAGTGTAAGCGAGGATACCCTTCAAGGAACCTTCAGAAGCTTCCTTCATTGCAGCATTGATTTCAGCCATTGTAGCTGGCTTTTCAAGAACTACAGTGAGGTCAACAACGGAAACATCAGAAGTTGGTACGCGGAAAGCCATACCAGTGAGTTTGCCGTTAAGAACAGGAAGAACTTTACCAACAGCCTTTGCAGCACCTGTAGAAGAAGGAATGATGTTTTCGAGGATGCCACGGCCACCGCGCCAGTCCTTAGCAGAAGGACCGTCAACAGTCTTTTGAGTTGCTGTTGCAGCGTGAACTGTTGTCATAAGGCCCTTAACGATACCGAACTTGTCGTTCAAAACCTTAGAAATTGGAGCCAAGCAGTTAGTGGTGCAAGAAGCGTTAGAAATAATGTCTTGACCAGCATAAGTGTCATGGTTTACACCATAAACGAACATAGGAGTTGCGTCCTTAGAAGGAGCAGACATGATAACTTTCTTTGCACCAGCAGTGATGTGCTTGCGTGCAAGTTCGTCTGTGAGGAAGAAACCAGTAGATTCAACAACAACGTCAGCACCAACATCGCCCCAAGCGAGGTTTGCTGGGTCGCGTTCTGCTGTCAAGCGGATTGCGTGGCCGTTAACAACGAGTTTGCCATCTTCAACCTTAACGTCGCCTTGGAAACGACCGTGAACAGAGTCAAATTTGAGCATGTATGCGAGATAATCTGGTTCGAGAAGGTCGTTGATGCCAACAACTTCAATATCATTTGCGAAGTTTTCTACAGCTGCGCGGAAAACCATACGGCCGATGCGACCAAAACCGTTAATACCAAGTTTGAGAGCCATTATAGGATCCTTTTTTGTTGATTGTGAATTTCTAGCTACTAAAATAGCCAGTTGATGACACAAATTTATTTAAATTGTTTGACTTTAAGTAATTATTTTTTCATTTTATTGCAAAATTATGAGAAAAAAAATGTTTTTACATCGCTTATTTCGATTAAAGTTCCTTTTTGGGGCGCTTTTCTTTCTTTCTTGTGCTGCTCAAGATCCAAGTCAGTTTATAGAAAATACTTCTGGTTCAAGTGCTGAACGTTCTCTTGAAGATGGAACTCAAGAAGAAAAATCAGCTTACTCCCCTGTTTCTAGCACTTATAAAACAACAGAAACTCCGGGAAACATTGTTCGAAAAGGTTTTTCTTTTACTTTACCTGATTCTCTTTATGAATTGACTGGAGACATTGACGATTCTTCAATGCCGGTTGAATTTTTTAGAACAAAAGGAGCTTTACGAGGTGAAATTCGTTTTCAAGAAGTGAACTCTACAACTTTGGCCGAATTTGCTAGAACAGAAATGCATTCTAGAAGAAAGTCAAATAGTAAAAACATTTATAGCGAATTACGCCCTTTTGAACACGATAAAATTTCTGGACTTTTTTGGGAAACTGCTGATGCTTTAGGACAAGATACTAGCATAGCTTGTGGACTTGTTGTTCAAGACGAAAATACCTTCTACACCGCTACCCTTTTCTCTGATTCGGCTTACGACAAAAATGATTTTTTTGAGCTATGGAAAAAAACATTTGAAATGCTCCATTTTAACTTTGGGCAGACCGCATATTCTGGTCCGGAACTTTCTCCGGAATTTGTAAAAGAATATAAGTCAAATGCTTTAGGTTATACCTTTGAAACTTCTGACACTATCTGGCACTTTTGGAAAGGTATTTCAGCTCAAAATGCTGACCCAGACCTTGTTTTGTCAAATGTAAAAGAAGAAGTTTCGTTTTTTGTTTATGGCGCTAAAGTGCCTAGCGATGAAGTGAGCGAAAGGGACTTGTTTAAAGTATTGTTACGACGTTTAGGTATTTCAGAATCTCCTGAAAATATTACCACGAAACGTAAAAAAGAAAACGGCCGTTCTGTTGCTTATTTTGAAACGACAAGAGTTCTCGGAGAATATGATTTCAAATACCGCGGAAAATTTATTTACGAAAATGGACGAGGGATTCTTGCGGCTGGTTGGACTCAAGGTGTTTTGGCGTCTGCTTATAAGAAAGCAATTGATAAAGCACTTGATGGCATAGAAATGCAAGATATGGCAGAAAATACCAATGATGCTAAAACTGCCAAATTTAACGCAGCCGTTTTAAGTGAAACTGGTATTTTAAGGCTTGAAGAAAACCAACCGCTTGCGGCTCTTGCATATTTTGAAAGTGCAAACAGAATGGACCCAGATGAACCACTTTACTTGATAAATTGTGGCTTTGTTTACCAATTAAAAGAACTTTATGGCCCTGGTATCAATCACTTTCAAAGCCAAATGCCACTAGTAGAAAAAAATGCAAAATTACTTGCCATTTTAGGTGAAATGTATGAAGCCATTTATGATTATGGAAACGCAAGGCGTTATGTAGAACTAGCTCTCCGTTATACGCCCAATGACCCAGAAAAAACAATTAACTTGAGTGATGCTCTTTGGGGTTTAGGACAACGTAACCAATCATTAGATGTGGTTCTTAATTTATATGAAAAGCAACCTTCTTCAAGGCTTGGCGTTTATGCCGCAAGAACATATATGGGGTTAGATCAATATGCAGAAGCGGTTGAATTATTGAATGATGCTTATGCCCAATTTGGTATTTCAAAAGAACTCGGTTCTTCTTTGATGGAAGCGTTGTTGTTTTTAGGGCGTTACAATGAAGCTCTTGCTATAAGTGAAGAAACCTTAGCGTTAAGCAAAAATGACCCGAAAATTTTAATGTATCGCGGAAAAATTCTCTTTTATCTAAAAAATTATAAAGAAGCCGAAAAAGTTTTAAGCAAAGCATTTGCCTTGCAAAAAGATAATGATGAAATCAAAAACTTCCTTTCTTCAACAAGAGCCTTTTTAGGAAAAGCAGACAATAAAGCTTTAAAAACGCCTATTCAACCTGTTGAACCTAAAAGAAAACTCTCTGATATGATTTCAAAAAAAGCCTTGCAAAATGCTAAAGATGAAGGCTTCCCTGCTATGGTTCATTTTAGAAGAGAATCTTTGAAATCTCCGAAAAAAGAAAACTGGACGCATACAGAAGAAATGCTTGTTGAAATCATTGATTCTCGTGGAACAGGAATGTTCCAGGAATTTACTTATCCATTTTTACCTGGTTATGATAGAATTTATTTGAACGCTCTTGAGATTTATGATTCTACATACAAATTAAAACATAGCGTTCCATTGAATAATTCTTATATCACTTATTCGACTGAATCTGGTGAAAGTAATGAATCACAAACGGCTCATTTTCCTTTGCCAAAACTTTCTCCAGGCGATTTAATTTATTTGCAAGTTTCAAGAACTGGACTTAATGATATAGGACTTGTTCCTTATTTAGAATATCGCTCTGGAATGGAAATCCCTGTTGCGCAGACTTCTTTTAGAGTTTATGCTGATACTAATCGTTTTTCTCTTGAAGAATATGGGCCACTAGAACGTGAAGATTTAGCAGATGGCCGTGAATGGAAAATGGAAAATCCTGTGATTATTCGAAATGAAATTTATATGCCAGATTACAGAGATTTTGGTGCAGGACTTTTAATTTCTAGTAAAAGAGATTGGGCTGAAGTTGGTGCCGATTATGAAAATTTAATTCGACACCAATTTAAAAACGCTGTTGCTGTCCGAGAAAAAGCTTTTGAAGTTAAAGGTAATTTGCTTGGTAAAGACGCGATGTTTGCCATAATTCATTTTGTTCGCGATAATATTCGCTACAGAGATACGCAATTTGGTGGGCATTCTATTATACCGCAACTTTCTGAAAAAACATTGAAAGATTATCGTGGTGATTGTAAAGACCAAGCTCTACTTTTAAAAGAAATGCTAGCAACTATTGGAATAAAAAGCCATTTAACGTCAATTCCATTAACCGGGAATGGTTATGCTAACTTACCGACTATCCAGCAATTTGACCACATGATGCTTTATATTCCGGCTCAAGATGGAATACCTGAAATGTGGGTTGACCCCACTGATAAAACAGGAAACGATAGGCCTGTTCCGCTTGATATGGAAGGAAAAACCGCATTTATTATTGATGGAAAAAATAGCCATATTCGTACAACCCCAATACTTGAAGATTCTCAAGAACACAAAGCATCTTTTGCCCACAAAGTTCATATCTCTAAAAATGGCTATGCTGAATTCAGAGATTCTTTGCAGTTAGAAGGTAAATTTGCTTCAACTCTTAGAAATATTTTCTACAGTAAAGACCAAAAACAACAAGAAAAACTTTTGGAAAATTTACTTCGTGAAGGTATTCCTGATGTACAACTTTCACAAATGCGCATAGAAAACTTAACAGAATTTGATAAACCGTTACGCCTTGTGGCTACATTTGCTAGCAAGAATTATTTTGGACAAAGTGCAGACGGTATAAAAGGACACTACCCTAACATTTGGGAACGTTCTATGCTTAAACTTCCTAAAATCAATCGTAGGCATTTACCGATACGCATTCCTCATGAAACCCAGTTTGTCTCTTCGTTAGAAATTTCTACCGAAAACAGATTGTCGGTTCAAATTACCCCACCAAAACCATTAAACCGCCCTTTAGATTATGTTTCTTTGAATAAAGGAAATAATCTACTCGAATGGACTACGTTTGCATTATATGCTGAACCAGGCGAATACGAGAAAATTC
Organism: Fibrobacteraceae bacterium; assembly: GCA_017631885.1. Classification (GTDB taxonomy): domain Bacteria; phylum Fibrobacterota; class Fibrobacteria; order Fibrobacterales; family Fibrobacteraceae; genus UBA1765. The sequence goes on from JAGBSH010000021.1 coordinate 40,080, forward strand.
GTGAAGAATGGATGTATCTTTTAAAAGAAACAAGCCCGTTAATCACAATCCGTTAAGAATTTTAATTTTACCTTGTTATATTTAAATTATGAATATGCTAAAAGTTGTTCCTGATTTGAATAAAATCGCAAGACCTAACTGGATTGAAATCAATCTGGACGCTCTTTGTGAAAATGTTGCTTTTATCCGTAGCCAAATTCCAGTTGGTACCAAAATTCTTTTGCCCGTAAAAGCAGATGCTTATGGGCATGGTTCTTTAGCTTGCTCTTTTGCAGCGAAGGAATGTGGTGTTGATTTCTTAGGTGTTGCGCATATAAATGAAGGAATTTTACTTAGACAATATGGTATTGATTTACCAATATTAGTTCTTGGGCCTTGTACGCCAGCTGATTTTGCGTATTTTGTGGAATTTCAGTTAACTGCGACTATTTCTGATTTAAAAACAGCTATTGCTTTTGATTCTTTTTTAGAAGAAACAGAAACGTCTTGCAAAGTGCATTTGAAAATTGATACTGGAATGAATCGTTATGGTTTAAAAGCTGAAGATTTTGAATCGATTCGTGAAATTCTTAAGTTAAAGCATATTAAAGTTGAAGGCATGTTTACACATTTGGCAACAGCTGATATGCCTAATAATCCAGGGACTCAGAATCAAATTAATCGTTATACGCGATTAGTTCATGTTTTAGAATCTGAAAATTTACGCCCTGAAATTTGCCATTGTTCAAGTTCTGCCGGAACACTTCAACACCCAGAAACGCATTTTGATATGGTTCGCCCGGGGCTTGTGCTTTATGGTTACAATCCAATGGGGGCTTTTCCATCGCCTTGGAATATACACCCCATTATGAAAATTAAAGCCACTGTTCGTCATATTCACGAAATTAATCCAGGTGAAGCTGTTTCTTATGGTGGTTATTGGGTAGCTCGCCAACCTACAAAAGTGGCTACAATTGCTATGGGTTATGGTGATGGCTTTTTACGTGGCGAATACAATAAAGGCTTTGTAAAAATCCGAGGCCAACTCTGCCCTATTCTTGGGCGTGTTTGTATGGACGCTACTATGGTTGATGTAAGTCATATTCCAAATATTCAGGTGGGTGAAGTAGTTGATATTGTCAATGGAGAATCTGATTTTAAAATTTCAATGGAAAGTGTAGCTGAAGAACACCACACGATTCCTTACGAAATTACAGTCCGCGTGGCAAGAAGACTTTACCGAAAATATATCTGGAAAAACCGAATGCTTCGTTGGGATGACTTACAAAAAGAGCTTAAAATACCTGCTTTTAAAGAATATCCTTACCGTTGATTCATTTATTAGGTTAGAATTAGCGTTTTTTTTATTGAGCCAAAATTCAAATACTTTCTATTCCTTAAAAACAAGTGTAAAAAAAGACTTTTTTTTTAAAAGAGCATTGAGAAATTATTTATTTTTTACTTACTTATTGTTCGCTTTTTAAGGAATTTCAAAATGGCTAAAAAACAAAAAGGTGCTTTAAAGATTACTTTAGCACTTGGACTTGTTGGGATTTTGCAAAAACGCAAATTAGATAAAGCTTCTAAAAATTGTAAAAAAGCTCAAGCATCAACTTTAAGAAGTATTCTTGAATATGCTAAAGATTCCGAATGGGGTGTAAAACATAAATATGCTGAAATTTTAACAGCATCTAGTGACGAAGAATTATTTAAAAAATTCCAAGAAAATGTTCCTCCATGCGATTACGAAGATTTGCGCCCTTATGTTGAACGCCATAAAAATGGTGAAGCCAATGTGCTTTTCCCTGGTAAACCTATGATGTATGCCACAACAAGTGGTACTACAAAAGAGCCTAAATGGATTCCGATTACTGACGAATATTATTCAAATGTTTACAGTAAAATGAGTAAACTTTGGCTTTATTCTTTTATGATGCATAGACCAAAAGTTTTCTATAATGTTTGCACTTCTATTGTTGGAAAAGCGACAGAAGGGACTGCTCCAGATGGCACTCTTTATGGTTCTGTTTCTGGTGTGACTCGCCGTGATTGTCCAGAATTTATCAAAGCCCTTTATGCAGAAAGCGATCAGGTTTATAATATTTCTGATTACAAAGCTCGCTATTATACCATTATGCGTACAGGCATTGAACATGATGTTCATTTAGTAGTTACTGCAAACCCTTCTACTATTGTAGAAATGCAAAATAACGTTAATGAATTTTTTGACGCTTATGTAGAAGATATTGAAAAAGGAACTTTGAACGAAAACTTGCCAATTGCTCCAGAAATTCGAAAAATAATCGCGGCAAGATTTTCTCCAAATCCAGAAAGAGCTCAAGAATTGCGTGAATTGAAAGCTAAATACCCAAATATTTTGCCTAAACATTATTGGCCAAATTTACAAGTCCTTACTACTTGGAAATGCGGTAATACACATGTGTATTTAGATAAATTCAAAGATTCTTTCCCAAAAGACATGTTGCACCAAGAATTTGGTTATTTTGCCTCAGAATGTCGTGCAGGGCTTGTTATGAATGGTGCTGATGATACTGTTCTTTTCCCACACATGCATTATTTTGAATTTGTAAAAGCTGAAGAATTAGACTCCCCTAATCCAACATTTTTGCAATTACATGAAATCAAAAAAGGTGAACGTTACGCGATTTATGTGACTACATTTGCTGGTCTTTATCGCTATAATATGAACGACCTTGTTGAAGTAACTGATTTTTATGGAACAATTCCTACTATTCAGTTTGTGCAAAAAATTAACGGTATTATTTCTTTGACAGGTGAAAAATTGCACGAAAAGCAATTTATTACTGCCGTTCAGCAAGTTGAAAAAGAAACAGGCAATAGACTTAAATTCTTTGTTGGCTTTGCTAATATTCAAGAATCCAATTACTCTTTCTATTATGAATTTGCTGATAAAAATACAACACAGGAAACGGCAGAAAAATTCTCCGAACTTGTTGATAAATATTTGAAAGAAGTAAACTGTGAATACGAAACCAAAAGAAATTCTTTGCGTTTAAAAGCACCTCTGTCATTTAGACTTCAAGAAAATTCTTTTGAAACGTTTAAATCTCGTTGTATTGACGAAGGTGCCAGAGACGGACAATTTAAATTGAATCTTTTGATGCAGGATGAAGTCCGGCATGAAAAGTTCAAGAAATTGATTCTTGAATAATGTCTTTTGAATTTTTAGAAAATTCTTTTAAATCAGTTGAAGCCGTTATTTTTGATCTTGACGGAACGCTTTATGATTTTAAAGGCTTGCCGCGACGCCTGGTTTTAAATGCTCCTTTTCAAATGTTTAAAATTAGGGCGGAGCGAGAAGCCAGAAAATCTTTAAAAGGTTGTGATTTAAAAAACAAAGCAGAATGGCAAAAAAGTTTTTTTGAATTAATTGCTCAGTTTGCTAAAATTCCTTTTGAAAAAGCTAAAAACTGGTATAAAGATTTTTATTGCCCTTACATGGTAAAAATCCTAAAAAAATATTACTCGGTAAGGCCAGAAGCCCTTGAAATTTTTAAGAATCTAAAAAAGGCTAATATTAAAATTGTTGTTTTTTCGGATTACCCTTTGGTTAAAGAACGTTTGAATGCAATTGGCGTTAATACTGAAGATTTTGATTACCTTGTTTCGGCAGAAGATTTCGGAGCGTTAAAACCTACCCCACGGCCTTTTTTAGAAATAGCGGAATATTTGAAAATCCGACCAGAAAATGTTTTAGTGGTTGGCGATAGAATGGATACAGACGGAAAAGGCGCAAAAGACGCAAAAATGCAATTTCTGCACACAGAATCTCATAAAACTCCAGCCAATGATTCCGTTGTTTCTTGGAAAGATTTTTTAGAAATCGTTAAACGCGTTATAGCTTAAAAGAATTGTTTTTATATAAATGTAACGTATCTTCTTTGAGAGAAATAATTTCTTGAGGTGTTTTTAAGTAAGAGTTCAAAAAAGGAACATCAATCCCTTTTTCTAAAAATTTATTTGAACACCATAAATGAAATTTATTCCAAATGCCACTTTTTAAAATTTCTTCTAAAAGTATTTTTCCAGGTTCCACCATTAAACGATGGATTCCAAGATCAGCTAAATATTTTAACATAAAAAGCCAATTTTCTTTAAAATTTTCACTTGGTAATAAAACAATTTCTGCTTTCCCTTTTAATTGCTCTTGAGGGTTTTGAGAAAATACAATTGTTTTTCCTTTTGAAAAAAGCTTTAAATCTTTTGGCAAAATAGTTGATAAGCCAAAAATGATTTTTATAGGAGAATTACCTTCAACGAGCCTAACATCAAGACTTGGATTATCTAATAACGCCGTTCTTGAGCTAACAAGAATTGCATCTGAATAAGAACGTAACCGATGATTTTTTTTATTGGCTTCAGAGTGAGTTATGGCTACTTGTGTATAATCATTTAAAGCAATAAACCCATCTGCACTGACGGCTAGTTTAAGTTCAATAAATGGAAACTTATTAAAAACAAAGTAATCGTAAGCTTCAAAAAAATGTTCGATTTCAGAAAAGAGTTCTTTATCATTTTGACAAGCTTCTAAACCTTCAAAAACTTCTATGCCGGCATTTTCAAGGATTTGGCGTGATTTATTGCGGACTAACGGATTAGGGTCTTTATGGGCAAAAAACACGCGTTTAATGCCCGAAGCGATAATTGCTTCTGTACAAGGTGGTGTTCTGCCATAATGACAACAAGGTTCTAATGTAACATAAAGGTCTGCGTCTTTTGCATTTTCTGAAGCCGTTTGCAAAGCCATAACTTCGGCATGAAAACTCCCGGGGCTTTGCGTTTGCCCTTTGGCGCAAACGGAGCCGTTTTTTACAACAACGGCTCCAACGGCTGGGTTTGGTCGGCTAGTGCCTATGGCACACCTTCCAATCTCTAGCGCATACGCCATCCAAGGTTTCATTTACAAAACTCCGATAGAGATTGGAAGCGAGAAAAATCCATTTTCTCGATAGCCGACAAAACAGCATCTTTTTCAGTTTTCCCGACACCAGTTTTAGACTGCGAACAAAAAATACCATTCTTATGAAATTCTAGAGAAACTTGATAAGAACTCAACTGTTTTAACGAACGTTTAGATTCTGTCGCCACTTTGGTTTCAAGAGACGCATTGGGCACGACATTTACTGAAAAGCCTAAATTCGCAGCAAGCCCTTTAGAAATAGCAGAACAAATAGAGGCTTCTTCTAAACATTTCACATCAATTTTACATTCTCTGGTTTTATAACTATAAGAAACTTCTTGTTTTCCTAAATTTTTGAAATTTGAAAAACGAAAAGAAAGAGTCGGTAAAATTTCAACCACAAAAGGTTTTAGTGTTAACTTGTCAAACGGAATTTCTATTAAAATTTCACCTTTTGCATCGCTAGTCTTTTCAAATAAAACTTTACTTTTATGCGATACATAAACAGAAAAATCTGGTACTGGTTTGTCTTTTTTCTTGACAATCACACTAAAAATAAAAGGCCTGTTGTTTTGTAATTGTAAATCAGAATTTTTATTCACAACTATTTCTATATCACGAAGTTCACTTTCAATTCGATTTAAAATTTCTGAATATTGCGATTTTAATTCTAAAGCAGCAGGTAAAGGCTTGTAAAATTCATGTTCTTTAATGTAAGTCGTATATTTTTTCGAAAGTATTTTTACATCTTCTAAAGTTTTCAAAGCTTGTTGATAACGAAATTCAGAAATTAAAGAACTTGCTTTAGTTTCTTTAGAAGAAATTTCTTTTTGAATTTTTTGCATTTCTCGAGCTATAGCAGCTGTTAAAACATCTAAATCAAGAGTCGCCGTCGCAGAAAAAGTGTCGCCCTTTTTTTCTCCTTGAATAACACGCACTCCTTTTAATTCTAAATCAGTAGAAAGATTTTTTTCAGAAAGAAAAAAAGAACCTATGTGAGAATCTTTTTCGTTTTGAATTTCGGCTTGCTTGTAAATACTAGACGCTTTTACATGTACAGAAATTTGTTTTGCAACTCCAGCGATAGCTATTGCATCGGCATCGGCCTGAGATTTTGTAGAATACGCTGTATAAGTTAAAACCTCTGCTTTTAGAAAAGCAAAAGATAAAATGCAGAAAAGCAGAAGTTTTTTAACCATATTTAAAATGTCTTAATTATGAGGTAATACTTTTTTAGGAGGAACAGCTAAAAAGCCCCCTTTAATGTTACGCACATCATAACCTTGACTCATTAAAAATTCAGAAGCCATTGCACTTCTTTTTCCTGAACGGCAATAAACTAAAATAGTTTTCTTTTTAGGAAGTTCAGTAAAACGAGTTGAAATTTCATTTAATGGAATCGTTAAAGTCCCTGTCACACTACCTTCAGCCACTTCAGCAGGGGTGCGAACATCCAAAAAAACAGCTCCTTTTTTAGACAAAGCAACAGCTTCATCCCATTCAATATTTTGAATAGTTGATTCCGCAAAAAGCGTTACAGCTAAAAACAAAAGTGCCGAAATAAATTTTTTCATAAATACCTCCGAAATAATGGTTAATATTAGAAATAAAATCCTTTAAAACAAACAATTGTGATTAAAAAGTCAATATATCTCTTTCAACTTCATTAAATGATTGGATCCAATAAATAAAAATCCCGCCATAAACTTTTCCTGAATCTTCAATCAAAGGTAAAACATCAAATTGTCCCCAGACATCAATGTTTTCTACATCTTTTTTAACATGGAAAAATTTTGAAAATGGGAAAATTTCAGAATATTCCTTAAAGTTTTCCAAATGTTTATAAAAATAAGAAAGCCATTCTTTTTTCAAGTTTTCTAATTTTTCAATTTTTTTCATTTTTAAATCGTCTGGAGATTGTTCTCCCATATCTAAAGCAAAACCTCTATTACAACCAAGAATTACGCCATCTAAATCACACCAAAAGACTCGCAAAGAGGGACTTTTCATTAAGCCCATAATTAAATTTTCTGCATCAAATTTTGTAATAGAAGAAAGAGGTGGTATAGGAAGCCTACGAGCTGAACCATACATCACAAGACGCCCGTCTAAATCTTTATCTATAACTCCACATATTTCAAACCATATTCCACGATTACCTGAAGCACGCAAACGAACGCGTAAAATTCTAGAATTTTCAGCATAAATATCTTTACCATTCTTTAAAAATTCTCTCACACGAAAATTAATTTCATCTTCTAAAATAGCACAATCGCTACTTAAAATTAAATCATGTAATTGGTAATTCCCTGCCGATTTAGAAATAACCCAGTGTCTTTTTTCAACAAGATCATTTAATAAAGTAAGTTCTCTAGTTTCAACATCCAATTTCCATAATAAATCAAAAGAAGTAACTTGAAGGTGGCGTTCTTGGTATTCAATTTTTTTCTCTAAATTTTGTAATCGCATCAATTCATTTTTATTTTTCATGAAAGCCACTAAAATAGAACCTGTTTTCCCCCAGTTGATTTTACGCAACGCAAGAACAACCCATGTATTGTCTTCTTTATATGAAAAATTGGATAATCTAATGTAGATTTCTTGAGTTAAGCCTGTTGTTTTTATATTCTCTATCGTTGAAAAAAGTAATTGGTGGAATTCTTCAGCCACAATATCTGAAAAAATGACATTTTTCCGCAATAAGCGGTAATACTGTTCTGGGTTTCTAGTTGGATATACTTGTAAGCATTTTAAATTTTCAAAGGAAAGCAAAAAGAGAATACCATCTTGCAAAGACATCAAATCATGATACATATTTTCTTTTCGCTTGTAAAGCAAAAAAATTCGAAAGTAAATAATTCCAAATACCAATAAAAAACCAATTACGGTTAAAAGAGCATAAAGAGGCGAATAATCCATATTTTTCCTAAAAACAAAAAAATCACTCATTAAAATACTTTTTCTTTTACACTAAAGTGAAAAAAAAGCATAAAAAGAAATATTTCTAGGCACAAAAAAACTCAATTATTTTCCTTTATTCTTAGATTTCTTTTTAAAATTCTCCAATAAGATGCTGAATAATTTGTAGAAACTGCTTTTTTAGCAAATGAAAATTCTAAACTATTAAAACAAAAAGTAATTCCAATATAAAATTGCGTTAAAGGGTGTCTATAGGAGGCTTCGACCCTAAACGCTCCTTTTTGAAATAAATGCCCTATTTGCCAAAAAGAAATCAACTCTTTTACGTATTCAAAATAAATACTATAATACTCCCATTTTAAAGAAAACCCAGCGGTTAAGAAAGAATATTTTTCTCTTGAATTTCCATACGCACCTTGAATGGTATAAGGGCCATAAAAGAAATTAGTGCTAATTAAAAAAGAATGATTTAACCAAGTATTTTCTTTTGGAAGCATTTCTAAAGAGGTTTTATATTTAGAAGAAATACTAAAAAACTTTTTAGAAAAAGCTCCACCCCATTCACCACTGATTCTTGTATAAATAGAATCTAAAACAACATATTCACTTTGAAAATGCCCTTTTAATTTCCATAAGGGCCAATTAGCATAAAATCCAAATTTCCAATAATCAGAAACATTTTCAACAGTTTCTCCAAAAAGAGCGACTTCAAAATCTTTATTTGAAGCCATTCTATCCGTAAATGTATTTACAGAAAAATCATAAGCGAGCATTTCGTTTTCTGCAAATACAAATGTATTAAGGACGAAGTACAACGCTAATAGTTTTTTCATAATTCCCCGAAATAAATTTTATGAAATAGATTCCTGGATAATATTTTCTAATTGGAATTAAAAGCCAGTTCTCTTTAGAGGCATCTTCAGTATGCTGCCAAAGTAAATTTCCGTGTTCATTAAAAAGTAAAACTGAAACATTTACATTCCCTTTTAACCGAACTCTACATTCATTGACTTTTTTTTGTGAAAAAAGGCGAGAATTCCATTCAACAGTAAAAGGAAGATTTTTTAATTCTTTTTTTGAAAGTCTTTTATTTTGAATGCCAGGAGTATTTTCTTTTTTTCTTGATAAAACATTAAACCCAGAAGGGCAAAGAGAATGCTCTTGTTTATCCCAATTCACACATTCAAGTGTGTCATTTAAAAAACAAAGACAAAGTGTATCGGCTGTATTTTTTAACGCGCCGAAATTGGCTTTAGAAAGCCGGACTTCATTAAAACCTATTTCTTCTCTTAAAGCTATTGTATCTTTTGTAAAAAGGATACTTTCATAAGGCATGGCTTTTTTTAAAGCAATATCTGCACGGTTACAAAAAGAAAAGCCATTTAAAGGTAAATCAACTGGTAATAAATTGTACATTTCAACCCATTCAGACTTACCTTCTTCTGGACAAAAATGAATTTCAGTTAATGATAAAGGTATTTCTTTTTTTGAAATTAAAAGAGTTTGAAGAGAATCATTTTCTGGGAAATCATCATTTAATAAAAGAATGTCTAATAATTCAGGGCTTCCATCTGATGGAATTTCCAATGTCAAATTTGAATAAAGGTTTAAAGTATCTTCTGTTATTTTATTAGAAAAATCCAGCTTAGAACTTTTAAAAGCTACTTTTGCTGAATCACAATTTTTTAAAGCCAGACTTACTTTAAATTTATCTTGTAGAAAAGTTTGTTTTAAAATTTCAATTTGACAATCTTTAACGCTTTTTTCAAACAACGGATTCGCTAATCCAGGCGAAGGATTGGTATAAACCCAAGAATTTAAAGAATCTTCTTTTTGTAAAGATTTGCCCGCTTTGGGGTTAGGTAAAAAGACCGAATCTTTGCAAGTTCCTTGCCTTAAAAGCCATTCAGTTTCTCTAGAATTGGGTAATGGAGAAAATTCTAGTGGTAAACAAATCAGACCGTCACGTTTTATACAAGTTGTTGTATCTCGGTGTAAAAGAAGACGGTTTCCATTTAAGCCGAAATAAGGTATTTCTGTTTTACCTTCTTGCTTTATAAACAGAGTATCTTTTGAAAGATTTGAATCTAAAGCGATTTCAAGAAATTCTCCAAAAGAATCAGTTGTGTCAGTTGGGTCTGGATAAAATTCCACAAATGACGGACAAGCGATGGCGCTTGCCAAAAGAGTGTTGAAAAATAACATGAAAGCCTTCTTAAGGCTATGAAAACCACTATTCTATAGCGTGGTCATTCGGGAGAATATAAGCAAGCGGATTCACTGCATTACCATCACGCCAAACTTCGTAATGAAGGTGAGGCCCAACAGAACGCCCTGTGTTTCCCATATATCCAATAATTTGATAACGGCTAACGAATTGTCCTGGTTGCACAATGTAACGTTCCATGTGCCCATATTTTGTGACAAATCCGTTTCCATGGTTCAAAGCAACGTAATTACCGAAGCTTGAACTTTTTTGAGCGATTTGAACTACCCCATCAGCTGCGGCATAAATAGGAGTCCAAGTTACATTAGAGATATCTACCCCATAATGCATTTTACCTAATTCACCAGTAACAGGGTGAGTTCTGCGGCCAAAAGCCGAAGCGTAGCGACCGCTAGAAGGAGATATGGACGGAATAAAACGCCAACTTTCGCGTTGCCTGTCCATAAAATTTCCTAATGATTTAAAGGCTTCTTGATTTTTTTGAACTTTATTCAACAAGTGTTCGACAGATTCTTCAGCATCAGAAGAAAGTGCAACAGATGGAGAAATAAAACGCTTAAAACGTTCTTCTGGTAAAACTTCACCACCAGTTCCCATAGCACGAACCGAATGATCTAGTGGTTGAAGTCCGGCTTTAGCGTAAAGCAAATCTTCAGAAGAAAAATAAGAACTCATTTGTTCATTTAAAGTATTGCTTTCTTGATACAAAGCGTGCAAATTTTCTTGAAGAGATTCTCTTTGTTCTAAAGTTTCTTGCAAAAGGTGCTCATACCCTAAGAACAAAGTGGTTTGCAATACGAGTAAAACTATTCCTAAGCAAACTAGACGACGCACCCAAGGCCACAAGGTAAAAAAGACATGTGGAAGTCTTAACGTCTGCGACTTTGCAGAACCTTCTAAAAAGATTTGGGTGCGAAAAAATTGCATCGGGCGATAATTTAGCAAACTTTCTTGTAAAGTTCAAGTTTACTTTTCTCTTATAGTATAGATTACTAAAGAACCGCCATATTCATAAGAAACTACAAGAAGAGGTGTGTTTGTAGGGCTTTTTTCTTTAGGAATAAAGAGCAAACCTTCGGGGCCACGGTCTTGAGGATCCATAAAAAATGCTTTATACTGCGGATTTTCGCCATTTTTCAGTTCAAAAACAATAATTCCACTCATGCGTTCTAAAGCGACAAAGGCGTATAATTTGCCAGAAATTTCTCCCACCACCACATTTTCTGGTTCTGAACCTTTTGAATTACTCCTAGCATTGACTTTAACTTTTCCTTTTTTAGAGTTCCAATTAAAGTATTTTGGGGCTAATTCTTCCATTTTTTTCTCAATGAAATTTCCACTATCCCATATTAATTTGCCGTTTTTGCCATCAAAAAGGCTTATGGAACGCGTTCCATACGAATAAAAAGCTTCACATTCTCCTTTAGAATTTTTCTTACAAGCGTCTTTTGCCAGTTTGATATCTGATAAAGCTTCTTCAATTTCTGGAGTAAACACTTTTTTGTCTAAAGTTTCTCCAACGATGCGTTTTTTCCATTTTAAAGCATCTTTCCAAAAAGAATAATCCATATCGGCACCTTCATTGGCCGTAATTATAAAATGATTGTTTTTATGTTGAAATAAAGCAATTCCATCAGGTTGGCGTAAACCCAATAAAGGCAAATTATCCCAAATGATTTTTTCACCTTTACGAACGACAATGGCATTTTCTTTTTGACTATGATCTAGAGTCCCTAATCCGAAAACTTCTGAAATTTTAGCATTTGGGATATCAATTTGGGCAATAGCGTTATTTTCTTGTAAACTGACATAAGCAGTTCTAGAATCTTCTGAAATGGTGATATATTCTGGTTCAAGGGATTTGAAAAAAGATGCCGGACCACTTGTTCTAACGCCAGATGCAATCAATTTTGTTGAATCTAAATGGTTAAACTGTAAAAGTTGAACTTGCATTTTTTCAAGTGACAAGAGAAGAACCGCTCCATCTGGGTCACTAGAATTGTCATCGGTCGGAGCGCCTTCACAAGCTCCTAATAAAAATTTTCCATTTGGGGTAAATGTCACCATGTCTAAGCCAGGACATGTTTTAAATTCTTGTTTTAAAACTAAAGAATCTTCGTAAGTGTATAAACGAAGTAGGCCAGATGTTGCGTTTCCTGGAAATGCTATTGCAAATGTTTTTTCAAAAATAGTAATACTTGCTGCGGCTTCTCCTAAATCTTTTGTAGCAAGTAAAGCAGGCGATTCTGGTTTTGATAAATCTATTTCATAAAGATTTTTACCACCGATTCCGTATAATTTTTTATTAAGCGAGGAATAAGCGGAAATTTCTATTTCAGTGAGTGATAAGCGTGAAACAGGTTTTAAAAATTCACCTTCTTCAAAGACTTCAGCAAATGCAAATGCACTTAGCAATAGAAATAAAAAAAGAAATCGCATACAAATTAACCTTTTTAATGTTTTTTCTAAATCTATAAATTTTCGTTTTGTGATAAAAGTAAAGTATTTAAAACAAGTGAAGCCAAAGTTAATCCAAATGTAGCCGTAACAGTAACAACACTTCCAAGTGCAGGCTTAGAACCTTTTTCTAAAATGTCACAATAACCAGTTTTTGGATTTTCAAGGCTATAAACCACTTCAAAATTTCCAGAAAACCCTTTTTTTCGCAAAATTTGACGTAATTGTTTTCCAAGAGGACAACCGACACTTTTCCAAATATCGCTGTGTCGTACAAAAGTCGGGTCTGTGCGGCCAGCTGCCCCTAAAGAAGAAAAAAGAAGCACTTGTTTTTCTGTGCTAGATAAAATCAAATCCACTTTTGCCTGCATTGAATCAATTGCATCAATAACCACATCAAAAGATTCTAACGAAAATTTTTTAGCGTCTCCTGGATTATAAATTTCAATTCTTGGTTCTATTATTACATCGGGAACAATTTCTGTAAGTCTTTTGGCTAAAACTTCTACTTTGGCTAAACCAAGAGTTTCTTTTGTGGCTGGTAGTTGTCTGTTTACATTGGAGGCTACTACAAAATCTGGGTCTACTAACACTAAATGTTTAATACCTGAACGGACTAATGCTTCTGCACACCAACTCCCCACGCCTCCAACTCCAAAAAGAATAACTTTTACTTTTGAAAGTTTGTCTAAACTTTCTTTACCATAAAGAGGAATTAACCGCGAAAAAAAATCCATTTGCATAAAACAAAATTTAAATAATCTAACAAAATAATGTCAAATCATTGTTTTATTTCAAAATGGTTTTGAATGTTACGTTTTTTTTATCAAAAGAAGCGTTGCTCAATAAAATGGCTCTTTTGGAAAAAGAATAGGTCTATTTTAAAATTTTTGAAATGGTTACAACAAAAGTATCTAAGCCATTATTTATACCATAAAATTTGTTTCTAGAGGCAAAAACGGGTTCAATTTAAAAAATCAGAAATTTTTATTGTTTTATTTTTTATATACTTTGAAATACTCCTGAAAATAGGTGGTTTTATATGAAAATTTTCAAAAAACTTTTAGCTGTTTTTTGTGCTTTAATTTTAGTTCTTGCTTTGTTTATTCAATTTCTTTTCCCGCCAATTGCTGCGTCTTATGTAGAGAAACATTCCGCAGAATGGATTGGCAGGCAAGTAAAAATCAATGATTTTCATTGGAGCCTTTTATCGTTTGAAATCCATTTAAATGGCGTTACTTTGTTTGAACAAGATAACCAAACTGAATTTGTTGGTTGGGATAATTTTTCTTTAGATATTTCACCACTTGCTCTTTTAACAGGTACTGGAAAATTAGAATCATTAAAATTAAATGGCTTACGGGCAAATGTAATTCAAAATGGAGAACATTTTAATTTTTCTGATATTTTAGATTTTTTGAATAAACAAAATCAAGATTCTCTTTCAATAGCCCAAAAAGAAAAAACAGATGTAATTGAAAATCAAAAACCTATTGCAGATTCTCTAAAAACAGCCAAAGATTCTATTCAAAATTCTCAGGCAAAATTTGTGAATCCTTTAAAATCGCTCCCTATAAAAGTTCAACTTGAAAACATTGATATCAAAAATGTTTCATTGTCTTATAAAGATATTGCTACGAAAAGAGAATTGATTGTTGAAAAAATTTCTGTATCTATTCCTGAAATTAGCTCAAAAAATCCAGAAGCCAAAGTACTTGTTCATGCTGAATTTCCATTAGGCGGAAAATTTGATTTAACGACAAATGTTAATTTGGATAGTGGGCTCTTCAAAGTGAATACAAACCTTAATGAATATAACCTTGAAAACGCTTTTTCAATAGCTCGTTCTATTGTTCAAATAGATTTGTTAAAAGGGAATTTTTCTTTAAAAATCAATGCTGATGGTTCCATTTCAGACCCGCTTTCTACTGTAGTTTCTGGGGCTATAAAAATGAAAGATGTTCAGCTCAAAGAATCTGCTGGCGGTGCTTATGAATTGAATTATTTTGGAACAGGTTTTACAGGCGTTTCAATAGCTCAAAATAAAATTCCTGTTGATTCTTTGATTGTTAATGGGGTTAATGCTCATTTTGATTTATTTAAAAACACAAACAATATTGCAAAGCTTTTAAAACAAGAGCCAAAAGAAGAAAGTAAGGATTCTACCATTCAAGCTATTCCAAAGGAACTTGCAAAAAACACAGAAGATTCTGTTTCCTTAAAAACTACCCCAGACACAACTTTTGCTGAAAAGCCCAAAACCAAAGAAAAACTTCCAGAAATCACACTTAAAACATTAGATATTTCCAATGTTAAATTTACTCTCAATGATTACTCTATTAAAAAGCCAATGCATTATACAGTTAGAGATATTCAAGTATCCGGAAAAGATATTTCTATGAAATCATTAGGTATCAAAGTTTCAATGCATTTTCCGCAAAGTGGCTCATTGAATCTTGATTTTAAAGGCTCTCCAAGTGATTTAACTACAATGAAAATCAATTTACTTATTTCACAAATGGCTTTACAACCATTTTCACCATATTCGATTCATTTCACTGGTTTTCCTTTGAAAGCAGGAACTTTAAATGTAGAAAGCCATACCAATATTCTTAAAAATGAATTAGACAGTAAAAATTCTGTTTTAATCCACAAAATTGATGTCGAAGATAAAGTGAAAAATATTGAACCAGAATTTTCTATACCAATGAAAGTCGGGCTTTACTTGCTTAAAGATAGAAAAGATGATATTAAAATTGATTTACCTGTTAAAGGAAACATCACGGACCCGGAATTTTCTTTTGGAAAAATTATCTGGAAAACTTTCTGTAATTTGATTGTGAAAGTAGCTTTAACGCCTACAAAATTATTGACGGCTCCGGTTGACGCTTTGACAAGTGAGGATTCTGAAGAAAAAGCTAATACTTCAGAAGATTAAATAAGTTCTAGAAGCGAAAACTTACACAAAGATAATTGTGCAAGATAGATAGCCTAGTGCTAAAAGTTGAAAATTATTTTTTGTATTCTAAAAGTTCTGGTTTGCCGTTTTGCATTTTTAAATAATGCAACGAAAAAAGCCATTGCCCAGGAGATGCGACTATTCCGTTTTGAACGTTCCAAATTCCAGGAATATGATGATGCCCATGAATAAAGAAATCACAATTATTCTCGTTCATTAAACGTATGCCAGCATCAAGATATTCTTTTAAATGAATGGTTCTATTTTCGCCATATTTTCGGCTATTTTGCCCAACAAAACGAGCAAGAGACATTCCGGCATCTGGGTGAATCAAACGAAAAAGCGTTCTGTTTAATGGAAAATCTAAAACTTTACGAACTATGCGATAACCTTTGTCTGAAGAGGCTAAGCCGTCGCCATGTTGCAAAATAAGTCGTTTGCCTTGTAATTCTAAAATAAGTTGTTTGCCCGTTTTTACACCCAAAGACTTTTCAAAAAAATCGCCCAACGCAAAATCATGGTTCCCCATTAAATAGTGAACATTTACGCCTTTATCCACTAAATCACCAAGAGTTCTGTAAAGAGGCAAGTGATCTCTAGAAATATAATAGCGGTATTCGTACCAAAATTCAAAAAGGTCGCCGATAAAAATTATATGGGACGCATTTTCAGAGCATTCTTTTAAGCATTTTACCAATAATGATTCTCTGTCTGTATGAGAACCTTCAGGATTAACGCCTAAATGCGCATCTGAAAAAAAATAGGCCGCTTTTTCTTGCATGTCACTAATTTAAGAAAATATTCTAAAAAAAGTATTCTAATTTTACTCTGTGTGTTTCTTTAGAAAAATTTTCCCGTTTCTTTTGATTGTTGTGCTCTCAGCTTGCACAGCAGCGCATTTTGATGGTAGCTCATTAGAAACAACACCTATTTCTCAAAATTTAAATTCTACCAAAATAAAAATGCAAATCAATGGGATTCATACAGAAATTGCTCCTAATTTAAAGAATCTATACGCTCACACACTTGAAAAAGCATCCTGTTCAGAAAAACAATTGATTTTATCTATTGAAGGAAAAGTTGATTCTAAAAAAAACAGTGCTTGGTATCTAGGCATGGCTCTTTTTATTCCATTTTGGCCCGCAATGCCTTCTCACACCACCCTTTCTTATACTTTAAATGCTTCGTTATTTTGTGAAAGTAATTTAAAATCTCAAATTAAATTGCAAGAAGATGAAGAAGTCTCTTTATTTTTCTATGGAGCTATTCGCATGGCTCCGATAAATGAAGCTTCTGATATGATTCACCGAAAATTTGCAGCAAGATTAGCAAGTGCTCTTTATGATAACAAACCTACAGACGCTTCTATTTTTGCCGATTACACCATTAACAAAGAGAATTAATATGCACACACTTTATATTGTCGCTACCCCAATTGGAAACTTAGAAGACATAACATTTCGTGCAATCAGGACTTTAAAAGAAGTGCCATTGATTCTTGCAGAAGACACTCGCCATTCTAGATTGTTACTTGACCATTATGGCATAAAAACGCCAATGGAAGCTTACCATGATTTTAATAAAGAAAAAGTAACTCCAAAATATGTGGATTATTTAAAAACAAGTGGTGATATTGCTTTGATAAGTGATGCTGGCACTCCTGGAATTGCTGACCCAGCGTTTAATTTAGTTCGAGAATGTGTTCGCGAAGGGATAACTGTATGCCCTGTCCCTGGTGCATGCGCTATGATAAACGCTTTGATTGCAAGCGGACTGCCGACAGATAGATTTCGGTTTGAAAATTTTTCACCAAAGAAAAGCGCTCAACGCTTGCGCGTTTTAGAAGATTTAAAAACAAATGCAGATTCTACAGTTATTTTTTACGCAAGTCCACACAACCTTTTAAAATTTCTTGAAGAAATTAAAACTGTTTTTGGTGATATTACAATTGTTTTAGCTCGAGAACTCACAAAGAAATTTGAAGAACATTTGCGCGGGACTCCAGAACAATTACTTGAACATTATAAAGAAAGAACACCTAAAGGTGAATTTGTTTTAATGTTTCACCCACAAGGAAAAGGTGGAATGATTTTATGAAATTCTCCTTTTTAACTTTTTTGAAAGAAATGACTACGGTTCAAAAAGTATTCTTGTTGTTACAACTTTTTTGGGCTGGTTTTGCTGTGATTTCAGCCCCAGATACTCCAGGACTTTACACACAGAATTTGCAATTTTTGCCTCTTGTTTTTGCTTTGCCTTTCTTTATTCCCAAATGCTTGTGGAATAAATCAATTAAGTCAAAATTTGCCACACATGTTTTTTGGTTTTCAGGCATTGCGTTTTTAGGATTAGCTTTAGACTACCTTTTAAAAAGCCACGCGGGTATTGTTCAATTAGCTATTGCCACTTTACCGGCTTTTGCTATTTGGCTTTTCAGATTTATCCGGTGGAATATAAATTCCATTCGACAAAAAGAATGTTTACAAGCACTTGCATTTTCCTCAATTTCTTGGTGTGCTTATGCTCTTGCGTTTCCACCACTTCCTTTAGGGATTCTAGCTCCCCTTCTTTTAGTTCCTTGGTTTCTTGTTTTGAGTAGATATTCTAAACAAGCTGTTTTGTTTGCCACTTTCTGGTCTGGCATGCTTTACAATACCATTAACTATTACTGGATTTATAACGTGATGAAAGTCGGACCAGCAGGTTTGATTCTCTTTGGTTTATTTTTACTTATTTGCTATTTCAGTTTGTATAATGTAATTGCGGCATTTGTTTTTGTGGCGATAAGGAATTTAAAGCAAAAGAAAATTTGGTTGCTTCTTTTTCCACTATTTTATGCAGGCCTTGAAATGACCCGCACCTATGGTGATTTTGCGTTCCCATGGAGCCATTTAGGATACGCTTTTGGAAACCATTTAGAACTTTTACAAATGCTTTCTTATATTGGGATTTTTGGTTATACCGCTTTAATTCTTTATTCTAATATGGCTATTGCTTATGGCATTTTACATAAAAAACGTTTACTTTTTTCTATTCCAATTATTCTTTTAGCTATCCTTTTTGTGCATGGTTCTATTGTTCTTTCTAAAGAAGAAGCAAAGCCATTTTATGTAAAAAATGCAAATGAAAACCCCAAAATAGCTCTTGTCCAGCCAAGCATTCCGCAAACAGCTAAATGGAGTAAAGCTTATTTAGATTCTGTTGTGGGTAAAACGCTTTCAATGGCAAGAGACAGCATCCCGAGAGATTCTGTAGATTTAATTGTCTTTGCTGAAACAGCAGTCCCAGACCATTTAAAAAGACAACCTCTTGTACAAAGAAAAATTCACAATCTAGCTATAATGAAAAATGCTCCCATTTTAACAGGGGCTTTAGATTATTTAAGACTTGATGCGTCTAAAAATTCTCCTAAACGTTACGAGGTTTATAACGCCGCCTTTTTCTTTAGAGAAGATAACACTGTTCCTTCAAGATACATAAAAAAACACTTAGTTCCTTTTAGTGAAAGGATTCCTTTTGACGATGTTTTCCCTATTTTGAATTATGTGGATTTTGGTGAAGGCGATTTTGTAGCCGGTAAAGAAACGCCGGTTTATGAACCATTTTTCTGGACACCATATATTTGTTACGATGCCATTTTTGGAGATATTATCCGCGAGGCAATACGAAGTGGTTCTAAATTAATGGTCAATATTACAAATGATGGTTGGTTTGGAAAAAGTACTGCCCCAAGTCAACATCTGAATTTAATTCGTTATCGAGCTATAGAACATGGTTATCCTGTGGCACGAGTGGCTAATAGTGGGATTTCTGCTTTTATTGATCAGTATGGCCATTATAGCGAAAAAACGTCTCTTTTTACTGACCGCGTTCTGATTTCTTCAATACCTTTACGGCACAGAGATACGCTTTATTTTAATATAGGCGACTTTGTTGAAAAAGGTCTTTTAATCTTTTTTGCTCTTTACCTAATCACATTGTTCGGGTTTAAAATGGGATTAAGATTGAAAAAGGAAAAGTTTAAGCAAGTTTAATTTTTTGAATTTTCACTTGTAGAAATTTTTTTCTTTTCTCTTCTTTTGTCTAAGAACGGTCTAACTATACTTGTGATATTCATTGCAAATCCAATAATCATAAGCATACTTGCCGCATAAGCTCCATGTGCTGCTTCGGCAAAAAGAATAGCCCCTAAACCTAATTTTTCAAAAATTATAGTTAACTGGTCTAGATAAATCCACATGGCGCTAAAAGAACAAAGCCCCATAACTAAAGAGCCTAGTGGCGAGAACCATGCAAAAATAGAAGCCAATAAAACTCCAATAAATATGATATAAAGCACATAAGAAGGTTGCTCAAGAGCAGCAATTTGTTTAAACGCTTCTGGATTTGCTTTTTCTAAACTTAACAAACGTTTTTGAAATGTTTCATTGTCTTTTAAATCGTCTTTAAAAGAAATTCCATTTGCTAATTCGTAAGCATTAAAAGAGGCTATTTTTTTTGCTCCATCTGTTACGCCCGGTGTAGAAGCACAAGAAAAAATAACTAAAGGCATTAAAAACGCAAGAAAAACAAACAAAAATGGAATCGACGTTAAACGACGAAAGTGTTTTGCTAAACGTGGCTTTTGGTCTTCAGCAATAGGCAAAATAAACCTCCTAAAATGTTTGGTAGAAAATAGTAAATCTTAAGAAAAGACAAAACATTTTATCATTAAAAAACGACAACAGTTCTGTATTGCTTAGTTTTAGGCAAAAAAAGAGTATTTAAAGCCTTTTGAATATGTATCTTTAAAAAGTACGTTGTAAAATAGAGGCTTTTTATGTTAGCAAAAACCGCAAAAGAATTTCACGCCGAAAAAAAAGGAAATTGTGCAGAATCTGTAGCATACGCTTACCTTGTATCGAAAAATACTTCTTTAAATGAAATGGAATTAGTACTTGCTGAAATGAAACTTTGTGGTGGCGGGCGGGCACCAAACGGCTTGTGTGGAGCCCTTTATGCGGCTCTACGTTTTGCAAAAAGTGAAAACAAACAGGCGATTCAAGAATATTTTGAAAAAAATGCTGGCGGAATATGTTGTAAAGATATCCGCCCAGCAAAAATAACACCTTGCAATCGCTGTGTAGAAATCGCAGCAGAAGCTATTGAAAAACTAGATACCTGAATCTTCTGTTTTTACGCGTTTTCTTAAAAAATGAATTAGAGCATACGCAATAGGAGTGGCAGCAATTGCTTCTACCCCTAGTTTTGCGATATATTGTACGCCTATCATAGAAACAATATCTTGCATAGGAACTGTTCCATAAAAGGCTACTAAAACAAAAAGCGATGTATCTAAAAAATGCCCAAAAACAGAAGAACCAATAGTTCTGACCCAAAGTTTGGCTTGCCCTGTTTTCTTTTTGATTTGAACCATTAACCAAGCGTTTAAAAGTTCTCCTAAAAGGAAGGCTAGTAAAGAAGCGATTGTGATTCGCGGGACATAAGAAAATAAAAGGCTATAAGCTTTTGCTGTTTCTGATGCGTGTTCTGGGTAAGGCAATAAAACACCTATAGAAGTAAACAGCACTAAGAAAATATTGCAAGAAAAAGTAAGCCAAATAACTTTTTTAGCTGTTTTGAAGCCGAAAACTTCTGTTAAAACATCTCCTAGCATGTAAGCCAATGGAAAAGTCAATGTTCCGGCATCAAATAATGTTATCGGGCCAACTGCTATAAGTTTTACAGCCATAATGTTTGCTGTTAAATAGCAAGCCACCATAAAACCGGAAATCACCACTAAAGGAGAAAATGGATCTTTTCGGTTTTTTACAGGGTTTTCCGAGACCTGGTTCATATAAACCTCCATGTTTATGAACGCCACAAATATAAAAAGATTATTCCAAAAATAAAGCCTTTCTAATTATTTCTATCTTTTGACTTGGAGTTTTTATGAAAAAATCTTTTTTATCTCAATATGGTTTTCTTTTAGCAAGTGCCGGATTCTTTCTGCTTTTGCTTCTTTTCATTTTTAGAGCTTTTGTTTTTGATAGTTCTACCCTAATGCTTAATAGCGACCAGTTAAATGGTATTGGTAGCCGTATTTTAAGAGCAGAAAATGCTATTGTCACAGAATGGGATGATTCTAGACTTGGCGGTGTGCCAACCATTGATGCTCTTTTTGCAGATGTTTATCACCCACTTGTTTGGGTGCAATTTATTACAGACCCAGCAAGAGCGGTTGGTTTTAAATTTATTTTAACCATCTGGGTGGCATTTTGTTCTGCATTACTTTTAGCTAAAACTCTAACCCAAAACAATTGGTTTTCAGCGTTACTTGCATTTCTTTACGCGCTTTCGCCTCAATATTTTACTTACATCTACGGCGGACACGACGGAAAAATGATGGTGTTTGCTATAGCACCACTTGCTTTGCTTTCTATCAGAAAAATTATTCGTGAAGGGAAACTAGCACACGTTTTTTTACTTGCTCTTTGCATTGTCTGGATGATTTTAGGCTCACACTTGCAGCTTACTTACCTTTTCTTGTGGGGTGGCGGTTTCTATGCGCTTTATGAAACATTTACCCTTATCGCTTCAAAAAAAATACGCATACAGCGATTGTTAGCTACTGCAATTGCGCTTGCTTTTGGTTTACTTCTTTCTGCATTCCAGCTTTTACCACCTTACCTTTATACCACAAGAGATTCGGTTCGTGGAACCGCAGAAAAAACAAATTACGGCCACGCTGTTAGCTGGTCTTTGCACCAAGAAGAATTAGGAGCTTTGCTTATTCCTGGGTTTATTGGTGTAGATGTTTACGAACAAAACAAAAATACAAATGAAGTAGAAGGTTCTTCATTTGTAACTTACACGCCACAAGATTTCCGGTATGGTTCTCCATTTTATTGGGGCCACAATGCGTTTAAATTAAACCACGATAGTTGCGGGACAATTCTTACATTCCTTGCTTTCTTGTGCTTTTTTATTCCGGGCAAAAAGCGTTATGCAGCGTTTTGGTTTTTAGGTTCTGTACTTGCGCTTTCTTATGCAATGGGCGCGCATTCTCCGCTATTTTCTCTTTGGTATGAAATTTTACCAGGCGTGAAAAATTTCAGAGCTCCAAGTATGGCTTTGTTCTGGTTACCACTTGCCGCTCTTATGATGGCAGCTCCTGTACTTAAGTCTTTTGGCAATCAAGAACAAACAAAGCATCTTGGCAAAGGCGTTTTCCTTTTTGCCGTTCTTTTAGGCATTCTTACAATAGCTAGGTTTAATTGGGAGACATTCCTTTCGCCTGTTGGTTTAGTGGTTTCTATTCTTTATGGCATTCTCTTTGTCGGAACAGTCCATTTATCAGAAAAAGATCAAAGGTTGTCTTGGCAAGCTTTCAGTAATGCTTTTACTTCCGGTTTTGAAGGAACATCAAAAATTTTACTTATTTCATTGTTCCTCCCCTTCCTTTTAATAGGAGCATTTTTCCTTTCAGGACAAAATTTGTTAGAAAATCCTGTAACAGCTCCTTACTTTAAGCCTTTACAGTTAGAAGCCATGAAAATGGGTGCAACCAAAATGTTGCCTTCTTTACTTTTGGTGCTTATTTCTAGTGGTGTTGTGTTCTTTATTTTAAAACTTTCCAAATTTTCAAACAAAAATGCGGCTTTGATTCTTGCTCTCGTTGCTTCTGTGGAATTGTTCTTTATTAATGGCGTTTTTGTACAGAATGTTCCTAAAGAATCTTATATACAGCCAAATAATCGTTTAATTGCCGCTATTAAACAAACAAATGATTCTCTGAATATTCCAAGAGTTCTTTCTCTTTCTAAGAACAATGCCCTTTCCGGAAATATTTTCCCTGCTTATAATCTTAGAAATGCTGGTGGTTTTCATGATAACGAATTAGCTTCTTATCAAGCGTTCAGAGGTGGCCCTAGTAGCGCTAATTTTATGATTGGGTTAGATAAACAAGGTGGAGCTCGACCATTTTTGGATTTAGCTAACATTGGAAGCATTATTTTTGATATGCCTCAAGGGACAACTTATATGCCTAACCCTACGGCAATGGGCGAAGGATTCCTTTACGGAAATGCTGTGGTTATGGATGATGCGACAGCTATTGAAACATTAAAAACAGCTGTTGTTCGCCAAGTTCAACAAGAAATGCCAAAAGATTCTCTAGATTCTAATGGAGCCATTGATTCTCTTCTTAAAAAAGAACCTGAAGGATTTTTATACAGAGAAACACTTATTTTGTCAGAGAAACCTTCTATTTCTATGGATCAAGGTGTTCCTAATGGAAAAGCTGTGCTAATTGCAAGGCCTAAAATGGATACACAGGTTTTTGAAGTGGAGTCTGACCGCGAAGCAATGCTTTTTGTGAGTGGTAATTACCACCCTTACTGGAAAGCATTTGTAAATGATAAACCAGCAAAAGTTTATAAAGCATTTACTACATTCCGTGCAGTTGAAGTGCCTAAAGGTAAATCAATTGTCCGCTTGGAATACCGTTCTGAGCCGTTCCATGCGACATTGAAGTTGTCTTTGGTTGTTTTGATTGTTTTTGTGCTTTCTGCTATAGCTTTGGGTGTTTATCGCCATAAATTGAAAAAGTAATGGCTAATTAAAGAGACCTTTTAAAAAGGCTTCTCTTGCGCAACTTGTCACTCGCTAACTTGCTAGCGACTTGTCATTGCGAGAAAACTTGCCATGCGGTTCTTGTCACTCGCGATGGAACGTAGTGACAGAAGCAATCTGCTCGCTAACAGATGGCCGCGAGGCACAAGGCCTCTCGCCATGACAATTTGTTTGTACACTTGCCCACGGTTCTTGCCCGAGAACCTTGTCATTGCGAGCCGTGCAGAAAGCACGGCGTGGCAATCTCTTTGCAAGCAACACTTGTTTTTGGATTACTTCGCTACGCTCGTAATGACAAAAAGCAAGATGGCCACGTCGTCTTAAAAGACTCCTCGCCATGACAATTTGTTGTTAGATCGCCACACTACGTTCGCGATGACAATTTATACTACGCTCGTAATGACAATTTATACTACGTTCGCGATGACAACCCTGAACTTGCCCACGGTTCTTGCCCGAGATCCTTGTCATTGCGAGCCGTGCAGAAAGCACGGCGTGGCAATCTCTTTGCAAGCAACACTTGTTTTTGGATTACTTCGCTACGCTCGTAATGACAAAAGCCAAGATGGCCGCGTCGTCTTAAAAGACTCCTCGCCATGACAATTTGTTGTTAGATCGCCACACTCCGTTCGCGATGACAATTTATACTACGCTCGTAATGACAATTTATACTGCGTTCGCGATGACAACCCTGAACTTGTGCGTTAGGGGTTGATGCCCGGAGGGTTCGGACGCGTGAAACGTGGCTGAACGGACGCGCGACTTTTAAGTCGCGCGATAACGCAAAACCCCGCCCCGCCATTCTGGCGGGGAACGCCCATTAAAAAAGTTTCTTTTCTTGATTTAAAAAAATATCCGTGCTGTTTTTTGCTAAATTTGAGTGCGGTTTTAACATTTTTATGAGATTTTTTTTGTTATGAGTGCAAAAATTCAGCCACCTCAATTGCCTAAAGGAACTCGCGATTTTTACCCTGAAGCAGAACGCGTTCAGCAGTATATTTTTGATACTTGGCGTAAAGTTGCCGAAATGTTTGCTTATGAAGCTTATGAAGGCCCGATGTTTGAACATTTGGATTTGTTTACGGGTAAATCTGGTGATGAAATTGTTTCGCAACTTTATAATTTTACCGATAAAGGCGGTAGAGATATTGCGCTTCGCCCAGAAATGACGCCTACCCTTGCTAGACTTGTGATTCAGAAAGGCCGCGAATTGAGAAAGCCTTTTAAGTGGTATAGTATGCCGCGCCTTTTCCGCTATGAAAAAGCGCAGAAAGGTCGTTTGCGTGAATTTTTCCAGCTGAATATGGATATTATCGGAACAGATAGTATTTATGCTGAAGCAGATTTGCTTGCTGCTATTGCTACTATGCTTCGTCTTTTGGGCTTGAAAGATGAAAATTTTGTGATTGGCGTTTCTTCTAGAAAATTGCTTGCTACATACCTTGAAGAAATTGGCGTGGAAAATCCGGCTCTGGTTTACCCTGTTTTGGATAAGCGTTTAAAGATTGGCCCAGAGGCTTTTGCAAAAGCTCTTGCTGATGCAAATGTTTCTTGTGAACAAGTGGCTAAGCTAGATGCTTTGATGAGTTGTAAGACTTTAGATGAAGTGGATGCTTTGGTTGCTGAAGATGCGGCTAAAAATGCTTTGAATGAAATGAAGGAACTTTTCAATACGCTTAATGCGGCTGGTTATGCCGATTGCGTTGCTCTTGATTTGAGCGTTGTGCGTGGCCTTGCTTATTATACTGGCATTGTGTTTGAAGTTTTTGATCGTGGTAAGTCTATGCGCGCTATCGCTGGCGGTGGTCGCTATGATAGTCTTACCGAAAAATTAGGTGGCGATAGAATGCCTGGTGTTGGTTTTGGTATGGGCGATGTGGTTCTTGCTGATTTGCTCAGAGAATACAATTTGCTCCCTGAAATGAAGCAGAGTGTGGATTTTTATATCGCTAGCTTTACGAATGATATGCAAAAGATTTTTACGGTTGCTGAACAGTTTAGAAAGTTTGCAACTGGCGAAAAATACTTTGCTGTTTCTCACCCGCTTTCTTCTATGAAAATGGGAAAACAAATGGGCGAAGCAAATGGCCAAGGCGCTAAAATTGTGATTTATGTCGATGGCGATAAAGCAAGTGAAGGTTCTTTTGAATTTAAAGATCTTCGCGATGGTTCTATGCATATCGGTTCATTTGAAGAAATTGTCAACGCGTTATAAATACTGATGAAACCATTTAATACCTTGCTTTGTATTTTGTTTGCGTTCCTTATCCTTGGAACAGTTTGTCTTGTTTTTCCCAAAGATGGTATTCCTTTTTTCTTTACAACGCTTCGATTCCCGAGTCTTTCTGAAATGTTTCCAAAAGAATCTGATAAAGAATCTGTGGAAGCGCCCAAAGAAGACCCAGAAGAAGCGATTCGACGAATGCTTGAAGAGACAAAGAAAAAAGAGTTTGCAGCTTATGCCGATTCTTTGAAGTATTACGAAGATTTTTTCAAAAACGGAGCAACACGATTTGATTTGCCTGATAATGACCCAACTTGGTTTGATAGATTTTTCTTGAATCTTGAAATTGCTTCTTTGGGCGACGGCGTTGTCCGTATTATTCATTATGGTGATTCTCAGTTAGAAGAAGATAGGATTTCTTCTACTATAAGAGAAGACTTGCAAACTATGTTTGGTGGCGCTGGTCCTGGTATGTTACCTGCGGTGGCTACTATTCCTGCAATGACTGTTTCGCATATTAATAGTGGCGGTTTAAACAGAAGAATTATTTTTGGCGATTCTTCTTTGCTTGCTATGCATAACCGTTATGGGCCTCTCGCTCAGATGGCAGAAATGTCTGGCGGTGCAACTATTACTTTTAAAAAACGCGAAGACAGAAAAAATCAGTTTCCACATATTGAAGGCTTTAGGCAAGTCCGAATTCTTGTGGGCAAAGAAAGTGCCAATTTTTCGGCGGCTTTGACCTATGATGCTATTTTAGAAAACGAAGAAGGGCAAAAAGAAGTTAAAAAGCTTAACGCGCCTTCCCCTGAACTTCAAAAAATGGAAAAGCTTTCTGTCTATACTTTTAAACTCCCCCACAAAGCTTCTGGTGCAACTCTCAGACTTTCTGGTCGGGCTGAAATTTATGCCATTGCTGCCGATGATACGGCTGGTGTGGCTGTTGATAACGTGGCTATGCGTGGTAGTTCTGGAACTGTGTTCCACAAGATTGATAAAAAGTTACTCGCTGAATCTTACGAAGCAATGAATGTTAAATTGCTTATTTTGCAATATGGCGGCAATTTGGTTCCTGGAATGACTGCTGCTACTGAGAATTGGACAAAAAAAATCATTACAAGACAAATCAAGGTTCTTAAAGAAGTTTACCCAGAAGCCGATATTTTATTTATTGGACCTGCTGATATGTGTAAACAAATTAATGGAAAACTCCAATCTTACCCTGGTTTAAACAGAACAATTAAAATTTTACGTGAAATTGCTTTAGAAGAAGGCCTTGCTTATTGGGATATGCATAGAGTTATGGGCGGTAACCAGTCTATGATTAGTTGGGTAAAACGCAACCCACCACTTGGATTTTCAGATTATATTCACTTTACAAGAGCTGGTGCAAACCATATGGGTGATTTGTTCAGTTATTCTCTTAGAATGTATTACGATTATTTTAAATTCAGAGAAGCTCATAAAATTGATAACAAAAAATTAAATGCTATTCAAGCATTTTCTGATTCTCTCCAATCTTCAAAGAATGATTCTCTTGCACAAAAAGATTCTCTTGAAAAAACTGTGGAGGCGCCTTGAAACAACGTCTTCTAATCTTTTTAGTTTTTTGTTTAGTTTCTTTTGCAAGTGCTTTGCCTGAAAAAGCTTTGGCTGGTTTTGATTTGTTTGACACTACATCAAATCAACTTATTTTCCCAAAAGGCGATTCTGCTTTCACGCCATTTTTTGAAAAATTGGATTCTTTAGTTTTTAAAAATAAAGGGAAAATCAGAATTTTGCACATTGGTGGTTCTCATATCCAGGCTGATGTGATTTCTGGAAAAATTAGAGAACGTTTTGCAAAAAACTACCCCGCTACCCCTGCTGACAGAGGCTTTGTGTTCCCTTATTCAGCAGCAAGAACAAATACGCCGTCAAGTTATTCTTCGGCTTATCGTGGCAAATGGGATATGAGTAAAAATGTTTTGCGCGAAATTACAAAACCGCTTGGACTTTTAGGAATAGCTGTCAGTACAGAAGACCCGCGAGCTGAATTTACTATTGCATTAAATCGCTATAACCCAGATCCAATCTGGTATTACGACCAGGTAAGACTTTTTGGTTATTCTGATAGTAACGATGTAAAACCGGTTTTGCATTTGGATTCTACAATAATTTTAGGCGAATTTGATTCAACAAGTAGTTCTTATGTCTTTAATTTGCCGCGTCTTGCCGATACATTACAAATTTCAATGTTGTGGAACGATACGCTTTTACAGGATTCTTTAGCTAAAGCTATTGAAGATTCCATTAGACAAGATTCTATCAATGCTTTGATTCCCAAAGATTCTCTGTCTAAAGATTCTTTGAAACTTGCAGTCAACGATTCTTTGCTTACCCAACCTGCTTTAGATTCTATGTTTCAAGATTCTTTAGTAATTGCTGATACCGTTTTACGCCCGCGTTTCCCGAAGTTTACTGTTTCAGGAATTTTGTTAGAAAATAAATTATCAGGCATTGCTTATACAAGCGTTGGTATTAACGGAGCAAGAGTGCCTAATTACTTTAAAGAACCATGCCCTAATTTTGAAAAAGAACTCGCGTTCTTTAAACCTGATTTGGTGATTCTCGCTGTTGGTATAAACGATGCCAATGTGGAACATTTCAATGAAAAACAATTTATGGCTAATTACGACACGCTGATTACACGTTTAAGAAATATTTCACCGAATGTGCCAATAATATTTACCACTAATAATGATTCTTATCGAAAAAAACGCCGCCGTTATGTAGAACACCCTAATGGTGAACTTGCAAGGCAAGCATTTTTCCAAATGGCTGAAAAATATAACGGAGCCGTTTGGGATATGTTTTCACTTATGGGTGGGCTTGGTTCTATGAAAGAATGGGAAAAAGCAGGGCTCGCCAAAAAAGATAAAGTTCATTTTACCCACGCTGGTTATGTCTTTTTAGGAGATATGTTCTATAGAGCATTCTTAAAAGCTTATTATATGCATCTTGCTAAAAAGCCTGCTGAAGAACCAGAAAATAAAGAAATTTCTCCTGTAGATAAAAAAGCGAGCGATTCGCCTACAGCACAAACCGAAAAAGAAAAATAATTATGGAACAATTAATCCCATACCTTACAAAGATTTTTTCTTTTGACCAGGAAACTCCCCTGCTTTTTACACAGTTTTATTTCTGGGGATTTTTTGCAATAGTATTTGCCGTATTTGCTTTGATTCATAAAAAGCTTTTATTGCGAAATGCATTTCTCTTTTTTGTGAGTCTTTTCTTTTATTATAAAACCAGCGGTAGTTACCTTTGCATTCTAATATTTACTGTTATATTCAATTTTTTATTAGCCAAAAGAATTCATGTCGCCAATTCAACAATTAAGAAAAAATTGTGGATGATTCTTGTTGTTATTGTAAACCTTTTAACTTTAAGTTATTTCAAATACGCTTATTTTTTCTTAGATGTTATCAATAATATTTTTCACACCGATTTACGCGTTTATAACTTTTTTGCCGCTGCAAGTAACAAGATGTTTAAAACCACATCACTTGTAGATACAATTATTTTACCTGTCGGTATTTCATTTTTCATTTTCCAAGCAATAAGTTATTGCGTTGATGTTTACAGACAAAAGGTCAAGCCCGTTTCTAACATTCTTGATTTTGGATTTTATTTGACTTTTTTCCCGCAGCTTGTTGCTGGGCCGATTGTCCGAGCCGATGTTTTTATTCCTCAACTTTATAAAACATCTTATTTATCAAAACGGTCCTTTGGCATAGCTGTGTTCTGGATTTTAAATGGGCTTGCCAAAAAAATCATTATGAGCGATTACCTATCAACAAACTTTGTCGATAGAGTCTTTGATAATCCGCTTTTATTTTCTGGCTTTGAAAACCTACTTGCATTATTTGCTTACTCTTTACAAGTTTACGCTGACTTTTCTGGCTATACTGACATTGCTATTGGTGTTGCCCTCCTTATGGGATTTCACTTGCCAAGGAACTTCAATTCTCCATACAAGGCTCTTACCCCGACAGACTTTTGGCGGCGCTGGCACATGTCATTATCTTCTTGGTTAAGAGATTATCTCTACATTCCATTAGGCGGAAACCGTCGGGCTTCGTTTGGAACATTTTTCTGGATAGCCATAATAGCCATTATTTGTATTATACTTTCAGAAAGCCTTTTAGTGGCTGTTGCCATTTTAGCCTTGTTCATTTATCTTGCTATATACGCCGCTTTAAAACCATCTTCAAGAAAATTTATAACCACCAATATGAACGCAATGACAACACAATTACTTGGTGGTCTTTGGCATGGTGCTAGCTGGAACTTTATGATTTGGGGTGGATTGAATGGATTTGGGCAGGTCGTAAATAAAATTTGGGTAAAATATTCTGTTCAGACAAGAGCTATCGCTATTTTCATTTTATGTGCTGTCACAAGCATCCTTTCTCAAAAACTTTCTCACCCACTTTTAACAATTATAGCCATCTGGAGTGCAACCATTTTTGTGGGCGTTTATTGTAATATGGTCTTTAGAATTTTCACAACAAAAACTATCCGCTGGATTTATGTTTCTTGGAATGTATTCCTTACATTTGTCTTTATTACATTCACGCGCCTTTTCTTTAGAGCTGGTTCTAATCTTGACCCTGCAGAAGCTAACGATGTCGCTTGGGATACAGCCACCAAAATGATCCAACAAATTGGTTCTCCTTGGAACACGCATGCTTTAGCCAGCATGGCCTATGAATACAAAAATATTATTGGCGTATTCTTTTTAGGAATGATTATTCACTGGCTACCTGAAAATTTCAAACGTCGTTATCGAATCGCTTTTGCGTCTCTTCCACGACCAATTCAAATATTAGGAGCTTGTTTAGCTGTATTCTTCATTTATCAGTTTATGAGTGCCGATTCCCAACCATTCATTTATTTCCAATTTTAAGGAAATTCCTGTAATGAAGTAATTTTTAGCTTAAAGTTTTTTGTATTTTAACGTTTAAATTTATGGAGTTTATTAAATGTCTCGTTTAATTGTTCGCACATTAAGTCTTTTTGCTTTTTTAGCCACATTTGCTTTAGCGCAAGCCCCAGCAGCAACAGCTTATACTTTATACGCTGATTCTGTTTCTGGCACTCCAGTTAAAATGGATTTTTCAAAAAGAATGACTGGTATAAATGACCCTGGTTTACTTTTTAGTCATTTTGCCGGAAAACCACTTCTGATTTATTATTTTAGCCCCAAGTGTGTTCATTGCCAACACCACTTTCCTGATTATCAGAAATTAGTGAAAGAATATGAAAGCCGCGGTTTAACAGGCATTGGCGTTGCTTTGGGTGGTTATATCAAGAAAAATGACATTCGTTTATTTATTGACCAGCACAAAGTTTCTATTCCAGTATTGCAAGATACTGATATGCAATTCGGGCCAACTTATGGAACTGGTTATGTGCCAGTAGCGTTCCTTGTTTTGCCAGATGGAACATTCTATCGTTACGAACAAATTAAAGCAGAAGCACATAACCACATTCGAGAAACGCTCGATAAACTTTTACCACAAGCAAAATAATTCACAAATATTCTCTTCGCACATAGATCGCCGCACTGCGTTCGCGATGACAAGTTATACTACACTCGTAATGACAAAAACCAAGATCGCCGCGTCGTCTTAAAAGACTCCTCGCGATGACAAGTTGTTTGTACACTTGCCCGCGACTCTTGTCATTGCAAGAGAACTTGCCATGCGACTCTTGTCATTGCGATGGAACGTAGTGACAGAAGCAATCTCTTTGCCAGTAGATCGCCGCACTGCGTTCGCGATGACAAGTTGTTTGTACACTTGCCCGCGACTCTTGTCATTGCAAGAAAACTTGCCATGCGACTCTTGTCATTGCGATGGAACGTAGTGACAGAAGCAATCTCTTTGCCAGTAGATCGCCGCGTCGTCTTAAAAGACTCCTCGCGATGACAACTTGCCAATAGATGGCCACGAGGCAGAAAGCCTCTCGCCATGACAACCCTGAACTTGCCGCAAGTTTATCATACCCCTATTTTATTCTTCAGATTCAGAATCTAACAGAGGCAAAGAATTTGTTTTACTTTGTTTTGCTCCTAAATGAATCAATTTATTACAAGTTTGCATAATACTTTGTCCATGAGGTGTAAGTTTTTTATCAGCCTCATCGTATCTTTTTTGTGCTGTTTCTAAAGCTTTCCCAATATCTTGGTATTTCTTATAAAATTGCCCTACTCTATCAAGCATTTCTTCTGCTAAATCATAAACCTTTTTATGATTTTCAATTTGACTCTCTTGTCGCCACATCAAATTCACAATACGAAGAGCCGCATAAAGCGTTTGTTCATCAGCAATAAAAACATTCTTTTCCATCGCCTCGCGCCACAAACTCTGCTCAGAATTCAAAGCAGTAAAAACAGCCCCCGCATGTGGAACAAACATTATCACATAATCCATTTTAACTTTTGGCGGTTGTATATAGCGAGAATAATCTTTAGTTGACAATTCTTTCACATGATTTTTGATACTCGTTATATGGGCTTTTAACGCCAAAGCCTTTTCTTCTTCGGATTCCGCATTCACATAATCCATAAAAGCAGAAAGAGAAACTTTAGAATCAATAATAACTTCCCTCTTTGAATCCAAATGTAAAATCACATCAGGACGCAACATTTTTTCATCATCTGTTTTAATTGTATTACCAGACGCATCTTTAATTGTTACCTGTGTTTCAAAATGCACGCCCAATTTCAAACCTTGTTTTTCAAGCAATTCATTTAAAATAGTTTCTCCCCAATCTCCTTGAACTTTTCCTTTATGCCTAAACACTTTTGATAATTCTTCTGCACTACTTTTTGCCGCTTCGCTCAAACGTTTTGCTTGTTCTAATTCAGTTTTAAGAGCTGCACTCATTTCCGTTTGTTTAAGCGTTGCATTTTGCATCGTTTCTTTCATTTTATTAATGCTTTCTTTTAACGGATTTACAATATGGCTTAAATTATTCTCGCTAGTTTCAGCAAATTCTTTTTGCCGTTGCTTCAGCATTTCATTTGTAGCCAATTTAAGTTCGGCCGTTACTTTCCCTAGAGTTTCATCAAAACGCTTTTGTTGTTCTTCTAAAGATTTTATCCTAAAATTTTCAGCATCTTCTTTTATTTGTTGAATTTCATCAAATTGTTTTGATTTATTCTCTAGCGTTTTAGAAAGCAAAACAAAACGCATAACCAAAACGCCAATAACTAAGCCAATAACAAGCCCAGTTCCTAACAAAAAGAACGATTCCATAAATCCCCCTAAAAAATTATTTTTCTATCACTTTCCCTGCTATTTCAATCAATTTCTTTTTTGATTTTTGAATCAAAGTATTTTCTAAAGAAAGATACATTTGCTCCACAAGTGTTTCAGTATTAAAATCAAATGAATCCAAACGCAAAAGATAACTTTCAGCAGAATTATCAAAAGATATTAAATACTTTGAAATCTTTAAAGCCCCCGTTTCAGCAACCTCTTTAAAAATACTTGCCACTTCATCGTTCACACAAACCCACGGAACATCGCAAGGTGCATTTACCGAAAGCGTCAACAAAATTTTTTTCGTATAATTTCTTGCTAAAAAAGAAACTGCATATTCTGGCCCTTCTAAAAGAGCAGCCTGTTTAAAATCAAACGGACTTGCATTTTCGGCATCGGTAAATTCTAAAACTTCAATACCAGACTCGCGCAAACCTTCTAACCTATCTTTAGACCAAGAACTCTTATGATAAGGCGAAAAATAAACCACCTCTGAATAGCCTTGTTTTTTCAAAAATTTTCCAAGTTCAACCCCAGGACGTTTTCCAAAAGTCGAATTAAAAAAACTCCACTTTTCCTTTTTAAAAAAATCCATCGGTAAAACATCAGCAGGGTGTTCCCACCAAACAGAAACCGGGTAAGACACTTTTGCAAAAAGCTTCAAAACAGAAAGTGGCTCTTGAATCAAAAGCGTAGAAATAATAGCGCCAATAGCAAGAGGATAATCCGCTGGTTTTACTTTTTTCCCACCTCTATCAAACAAAAAACCAGTAGAATCTTCAAAGCCTAACAAAGTAAGTTTATAATTAAGCTTCAACGCCTGGTGATAAATATTCCTTAAAAATTCTAATTCCCGTTCACTTTCTGCTTTAAATTCCCCCATAGAATTACAACGCGTAATAAAAAGAATCTGGCCCAAAGGACGATTCTCCTTTGAAAAACGCTCGCTATAAACAAAATAATAACGACCTTTTTTCACAAGTCTCTTTTTTATTTCCATTTCAGAAAGCATCTTCTGCAAAGAAACTCTAGAACAATTATAACGCAACGCCAACTCTTTCAAACCAGGCAAAGGCTTCCCTAACTTAAAAAATCCAGACTCCCAATCACTTTCAAAAAGTTCAAAACAATCCTGCTTAGACTTTTTCAAATTCTCTTTCAAATGATTATCAAAACTTTCCCAATAACAACCTTTCCCAGGAATCTTCACAATTTTCTTCTCTTCTGCCAATTTTTTAAACGCCCTTTGAATCGTAGCCGAAGCAACCCCATAACGTTTCATCAAATCCCGAACAGACGGAAGTTTTTCGCCAACTTCAAACTTTTCTTCTACAAGAGCGTTATAAATTCTATCACACAACATTTCATGAATATAAATTCCTAGCAAAAAAAAATCAATAAAATTAGAACCATAGAAACATCATTTTATCCGCACAAACTAGAGCCTTACACCAACCACAAAAATTTGAATTTTCAAAACCAGTTTTGAAAATCGTCGACAAACCTAAGTGAAAGCAGTTGATTTCTCCATTTTAAGTTTTCCCAAAAACTTCTTTTATATGAAAAAAATCATTTTAATAAATTCTTTTTTAACTAAGATTATTTATATTTTTGTCGACATAGTTCCGCGCCATTCGGCGCGGAACGACCAGTTTTTTTTTGAGATTCGTCTCTTATTCTCGCTATCGAAACTACCACTTTCTTTATACCTGAGAATAAGGCGAGCGCTCACGTCCCTATGGGGCGTGGGTCGTTTGTGCTTATTAGGTACAAGGGTGTGGTAGCCCTCGATAGCAATAGGCCTACGACTCCACGCCTTTTTTTGTTGTTCAAATAATTGTGAGTGGAATCAGTCATTGAGTTTATCGAAATGGTCTTGTGTTAAAGCCAAGGATAAGGACGACTAAACCCTTATCTGAGAGGCTATCTTGGCGGATACTATTGATATTCAAAGCAGAAGGTATATTGGCTGTAAAGCAAAACTATTGCCTTGGATTTTTAATACAATTCAAAATGAAACAACCAACATCAAATCTTTTTGCGACATCTTTGCTGGCACAGGCGTTGTTGCAAATGAAGCAATAAAAAAATACGAAACTGTTCTTGTAAATGACATACTCTTTTCAAACCAAGTTATTTATAAAGCCTTTTGGGATAATGGAAAAGTCTCAAAAAGAAAAATTCAAAAGTTAATAGCAGAATTTAATTCTATTGACGCAAAATGCCTTGATGACAATTATTTTTCTCTCAATTATGGCAACAAATTCTTTGATATTGCGACAGCACGAAAAATTGGTTTCATTAGAGATTACATTGAAAAAGAAACAAACAATATAACATTAAAAGAAAAAAACATCCTTTTAGCAAGTTTAATTTACGGGATGGATAAGATAGCAAACACCATCGGTCATTATGAGTCCTACATTCGCAAAGAAATTAAACCTAGGGATTTAAAAATCAAAATGATTGACTTCCAAAGGCTCAAAAACGTTATTATCCATCAAGAAGACTCAAATAAGCTTGCAAGAAAAATTTCATGTGATTTAGTATATATAGATCCTCCTTACAACTCTCGTCAATACTCTCGTTTTTATCATCTTTACGAGACTCTTGTTAAATGGGATAAACCAAAATTAAGCGGCACAGCAATGAAGCCTCCACTAGAAAATATGAGTGAGTATTGCTCAAGTAGAGCGAAAAATACAATAACAGATTTAGTACAAAATTTAGACACACGTTATCTTGTGGTGTCGTATAACAACACTTATAATTCGAAAAGTTCCTCTTCTCAAAATAAAATCCAACTCAACGAATTAAACACAATTTTGTCTTCTGTTGGAAAAACAAAAATTTTTGAACATTCTCACCATTTTTTCAATGCAGGAAAAACCGAATTCATAAATCACAAAGAACTTCTATTTGTGACGAAGGTCAAATAATGCGCTCTCCGTTATTTTATGTTGGCGATAAAAGAAAGCTGATTGTAGAAATCAAAAAATTTTTTCCATCAAACATAAGAACTTTCTACGAGCCATTTGTAGGTGGAGGCTCTGTTTTTATGAACACCCCTGCAATGCAGTATGTTCTTAACGATATCAACCCACATGTAATTTCCCTTCACAACCTATTGTGTGGTTTTGCTAATCAGCAAGATTTATTTTTAGCACAAATTAAAAATATTGTGAATGATTACAATCTTTCATTTTCCTTTCAAAAAAACAATATTCCCGAAGACCTCAAGAAAGCGTTTCCAAAAACTTATTTTGCCGAATTCAACCGGAAAGGGTACAACCAACTTAAACAAGATTATAATTCTTCTAATGTAAAGGCACCTCTGGTCTTGTATCTTCTATTAATATATGGATTCAATAGAATTTTGCGATTTAATAGTAAGGGGGAATTTAATGTTCCTGTAGGTAATGTTGATTTCAATCAACATGTTTATGACGCAATCATTGATTATTTCAATATTGTGCGACAGCGAAGTATTCTTTGGCAAAATTTAGATTTTAGAGATTTTTTTAAAAAAAATAGGATAACAAAAAAGGATTTTGTTTATCTTGATCCTCCATATTTAATCACATTTAGCGAATACAATAAAATATGGAATCACAATTTAGAGACAAGTCTTCTTTCTACTTTAGATGAATTAGACAAAAAAGGTATTCCTTTCGCAATATCCAATGTAACTCATTACAAAAACAAAACTAACGAACTTTTTCTTAAATGGTCTAAAAATTATTCTTCTCATCCAATCAAGAGTAATTACATCAGCTACCACGATAATTCCATCAAATCATTTAACGAAGTCCTCGTTACAAACTACTAGGAGTCTTC
Source organism: Fibrobacteraceae bacterium (assembly GCA_017631885.1). Taxonomy (GTDB): domain Bacteria; phylum Fibrobacterota; class Fibrobacteria; order Fibrobacterales; family Fibrobacteraceae; genus UBA1765. The sequence continues at coordinate 77,550 of JAGBSH010000021.1, forward strand.
TATGGCGAATGTAAAACATGGAAAAAGACTTTACAAACAAATGGCTTTAGAAGTAGCTGTTCGCAATCCAGAACGCTACTACGATATTCTTAAAACATTTGCAAAATTTGATGGACTGCTATTAGATGATTCTGGCGTGTTGAAGATATATATCCAACTATATTTAGATGGTGTTGTTTACGCAAATAATTTTAACATTGAAAAAGCATCTAATAACGAAGTAAAGGAATTTGTAAAAAAACAATCCCATAATAATGAATGGGGATATCCTACAGGTTATCAAGCAGCCTTTACACGATATCTTAAAACTCTTTCCGAATTTGGCTTTATCTATGCACAATATCAAGAACCTCTCAAATTATCTGAAGTCGCTTGGGCTGTCGTAAAAGACGAAATAACTCTGTCAGAAGCTTTTGCCTTACAAAGTATGCGGTTCTGTAGAAAATCACCTTATCGACGTGTATTAAATGATTTTAACTATTTTAATTTTATTTTAAAGGTCATAAAATCTCTAGGAAATGAAGAAAAAAAGCTTTCCTACCCTCAATTCTTGTTATCACTATTTTCAAAAGATGGCGATGTTTCTGCATTTTTAAACATTTTAAAAGAGAATAAAATTGGTAATGATTTAAAAAAAGCCTACAACTTGGTTCAAAAAGAATTTTTTAGAGACAATGGCAATTATGGCAAAATTTGCAAAATGACAACTGCTTTTAATGATTATGGCAATACAGTTTTTAGAGTTTTACAACTAACAGGCTTTATCACTGTGGAAACACATGGATGCCTAATGCTTTCTTTCAATTCCAATCGAAGTGAATTGTACAATACCCTTGTTAACATGGATTTTTCTTTAACCGAAGAGGAAAAGGAATCTCCTTTAAAATATTTTGAAAAGTTAGGTTCGTTAAACGAAACTTTAAAAAAGGTGTTGTTCAGTTGTCGAGACCTCCAAAGAAAATCTGTTGATGGTTACAATGAAAAGTTAAGGAATATTATAGCTAATTATAATTTGAATAAAGAAAAAATAGAGAACCAATTAAAAAACTTATCCAATGGAATCAAAGAAAAAAATGATTTTTGGTATATTCAAGAGCCTTTAAAATTTGAATTTCTCTTATCATTATATCTTTATGCATGTTTAGGAGATGAATACGATTACAGACCAAATTACAAATGTGATACAGTTGGAATTCCATATTCACACGCTCCTGGAAATATTGGAGACATAGAAGTATCTAATGGCGACCGCTATTGGCTTATTGAGGCAACATTAATTCGTGGAAAAGCCCAACAGGTGAACAACGAAACAATAAATTTATTCCGACATATTGATGAAATTCAACCAGGAACAAAATACTTAAGTCTTGTTGCTCCATACATTCATAATGATACAGATCTTCTTTTGAAAGTTGCAACAATCGTAACAATGGAAGAGAAAAAATCCCTTATTTTTAGCAAGCCATATAGCACTCAAGAATTTATAGAAATCATGCATAATGGAAACTGTATTAAAGACATGCAAGATACAACGCAGCAATTTATAAATAGGCTCGGAAAATTTCTAAATACAATGTATTTGCCTGACAATTAAAAATTTCTAGTAGAGATAGTAAAAAAACTCAGTTTTAAACATTGCGAAATTTTCCTCTCACAGAACTGGAACCCACAACAGATTATCAACGCAATTAACGAGGCTTACGAAAATAAAATCTATGTTTCTGGCAGTAAATATAAGGGGAATTCTCAAGGAATTAGCATAGATATGTACCTAACACCTGAAGGGAAAATTAAATCTGCTTATCCAATTAAGGAGAAAACATAAACTACACAATCAGAATTATAGATGACTCCACCTTTGTTTTTGATTTTCAGCCCCAAAGTACAGTTCTTTCTCTCTTCTTGGAAGGAGATTTTACTGCTTTTCAGGACCAATTTCTTCAACTGATTGATGATGTTCTTGCGGGCAAATCAAAAGAGGAAGAAATGACAGGAAATTCTACAAATGTTGTATTCCAAAAAGATATGACAACTATTGAAGACCTATTCCTTGAAGGAGAACCAACAGTTTGCCGAATTCAAACAAAAGAACTCCGTGCATTAATGGACGAGTGGATTCAAAAGCGACAGGAGTTTTTAAAACAAAAGTAGAATCAATATTACCTCCCATACTCCAAAGCATCAAAAAGTGAATTTTTCTTACTTATTTAGATAGAAAAATCTTGACAAATTGTATCCGATTAGATACATTTGTGATTGTATGATGACCATAATCGAAACCCCAATGTTTAAAAAATGGCTGACTAAATTACGGGACGTTCGAGCAAAAGCACGGATACTCTTTAGGCTAACACAGATTGAAGGAGGGAATCTAGGTGATTATAAATCTGTTGGCGAAGGGGTATCAGAAATGCGAATAAATTATGGGCCTGGATACAGACTATACTTTGCGAGGAATGGAGAATCTATAGTAATTCTGCTTATCGGTGGAGACAAATCCACACAAAACAGAGACATTGAAAAGGCTAAATCTATTTGGCGAGGGCTACAAGATGAAAAAAAATGAAACCTCAATTTTAAATATTGCAGAATATCTCGACAATGAAGAAATCGTCGCTGAATACTTGAATATGGTCAGCGAATCAGATAATCCTGCTCTGTTTCTAAGAGCTATCGGGCACATTGCAAAAAGCAAGGGAATGTCTCTAATTGCTGAAAAAACAGGACTTGCTCGAGAAAGTCTTTACAAGGCTTTAAACGAGAAAGCTCACCCACGATTTGAAACAATTTTCAAAGTCCTAAATGCTATGGATATCCAAATGACGCTTATTCCAAAAGTCAAATCTAGAAAGCAACGGAAACCGAAAGTTCTTTGTGTCGCAGAAAAAAATATGCGGTATAAGGTTTAACTATCAAAAGTTTTTCTCTTTGATTTTCGGGGTTTTGGCAGAAACCCTTTTCGCTCGGTCATGTCAAATTGCAAACAAGTTTGCATCTGCCGCGACTCTCGCTTGTGGGGTTTTAAAGAAACCCGGGGCGCTCGGTTATGCCAACTCGCACAAGTGCGGTTGTCGCTGCTCTCGCTTGTGGGGTTTTGCGTTCCCTTGAAAACTTTGGATTTTTCTAGAACATAAATAAAGATATTTAAAAACATTTATTATATTTTTCTCACAAACATCTCTTGGAAGATTTTGGAGATAAGCATGAGAAAATTCATTTTGTTGTGTGTTTTGTTTGCTTTAGCGATTTCTGTTAACGCCATTTCGATTTCCACTCTCGATGAACAATTTTCTCAAAATAACCAAACAGTATTAAGATTCAAAATTGAAAATAATTCTCACGACACTTTAAAAGAAATAGAACTCCGTTATCACGTAAAACAAGACACATCAAAAATTGCAGAACCTGATTTGTATTATCTCCCAGAAGGTATGGCGAATTGGTCTTATGAAGATTCTCTGAATGCAACACTTGTAATTTATTTTCCAAACACCATCCTTTATCCTGGAGATACACTTGGCGGAAACTCTGGTTTTTCAATAGGTTTACACAATAAAAATTGGTCCGCTTGGTCTAAAAACGACGACCCCTCCCAGCCAAAGTCTAATACTTTTTCTGTAGCAAATAATATTGAAGTTTTATCAAGTGGTAAACCTTTAATGCTTACTGCTGCTAAAAATGCAGGTTGCCCTGTTGTTCAATTTGTTGAGGTTCAAAAAGATTCTATAGCATTACAGATTTTGCAAAAATTAAATTCTGATTCTTCTTTTATAACAATCAAAAATAAAAATGACAATTCTATACAAGTTAATTTAAATGATGCCAAAACAGATTCTTTAGGACAAAAAATTTGGCGAGGACTTTTACCAACTCAAGATTCTGTAGAACATCGTGGTGAATTATTTGCAGAATGTAATGGAAATCTTTTAGCTTATTTTGCTTTTGGCTGGAAACCGGAAAATGCAAGTGATGCTGTTGAAAAAAATCTTTGGGAATCAACCGATTCTTTTGTAAAAGCAGAAGTCGGGAGCGTATTTTCTGCAAAACCTGTTCTTTTACGAGATAAGGCTTTCGTCCATGGTAATTTAGAAACAGCAAATACAATCATAAAACAGAGTTCAACAATAAAAGTAGCCGGTAGTATAATAGAACATTCCCCACACGAAAATTCTACAAAACAAGCTTACGATAATTTTTTTGATAATACTTTTGATTGGAACATAGATTTTGAAATCAGTAATTCGAGAGTCCTAAATTCTGGAGAGAATTTGACTTCTGGTTTGTTCTCTTATAATTTTCGCAAAATAGATTTTAATTTTAACTCAGGTTCAAATTTGATTCTGAACGCTTCGGGAGATTTCTATGCGGGAGCGTTAAAGTTCCAAAAAGATTCTAAACTAATTCCTCAAACAGACGGTAGTGTAATTTTCTATGTTGGTAATGATTTTCAATGGAACGGAACAGTTGTTGCTGACGATATGATTTCTGCTGCTCAACATTTGATGATATATTATTATGGCACAAGTCCAGTTTATATTCAAACAGAATTCGCTGGCACTATTATTGCGCCGAATGCAGAAGTAATAGTTGGGCAAGTGGGTAAAAATTTCTATGGTGCAATTTATGCAAAAAGTATTGTTGTTCATCAAGACACAAAAGTTACTTGGGTACCTTTCTTACGTGAAACAGCAAATGCTGTGGTGGCGAATTTATATAGGTAAAAGGAGCGGAGTATGCGTAAACTGAATTTAATTGCTTTGTTTTTTATTGCTTTTGTGGCTTGTAGTAAGGAAGGGGAAGAATGTTTAAGTTACGATGATGCAATGATGGTTCTTTATTACCACTATGTGGATTCTAAATCCCCTTATGTCCTTGATTATTCTCAATATCAAAAAGAACAACAATTATTACAACAAGATGTAAATTTAGATTCTACATTTTTTGAAATCGAAAAACAAAAAATTTATCCAAAAGTAAGTTTTTACTTAGATGGGGAATTAATAAGTTCCAATTATGATGAATTGGGTATACAACATTGGACGAATTATACTCCTTATAAAAGAATGAAATTTGTAAATATTGTAGGTTCTAGTTGTACTAATTTTGGTGATTTTGGAAAATTAAAAAAAGGACGTGTTTTGTCATTAAAATCTATTGTTTGGAATGAAACAAAGGATTCATCAGTGTATACTATAGATATTTCAATAAAACCAAATTATGTCTATGGATTCTTTTTGAAAAAAGATATAGAATCTATAAAATGGAACGATGGAATAGACCATATTAACATAAAAGAGTTAGAATGTTTCAATGAAATTTGTATGTTTTACTATAAAAGAACCGATATAATATGTGAAGCTAGTTCATTAGGAGACCATTGTTTTACGTATAATGAATAGTTTTAATCATAAAGTTATCAACTTCCAATTTTTGTGAATGGCGAACAAGTATGTGAACCCAAATAGTTGGACACAACTTTCGGGGTTCACTTCAGAGAAGGGGTGGAGAGCAACAAAGTGCGAACCAGGGGAAGGCTTTCCCCTTTTATGAAAAAATGAGTTGTCTTGGTTGCCACGCCAAAAGGCAAATGCTATCTTTGGCTCACCGCCAGATGTCGTATTTCTGGGGAACCGGGCGAGAACCGCCCACAAAAAGGATTATTTATGTCTCAAATCGAACTTACATTCCCTAATGGCGACCTACGTTCCGTCGAATTGGGGACTACTGGCCTTGATATTGCTAAGAGCATTTCTGAAGGTCTTGCTCGTAAAGCTATCGGCGTTAAATTGGGTGATAAAATTTTGGATTTAAATCGCCCGTTGACTGAAAGCGGCTCTATCAAGATTATTACTCCGAATAACGATGACCCAGATGCTTTGATGCTTTTGCGCCATTCTTGTAGCCACGTTCTTGCCGAAGCTGTTTGCGATTTATTCCCAGGCACAAAATTGGCTTATGGCCCAGCAATCGATAAAGGTTTCTATTACGATTTGATGACTCCAACTCCTATTAAGGAAGAGGATTTTGCAAAGATTGAAAAGCGAATGAAGGAAATCATTAAAGAGGATAGGCCTTTTACTCGCATTGAAGTTTCTGCCGAAGAGGGTTTGAAGCGTACCGAAGGCGATAAGTATAAAAGAGATAACGCTGAACGCGCTCTAGCTCGTGAAGAAAGTGATGGCACTCTTAGTTTTTATTGTTCTGGAAAACCTGGCGAAAATTGGGAAGACCTTTGCGCTGGCCCACACGTTCCTAGCACAGGTAAATTGAAGGCTTTTAAGATTTTGTCTTTGGCTGGTGCTTATTGGCATGGCGATCAAAATTCTGACCAGCTTACTCGTGTTTATGGCACTTGCTTTGCGGATAAGGAAGGTCTTGAAACTTATTTGCATTTGCTTGAAGAAGCGAAAAAGCGCGACCACAGAAAAATTGGTAAGGAAATGGATCTTTACCACATTGAAGATCACTCCCCTGGTATGGTGTTCTGGCACCCGAAGGGAACAACTATGGTGAACGCTCTTAAAGATTATATCCGCGGGAAAATTGACCGCCGTGGTTATAAAGAAGTGATTACGCCAGAACTTGTTGATAAATCCCTTTGGATTAAATCCGGCCACGCTGACAAGTATAACGAAAACATGTTCAGAACTTTTGCTGGCGAACAAGAAATGGCTGTGAAGCCTATGAACTGCCCTTGCCACATTCAGATTTTTAACACCGGGCTCCGTAGCTGGCGCGATTTGCCAATGCGTCTTGCTGAATTTGGTAAATGCCATCGTTATGAACCTGCTGGCACTATGCATGGTTTAATGCGCGTTCGCGGTTTTGTACAAGACGATGCTCATATTTTCTGTACAGAAGATCAAATCGCAAGCGAAGTTGCTGATTTCTGCCAACTTGTAAAAGATGTTTACGCAGATTTTGGCTTTAATGAAATTCTCGTGAAGTTCTCTACGCGCCCAGAAAAGCGTGTTGGTTCAGACGATTTGTGGGACAAAGCAGAAGCCGCTCTTGAAGAAGCTACCAAATTAGCTGGCTTAGAATATGTTTTGAACCCGGGCGAAGGGGCTTTCTATGGCCCGAAACTTGAATTTGTCTTAAAAGATTGCCTTGGTCGCGACTGGCAATGCGGAACTATTCAAGTGGATTTCAATTTGCCACAACGCCTTGGTGCTGAATATGTGGGTAAAGACAACCAGAAACATATTCCTGTAATGCTCCACCGCGCTGCCGTGGGTTCTATTGAACGTTTCCTCGGTATTCTTATTGAAGAATTTATGGGTGATTTCCCACTCTGGCTTTCACCAGTTCAGGCTCGCGTGCTCCCAATTTCTGAAAAGTTTGTGGAATACGCAAGAACTGTAGAACGTGAACTTGTAAATGCCGGCGTTCGCACAGAAATTGATGATAGTAACGAAAAACTCGGCTACAAGATTCGCCAATGCGAACTCCAAAAGGTGCCTTACCTCCTCATCGTTGGTGAGAAGGAAGTTGCCGATGGAGTCGTGTCCGTCCGTAAGCGTAAGGACGGAGATAAGGGTTCTATGACCGTTGCAGACTTCCTCAAGATGACGGAAGACGACCGCAAGGTTGTGAGATAAGGCGACAACTGCATAAGGCGAGCGCAGCGGACAAACTTGTTTGTCCATTGCCGAGCCGCGGCAGTTGGGAGTGCGAAGCACTCCAAAAGGAACAAGCTGAAGGTCTCATTGCAGTCAACAAGAGAAAGGAAGGCGATAAGGGTCAAATGACTGTCGCTCAATTCCTCGAAATGACAGCTGATGACCGAAAAGTCGTTAGTTAGTCAAAGTTGGCATTGTTTTTGGGCTAGTAGCCTAGGAAGCAATCATTGAAAATTAACCCCCGCAGACTCATTCGAGTCTGCGGGGTTTATTGATGTATAGTACGACCATACCACAAAATACTTTTTTTACTTTTTATCTTTTTATTTTGTTATTTTTTTAATATAAAGAAAACATCCCTTAACCAAATAAAAAGTATGAACAAACTAAAAATTACCATCGCATTTTTTCTCGTTTTAACTTGTTTTTTGGTTGCTTGTTCATCTGATAGTAGTTCTTCGGCTTCTTCAGATAATGAAAATGCAGAAGATGAATTTTCTGTTTTTGATACTTTAGTCGTTGATAACCCACAGAAATTGCCAGAATGTAATTCCGATCGCGAAGGCGAAGCTTACTTTGTGAAAGGCGAAAATCTCCCTTATTTTTGTATAAAAGCCACTTGGCGCAGTGCAGCAGATTCTACAGACTTTAGCATTTCTTGTAAAGACGGATTTTTAATAGCAAAAGAAAAACTTATTCAAGAAATCCCACCGGTAGATTCAAATAACACTATCCCGTCCGTTGATTCCAATTCAATTAGCACATACCCCATGCCACACAATTCTTGGGAACTTGAACCTAATTATGGAACACCACAAGAAATCACTATTACAGGAAACGCTTTTGCTATTTCTGGGCCATTTATGTTTGGAACAAGTATTTCAGTCTACCCTGCTTATGGTAACCCAGTTCAAATCGCAGAAGGTTGTATTATCAGTAACGACGGTTCTTATATTCTCGAAAATATCCCGCTTGATACAGGTTGCGTAAAAATTACTGCTAAAGGTTTTTATAAGAATGCCGTTTCGGGTAAAGTTTCAAACGAACAAGTTTCTTTTTCGGCTCTTTCTTGTAAAGAACCAACAACCAACATCAACACCCTTACTCACCTTGAAATCCCGCGTATTGACCAATTGAGAATGAACCACGTTGAATTTAATGCCGCAAGAGCACAAGCAGAACGCGAATTTTTTATTGCGTTTGGCATTGATACAACTAAACTTTATGCCCAACAGTTTTTTACTGATGGTAGAACAGATAAACCTATTGCTAGCGATTTAAGTATTATTGGCTACACAGAATACAGCGCTGCCCTTTTGGCAATTTCTGCTATGTTACAGGGCGATAGAAACGAAAATGAAATGATGAACCTTGTAACAAACCTTGCTGAAGACATTAAAGGCGACGGTCAATGGCATGATCCGAATTGGAAAATTAAAATTGCTGATTGGCTTGTTGGCGTTGATTCTTCTTATAGATACAATGATATCAGAAATAATATTTCTGCATGGGGTTTAGGTTCTGTTCCCAATTTTGAAAACTATATGAAAAATTTTATCCCTATGGTTTATAATTTTGAAACTTGTTCAGAATTAAATGCAGGCCAAGTGACTTATGTGAACCAAGGGCAGAGTATTTTCTTTGCCAATGATTACGAACACGCCGACCATTCTAAAGTGCGTTTTATTTGTGATAAAGATTCAAAGCAATGGCGCGTGGCTACAGAAATCGAAAAAGATACGCTTGGCTTTGGCCCCGGTCAATATGATAGAGAAATCAGAGAAGGTCGGGTCAATCACGATAAACCTTATATTTATGATAAAGACAAATGGCGAATGGCTACTCCAGAAGAAGCCGATGGCTTTACAAGTCTTGTGAGAGTTTATCAAGAATTGAAAGCCGATGAAAAGGTTGTGTTTATTATCCGCCACAGTAAACGCACCAATGATACCGGGCCTACTGGGCATTTAACAGATGATGGCAAAAAATTTGCTTTTGAACTTGGACAAAGCCTTGCCGCTATAAAATATGAAGATGTTTATTATGGGTATTCTGGTTATACTCGTACAAAAGAAACTTGTGAAAATATCGCAAAAGGCATGGGGCAAGAAAATTACACACTAGAAATTCTTCCAGGGTTAGATGGAGATTGGTATGTAAAAGATTCTGAAAAAGCTGACAAATACTCGGACTCTTATGGAGGCTGGGAAGTCTTTTCAAAATACGCTTTTGAAGGCGCTTTTGACGATGCATTTTACGATCTCGAAACTCGCAGTGAACAATTGCTTGAAAACGAGATTTTAGCTAACCTTTCAAATATGAATCGTGTAAATATTCTTTGTACGCATGATTACTTAGTTGTGCCTTTACTTGCCTATATTACAGATGGTCACGCTAATCTGCGTTATTATGAAAAGCATAAATGGGTCAACTATTTGGCTGGCGTTGCTATGATTATTTCTCCTGATGGTTCTGTTCGTTATGAACCTGTAAAGGGCCTTGAAACTGGCCTTATGTAATCACAATCGTAGTGCGAATTATCATCGCAAGTGTACAAACAACTTGTCATGGCGAGAGGCCTTGTGCCTCGTGGCCATCTAACAACAAGTTGTCATGGCGAGGAGTCTTTTAAGACGACGTGGCCATCTTGCTTTTTGTCATTACGAGCGTAGCGAAGTAATCCAAAAACAAGTGTTGATTGCAAAGAGATTGCCACGCCGTGCTTTCTGCACGGCTCGCAATGACAAGGTTCTCGGGCAAGAACCGTGGGCAAGTTCAGGCTTGTCATCGCGAACGCAGTATAAATTGTCATCGCGAACGTAGTGCGGCGATCTACTGGCAAAGAGATTGCTTCTGTCACTACGTTCCATCGCAATGACAAGGTTCTCGGGCAAGTTTTCTTGCAATGACAAGGTTCTCGGACA
>JAGBSH010000022.1 GCA_017631885.1 Fibrobacteraceae bacterium
AAAAACACAATATGTTGTTTTTGTAGAGGAGTCGGGTATGGCTGAAATAGGAACCCCATTAAGTCCAAGTGCCTGTCGTGTGTTGTTTTGTGGTGCAGGTGAACTCGGTAAAGAAGTCATTTTGGAAATGATGCGTTATGGCGTAGAAGTTATTGCTGTAGACAGATACCCAAATGCTCCAGGAATGCAGTTAGCTCATCGTTCTCATGTTATTAACATGCTTGATGGCGAAGAACTCCGTCGTGTAATAGAAATGGAAAAACCTCATTACATCGTTCCAGAAGTAGAAGCGATTGCTACAGATACACTTGTTGAAATGGAAGCAGAAGGCTATTGTGTTATTCCTACAGCAAAAGCAACAAAACTCACGATGAACCGCGAAGGAATTCGTCGCTTAGCTTCTGAAACCCTTGGGCTTCCGACTTCAAGTTATCGTTTTGCCGACAATAAAGAAGAATTTCTTTCAGCTGTAAAGGAAATCGGGATCCCTTGTGTGGTAAAGCCTGTGATGAGTTCTTCGGGGCATGGTCAGAGTCTTGTCCGTTCAGAAGACGATATTCTTAAAGCATGGGATGTTTCTCAAAACGAAGGCCGTAGTGGCGCTGGTCGTGTAATTGTTGAAGGATTTGTTCCATTTGATTATGAAATTACTTTGCTTACTGTAAGGCATATTGGCGGGACTTCTTTTTTAAATCCGATTGGTCATAGACAAGAAAATGGAGATTACCAGGAATCTTGGCAACCGCAACCAATGAAAGAAGAACTTTTAGAACAAGCAAAAGATATTGCTCTTAAAATTACAGATGCTCTTGGTGGGCGTGGAATTTTTGGTGTAGAACTTTTTGTTTGTAAAGATAAAGTATTGTTCAGTGAAGTGAGCCCTCGTCCACATGATACGGGGCTTGTAACACTTATGTCGCAAGATTTATCAGAATTTGCTTTGCACGCAAGAGCTGTTCTTGGACTTCCTATTCCAGAGATTACTTTCCGTGGACCGTCTGCATCTAAAGCAATTGTTTGCGAAGGAAATTCAAAAGAAGTCAAGTTTGGTTGTTTAGAAAAAGTCCTTTCAGAAAAAGATACAGAACTTCGCTTGTTTGGGAAGCCTGAATTGAAGGGACATCGCCGAATGGGTGTTTTGCTTGCTCGTAGAGATAATGTAGAAGACGCTTTAGAAACAGTAAAAGAAATGAGAAAAAAAGTAGAGGTGAAATTATGATGGAGAATGCTTGGAAAAATTTTAATGCTGGAAATTGGCAGACATCTATAGATGTTCGTGATTTTATCCAGAAAAACTATACACCTTATGAAGGTGATGATAAATTTTTAGCTGGTCCTACAGAAAGAACCGGCAAAATTATGGAAAAAGTGCGAGATTTGCTTGCACAAGAACGCGAAAAAACAGTTCTCGATATTTCAAAAGATGTGGGAACTTCAATTTTAGCCCATGCGCCTGGCTATATTGATAAAGAAAATGAGTGCATTGTTGGTTTACAGACAGATGCTCCATTGAAACGTGCTATTGCTCCAAATGGCGGCCTTCGTATGGTTCAGAATAGCCTTGACGCTTATGGCTATACGATGGACCCAAAAATCGAAGAAATTTATACAAAATATCGTAAAACGCATAACCAGGGCGTTTTTGATGTGTATAATTCAGAAATCCGCGCTTGCCGTAGTTCTCATATTATCACTGGTTTGCCAGATGCTTATGGGCGTGGTCGTATTATTGGTGACTATCGTCGTGTAGCTCTTTATGGGATTGACTTTTTAGTGCAGCAGAAGTTGCGTGAAAAAGCAGAACTTGACGATGCTGTTTTCGATGAGAAAGTGATTCGCCTTCGTGAAGAGTTGACAGAACAAGTGGCGGCGTTGCAAGAATTGCAACAGATGGCTGCATCTTATGGCTTTGATATATCAAAGCCAGCCGCCACTGCAAAAGAAGCTGTTCAATGGACATACTTTGGTTACCTAGCTGCTGTAAAAGAACAAAATGGCGCCGCGATGTCTATTGGGCGTATTTCAACTTTCTTAGACATTTACATTGAACGCGATTTAAAAGAAGGCGTTATTTCTGAATCTGAAGCACAAGAATTGATTGATGACCTTGTTATAAAGCTTCGTTTAGTCCGGTTCTTAAGAACGCCTGAATACGACGCTCTCTTTAGTGGTGACCCGACTTGGGTTACAGAATCTTTAGGTGGTATGGGCGAAGACGGCAGAACTCTCGTTTCAAAAAGTTCCTTCCGTTTCTTGAACACACTTTATAATTTAGGCCCAGCTCCAGAACCAAATTTAACGGTTCTTTGGTCTGAAAACTTGCCTAAAGGTTGGAAAAATTTCTGTGCGAAAGTATCCATAGAAACAAGTTCCATTCAGTATGAATCCGATGATTTAATGCGCCCACGTTGGGGAGATGATTATGCGATTGCTTGTTGCGTCTCTGCTATGCGTGTTGGTAAACAAATGCAATTCTTTGGTGCACGTGCAAACTTAGCCAAAACACTTCTTTACGCTATCAATGGTGGTATAGATGAAATCAGCGGAAAAGTTGTTGCAAAAGGATTCTCGCCAATAACGGATGAAGTTTTAGATTACGACACTGTTCTTGAAAGTTACGATGCTATGATGGAATGGGTAGCTCGCGTTTATGTGAAAGCACTAAATGTTATTCATTACATGCACGATAAGTATTATTATGAACGCATTGAAATGGCTTTGCATGATAGAGACATTTTGCGCACGATGGCTTGTGGAATTGCTGGTCTTTCTGTTGCTGCAGATTCTCTTTCTGCGATTAAATATGCAAAGGTTACTCCTATTCGAAATGAAAACGGCGTTGCTGTAGATTTTAAAATTGAAGGCGATTTCCCGAAATATGGTAATAACGACGATCGTGCAGATAAAATCGCTGAAGATTTGGTCAAACGCTTTATGGATAAATTAAAGAAACAACCAACTTATCGCGATAGTTTGCCAACGCAATCTGTTCTGACTATTACCTCGAATGTGGTTTATGGCAAAAACACAGGGAACACTCCTGATGGTCGCCGTGCTGGTGAACCTTTTGCTCCTGGGGCAAACCCAATGAATGGTCGTGATGTTTCTGGTTTTGTCGCAGCAGGTGCGTCTGTAGCAAAATTAGATTACGATTCTTCTCTTGATGGTATTTCTTGGACGGCAACGGCAACGCCAGAAGCTCTTGGAAATACACTTGAAGATAGAATTGAAAACCTTTCTAATTGTTTAGATGGTTTTGTAAAAGCAACTGGCTATCATGTAAATGTGAACGTTTTACACCGTGAAATGCTTATTGATGCAATGGAACATCCAGAAAAATACCCAACACTAACAATTCGTGTTTCAGGGTATGCTGTGAACTTTGTAAAGCTTACTAAAGAACAACAGCTTGATGTTATACATAGAACATTCCACGGGAAAATGGCTTAATTCTGAATGCCGGGCTTTGCCCGGCATTTTTAAAAAAAATCAAATTTTTAAACATAAATCTTGCACGAGGTTCATTGATTTTTTTATTTTCTTCTAAAATTTTTCAGAATCCGAAATGAAACAGATTAAGCTTGCGTCATTTTGTGATTTCGAGGTAAATATGATTCGAGTTGGTATTTTAGGTTATGGTAATTTAGGCCGTGGTGTAGAATATGCTATTGCTCAAGCTACTGATATGGAGCTTGTAGCAGTTTTTACACGTAGAGCTCCAGAAACTTTGAAGATTGTTACTCCTGATGTTTCTGTAGTTTCTATAAATGATGTTGCCTTATGGAACGATAAAATAGATGTGATGATCCTTTGCGGAGGAAGTGCAACAGATTTGCCTTTGCAAACTCCTGAAATGGCAAAGTTATTCCATGTTGTGGATTCTTTTGATACGCACGCAAAAATTCCAGAACACTTTGCCAATGTAGATGCGGTTGCTAAAGAAGCTTCAAAAGTAGCAATGATTTCAGTTGGTTGGGATCCAGGTCTTTTTTCTTTGAATCGCTTGTACGCAAGCGCTATTTTGCCTGAAGGTAAAGATTATACATTCTGGGGTAAAGGGGTTTCTCAAGGTCACTCTGATGCGGTCCGTCGTATTCCTGGTGTGAAAAATGCAAAGCAATATACAATTCCTGTAGATGATGCTTTAGAAAAAGTTCGTTCTGGTATAAATCCAGAACTTTCAACTCGTGAAAAACACCGTCGTGAGTGTTTTGTTGTCCTTGAAGAAGGGGCAGATGCTAAGGCAGTAGAAAATGCTATTGTGACAATGCCAAATTATTTTGCCGATTATGATACAACAGTTCATTTTATTGATGATGTTGAATTTGCAAAGAATCATAGCGGTATGGCGCATGGTGGTAAAGTGATTCGTGCTGGTAAAACTGGAGAGAATGGCAAAAATACTCATGTGATTGAATACAGTATTAAACTAGATTCTAATCCAGAATTTACAGCTAGTGTTCTTGTGGCGTATGCTCGTGCTGCGGTGCGCTTGTCTCAGGAAGGCGTCTTTGGTTGTAAAACAGTTTTTGATATTCCGCCTGCTTATTTGTCCACAAAGAGTGGTGTAGAATTAAGAAAAGAATTGCTTTAAAAAATGTTTTATATTCTAAAATCTGACTAATATAAAACGCTTTTCAAAAACAACGCTCCCGCCTTTGGCGGGAGCGTTACTATTTTAAAATAAATTTTTAAAATGAAGAATTATTCCATATCAGCTTCATCAATTTCAGCATTATGGTAAACGTCTTGGACGTCGTCATTATCTTCGAATTTATCAATAAGAGCAAGAAGCTTTTTAGCATCAGCGCTTTCAAGTTTCACGGTATCGTTAGGAACATAAGAAAGTTCTGCGCTCATCATTTCTATACCAGCAGCTTCAAGAGCTTTTGTAACAGCATCAAAAGTTTCGGCTGTAGTTGAAACTTCATGAACATTTTCTTCTGTTTCCATGTCTTCTGCGCCAGCTTCAAGAACTAAATCCATAATTTGTTCTTCAGAATATTTTTCAGCGTCAAGAAGAATTACACCTTTGTATGAGAACGCCCAAGCTACAGAGCCTGCTTCACCCATAGAACCGCCGTTCTTATTGAAAATATTACGCACGTCTGCAACAGTACGGACTTTGTTATCAGTCATGCATTTAACCAAAATGGCAATTCCACCAGGACCGCGACCTTCATACATTGGTTCTGTAACATCGGCACCAGAAGTGGCTCCAGTTCCTTTTGCAATAGCACTTTCAATATTTTTAGTCGGGAGACTCTGGCTCTTTGCTTTTAGAATTGCAGCACGAAGGCGTGGGTTAGAATCTGGATTTCCGCCACCTAATTTGGCAGCAATGGAAATTTCTTTAATAAGTTTGTTCCAAGCTTTTGCGCGAGCAACGTCAGTTTTTGCTTTTTTGCGTTTGGTGGTAGCCCATTTTGAATGACCGGACATAAATAAATACCTCAAGCGTTATAGTTTAGCGGAAAAATAAAATTTTTTATTAGCATTGTCTCAAAAAAAGACAGGATTTTATAAAAAAATAAAAGTTTTAATGAGCAAGGGTTTCTCGATAAGAGTGGATTATATCGCGATAGTTCTTAACGGCATCCGCCATTTTTGTTGAAAGTTCTTTCTGGCCTTTTTCTGAAATCATATAAGCTTCGTCATCTGGGTGGGTGATAAAACCTAGTTCAACAAGAACTGCAGGCATAAGAGCGCCAACAAGAACCATAAAACCAGCACCACCAGCTCCAGAGCCTAATTTTTTGATTTTGCCTTTTTCAAAAGCTTTTAACAATTCTTCTGTATAGCGGAAACTATTTTGCTGGTACATCACAAGGCTTGCTTCAATTTTTATCCATTCAATAGGGGAAATTTCTGTTTTGGCTTTATTATCGCCATAAAGAGATGCCACTTTGTTTTCTCGCCTTGCTATAGCTTTATCTTCTTCACTTTCTGGCGCACGCAAAACATAAAAATGATACCCTTGTGTCTTTTTTTGCCTTTCTTCGCCATCAATAGCGTTACAATGTAAACTGATAAATAAATCGCCGTTCCACTTATTGGCAAGGTTTGGTCGTTCAGAAAGTTCAACAAAAACATCTTTGTTTCTAGTGAGTTTCACTTCAAAGCCTTCAGTTTCTAATTCTTTTTTTAGTTTTTTGGCTACAGCTAAAACGATATCTTTTTCTTGACTATTTTTGCCTAATGCTCCAGGATCTTTACCGCCATGTCCAGGGTCAATGATAATCGTTTTAACCTCTCTTGAACCTGCTTTTGCAGAGCGATCATCTTTTATTTCTTTTGCTTGTTCTTTTTTTTCAGGAGTAATCGTTTTTTGAGATTCCTTTTTTTCTGAAGTAACGCCTTTCAAATTCTCCTTTTTTTCTGGAGACGTGGAGGTGATTTTTGTACTAGAAATACGCAAAAATTTTGCTGTTGAATCAAAGGCAATGTTTCCCTTGAAAGCTTTTTCTAAAATAGGGAATGTTTCTTTTAGAGGAATCCAAATGTTTCCTTCATTATCAATTTGTGTTTTGGTTGATAACGGGGTTATTTTCCCTTGAGCCGAAATATAGGGAAGCCCTACAACAAAAGAACATTGAAAATCTTTATTTGATGCAGAAAAGTGTTTTTCAGTCGGTTTCCATTCAACAGCCATTTCTTGAGATTTCGCCAATTCAGAAACATTAAAAAACCAAAAATTATCCGTTTTACGCAAAGGAATATCGGCTGCAACAGCAAGTGTTGCAAACCAAAATAAAACGGCTAAAAATATCAACGACGAGCTTTTGCGATTCTTGCCATTTCTAGCTTCGCATCTCGTTTGATTATATCTTGTCGTTTGTCTTGTTGGTCTTTTCCGCGACATATTCCTACTTCTAGTTTGGCGTAACGATTTTTAAAATAAATTTTTAATGGAATGAGAGTATAGCCTTTTAATTCTTTAGCTTTTCTCATTTTTTGAATTTCGTGTTTGTGAGCTAAAAGTTTACGGCGCCTTGCTGGCATGTGGTTAAAACGATTTGCAAATAAGTATTCATCAATATGAGCGCCAACAAGCCAAATTTCATTTTTATCATCTAAATCTACCCAAGCTTCAGAAATACTGCATTTTCCATTTCGAATAGATTTCACTTCAGAACCTATAAGCATAAGTCCTGTTTCAAAGCGGTCTTCTATAAAATAGAGATGATTTGCTTTTCTGTTCTGTATAACTGATGTTTGGGGTTGCTTTTTAGTCATGGATTTTTGAAAGTTCCTTTTGAATACCGTCTATATCGTTTGATTCTTCCAAAAGTTTTTTTAATTCTTTACTAGGTTCAAAAACCGGTTTTAAACCTGCAGGGATTGTAACACTTTCTCCAGAACGCGGGTTTCTTGCGATTCGTTCTTTTCGTGGTTTTATTTTAAATCGACCAAAACCACGAATTTCAATGTTGTTGCCTTCGCTGATGACTTGAATAATTTCATCTAAAAAGCGTTCTACAATTATTTTAGAGTCAACTTGTTTTAAGCCAGTTCTTTTGGCTATTTCTTCGACAATATCTTTTTTTGTGACATTTTTTGAAGATGATGACATTTGCTAACTCCAATAGTATCAATGAATTACACTAAATCTACATATATTTAGTTATTTCTGTATCAAAAAGCAAAAAAAATAAAGGATAAATCTTTTTTAAATAGGAAAGAGAGTCATAATTAAATGGTTTTATAAACACAAAACTTAATTTAAAATAAAAAGAAGCGTTATTAGAGCCTTAGTTGTTGGCCTTTTAGAAATAAAGACTAGATGGCGCCTAGGTTGGATTAATGTATATTTAGAACTATGAAACACGAAAATTTAACATTAGCTTTGACAATCGCTGGTTTTGATGGCTCTGCAGGCGCAGGGCTCTTGGCCGACGTGAAGGCAATGGAATTTTTTGGAGTTTATGGGCAAGCGGTTTGTACGGCACTTACAGTTCAAAATGAAAATGAATTCGTTTCTCCGAATTGGGTGGCAGTAGAACAAATTGAAAAACAACTTGAAGTTTTAGCCAAAGTTAGGGATTTTAAAGCCGTTAAAATAGGTTTAGTTGAGAACGCTTTTGTTTTGCGGAAAATTATTAGAAAAATTCGAGAACTTTTCCCAAGAGCTTTTTTAGTATGGGATCCGATTGTGGCTTCTAGTTCTGGGTTTGCTTTTTTCAAATCGCAAGAAGAAGCTGATGAATTGCTTTCCATTTTGCCAGAGTTAGATTTGGTAACACCGAATCAAAATGAGTTTAATTTTTTAGGAATAGGCGTTTCTGCAAGTCGCGATGAATTGAATGTAGGTAAAGATTTTTCTCTTTTGTTGAAAGGTGGACATGGTTCTGGCGAAGAATCTGTGGATATTCTTTTTTATAAAGGAGAACGTTTTCGTTTTTCTTCTCCTAGGGTATTAGGGGCTGAAAAACATGGGACAGGGTGTTCTCTTTCAGCGGCAATAGTTGCTAATATGGCTCTTGGTAAAGATTTAAAAGACGCTTGTCAATTGGCAAAAAATTATATGGATAAATATTTGCAAAGTGGCGAAGGCCGCCTTGCTTTTGTGAGGTAATAAAGATGAAAAAGTTTTTTTTAATTGTTTTCTGTGTTGTTTCTCTATTTGCTTGTGCTGATAAAGAAAAACAACAAGAAATTCAAAAGTTAGAAACAGAAAATGTAAATTTGCAAAATGCAATTTCTAAAACGAAAGAGGCTGTAGAAAAATTAGAAGCTACAGAAAATAAAAAAGTGGAAACTTTGAATCGTCTTGATATGGCACAATAATTAAATTATGAAAATTAAAATTGGCTTTTTTTTGATACTTTTGATTGCTATTGCCTTATGTGGGTGTTATAGTTTTACTGCAACTACCTTACCATCACATATAAAAACAGTGCGTATTGCTGAAATTGATAATAAAACATTAGACCCCGTATTAGGTAATGAAATTCAAACAGGGGTTCAAGAACTTTTTAGGAAAAATGCCGGAAAAGTTCGCTTGATAAATGGTGAAGCTGATGCCGATTTTAATTTGACTTTGTTAAGTTATACAAATAAACCAGAAAATTACAACAGTGCAGACGAAGTCGAAACATATCGAGTAACCATTCGCGTTGCTGTAAAATTTTATGACAATGTAAAAGAACGTATGATTTATGAAGCTAAAAGTTTATCGGCTGATGGTGTTTACGATGTGCTCAAAAATGAAACCGAAGATAGGCATGGGCAAGAAAGAGCTATAGAAAAAATGCAAGATTTGATTATAACTAACGCTCTTGCAAAATGGTAAAATGGTTAAATAAAAACTTGACTTTGAATTCTGGAAAATTCATTTTTAACAATCTGAATCATTTGCTCAACACTTTCATAAATTGTTTTTGATTTGTGATAAAATTTGTCATCGGCATCAGATTCATAACAGATTTTTTCTAGCGGCATGTTTTTAATATTTTTAGGATTTCCAAAGAGAATATTTTTAAAGTAAAGAGCTTCTTGAGTGGCTTGTTCGTTACTAGAATAGCGATGAATGTAAATGGGGTGGTCTTTTGGTAATTCTTCTTTTAAAATGTTTAATACACGGTAAAAATCACCAACATAATGGATAACGATTTTACGATTCAATTCTTTAGCGAATTGGACTTGCTTTCTAAAAACAACTTCTTGTTTGCCTTTGGGATTGTAATTTTCAAATCTTTTGTCTAACCCGCATTCGCCAATAGAAAGTTCAGGATTCTCAAGCAAAAGTTTTTTGAGAAGAGTTAAATCTTTTTCAGAAACTTGAGAAACAATTTCAGGGTGAATGCCAATGGAGTGAGAAAAATGAAGAGAATTTTTTAAAATGGCGATTTCTGAATCCCATAAGTGCGGAAAACAAGTAGAAACTTCTCCGGTATAGTGTTGTTTTTGAAGTTCTTTAACGAAATCTTCTTTGGAAAAATTTGAAGGTAAGTGAAAATGAGAATCGGGAATCATTTTATAAAAAATATGATTTTTTACTATAACTATCAAGTTCTTTTCTTAAGATGCAAGTTGCTCAAAAAGGACTTGTTAAAATGGCTCTGTCAAGCCTTTCCGTATTGCTGCGTTAAAAATCTTTATTGGTTGTAAATTGGCTGCGGTTTCTTGGCGGGCTCTGTCAAGCTTGGCCGTATGGTTGCGAACTGGCTACGGTTATGCTGCGGCGGTCAAAATGGCCAAAATAGCCTAAAAACAGCATTTCCGAGGTGAATTTGCAGGTTTCGATGGGCTGACGGAATGGGAAAGTTTTGCTAACCCAGGGTCGGCGTATAAAATGACTTGACAGAGCCGTTAAAATGCTTGTGCCGTATGAACAGCTCTAGATTCTGTCAGTATGTGCCTTGATGTGAGAAGTAATTTATTAGCAAATTGTGCTAAGTTTACCCAAAATGCTAAAATAAGTTTACAAACAAAGGGTTTTAAAATAGAGTAGAACTTCTGTTTTATCCCAATTTTTAGCTGAATAAGGCGTGAAATGACTATGATGCTATGAAGAAAAGGAAAAAAAGTGTGATTTTGTGAGAAAATCCATAAAAAAAACGAAAATCTCCAAAATTTGTAATGATTTTTTAATTAGATTAGGGTATAGATTTTTTTGGATTGGAATATGTCGTCAATAAATTTTGCTACAAGAGAAATTAGTTGCAAGGTTGTGTTTTATGGCCCTGGTTTAAGTGGTAAAACTACGAATTTGCAAATAATACATCAAAAAATGCCGCAAGATAAGCGGACAGATATGGTATCGCTTGCTACCGAAGGTGATCGTACACTTTATTTTGACTTTTTACCATTGAATCTTGGTGATATTAAGGGTTTTAAAACACGTTTTCAGCTTTATACGGTTCCTGGACAGGTTTATTACAATAGTACTCGTAAGTTAGTTCTTCGTGGGGCGGATGGGGTTGTTTTTGTTGCGGATTCTCAACGTTCTCGCCAAGCAGAAAATTTGGAAAGTTTGGAAAATTTACGTCAAAATCTAAGCGATTATGGCATGGATTTAGACGAAATGCCTTTTGTATTGCAGTATAACAAACGAGATATGGATGATGTTCTTTCTATCGATGAAATGAACGCAACGCTTAACCCAAGAAAAGTTCCTGCATTTCCAGCAACTGCTCATAATGGTAAAGGTGTTGTTACAACACTTAAAACTATCGCAATGTTGGTCATTGAAAAATTCAATGTGAAACAGGGCTTTTTGCGTAAAGCTGCCGAAGAAAACGCCGGAAGTACAGGAGTACATGACGTTTCTTTGAGTAAAGATGGTTTGAATGTTTCTCCAGCTCAAAATCCGTCACCAAATGCAAAACCAGCCACAATGCCTAAACCAAATAACGGTTCACCATTCCGTATGCCGTCGTTTGCGTCTTCTAAAACAACTGCATCGACTCCGTCTGCGGGTGCTGGTTTGTTTACAAAATCTATAGGTTCGCCTTTTGGACGTCCTCGTGTGGATTCTCCTTTTGCTTCTAAAATGCCTGGGTATTCAAGAACATTGAACCCTAATAATGCAGAGCCTAAGGTATCAGATGATGATATTGAATTGCGTCCATACGTGCCGAAAAAGAAAAAGGACTAAACTTTTTTATGAGTGATTTTGCTGTATATTCAGAAGATGCCGCAAAAGTGGTTAAGTTAATGCGTGCTTATCTTTTGAGCGTAAAGGCTGAGTATGTCGTTTTATGTCATAGAGATGGTTCTGTAGTTGCTGAAGCCGGTTCTTTTAATGGGGACGCGATGCCTTTAGCTGTGTTGAGTACTGCCTCTTTTGACTCTGCTAGCCAGATTGGCGCTATGCTTGGGGGAGAAAAATTTCAGGCGGTTTCTTACATTGGAGAATCTAGAGCAGTCTATATTTCTCCTGTAGACGCATCGCTAATTCTTATCCAAATTTTTTCAGGAAGACTTCCTAACCGTATTGAAGATTACAATCGTATGTTAATTGATAAACTGTTAGACGCGGTTCCTTCCTTTACTCAGAATACAAGTAGCTTAGTCAGGTAGTAGGCTGTGACAGCGCCGACGTTTTTTAGAGAACTTCGCAAAACAACTGTCTTCTTTTTATTGCTTTTTCTAGCCTTCTTGGTCCATCGGATTCTTGATTTGTTTGGATCAAGTTCAGATTCGACTGATTCTTTTGTTAAAGTTGACCAATTGCGTAAAGCAGAAAGTGTGGTTTGCCACAATATTGTTGGCGGTGCAGCGTTTGGCATAGATTCTGTTTTTGATGAGCATACGCGTGTTTATTTTTACTCTAAATTAGCGTCAGATTCTATTTTAGATTTAGAACATCGTTGGTTTTGCGGTATTGATACAATGCTTATTGTTCCGTGTACTTGTAATGGAAATATTTGCACGAGTTCTATTGCTCCAGAAAGATTAAAGGCGGGCGAGTGGAGTGTTGACTTAGTTCGTGGTAGACAAATTTTTGATTCACGGCAATTTTTGGTGGTGGAACCTAATCATTAGAAAGGTTGCTTAGAATGCTTGGCCGCTTACTTTTTGCGCTTTTGCTTTTGGCCATATATTCTCATTCACTACAAGTGGATTCTTTACCTTTGTGGAACGATTCTTTACTTGCTTCTGATCATTTTCAAACAGAAGATTCCTTAGCCGATTCTACAAAAAATTTTAATGCTCTTGAAACATCTGGTTCAAAAACAATATCTGTTGTGGTGGGTGATGGCGGAACAGAAGTAGATCAAGAACTTCGCCTTTCAATGAAAGGTTTTGTAACAGATAGTGTTTATATTGATGCTTTTTTATCTGATGTGGGGCGTAGTGCAGGAGACCAAAATACAGCAACATTGCAAGAAGTTGATCAAGTGTATTTTAGAGTGGAATCTCCATTTGCTCTTTTACATTTAGGGGATTTGGAATGGAAAGAAGAAAACTTTGGCTTTTTAGGAATAGAACGCAATACTCTTGGTGTTATGGCCGGAGCGAAAACTCAAAGTTCAGAAGTCCGAGGAGTTTTTGGTATAGATGAAACTGAACATTTTTCAGTTTCATTCCAAGGAGTTGATGGGCAAAGAAGTGGTTATGTTGTGGATGCAACCGCTTCTTTTCTTTCGCTTGTGCCAGAATCAGAAACGGTCTATTTAAATGGGAAAAAATTGAAACGCGGAGAAGATTATGAATTGAATTATGCAGGCGGTGTCCTTGATTTTAAAGGAAGTGTATTGCCTTCTTCATTAGATGAAATTCGAGTAGAATACGATGCGTATCATTTGGGAGAATCATCACGAATATTTGCCGGTAAAGGAAAATATCGCAGTAAAAATCTTTGGTTAGATGTTGGGGCTTTTCGGTTAGAAAGTGATGTAGAACGTTTGAAAAGAGGAAGTTTAGATTCTACGGCATATCAGATTTTAAAAAATGATAAAGGTGAAAGTTTAAAAGAAAAAGATTCATCGGGGACTCTTTATAGACCATTTCAAACCGATAAAGCTTCTGCTCGTTTGCGGTTTGCGTATGCGAATGCTTTTTTAGATTTAGAAACAGCATTTTATAGAAAGGATTCTAATACGGTTTCGCCTTTTGTAAAAGGCCCAGAAGGGAGAGCTTTTCGCTGGAATTTTCAAACAGATTCGTCTAAAATGCTTTTGAATTTTCCATTAATGTTTGGTTATTCTGGAAATTATATTGAAAGTGGCTTTTTAACAGAAGACTTTTCGGGTGAAGATAAAAGTTATGATTCTTATGAATTAAAAGAAAATTGGGATTTGGATTCTTTAGATAGTTTTGGAAATAAGAAATCTGATTTGTTGGTGATGCGGTTTAGGGCAGCAAAATTTTTGTATGGTGGATTAGAATGGGGCTATAAAGAAAATGAATCTTCAAAAGAAAATTCAATGCGGACAAGATTTTATTTAGAACATTTTGGAAATTTATCTGAAAGTTCTCTTTCATTTGTTCATATTGCAGCAGAAGATTCTCTTTCATCAAAACGTTACCAAGGAATTTTAGAAACAGGCGTTAATCAAGGTTTTATCAGGCCTTATGCTAAAACTGATTTTGCTTATTGGGAAAGAGAATATAATGCAGATGAATTTATGGCGATTCGTTTTTTGAATGTTGGAGGTGTAAGTTTAAATGCAGAAAATTTTTTGATTAAAGAAGAATTTGGAAGTAGAAATCAAAAAAATAAAGAACTAAATGGAGAATGGTTAGATTCTTTGCAACAGATTTCTTGGACGCAAATGGCTGATGTCTATTTTGATTATTTTACTTTGCAACATTTGATTCAATATAAAAGAACAAAAAGTGAAGAAAGTAGATCAAATAATACTTGGCTTTCAGAGCAAAATTTAAAATTTGAAAACTCTAATTTAGGTATAGTATCTAATGTGCGTTATGAATTTGGTTTAACAAAAGAACAACCTTATGTAGCAATTTATAAACCAGTTGCTGCCGGAACAGGTGATGTTCTTTATGATAGTACAACGGGATTGTTTATTGAAGGGGTGGATAATGGAAATTTTGTGTATGAGGGAATGGGACGTTCTGATTCGCTTGCGGTAGAAGCCTCACATGTGTCATTTGATTTCTTTTTTGAATGGGAACCTGCAAAGATTTTCAAAATACAACAAGGCTTTTTAACAGATGTTATTTTAGGATTAGATTGGCATGCAGAAAGTTATGATACAAGTGGAGTGAAATTGTTTTTCCCAGAAATAACGCCTTCGGGTTTGCAAAATGTGACAAGTGGATTGTATTTTATTGAAGCTAATTTGGGATGGTTACCATTTGATGGAAATTTTGAATTGCATTATTATCCGGGAACAGAATACGAAAAAAAAGATTTGTGGAGTGGGTATACGCAAAAACGAGATTGGCAAAGATTAAATATGGTTTTTTCTGGGCGTAAAAATGAGGTGTGGAATTTTGATGGATTAGTTGAAAAGGCAAAATTAAAAGCTTTGATTGATTTAACATGGAACGCGTATGAAGGTGAATTTTCTTGGAAAAGAGATTTGCCATTAGGATTTTATGTAGAACCTGCTTTTAAAGCTCGTTATGGCGAAGGTGAAGAAGGAAATGAATTTAATGCTCTTTTAAAAGAAGGACGCTTGGGAATAGGCTATTTATGGAATAGTCAGATAGATGTTTCTGTTTCTTGTAGTGCAATCCATTTAGCGACAGATTTTGACTATTTGCCTTATTCGTTAATGTCTGGTTATGATAAAGGTTTAACGTGGAGAATAGAAGCGAATGGAGAATTGAGTTTAGGAGATTATTTGTCATTAGGTACTAGATACATTTTAAGAATTGGTGATGTTAATAAAAATATTTTCCAGAAATGGTCTATGGAGGCGAGGGCGTATTTATGATATTACTCTTTTTGCTTTTATGCCTTTTTTCTGGAATTTCTTTTGCACAAGAAATGTGCTCAGAAGTGCTTTTTGTCGGAGATTTTACAGAACAAGAAAAAGAAATTTTAGTAGAAACAAAAGATAAGGCAAGACGAAATAATTTCTTAAAAACGATTCAAAGAAACTTTGAAAACAATGGTTTTGTCGGAGCAAATTTATATGAAAAATGTAAAGGCGATACACTTTATTTTGTAAATGAAAAAGGAGAAGGATTTGTTTATGGAACCCCGCGCAATAAACTTTTAAGAAAAACCAAACCTGAGGTTTTTGTTAAGTTGTCTGGAATAGTCCCTGGCGAAAAAGTAGTTTTAGATGATTTATTTCGGGCAGTAAAAAAAATGGAACGTTCGGGGCATTTTATAAAAGTAAAAGAGCCTGAACTTTATAGAGAAAAAAATCGTAATCGTTTGGTTCCATTATTTTACATGCAAGAAACATCTAGTAGTTTTATTGAAGGTCTTGTTTCTTATTCAAGTGAAGATGAAAAGTGGATAGGAGTATTAGATGTTTCTTTGAAAAATATTTTAGGAACGGCCAGGAATTTAGATATAGAAGGTGTTTCTGGTGATATTGCTCATAGAATTTCTTTTGAATATTTAGAACCTTGGATTTTTGGGACCGAGTGGAATGCTTTAGCAAGAGGCATTTTAGAAGATGATACTTTGTATAGTGATGCTTTATTAGAAATAGGGGCTTCTAGAAGTTTGTCGTTTGAATGGGATTTTACTGTTTTGGGTGGTGTTGGAAATAATGAATGGACAACAGCGGTTGGACTTTCTTATAAAAATTTTGATGCTTTTTATTTGCCGACATCTGGAACTTCTGCAAATATAGAAATGCGGTTGAAAAATTATAGAAAAGGAAATCTGGAAAATTTTGTGTCATTATTTGGAAATTATGAAAAGTATTTTCTGCTTTCTTATGATTGGGTTGCTCGCTTCGGTTTTTCTGGAGCCACATTACTCCCAACAGGAAATGTTTTTGCAAATGAAGATTTATTTCGTTTAGGCGGTAGTGATTCTTGGAAAGGTTTTAGAAAAGATTTTATTAAGACCCGTAGCTATGGAAATACTGAAGTAGCACTGCGTTTTCAAGGACTTTGGCAAACAGCATTTGAAGTATTTTATCAACCTGGAATTTATCGGGAAATGTTTCCATATCATGGTTGGAAAACTCACCACCAGTATGGTTTAGGTATAATCCAATACCGTTCTTCTTTTGCGGTGTCTCTTTATTATGCGTTAAGGCCAGAGCTTGATTTTGAAGAAGGCTTTTTACATTTAGGGATAAAAGCCTTGTTCTAAAAAACGGGAGTTTTTGATTTTTCTCCTTGGTTTTCTCGAACCATTTTGGGGACTAAATACCCAGGAAGTAAAGTTAATAGCTTGTGATAAATTTTTTTAGCATCTTGTTCGTTGACTTCAAAGTGTGCTGTCCCTTGTGCTTTATCAAGTAAATGCAAGTAATAAGGGAGTACTCCATTTTCAAAGAGTGTGTGGGAAAGTTCGGCGAGTGTTTCTGCTGAGTCGTTTACACCTTTTAATAAAGTACTTTGGTTGAGTAAAAGAACATTTGCATTTTGGAATTGTTTGAGTAAGTTTGTTGTTTCATTAGAAATTTCTTGTGCGTGGTTTGCGTGTAAAACGAGAACAACGTGAAAGCGTTCTGAATATTTTTCAAATAAAGGCAGATAAGTTTTGGCTAATTCAGGTTCTGTTATTGGAACTCTTGTGTGGAATCGAATGGTTCGGACTGCCTTTGCTGGTATGGCTTTTTTGATAAGTTCTTCTATAACAGAAATTGGCGTCATGAAAGGGTCGCCACCAGAAAAAATGATTTCTTTTATTGAAGAATCTTTTTCAAGGTATTCTTGAAGAAGAATTGGAAGATTACTTGGCATTAAAAGTTTTGAATTTCTTCTAAAACAAAAACGGCAACGAATGCTGCAAGTGTTGCCTGCAATTAATAGAATGCGATGCTTGTATTTTTGTAAAATGCCATTTTCTTTTTGGGCAAGAGTGTCGCCTACAGGGTCTTTTAAAAAACCTTCAGATTCAATTTTTTCTTGTAAGGTTGGTAGGACCTGGCGTAAAAGTGGGTCATCTGGATTTCCTTTTTGCATTTTTTTTGCATAGGAAAGCGGAACTCGCATTGGAAAATCAGAAGAAAAATCAATGCCAGGAACATCTTTAAGTTCTAAAAAATCAAGAAGTTCATTAATTCTTAAAAAAGGATTTGATGAATTCTGCATAAATATTTAAATTTCCCAAAAATTTAATGAGGTTACTATGGGTACTGTTAGCACCAACGAGTTTCGTAAAAAGTTAAAAATTATGGTTGATGGTCAGCCTTACATGAT
Source organism: Fibrobacteraceae bacterium (assembly GCA_017631885.1). Classification (GTDB taxonomy): domain Bacteria; phylum Fibrobacterota; class Fibrobacteria; order Fibrobacterales; family Fibrobacteraceae; genus UBA1765. Next base: position 17,755 of record JAGBSH010000022.1, read on the forward strand.
CATGGAAAACCAGTTTGTTAAGCCAGGTAAAGGCCAAGCCTTTAACCGCGTTAAAATTAAAAATTTAGTGACAGGTCGTACACTAGAACGCACTTGGAAAAGTGGTGACACAGTTGAAGAAGCTGAAGTTACTTATAGTGAAATGACTTATCTCTATAACGATGGTGCTACCTGGTTCTTTATGGATAATACCACCATGGAAACAATGGAAATTCCAAAAGATGCTATGAATGGTGCTGAACTTTGGCTTCTCGATGGGGCTATGGTTGAAGTAACTTGGTGGGATGGAAAAGCTATTGAAGTGATTCCGCCTACATTTGTTGATCTTTTGATTGTGGATGCTCCTCCAGGCGTTGCTGGTAATACAGCAAGTGGTAACGTTATGCGCCCAGCTAAACTTGAAACTGGTGCAGAAGTTATGATTCCTTTGTTTATTGAACAAGGAACAAAGATTCGCGTAGATACTCGCGATGGTTCTTATTTAGAAAGAGCTAAGTAATTTCTTGTTATACAAGAAGTTTTAAAAATGGGCACCTTCGGTGCCCATTTTTTGTTGGAGAAATTACTTGCAAAAATACTAGTCATCGCGAACGGAGTGTGGCGAACTAGGCTTTTGTCATTACGAGTGTGACGAAGTAATCTAAAAATAAGTGCTGCTTGCAATGAAATGCAGGTAACTTGCGATGAGATTGCCACGCCGTGATTTCAGCACGGCTCGCAATGACATGACCGAGCGAAATGGGTTTCTGTAAAACTTAAACAAGCGAGAGTCGCGGCAGATGCAAACTTGTTTGCAATCTGACATGACCGAGCGCAACGGGTTTCTGTAAAACTTAAACAAGCGAGAGTCGCGGCAGATGCAAACTTGTTTGCAATCTGACATGACCGAGCGCAATGGGTTTCTGTAAAACTTAAGCAAGCGAGAGTCGCGAAAAAATAACTTGTCATCGCGAAAGGCTTTTAGCCTCGTGGCCATCTGTTGGCAAGTTGTCATGGCAAGGAGATTACCACGCCGTGCTTTCTGCACGGCTCGTAATGACAAGTTCAGGATAGTCATCGCGAACGTAGTGTGGCGATCTTGGCTTTTGTCATTACGAGCATAGCGAAGTAATCCAAAAACAAGTGCTGCTTGCAAGCAGATTGCGTCAGTCACTACGTTTCTTCGCAATGACAAGAATCGCGAGACAAGTTCGATTCGCAAGACGAGAACCGAGCGGCACGTTTTGCAATGACAAGAACCGCGAGCAAGTTCCATCGCAAGTGATAATAGCATCGCCCAGGGAAGGGGAACACTCCTTTGTAATGAGAACTTTCAGGCAATTGTTGTTTGAATCAAGAAACACTTACTAGTGAGAACTTCAAGACAAGAAGTCTATCTTGGTTAGAAAATTGTTTTCTTAGTTTTCCTTTGCTATCTTTTAACTTATGCTACAATGGGATATGCTTCTTTCTGCTACGCGATATGGTCACCCGGCTGCTCGTGACCCGCATCGTTCTGAGTTTCATAGAGATTATGATAGAATTGTTTTTTCAACGGCGTTTAGACGGCTTGGAAGGAAAACGCAAGTGCATCCGTTTTCTGTAAACGATCACGTTCACAGTCGTTTGACACATAGCATAGAAGTTTCAAGTGTCGGGCGTAGCCTTGCTATCTCTGTTTTTGAAAAAATCAGAAAGCATTTACCAGAGCATTTTACCGCTTATCAATTTGGCATGATTGTACAGGCCGCTTGTCTTGCTCATGATATTGGAAACCCACCATTTGGTCATGCAGGTGAAGCTGCAATTAGAGAATGGTTCCGTAAAAATCGTAATAGCGAACCATTAAAAGGTCTTTCTGACAAAGAAATGTCTGATTTTGAAAATTTTGATGGCAACGCACAAGGGCACAGAATCCTTTCAAAATTGGAATATCATTTTTTAGATGGTGGAATGCGTTTAACGTATGCAACTCTTGGAACGATGATGAAGTATCCAAGAACTGCTTTTTATGGTTCCCCGACAAGTCTGTTTATGACTGAAGCTCAGTTGTATCGTGAAACCGCTTGGGTTCTTGGCCTTCCGGAAATTGATGATGGAGTTTGGCAACGTCATCCTTTGGTTTACTTAATGGAAGCAGCCGATGATATTTGCTATTCTATTTTAGATGTTGAAGATGCTATAGAACTAGGTATTTTAAATTTCTCAGATGTTCGGGAAATGTTCATGTACCTTTGTGGACCAGATGTAGATATTGATAAAAAATACGAAGAAAATGGCCAGAATTTCAGAGACTTTCTTTCAAGCATCAGAGGACTTGCTATCCAAAATGTGATTGATGATGTGGCAGAAGTTTTTTATTGGCACTACGAAGAAATTATGAATGGTTCTTTAAAAGGTGGTTTGCTTTCTCATTCTAAATCAGATACTATGCGTGGGATCCAAATCGCCAAACGCCTTGGTCGCGAACGTATTTACCCAGATAGACGTAAAACAGAACTTGAAGTAGGGAGTTATACCACATTAAGTACTGTACTTGATGCTTTTATTGCAGGCGTTTACGATTATCGTGAAAAAGGAGCTAGTTCATATCGGGCCGATAGAATTGTGCGTTTAATTGGGCAAGCCAAAATAGGACAAACTGTAACAACGGCAGAAGCTTATCACCAGGTGCTTGATTTTGTAAGTGGAATGACTGATAATTACGCCACTTATTTAGCAAGGCAAATTGGTGGATTGGTAAATTATTAATGAATTTGGCTGATAATATTATCTGGCTTTTTGATTATGACCTGACGCTTTATACGTCTGAAGAACGTTATGTTTTAGATTCTTTAGATAAAAGAATTACTGAATTTGTTCAAGAACTTCTTTCAGTGGATTTTGAAAAAGCATCTCAAATTAGGCAAAAATATTTACAGGAATTTGGAACAACACTTTCTGGTCTTCAAGTTAAACACGGAACTTCTCCGAATGATTTTTTCGATTTTATTCATCAGCCAGAATATTTAATTTACCCGCCATTATCTGTTGAAAAGAAAAGTATTTTAGAAAATTTGCCCGGGAAAAAAATTGTTTTTACAAATGGCCGTGCCGATTGGGCGTCAGCTGGTTTAAAAGCAATGGGAATTTTTTCTTGCTTTGAATATATTTTTGATTTAAAAGCAATGGATTGGATTGGAAAACCAGTAGCGTCAGCCTATGATAAAATGCAAAATTTTTTGAAGTCGCATTTTAAAGAAAATGATTTAACAAGAATTGTCTTTTTAGATGATGCTTCTAGAAATTTGCCAATGGCAAAATCAAAAGGTTGGTTTACTGTTCTTGTCAGCGAAACGTTATCTAATGAATTTACTGATTTTTCATTAGAATCAATTTTAGATTTGCCTGCAATTTTACCGGATTTAATGGAACGTTTGCATGTTTGAAAATTGGACAAGAGAATTTTATAAAGAATCAGAATACCCGGTACTTCTTAGACAAAAGAAGTTGATGGAACTTTCTAAACCATTTAAAGGTTTGAAAATTTTAGATAATACACCGATTTTTAGAAATACGCTTTTAAAATATGAATGTTTAATTGCTTCTGGAGCCGAACTTTTTATTGCCGTTTCTCCTTCATTACCTCATGATGAAAAAATAGTTGGTATTTTAGAACAAGTTGGAATCCCTTTGGTTCAAATTGAAAAAAGTAATGCAAGTTTTGATATCGTTCTTGATTGTGCAGGGCTTTGTAGAAAATTTACGCCTAAAATTGGGACTGTAGAATTAACGCGATCAGGAGTAGAAAACTATGAAAATGCTCCTTTCCCAGTTTTTGTCGCAGATTCAGGCGAAATTAAAAAAATTGAAACATCGTTTGGAACAGGAGACGGCTATTTCAGAGCGATGGAAAAATTTGGCTATTCTTCTTTTTTAGGTTCTAAGATTCTTATTTTTGGATTTGGAAAAGTGGGGTCTGGGATTGTGCATTATGCTTTGCAAAAAAAAGCTTTCGTAACAGTTGTGGCTGATTTTTCTGATGGCTTTCCTGAAAAAGAAAATGAAAATATGCAATTTATTCATTTTAAAAATTATCCAGAAATTTCTTGTGCAATAAAAAATGCCGATTTTATTGTGAGTGCGACCGGAAAAAAGAATGCTCTTGCAGTAGATGAATTAGAATTAGCATTAAAAGAAACGCATGCTGTTTTGGCTAATATGGGAGTAGAAGACGAATACGGGGCTCAAGTATCTGATTCCAGAGTTCTTTTCAACAAGAAGCCGTTAAATTTTTCTTTAGAAGAACCCACGCAAATGAAGTTCATGGACGCTACAATGGCTCTCCATAACGCTCTTGGGAAAATACTTCTTGATAGTAAAGAATTATCTTTGGGAATAAACCCTTTACCTCTTCAGTTAGAAGAAGAAATTCTTGAAATTACAAGAAAATATGGGAATGTTTTCTAGTAGGTTTTTATGTTAGAAATTTTGCAAATGGATTTTATGCGAAACGCTTTGATTGCAGGGATTCTTGTTTCAATAGCGTGTGGAGTTATGGGATCTTTAGTTGTAGTCAATAAATTATCTGGAATTGCTGGTGGCATTGCACATGCTTCTTATGGTGGTGTTGGACTTGCTGTGTTTTTTGGTTTTTCTCCGATGTTTGGCTCTTTAGGTTTTTCGCTATTTTGTGCTTTTCTAATGGGAATTTTTACTTGGAAAGAACGCAATCGTTCAGATACTTTAATTGGCGTCATTTGGGCTCTTGGAATGGCTTTGGGCGTTATTCTTACGGATTTAACGCCGGGGTATGCTGGCGAAATGACTAGTTTTTTGTTTGGTAGTATTTTAACGGTTCCAACGGATTTTCTTTATTTTATGGCTGTTCTTTTAGCCATTATTTTAGTTGCTGTTTCCTTTTTGTTTAGGCGCTTACTTTCTGTTTCTTATGACCCAGAATTTGCCCGTTCGCGGGGCGAACGGGTTTTACCTATTTACATGTTACTTCTTGCGCTTGTTGCTTTAACGGTTGTTATGGCTGTTCAAGCAGTTGGACTTATTCTTGTGATAGCTCTTTTAACGCTCCCAGCATTTATTGCAGAATCTTATACTAAAAGTTTACGCTCTATGATGATTTTTGCTTCATTAATTTCTTTAGTCTTGGTTGTTTTAGGGCTATTTTTGTCTTATCAATTTAATTTGGTGACAGGGCCTGTGATTATTGTTTTGGGTGGAATCTCGTATTTAATACATTTAGCATTAAAGAGGATTTATAGGAAATAATATTATGAAAAGAATAATTTTAATTTGTTTGTGTTCTTTGTTATCTTCTTTTGCTAGAGAAAGGACGCTCTTTTCTAACCCAGATATTGTTACTTCTTATTCAGAACTTTTGCAAGAAAAAAATGCACGGAACGATTCTCTTTTGCCGGCTCTTGATGGCGATAAGGCTTTAGCAGAAGTTTTACGCCGTAACCCTAATCTTTGGAGTTTAGAAACTCTTGATAAACAAGGTGGCGAAGTTTTAACAAAATTAAAAGCCAATATTATTTACATTGATGGTATTCGGGAAGAACCTTTTTGTGAATTAGATAAATCAAGTTCTAGTAACGCTTCTGAATGGTTTTTGAAAATTGGCGTAGACTTTGTTTCGGCAGGCTCTAATACGGTAGATATTCACGTGCAACAATGTTTTAATATGGTCCGAGATGAACTTGGTTACCAAATAAAACAAGGCGACAAAATTATTACGGTCCCACCGAGAAAAGTAATTGAAAAAATTAAAGAAAATGAAATACCAGCGTCTCTTGATTTAGATTTACAGCAAAAAATGCTTTCAATTAGTGAAGCAGTGGAACTTGATGGAAAATGCCCAAAAGATATTGAATCTTACTTGATTTTACGCGATGTCTGGGATCAAGTGAAAAATGAAAAAATGGACATTTTTGTTATCAATGAAAAATTAAATCGCAAAGTAAATGGTGGCAAATCGGTGCAGTCTTGTGCGTTTAGCAGGGAATGGAATCAAAAATACCAAGAATACGTTTCATTTGAATGTAATATTGATGAAAGCTTTTGTAATTACGTTCAGTCAGAACAAGGGGAATCGGCTTGGAATTACATTTTTGAACAAAATCGATTTGAATACAAGAAAAAGAAGTTTTTGTTTTTTACTGTTGGCAAAAAAAGCATTCATGATGGCGGGACAATGATGGATTTGCGTATGGTTCGCCTTTCTTCGAATCTTTTTTTGGAAGGTTTTTTGAACGAAAAAGGGGAACCTGTTTCTTTAGGACTTTTAATTGTTCCTGAAACTGACGAAGACGAATGGGAATATTATGACGACGAAGATGATGTTGAATCTGCTGATGGTTCAGAAACATTAGAACGTTAAAAAAAGATTTTTCATATTAAAATAATTTTATATATTTCAAACGAGTTTTAAATTTCAAGGAGTTTCTATGAATCGTTTGCTTAAAGTTTCTATGGCTCTTTCACTTTTGTTGTCTATCCCTTTAATGGCTGATGAGTCTTTTGGTGGAGTTGGTATAACTATTGTCCCTGCAAAAGAAGGTGTCAGAGTTGTTGAAGTTATTCCAGGGACTCCTGCAGCAGAAGCAGGCGTGCTTCCTGAAGATAGAATTTGTGCGGTAGATGCTGTTTCTATTACAGGAAAGTCTTTTGATGAAGCTCGCGATGCATTACGTGGTCAGAAAGGTAAACCTGTAGAAATTTCAGTTATTAGAGAGGCTGATACTCTTTCTCTTACAATGCGCCGTAAAACTTTGACTATTAAAGATTATTCAGAACAGTCTATTGAAAAGTGGTATGGTAAAGACAAGTCTTCTTATTCTAAAGAAGAATTAGAAGCTGTTGCACTCCAAGGTGCTTCTTCTGATGCAGAACTTTTAAGCGTAATGAGTGATGGTTATGTTGTTTTGGATAATGAAACGGTTTCTGCTCGCGAAGTAAAAGCTGTTTATGTGGATAAAGAACCAGTTTTTAAAGAAAAGAAAAATTCCGAGAAAAAGGCTCCTGTAAAGGGTAATGCAAAGTTGAAGGCTTTTAATCGTTCTGTTGTGGGTTTTGTTGCTAAACCTAAAGCGGGCGATGTTCGCCTTGTTATAACTGATGCGAATGGGCAAGTTTATTTAGATAAGGTTGTTTCTGCAAAACCAGGTGCTAATCAGGTTTCTTGGGATGGCGATAAAGTTCCTAGTGGTCGTTATTCGATTGCTTTAGAACAAGCAGGAACTGTTTCTACTTACTTCTCGGTATTGCGTTAATTTTTAATGGGTGTAAAAAAGACAGGCGAAAGTCTGTCTTTTTTTTGGGGGGAAAACAAGGTGAAATGTTTTCAAAATGCTTTTGCGTTAGGGATCGTGGCACTTTGGTGGCGAGACACGTAGTGGCTCGATGAGCCGAGTTTCGAGGCGAGCAGAGCCCGACCCAGGCCACATTTATTTTTTTTTCTGAACTTGGCTGGGGAACGCCCTTTGTTGAATCTGAATGAGAAAGAATAGATTTTGTAGAAATTTCTGAGACAAGTTTTTCTAAATTGCCCAAAAGTGATGAATTGTAACTTTTATAACGGCATTCGTTTTGTCGTGTTTTTTTGCTTGTTTGCCGTGTTTGCGCATGGGCAAGAAATGACGCGTTTTGATTTGCCTGAAAGAGAAGTGGTTGAAGAAGATTCGTCAGAGGTCGAAGATGATTGGCTTTCGGATTCTACGGCGGCAGATACGTTGGAATATAATGCTGTGGATTTGGTCTATGATGTGGAGACTTCGACTTTTAATTTGAATAAAGATGCGCGTTTGAGTTTTAGAACGGCGACTCTTGATGCCGATACGATTCTTTATAATCAAGAAAAAGCGGTGCTTGTTGCGTCTGGCGACCCGATTATCAGCGAGAAAAGGAATTCTTCTCTTGCGGGTATGCGAATGAAATACAATATGAAAAGTAAAATTGGTGAAGTTTATTACGCAACTACTTTTCAAGATAATAATCAAGTGAATGGAATGGAAGTCAGGCGGCTTCCTGATTCGAGAATGCTTATTTCTCGTGGCGATTTTAGTACGTGTAATGATACTAGTCACCAGCATTATTATTTCTATGGACGCCGAATGGTGGTTAAACCGAAAGAGACTATTACGGTGCGCCCTGTGGTGTTGAATATTGCAGATGTGCCTGTGGCTGTTTTGCCTATGATTGTTGCTCCTTTAAAGAGTGGGCGTAAGTCTGGCCTTTTGACCCCTAAGTTTGGTGGTGATCAGGTGCAGGGTTTTTATATGAAAAATCTTGGGTTTTATTATGCGGCGAATGATTATTGGGATGCAACGATTAAAGGTGATTTGATTGAAGGAGAAGAGGGAAATTTTGAAAGGACTACTTTAACTGGAGAAGTGCGTTATAAGATTCGTTATTTGTTAGATGGGAGTATTTCTTATACGAGTTATTTAGAAGAGTTTGATTTTGGTAATAGCGGCTATGATATTTCGTTTTCTCATAATCAGAATTTAACACCAGATGGTAAACATACATTGAGTGGTTCTGGTACGTTTGTTTCAAGTAAAAGTATCAGACAAGATAATGCTCTTGATGCAGAGACCGTATTGAACCAACAAGCAAATGCTCAAATGACTTATTCTGGGCGTTTTGAGAATAATAAGACACTTACAGTTAAAGCTCTTCAAGAATACAATTTGACAACTGGTCTTATCGAAAGGCAATTGCCAGATGTTCAGTTCCGTATGAGTGGGCCTTTGTTTGAATTTGAAGTGGATGAAGATGAAGTAGCTTCAGAACCTTCTTTTTTAGAGAAATTCAATTATAGTTTTTCAAATAGAGCGAACCTTTATACAAGGACAGATGAAGATACGTTATTAAATAAGGATACAACAGCTCTTTATATGGGGTATACTGGGAACTTTTCTTTGGATTATTCAGGTTCGCTTTTTGACGTGATTAATATTACTCCAAGAGCTTCTTTTTCTGGCTTTTGGACAGGGCGTTCTTGGGAAAATCCAGAGGATTCTCTGAAATACCGTCGAGCAAAAAATTCTTGGGAGTTAGAAGGAAAAGATTTTGGTGAAGTGGCTTATAATCATAATTATAGCCTTACTGCTGACACAAAACTTTATGGGATTTGGGTGCCAGAAATCGGTCGCTTTACAGGACTTAGACACGTGCTTTCTCCAAGCATTTCTTACACTTATGCGCCAGAAATTGATACGGTTAAAACTTTTGTCCCGCACCCATTTTTAGGCCAGACACCGTTTCAAACAGAGCAACAGACAATAGGTTTATCTCTTTCAAATGATTTTGATATTAAGTATTTGCTTTCTGGTAATTCAAGTAATGAAAAAGATGAAAATGATTCTACTGAACAAGAATTAAAATATGATACGCGTAGGCTTTTAACTTCAAAACATAATGTGTCTTATAACTTTGCAGCCGATTCTTTACATTGGTCAGATATTGCTTCAACATTTGGTTTGCAAATTTTTAAAGATTACATTTTTACTGTTAGGACAAGGCATTCTTTTTACCACAAGTATAGCGATGACCCTTTGAAAGTTAGAATTCCTGAATTGATAGAATGGGGCTATGACCTTTCTAAGAGTTTTAATTGGAATGGAAGTTTTAATGCCGGGCTTCCCTCACAAATGGGAAAGTATGAAATGAACAGCTGGAGTGCCGGATTTGATTATCGCTATTCGTTTACAAGTAAACGCGTGGGCAAAGAGCTTTTTAAAGATGATATTTCGCATTCGTCTTCGATTTCTGCAACATTTCAACCGACAACGAATTGGGCAATGTCTTATAGCACGCGTTACAATTATAACGAAGGCCGTTTTGTTTCACACACATTTACCTTTGATAGAACATTACATTGTTGGAAGCTTGATTTCACATGGACTCCAACAGGCCCTGCTTCTGGTTGGAGCCTTGCGATTTATGTCCTAGATTTGCCAGATATTAAAATTAATGCCGGCAGCACAGACTTAGAATAAAGCTTTCAAAAATGAGAATGTCGTTTAATAAAATTTTGTAGAGCATTCAATTGGTTGTTGGCAAATTTTTTTGAAATTTTAAACATAACAAAACTCCCGGTAAAGCCGATTAATCCAATACAAGCTATTAAAGGAAAAATCGTCTTATAAAGTTGCGACTTATCAACAGACGAATCTTTTGTGTTTTCTTTTTGTGGTTTAGAATTCAAAAGGATAGTATTGCCACAATAATTACAAGTATAAGCTTTAAACTTCAAAGGCCGCTTTTGACAAAATTGTAAATGCGTGATTTTTGAAATTAAATAATCTTTCCAAAAAAGATGCTTGTTTGCCAAATGCCAATTGCAATGATTGCACAACGGACAATAGCATTTTTTCTTTTGAACCTTTTGCCCGTTTTTTTCTTGGTTTTCCATAGTTCACCTCACTTTAAATTTTAATTGAAAATATTTATTGAATATCAGAGATAAAAGCCTTGTTTTTAAAAAAAAGAATCTTAAAAATATTGTTATTTGGAAATCTTTTCATGAAAATTTGTTTTATGGGGAAAGGTGATTTTTGCCTATGCAAAAATCGCACACAAACCTTTTTATTGCAAAGAAAGACTTGCCCGCGAATCTTGTTGCCCGCGGTTCTTGTCATTGCGATGGAACTTGCCCGCAGTTCTTGTCATTGCGATGGAACTTGCCCGCGAATCTTGTCATTGCGATGGAACTTGCCCGCAGTTCTTGTCATTGCGATGGAACTTGCCCGCAGTTCTTGTCATTGCGATGGAACTTGCCGCTCGGTTCTTGTCATTGCGAAGCTACTTGCTCGCACCTCTTGTCATTGCGATGGAGTGAAACGACAGAAGCAATCTTTTTGCAAGCAACACTTGTTTTTGGATTACTTCGCTATGCTCGTAATGACAAAAGCCAAGATCGCCACACTGCGTTCGCGATGACTATCCTGAACTTGTCATTACGAGCCGTGCAGAAAGCACGGCGTGGTAATCTCCTTGCCATGACAACTTGC
>JAGBSH010000023.1 GCA_017631885.1 Fibrobacteraceae bacterium
CGCCGATGGTACTTGGCCTCCGGGCCCGGGAGAGTAGGTCGCCGCCGGATTCTTAGGCCCCTGAGTAACCCTCAGGGGCCTTCCTTTTTTTTATGGAAAGTTATTTGCTAAGCTGCAATTATTGCTTCTTACACTTTGAGGTAGCTGATAAATCCTTAACAACTTTACCATTTTACTCTTCAAGCTGCCCCTCACTTCCAAAGTCACGTCTATATTCATAGCATTCTAGATTGGGTTCTTCCATATCTGAAATATATTCAAGGGCTTGTCGGTTATTATGGAAAAAAGTTCCTAACTTCGTAATATTTTTCTCTCAATTTAGGCATTCTCGAATAGGTTTGAATTGTTTAGGAAGGCTTACCGATTTTTGGGCGGTAAAGCATTGTATATAATTCTCAAAAAAAAGAAAGTTATACTTCAAAAAATTTTTTCGCTGCATTAAATAGACTTTTTTTTAAAAAGGTTGCTATTTTTAGCATGTTTGGGAATCACCATTGGTGATAAAAAAGGAGTGTACTATGGCAAAACTATGGCTTGCCTTAGCTTTGTTTTTTTGCGTTTCAGTTCACGCAACTTTGACTATTCATATTCAATCGCCTTGGCGAGATAATCCAGCTTATTCAGGGTATACGCTTTATGTTTATGGTGGAGCGACAGGCGGTTATTCGGCAACAGCATCAAATAAAATGCAAGAAGAAGCTGATGGTTGGTTCTCGTTTACATGGGAAAAAAATATCTCAGATTTTTCTTGGGAGTCTTTTAGCATAAGAGCGTGCGCGCCTGGAACTGATCAGAATTGTAACGGCGGTCCTTATTGGAGTGATGCTTCAGATAAGACGTTAGAATTTAAAATGACGGAGACATTTGGTGTTGAAAAAGAACTTTGGTATTATACTGATTCATTAAATCCAAGTAATTATTCCAAAAGTTTTGTTGCTCCAGGATCTAAATTAGTTTGGTTTAAAAGTCCTTGGGGAAACAAAGCCCTCCCTAAGATGATTTTTGGTGTGGATTCAGTGGAAATGCGATTTGTTTTTGACGATTCTCTTTCTTGCGGATGGTTTTATGGAGCACTTACGCCAGCAATGCTTTCTAATAATCCTTTAAAGAATGTTTATTTTGAACGTTTACATACGCCATATCTTTCAAAACCTTCCAAAGGAACTTTTGATATTTCTTCAGCGTTACAATCAGCGGATACCATTTTTATTGATGGTATGGGAGAATCTTTGACTATTAATTCTGGTTTTGTAACACCTGGAACATGTTTTGATTCTTCTAAAACACTTCATATATATCACCCATGGCGAACAAACACAACTTATCGTGATAGCGTGCTTTATATAAGTGTTGGTAATAATATTTTAAATAATCCAACTGCAACACAACAAGATGAATTCCCACGTTGGTGGAAATACGAATTTTCTTCAGATGTGGTGGCGAAACAAGAATGGAGTAGCCCTTCGGCTTATTTTAATATTTATCGACGTCAGAATGAATGGCCTCAAGTAACGTATTTTAAAGAAACTGAGCGACCATTAATTTCTGATTTGTTTCCAAAAGGAGTTTATGAAGCTTGGCTTTTTACGACAAAAGATGGTAAGTTAGATATTAGTTTTTCTCCATTAGAAGAAAAAGTAATACGCTTGATGAGCCCTTGGGATAATATGTCTCCATCACTTTTAGTGAATGGAGATACTGTGAAAATGGGACCTTTTTCAGCAGATACTTGCGGTTGGTATCAAGCATCTTACTATAAACATGTTTCTTCATGGGATGTTTATTTTAAACAAACATTTGGTTTTGAATATTACTCTTTAGCAGGTGCAAAAGATGGTGATCCGATTTCATTAGATTCTATTTTAGAAATGAATGATACAATTTGGATTATGCCTTACCCAACTTTAAGTAGTGCTCCGAAATTTTCAACAGAGTTCCCTGGGCGGTTAGGAGTTTGTCCAACACTTCAAATTTCTGCTATGCTTCTGGATTGGGCTGGTGAAGCATTTGCTGATAGTATTGATGTGGATTTTGGTGGAATTTATGATGGGAATTCTTATACACAAGTTTCTGTTGGAGATACTTCGTTTCAAAAATGCCAAGGACATGTTATTGGCATGGTCAAAGAGTTGTTAAGTGAAGATGGTTTTCCAATTAGAACAGATTCTTTAAGGTATCCATGGGAACAATGTTCTGCGGCAAAAGAAGTAGAAAAATGGTTTATTCCAGTTGAAGTTGCAAAGGATAATGCTGGGAATATATATACTAATGCGACATGTCGTGATATTGATTTACATTTAGATGAAGAGGGGTTCTGGTTAGCAGATATTTCTGAGAATAGTGAAGAAGGTGGCTTTTTCCCATTAGATGATTTTAAATATTTGGATTCTGCTCAAACTGTAATGAATCCGAAATTTGATTGGAAAGAAAGTCTTGTGACTTCAAATGGTAAAATGCATAATTATAGTTTTGCAATGAAAATTTCTGCTGAATTCCAATATGTAAAAGGGCAGTATTTTGAATTTAGAGGTGATGATGATGTTTGGGTTTTTATTAACAATCGTTTAGTCGTTGATATTGGTGGTTGTCATAGTCCAGTTGAAGGAGCTGTAGATTTAGATAGTTTAGGGCTTGTAGAAGGTAATACTTATCCATTCCATATTTTCTTTTCGGAAAGAAACGCGACTGGTTCCAATTTTAAAATGCGGACGTCGATAAATTTACAGACAGAAAAAACATATTATCCAAGAGAAATACCTAAAGATGACGGAACTATTTCGTATGAAATTTGGCAATTACTTATGGATGAATCTTTAAGTTGTGATATTTCTAGCGTGACAAAGATAGATACAGTTCCTGCGGCTTCGGTATTTTTATTGAGTGGCGGTGATTTACCTTCTTCTGGAGTTACCCTTTTGCCAGGAGAAAATTACGGAGGAATTTTTATAACAGAAACAATGTCTGGCTTTACGATTGATACAACAGCGATAGTAAAAACAAGGAAATTACCTCCAGGAAATTATTGCTTACAATTTTTCTTAGAATCAGATTTAAAACAATCTTCAAAAGTTTATTTTACTGTTCCTGAATACCCTTTGCCAACAATAGCTTTTGCGGATTCTTTAGGCAATGAAATTTCACCAGATACAGTTTCACTTGGACAATATGCTTTTGTTCTTTATCCGGTGTATGTTAAAATATTGTATTACGGAGAACTATGTTTAGATTGTGTGGTTTCTCTGGCTTTATCAAGTTCGGATAGTTTGAGTTTTTATGGTGAAAATTCAATAGCAGTAGATTCAATAAAAACAGATTCTAGCGGGTTTGCAAAATTTTATGTGATGGGAAATAGTGCTGTTGAAAAAGCGTCTTTTAAGGTTTTTGGTTCTGAAGTTGAAAATGAATTAGTCTGGAAAAATATTTCGTTAGAAAAACCTCCTGTTCCAATTCCGCAACTTGCAGAAATGCATGATAAAGATGGTGATGGCGTTGGAGATAGTTTAGTTATTGTTTATAATGATGTTTTAAAATCTAATGATTATACCTTGGATTCTTTAGCTTGGATGTTTGGCGATTCTTTATGGCATATTACGGCCCCCGCTTCTGCAGTAGAAAAGAAAATTTCTGGAGATTCTTCTGTAGTATTTACCGCGGATTCTCTTTATGAATTACGGTTTACTGGCGATTTTGAAAAACCTTATCAAGGAAATTCAAAGTCACATTTTACGTATGTAGATTCGACAGGAGAAAAAGTGCCGTTTCCACTACTTTATCCGATTGCTGATAGAGTTCCTCCAATGATTTCTAAAGCAATTGTAATTCCAAAAGGGGATAAAGCTAGTTTGTTGAGCCTTTATTTTACAGAAGCAATAGATTTTGAAAAATCGTTGGATACGCTTTTTTCTTTCCGTGTGTGGCGTGATGGAATAGAAATTTCTGAACAGTTAAATATGTTGCGGAAAACACCTTCACAAGATGGTTCTTCTATTGAAATTTTATTTTCACAAGTTGATGCAAAAGAAGTTTTACCTGCAGTTGGTGATAGTATTCGTTTTGTCCCAGGGAATGTTTTTGATTTGAGTGAAAATGTGTCTCATAAAAATAATCCTTGGGTTCGTTTAGAAGGAGAACAAAGATTGCGAATAGAAAAGTCCGAAGTATTCGTGGTCTCACCTGATAAAATTCCGAATGAAAAAGAAACGATTAGTGTGCATGTTGTGTCAACAGAAAAATCTTTTTCGGCAATTGAAAAAGAAATAGGTTTGCCAGGGCAATTGATTCGGTTTGATTTGAGTGAATTACTTTTAGGAGAAGAAAATGTGCAACCTTCAGATATAAAGATTAAATGGGAACAAGGGATTTTTACAAATCTTGGAAGTTATGTAAATTCAGATAATGGAATAGTTTCATGTGCAGACAAATTATTCAATGGTGATTGTAGAAAATCTCCAGGGCTTATTTATTTTGCTTGGAACTTAAAAAGTGCGTCTGGGCGTTTAGCAGGAAGCGGAGCGTATGTTTCCAAAATGGACTTGCAAATTAAAAAGAAAAATAAAACAGTAACCAAAAATTCATCGGCACATGTTTTTGGAATAAAGCGTGAAAACTAAGAATTTATAAGGGGTATTTTTCTTTTAGGGTTTCTAATTCTGTTGATGCGGTTTCCCATTCAACGAATAGAGACTCTATTTTTTCTTTTGCATTGTCTAATTTTTTTGCTGTTTCAGAAATTTTTTCGCCATCGCTCCCTGCAGAGATTTCAACTAATAAAGATTCTAATTCAGATGTCTGATTTTCAAAGAATTGAATTTCTTCTTCTAGTTTCTTGATTTTTTGTTCAAGCGGTTTTAAAAGCTTAGAACGCATGGCAATATAATCAGCTCTTGCTTTTCTATCTTCTTTAGGTTTTTGAATGCTTTTCTGTTCTATTGCAAATCCAGAAATTTCTTTTTCTTCTTTCCAACCAACATTTTCTAAAAATTCTTTGTAAGTCCCTTCAAAAACAAAACATTCGCCGCCGTCAAAAACAATTAAACGTTTTGCAAAGGCGTGTAATAAAGCTTCGTCGTGAGTTACAACGACAGATGTTCCTTCAAAATTTTCCAAAGCTTCTAAAAGGCTTTCAATGGAATCCATGTCAAGATGGTTTGTCGGTTCGTCAAGTAAAAGAAAATTGCATTCTGTAGCAAGAATTTTGGCAAGTAAAACGCGGCTTCGTTCTCCACCAGAAAGAACTTGTATGCGTTTCATAGCAGCATCACCGGAGAACATCATTAAACCTGCTAAAGATCTTGCTTTTCCACGAGAAGTGTCTTTTAATGCAGATTGGATTTCTTCTTCGACGGTGTTGTTTAAATGCAGGCGATTGATATTTGTTTGACCAAAATAATTTGTTTGAACATTTGGATTGAATGAAATTTCTCCTAATGTCGGAGAAAGTTCACTAGCAAGTAAATTGAGAAATGTAGTTTTTCCACGACCATTTGGTCCAATGACCGCAATCCTATCTCCTTTGAATATTTCAAAAGAAAGGTTTTGGAGTAAGAAATCTTTATCTTTGTAAGCAAAGCCTAAATCAGAAATTTTGCAAAGTCGTTTGCCTGGAAAAGGAGCTTCTGTAAAAGAAAAATCTAGAACAGATGAATTCGTTTGAATTTCTGTATGAGATAAACGTTCAACTGCTTTTATTTTAGATTGCACCATTGCCGCTTTAGAAGCTTTGAAACGGAAACGTTCTATAACGCGTTCAAGTTGTTCTCTTTTTTTAGAATCATTTTCAGCGGTTCGTAAAAGGACTTCTTCTTCAGCTTCAATGGTTTCAAGTAACTTATTTACAGGGCCTTGAATTTTACGGAACTTGTTTTGGTAAATAGCGGCTGTGTGAGTGCAAACGCTATCCATAAATTTTTTATCGTGAGTGATAAGAAGTAGTTCTCCCTTCCAACTGCGTAAAAAGCGAGAAAGCCAACGGGTAGAAACAATATCAAGATAGTTTGTTGGTTCGTCTAAAAGTAAAATATTTGGTTCTGCGGCTAAAACTTTAGCTAAGTTCAAACGAATTTGAAAACCACCGGATAAAAGGGATGGTGACATTTTTAAACTTTCTTGATTAAAACCTAATCCAAATAAAATCGCTTCGACTGAGTGAGTGTCTAACCAACCATCTTCATTGGGTTTTAAAATAGAACAAGCTTCTTCGTAAACAGTTTGTTTTTCAAAATGCAAGTGTTGGCTTAAATGGCCGAGTGTATAATTTTTAGGAATTTGTATAGAACCACCATCTAAGTGTTCTTCGTTCAATAATATTTTAAAAAGCGTTGACTTGCCAGAGCCATTTCTGCCAACTAGTCCAACGCGTTCTTGCGATGCAATTAAAAGGCTTGCATCGTTAAAAATAACTTGCTCGCCAAATTCTTTTTTAATGTTTTGAATCTGAATCACAGGGCAAATATAAAAAAGTCATTTTAAGCGTAAGAATAATTCTAAAAAAGTTTCTGGAGAAAGTTCTTCGGCTCTGGTGTTTTCTGAAAGAGATAACGAACTTAAGCATTCAAAAACTTTTTGTTTGGAATAAGAACTTGCAAGTGAATTCGCAAGACGTTTACGTTTTTGAGAAAAAGAAAGCCGCACAAATTCAAAGAACCCTTCTGGATAATTTAGTGGATTAGATTTTGGCGTGATTAGAACAGTTGCACTATCCACATTAGGTTTAGGAGTAAAATGTTCTGGGCTTATTTTCCGGAGAATTTTTGCATTAGCAAAAGATGAAAGATAAACACTTAAACTCCCATAAGCGCTAGAGCCAGGTTTTGCACAAAGTCTTTCTGCAACTTCTAATTGAACCATTCCCATAAAGCCAAGTGTTTTATGAAGTTTGGGTAAAATACTAGAAATGATTCCCGTAGAAACGTTGTAGGGGAGGTTCCCTGTAATCCAAGGAGTGTTGTGATTTTTAAGCCACAAATCTAAATCGAATTTTAAAAAATCAATATTTTCTATTTCGAACAATGGATTTTTTTCAAATTTCTTTTTTAGTATTTCTACGCATTGTTCATCAATTTCAATAGCCGTTAAAGGAGCACCTTTTTGTAAAAGATGAATTGTCATTGCGCCATGTCCTGGCCCAATTTCTAAAATCGGCGTTTCATTTGTTGCCTCTAAATCTTCGGCAATCAATTTTGCGGTGTTGTCGTCAAGAAAGTTTTGACCGAATTTTCTGCGTCTTGCTCTGTCCATATTGTGGAATTTAGAATTTCAAAGATTTCTTTGAAGATAAATTTTCCTATTTTGAGGTAAAATTGGAGTTTTTATGAAAGTATCTATTGGCAAGTTAATGCAAGAAAGTGGTGTTGGTTTTGGAACAAGTGGTGCACGCGGTTTAGTAGTGCAAATGACGGATTTTGTTTGTTATGCATATACACAAGCTTTTTTATTGCATTGCGAAAAAGAGCATCCTTCTGAAAAGACTTTAGCGATTGCTGGTGATTTGAGACCAAGTACGGGGAGAATTTTAACAGCCGTGGCTCAAGCTGCATTAGATTGTGATTGGAAGGTGACTTATTGTGGTAGAATTCCAAGTCCTGCGATTGCTCTTTATGGTATTGAAAAAGCTCTTCCGACAGTAATGGTAACAGGGAGTCATATTCCAGAAGATCGTAATGGGATAAAATTTAATCACCCAAAGGGAGAGATTACTAAAAAAGACGAGCAAGGAATTGTAAAACAAGAAATAGAGATAAATGAAAATTTATTTGATGAAAAGGGAATGTTGTTGAGTCCAACAATGCTTCCTGAAATAGATGCTACCGCAGAAGAAATCTATGTTTCTCGCTATGTTTCTTTTTATCCAGAAAATGCTCTTGAAGGTTTAAAAATAGGTGTTTATGAACATTCTGCTGTAGGTAGAGATATCCTTTCTAAAGTTCTTCAAGAATTAGGCGCAGAAATCATTTCTCTTGGGCGTTCTGAAACTTTTATACCTGTGGATACCGAAGCGATTCGAGAAGAAGATTCTAGGCTTGCAAGAGAATGGGCAAAAGAAGGCTTTTTTGCGCTTGTAAGTACTGATGGTGATTCGGATAGACCTTTACTTTCTGATGAAAATGGAGAATGGCTACGAGGAGATGTCCTTGGAATTCTTGCAGCAACCGCACTTGGAATTTCTAGTGTAGCAACTCCTGTGAGCTGTAACACCGCATTAGAAAAATGCAATCGATTTAAGAAAGTTTGTCGCACTCGAATTGGTAGCCCTTATGTGATAGAAGGTATGGAATCTTTAGCACAAGATTTTAATTCAGTAGCAGGCTATGAAGCTAATGGTGGGTTCTTATTACAAACTGATGTGGAAAAAGCAGGAAAAATTTTAAAAGCTTTGCCAACAAGAGACGCTTTGCTTCCGATTATTAGTGTTTTGGTAAATGCAAAAGATTTAAAAATCAAAGTTTCAGATTTGTTGAAAGAATTACCAAGTCGTTTTTCTGCAAGTGATAGGTTGAAAAATTTCCCGACAGAAAAAAGCAAACAAAAAATTGCCGAAATTAAAAGTGAAAATTTAGGAGAAGTATTGTTTGGAAAATTTTCAGGGAAGTTAAAAGCAATTGATGAAACAGATGGTTTTAGAATGACTTTTGATTCAGAAGAAATAATTCATTTGCGACCAAGTGGTAATGCTCCGGAATTGCGTTGTTATGTTGAAGCTACTTCTCAAGAACGAGCAAAGAAACTATTAACGGATTGTATTCAGGTATTGGAATCTTTCCGCGGAGAATAACGTGAAGAAAATATTTTTCTTAATAACTTTTTGTGCGTTGGCTTGTTTTGCAGGAGACTATTGGAACGCTGAATCTGGTGCTTCTGCTATGAAATTTCTTTATTTGAAATCGTCACCGCGTATGGCTGCTTTAGGTGGAGCAGGCATTGCTTTACCACAAAGTGCATCAGAAGTTTCTCGCAATCCTTTAGCGATGCTTACTTCGAGCGAAGCAGAATTTGGTTTGAATCAGATTATTTTTGCAGAAGACGTTGAAGCAAGTTTTACATCGTTATATTATGCTTTACCATATAAACATTTTGCCTTTAGTGCTGGCTTAGAATTTTTAGGTTATGGCGATTTAGAAGGCCGAGATGAAGATGGATTTTTAACGGGGGAATATTCTAGTTCGGCTTATGCTCTTCAAGTTGGTGTGGGATTTTCGCCGAATATGTTTAAGTGGGCTTTTACAGCAAGACTAGCTTCTCAGACCATAGATGATGAAACGGCTTTGGGCTTTTTAGTAGATGGCGGCGTTTCTGTTTTATTGAATAAATATGTCGCATTTGGAGCTGTAATTACAAATGCTGGCTATGTAACAGCTTATGATTCAAAACACGAAGTGCCACCAACAGCTTTGCAGTCGGGTATTACGTTACAAATACCAGATGTTTCCATTTTTGATTTTGCATTACATGCCGATCTTTATCGCCGAGCTGATTCTGATATGCATTTTTTTAGTGGCCTTGAAATTGCCTATTTGAAAATTCTTGTGTTGCGAGTCGGTTATGCTGTTAGACCAGATACAGAAGATGGGGTAAGTGGCGGTTTAGGAGTTTGCTTTGGTGGAATAAGTGTTGATTACGCTTATGAGGCTAACCCTAGTCTTGGAGGAAACCATCATTTACGGTTAGGATTAGCTTTTTAAAATAAAGAAATGGGCGCTAAAAGCGCCCATTTCTTTTAAGTATTTATTAAGAGAAATTGAACAAATCAGTAACTTCTTCGCCTTCTTTATTATAAAGCGAGAATTGGTTAACATGAGAACGTTCATCTTCAACAAGATCAATTTTTATTTTGTTCTTGTATTCAAGGTAATGGAACATCTTGCCCATGTCGCGGCAGAGAATATCAATAATAGCAGTACTTGCCACTAAAGTAATTTCGTTAAGATGCCCTTTACGTTTTGCACGACCTAAAGAACGATCAATTAAACCAAGTGTTGTATCCCAACGGTAAATATGACCTGCTCCATTACAAACAGGGCAGTTCATAGTTTTTTCAGTAAACAAGTTGGCTCGCACGCGTTTTCTAGTCACTTCCATAAGACCAAAAGGACTAATTGGAGATGGACTAATAGGCGTTTTATCGCAACGAATGGCCCGACGGAATTCTTGGTAAACCGCTTCTCTGTCTGTTTCTGTGTCCATATCAATAAAATCAATGATAATCAAACCACCGATATCGCGTAGTCTAAGTTGTTTTGCGATTTCATGACAGGCATCAAGATTGGTTTCAAGAATGATTTTTGCTTGATCTTTTCCATGCACTTTTGGACCAGTATTAACATCGATTGAAACAAGAGCTTCTGTTTGTTCAATAACAATGTTACCACCATGAGCCAAAGGAACCTGACGTTGTAGTGTTCTTGCGTAGTCGTCTTCTATATGGAACAACTCAAATAAATTTCCAGCTGAATGGAATTTTAATTTATTGATTTTATCCGGAGATAGAATACGCAAATAATTGCGCAAAGCGATAAATTCATCTTTATCATCAATAAAAACAGATTCCGTATTTTCACTGAAGTATTCACGAATAGTCTGTTCTATAGAATCGGATTCTTCATAGATACATGTTTCGGCAGGCATTGTTTCGAAGTTTATTTTGGTTTCTTCCCATTTTGCTTCGAGTTCTTGCATTTGCCTTTTAATTTCAAATTCAGATTCTGTAAGACCATTAGTGCGGACAATGTAACCAACATCAGGAGCTTTATTATGGCGAACCGCTTTCTTTAATGCGCGACGTTTAGCAGGATCGCGTTCTCTTTTAGAAACGCCGACGAAATTAGTTCCTGGCATGCAAACAAGAAAGCGACCGGCAAAACTTAGATGAGTTGTTAAACGAGCTCCTTTTGTGCTGATTGGTTCTTTAATAACTTGAACCATAATCTCTTGCCCTTCGGTAAGGATTTGGTCAATAGGAAGTTCTGAAGAGACAGAATCGTCATCATCACTATCGCCATAATCTTTACGCAATTCTATGTTGCGATCAATGGCATCATCTTGGTGAAGAAAACCAGCTTTATCAAGACCAATGTCAATAAAAGCGGCTTTAAGGGCGGGTAAAACTTTTTGCACGACTCCTTTATAAATATTTCCAAGAACTCTCGTTGAAGAAGATGCTTCTACGACAAGTTCAGAAAGTTCACCATCTTCCATAATGGCAATTCTTTTCTCATAAGGGGTCTTGCTAATCAAAATTTTCCGCTTGGTGGCGGGTTGTTTCATAGACCTTAAACTCCTAAAACAAAAATTACACAAACAGAAAAGCCAATAACTTCTTTTCTGTTTTTAAAACAAAACTCAGAAAATAAATTTCTAAAAAGAAAATATAGTGATTTTAACAAGTAAATGTTTTTCTTTTATTACAAGAAAGGCTCAGAAATAGTCAAATTATTCAAGAGGATAAATGAGAAGGCGGCAGAGACGCGTTCTTTTGTATAGAATCGGCATGGTTCTTTAATATTTTATCAGCAATTTCTTGCACTTTCCCACAAAGCCACATCCATGTATGAGATTTTTCAGAATAATCAGCTTCTCCAAAGGTTGCAATACGCCCATCTTGTCTTAAATGTTCTACTTGTTTAAAAGCGTTCATGTCGCCTTTAGGATAAATAGCAAAAGTAGAACCACCATGAGAGTTCAGAATACTGAATGCAGGAACGTCTGATGGCCCGTCGGCAATATAAATCATATTACTAAAGGGAATACGTCTATTTTCTTGTTTTATAAATGAATTAACGTCAATTGATTCCGGGAATTTATTTGAACCTTTATGGATTTCAAATAGATAACGTGTTTTTGATGTGTTATCAATAGCAACAGCTATCTGAGAAATTTCTTGTTCTGGTTCAATAGGGGCTTCTTTTGAAAAACCAGGTTGTGCAGGAGATTCAATAAATTCACAACCAAAAATACCATCAACATAAGGAGCAATTGCGCTGCCGCGGATAGTTTCAGAAAATCCTGTGCTGACAACATAATGTTCAAGCCGAATGCCGTATTTTTGGTATTTTTCGTTTTCTTCAATTGATTTCTTAATTTGTTCGAAAAATAGAGGAAGGCCTGGATAAAAAGAAAGCTCTTTTCCGCACTCTCTTAAAATTCTATTAGAAAGACCTTTGAAAATTCCTGCTTTTACGTATGTGAGAATATGATTTAGATAACAAGTATCTCTGTTAATAGAAATGCCTCTTTTGGAATAATATTCAGAAAGCGAATTCACTTCTTTCCAAAATGTGCCACCATCCACATGGTAGCGTTTGAACAAAGGGTCTTGCATGTATGTTTGGATTAATGTTTTGTCAAAATCCCAAACCATTGCGATAACGTTTTGTGAAAAAGGAGGCAAAGTCATTTTCAAAACCTTTTCTAATCCATTTTTATAGGATATAAAATGTAATGTTCTGGATTGATGGCGTTTCCGTCATAACGAATTTCATAATGAAGTGTTTTTCCTGGAGAACGTCCGGAGTTTCCAACGATAGCTATAGGCATTCCTCTTTTTACTTGAGAACCTGTTGTAACGAGAGTTTTTTGTAAATGAGCGTAAAATGTTCGAATGTGTTCTGTGTGTTCTAACTTCAGGGTTAAGCCAAAACCTCTGTGTTCCCGAATTTCAGAAACCATTCCACCGCCTGGAGCAAAAATGGTGTCATTTTGAGTGGGGACAAAATCTATCCCTCGGTGCGGAAGATTTTGTTCAATAAAAGGATCAAAAAGAGTTTGGTAACGATTGGTGATAGTGTATGAATCTTTCAAAGGCATTACCAAAGGCAATGACTTGGCTATTTGTTTATTTGCTTGTAAAGAGGTGAGTAAAATTTTTCTGTGCTTTGTTAAATCAGGAATGTTATAAGAAGCCACTTGCAAAGGAAAGAATTCTTTTAGTTGTGAATTTGATATGTGCTGGATTGCTTTATCATGAAACAAAGAATCTTTTAAAGAGTCTGTAATAGCTAATTCTTGTTTAGCTAATTCCAAATTATTTTTTGTTTTTTGAATTTCTTCTTTCAGGAATTTATTTTCCTGATAGACTCGTAGAACTTGTTTATCAGAAACTAAGCGAAAGATTTCTAAAGGATTGAATAAAATGAAGCCTGTAATGGAAATGATTACAGCAATAATGAAACAGATAATGCGAGGGACTGAAATTCGGAAAAATTTCTTATCTGCTGTTTTTTCTGGGAAAATATGGATTTCAATTTTTTTCACAAGGACCTTTGAAAGATGCTTTTTGACGTAATTCTTGGATTATTTTTTTCTTTTCTTGGATAGCACCAACAAGTTCTACGATAGAAGGATCGTCTTTTAAAGTGTCAAGTTTGTCATCTAAAACAGCTTGTAATACTTTTTCACCTAAAATTTTGAAGCGTTTTTCTTGTCTAGACTCTTCTGTAATCAAGTCTAAACGAAAAAGAACTGACGATGCACAATGTGTTGCGCCAGATTTTATTCTTTTTAGAGAGTTTTTTACCATAGGGGTCTCCACATTTTTATATTAAAATAGTTATTTTAAGAGAAGTTAAAAAGGAAATCAAGGAGTTTACCAATGAGTCGAAGCGAACGTCGCCGTGCAAAACGTAAAGCACAGAATTTCGTTCCAAAGAAATCTCGCCAAATTGACAAGCGAATTCTCATTCTTTTGGCGGTAGTGGCAGTTGTCTTTTTCGTTGGTTCCACTCTATTGAAATATTCAGCATAAAAAGAAAGGTCCATCATGAAATTTCATATACAGAAGTCGGTTTTACAAGATGTTCTCCAGACTTTAATAAGTGTGGTTCCTAGTAGAGCAACTATTCCAGTTCTCCACAACTTTTCATTTCGACTAGAAGGTAATGTCCTTGAAGTCGGAGCAACGGACCTAGACCAGGGGATTCTTCAAACGGTCGAAGTAGATGGTGAACGAGATGGCGGTATCATTGTGAACGCTCGCCGCTTGTTAGACTTAGTTACAAGCCTTGTAGAACCAAGTATTACTACGGTAAGTTTTGACGTTCAGGATTATGTTGTGAATGTGCGTTGGAGTGAAAGAGGCTATTCTACATTGACTGGTTTTGACGTCTCTGAATTCCCGGCGTTCCCAGAAGTGAGTGAAGATTCCGTTTTGCACATGAATGCTTCTGAATTGGCATTCCTTGTAGAAAAGACTGCTTTTGCTGTTTCTACTGATATAAGTCGTATTGCGATGAGCGGTGTTTATCTTGAAACCGAAAATAACCGAGTAACAATGGTCGGAACTGATAGCCATCGTTTAGGACTTGCTTCTTTGGATTTAGAAAATGCGTCTTTAGACCAGGGCGTAATTATTTCTCCAAAGGTTTTGCGTAATTTCTTGAAGAGCGTTCCTAGTGATGCAGTTGTAGAAATTCGTATTTCTCAAGTTTATGTTTTGTTCTTGTATGACAATGTTCAGATGTATTCAAAATTGGTAGAAGGTAAATACGTTCCTTATAAGAATGTTATTCCTCAGAATTTTACACATGTCATTCAGGTGCCTACTTCTGAACTTATCAATAAAATTCGTTGTGTTATTTCTATGGCGAGTCTTCGTACTCGTAAAATTCGTTTACAGATACAAGACTCTTCTTTGGAATTGACAGCAACAGATTCTGAAAGTGGTGGATTCTCTTGTGAAGAATTAGCAGTAGCACACGAAGGCGAAGGCTCTTTCTGCATTGGCTTCAACGGTCAGTTCTTGGCCGATATCTTAAGCATGTGTAAAACAGAACAAGTTAAAATTAAAATGACTGGTTCTAAAGGAGCAAGTGTCATTGAACCGGTTGGTGATGACTTGAACTTCTCGTTCTTGCTTATGCCACTTCGTGACTTTGGTGACGAATAATTTTTAACCTTTTTGAAGGGCTCTTAGGAGCCCTTTCTTTTATGGCATCAAATATCCGAAAAAGAATAAGTAAAAAAATAACGAAAGCGTTATTTGATTTCCCGATGATAAATGAAGGGGATAGAGTTCTTGTTGGACTAAGTGGTGGAAAAGATTCTACCGCACTTTTACTTTCTCTATTTTCAAGGCTTGGAAAATTTGGCGCACCTTTTGAATTAGCTGGTTTGCATATCCAAAGTGATTTTGGTGATAGCGCTCCAAAAAATTTTGTTAAGAGTTTAGAAACACTAGTAAACATTCCGATTTATTATCTTGATATAGCGATTGAAGGTCGCTTGAAAGATGGAGAACGATTAAATTGTTATTGGTGTAGCACACAGCGGCGAACAGAACTTATAAAGTTTGCTAAAGAAAATGGTTTTAACAAAATAGCGTTAGGGCACCATTTAGACGATATCCTTGAAACGCTTTTGATGAATATGCTTTATAAAGGGGAATTTTCAGGAATGCCTCCATTTGTTCCTTATGAAAAGTACCCAGTATCGGTAATTCGTCCACTTTGTTATTGCGAAGAAACAGAAATTACAGAATTTGTTCAGGAAATGGGTTTAGAATGCCCATCTTGCAAGTGTATTGCTGCTGGAAATAGCAATCGGCGTTTAATTCGAGAACAAATAGAAGCGTTGACAATGGGAAAATCAACATTAAAACGCAATCTTTTTGAAAGTATGCGACATATTCGTATGGATTATTTGCTTTAAAACGCGTTTTTTGGGGTGAAATTAGCCTTTTATGCGGGGAAATAAAAAAAATATGTGCATAATAGAAATATTTATATAAATTCAAAGGGTTCTGTAAATAGGAGAAAAACATGAACTTCAAAATTATAGCCGCCGCTGCTGCTTTTTGTGTTTCGCAATCTTTTGCTATTATCGGGCTTGGCTTCCATTATGCCCCCAATTTTGGAACGGAGTTAAAGTCCACAACAGAAAAAGAAGTGCTTTCTTTGGATTCAGAAGTCGGCAATTTAGGGAACGTAAAATATGCTCATGGTAGTTTCTCTGATATGCAAGGATTTGGTCTTAAACTTTGGATAGATATTTTACCTATCATTGATGTTGAAGCGACTTACAACATTCAGTTTGGTTCTTATGATGCCGCTTTGTCAATGTATGGTCCTGATGGAGCTTTAATCAAGAAACAAAAGATAGAACTTGAATTTGACGGAGTTCCTTTTGGCAAAGCTTCTCCTAAGTTTGTTTCTATGAATGGCGACCTTTCTATTACTTATCCAATTACATTCTTGCCAATAATTCGCCCTTATATCGGTGGCGGTGTTACCTATTATTTAAGCACACCAGTTCTTTCTGATAGTTTTGTGGGTAAGTTCATGGAAAGTACTGGTAAAGTTCTTTTGAACCCGGAAAATTTAACACCAGAAGAAGCTAAACAATTGGCAAATGATTTGTCTGATGCTTTGACTGAAGAAGGTTTGAGTACAGGTATTGGTGGGCATATTTTGGTTGGGATGAGAGCAAAACTCCCTATAATTCCAATAGCTGCTTATGCTAACTACAAATATTATTTTGGTGGCGAATTTGATGATGAAATTGAATTTGGTCGCCATGCTGTAGAAGTGGGCGTAGGGTTTGCACTTTAATAAAAGTTTTTAAAGAAGGTTCTATATGACAAACGAAACAAAATCCATCTCTGTATTAATTGTAGAAGATGAATTGGCTATTGCAGAAGGTCTTGTTGATCTTTGCGAAATGAACGGCTACAATGTTAAACATGTTGCTGATGGTGAATCTGGCCTTGCTGAAGCATTAAGTGGAAAGTATGGTTTGGTTTTGCTTGACCTTATGTTGCCTGGTTTAGATGGTTTTACCGTTTGTGATAAAATTCGTGAACAAGATAAATGCCTTCCAATTATTATCCTTTCAGCCAAAAATTCCGACGATGATATTATCAATGGTTTGAAGTATGGCGCAGATGATTATGTGGCAAAACCGTTCTCTGTGCCAATGCTTTTAGCAAGAATTTCTGCAGTATTGCGCCGTAGTCGCCAGCCTATTGAAGGCGATGGAAAATTAGTCGCTGGAAACTTGCGTGTTAATTTCCGTGAATATGCAGGCATGCGTGGCTCAGAAGAATTGCAATTTACTCGTAAAGAAATTGAAATCTTGGAATATCTTTGGAAAAACAGAGATAGAGTGGTTTCAAGAGCTGAACTTCTTCGAGAAGTGTGGGATTACGAAAATGCAGAATCTGTAGATACAAGAACAGTTGATATTCACATAACAAAACTTCGTAAGAAAATAGAAGATGATACGTCTCACCCGCAATTGCTGGTAACGTTCCGCGGAGAAGGTTATCAGTTCCGCGTGACTTCTGAATGAATCGAATACAATTAATTTTTCTGGTCGTTTTTTTGGCCATTGCAATTCCGGTCGGGATATTACTATCCCGGTCGTTTTCACAGATACAACTAGGGGCTCAATATGCGTATCAAGAACACGCATATTTAGTTTTGAAAATGCTAAATGACAGAATCCATTCTGATTTAGCAGTAGAAGAAAAACGTTCTTATTCTGATTATCGTTTTATTCGGACAGTTCCGGTTCTTGGTGGAGAAGAAGTTACTATTTCGCCACTTGCAGAAATGCCTATTCGTAGTGGTTATCATGGGATTGTCGGGTATTTCCAATTGTTTGCTGATGGCTCTGTTCAAACGCCTGTTTTGCCAGATGGTTTTTTAGAAAATATTGCTATGGAAGACAGAACAGAAAGAGAACAAGTCCGTGATACTTTGAAATCTATTATTAAACGAATGGATATTCGGGTTACTCCATTGCCAGAACCGGAACGTTCTTTAGATTCTTCAAAAGCTTTATTGGATAGGCTCTACCAGCACGATTTGCAATTAGATGCAAAACGTAACATAGAAAGCGGCTTTACTTCTCGTATAGAAGAAAGTTCGCAAAAAGAAACATTTGTTTTTGATGTTGAATCTTCTAGAATAAGAAAACTTACAGGAAATGGTGACGAATCAGAATCTAGACAAAATCTTATAGTGGTGAAAATAGACCCATTCCAAGCACATTTTAACAGAGATTATATTGTTTTTTATCGTAATGTAACAAGAGATAGTGAACAATTTATTCAAGGTTATGTGGTTAAATTAAAAGATTATTTTGAATCAATTGTAAGAAAAGAAAACATTTTTTCGCCACAGGAACAAGAACTCTTGTTAGAATTTTCTTCTAAAACATTGCCTTTGGTCCTATTTGGAAAACGTTCTAATAATTCGGAAATGATTTTTAAAGCCCCTTTACAATACCCACTGAACGATATGTTTTTACATGTATTTCTTTCTCAAAAAGGCAGTGCTCCTGGAGAAAGCATGGTCCTTGTGTTAGGTGTTCTGATGTTTGCGATTCTTGGTGGCGGTCTTTTGGCTTTGTATCGCTTGATGAGAACGCAGTTACAGTTAGCAAGTAAACGGCAAGATTTTATTTCTGCAGTAAGTCATGAATTGAAAACACCATTGACGGCAATTCGTATGTATGCTGAAATGCTTCAGAATTCTTGGTGTGCTAGTGAAGAAAAAAAACAAAAGTACTATGGTTTAATTGCTTCTGAAACAGAGAGGCTTTCTCGTTTAATTCAAAATGTTTTGAATTTATCTAAACTAGATAGAAATAGCTGGGCCGTTCAAATGAGAAAGGGAAATCCTAAAGTGGTGCTTGACGATTTCGTTGCGACTTATGGGAAAAATATTGAAAACAACGGATTTGATTTAACGGTTTCTTGTGATACATGTAATTTAGAAGTTTTGATGGATAAAGATGCTATTATGCAAATTTTGATGAATCTGGTGGATAACTCGATAAAGTTTGCTAAAAATGCTCGATATAAAATGATTGAATTGCGTTTAGCGGTTCAAGATGGCGATATTTATTTTGCCGTTCGCGATTATGGTCCAGGGATTCCGCCAAGTGAAATGAATAAAGTTTTTGAAGAATTTTATCGTGTTGAAGATGAAATGACAAGAACAACAAAAGGAACGGGGATTGGACTTTCAATGGTGAAAAAGCTTTGTTCTTTGACAAATATGCGTATTGAAATGGAAAATGCAAATCCTGGGCTTAGAACAAAAATACATTTTTCTTCCATTTCAATTTAAATGGTTTTTATTTAAAATGGTTTGTTAAATTTAAGGCATTAAATCGGGGTAACGAGATGAAAAAAGAAGACATTATTCAAAATCCTCAAGAATATGATTTATCCATCGAAACGGTTGGGACAGGAACTTTACGTTCGCCAATGAGTGGTGTGCGCTTTGTCAGTGATGAACAGAGAGTTTGCCTTACAACGGATATGCAAACATTGGATAAATTGAAAGCAGAAAATTTATCAATACCTTCTTTAGAAGCTGCCGGCCCAAGAGAAACTATTTTTCATGATCCGAGTTGGACACGTGCTGCTATTGTTACTTGTGGTGGTTTGTGTCCTGGTTTGAATAATGTTATCAAGAGTCTTGTTCAAGTACTTTGGTTTGATTATGGAGTCAGAAATATTTTTGGTATTCCGTATGGCTATCGTGGGCTGAATCCTGATTATGGTTATTCTCCGGTTGTTTTAACGCCAGAAGTTGTAGACGCAATTCAAGAAGATGGTGGAACGATTCTTGGAAGTTCTCGTGGTAATCAGGATACCAAGGTGATGGTTGACACCTTGATGCGATTAAATATCAATATGTTGTTCTGTATTGGTGGCGATGGAACTTTACGAGGAGCAAAAGATATTGCAGCAGAAATTAAGCGCCGTCGTCAGCCAATTTCAGTAGTTGGTATTCCAAAAACAATTGATAACGATTTGAATTTGGTTGATAGAACATTTGGTTTTGAAACAGCAGTTCTTGCTGCAACAGATGTTATTACTAGTGCTCATACAGAAGCGAATGGCGCTTTTAATGGGCTTGGTCTTGTTAAATTGATGGGTCGGGATTCTGGTTTTATTGCGGCTTATGCGGCTTTGGCTACAACTGTTGTAAATTTCTGCCTTGTACCAGAAGTGTCGTTCCAATTAGAAGGAGAAGGTGGTCTTTTACAAGCACTTGAAAATCGTTACGATATCGGGAAAAAGCATGCTGTTCTTGTTGTTGCAGAAGGTGCAGGGCAATATTTCTTTGAAAACCAGCAAGAACGCCGAGATGCAAGTGGCAATCTTTTGAAAAATGATATTGGAGAATTCCTTTACGAAAAGATAAAAGCTCATTTTGCAAAAGTAGGTAAAGAAATCAATATTAAATATTTTGACCCGAGTTATACGGTTCGTAGTATTCCGGCAAAAGGAACCGATGCTATCTTTTGTTACCAGCTAGCAGAAAACGCGGTTCATGCGGCAATGGCTGGGAAAACGAATATGGTTGTGGGCAGCATGAATGGGGCTTTTACACATGTTCCAATAGAATTTGCTGTCAGTGAACGTCGTAAAATTGACCCAGCAGGAGTTCTTTGGCATGCTGTTCTTGGCGCTACTCGCCAGCAAGACTATTTTTCAGGAAAGTATAAGGGGAAAAACAAATAAAAGCGAGGAATTATGTTAAAAAGAGAAGAAAAAATTTTGATTCGAACCGCTCTTATGGAATACCGGAATTTGTTGTTTAAGGCATTTCATGGAACGGCTGAAGAAAAAGCACGTATAGGCCAGTTGAATAAATTATTGCAAAGTTGGAAAATTTAATATTTAGAGCATTATGCCGGGATTGTTTAGATTAGCGACAGTACTTTTATGCTGTTGGACTTTTTCTCTAGCCGACCCGGCGAGAGTCCTTTTTGTGGCGGATTCTTGTTATGCAACGCGAGCTAACAAAGCAAAAGGCGATAAAGCCAATCGTTCTCAGATAGATAAAACTATAAATCTTTATAAATCACTTTTACAAGATTCTCTTTTGGCTGAAAAAGCAGCTCTTGGAATAATGCGAAGTGAATATTTTCGGATTCGTTTTGCAACTAAAAATGAAAAAGAAAAAAATAAATTGATAGCGTCTGCAAAAACTCTTGGGGATACGTTACATGCAAGGTTTCCTAAAAATAAAGAAATGACAAGTTTATATGCAACGATAACTTCAATGTGGGGGGCAAGTATTGGTCCGTTAAAAGCGGTAAAACAAGGTGTTGCCGCTCGGGTTCGAGATTTAGCTGATAGTGCAGGCGATTATCAAATTTTAGGACGCTCTCATCAGTTATTACCTTATATTCCTTTGATTTTACCATGGCCAGATAAAGAACTTGCTTTAAAATATTTGCGATTGGCTGTGAAAAATCAATCAAAAGATCCTTACTCCTATTTTTTTCTTGGAGAACTTTATTTTGATAGAAAAGAATATGATAATGCTGAAAAAATAATCCAGCAGGGATTGGATTTAGGCGTTAGAACCGATTTCTTTTTAGAAGATAAACGCGGGCGATGGCATTTAAAAGAATTGCTGAAAAAAGTAAAAGCTAAACAAAATTGAAATTCAAATTAACTTTGCCCTGGTACAAATTCTTCTAAGCTTTCGTGCGTTCCCAATAAGAAAAGAATGTCACCTGATTTGAGTCTCGTTTCGCCATTTGGAGAAATGATTTTTTTATTTCGAACAATAGCTGTAATAACAACAGAACTGTTTTCGTTTTTTTCTTCAGTGGCTTCTTGAGTTCTTTTAAGCGTTAATTCTTTAATTTTGGATTTATGCCATGGCTTTTGTGTTTTTATGTCATAAGGAACTGTTTCTGTAATTTGAACATCCATCACTTCAAAATTAGTTTGAGCTAAAGAAAAAAGTTCCATAAAATAAGGCGAGTGTCTATTTTTAGGGACAGAAAACCCGAGTGTTTTTGCAAAAGGAGAAAGTGTTGTCCCTTGAATAAGGCAAGAAAGAGTAACCACAAAGAAAACAATATTAAAAACAAAATTGTCTGGGTCTAACCCATAAGCAGCCGGGTATGTGGCAAGCACAACAGGAACAGCTCCTTTTAAACCGCCCCAAGCAATAAATGTCTGTTCTTTCCATTTGTATTTGAAAGGGAGTAAACTTAAAAGAACGGCTAATGGGCGGGCAATAAAAATTAAAACGATTGCTAGTATAATACCTTCCCACCAGACATTTATCATTAAATGTGGCACAACAAGAATACCAAGGAGCAAGAACACACACATATTAGCAAATGAAGAAAGCGCTGAAACAAAGTGAGAAACACCTCGCTTGAAAACAAATCTTTGGTTGCCAAGCCAATAGCCGGCAAAGAATATAGCGATGATCCCATTTGCTTTTAAAAGGTCTGCAGAACTATAAGTAGCAAAAAGAATGCCTATGTAGAGAACATAAAAAAGGCCGAGGTTTTCACTTTTGAAATGGTTGTAAATTTTAACGCCGATTTTACTTGCAGCAAAAGCAATGAGAATGCCTCCAGCAAATTGCCAAATGAGTTGCAAAACAAAGAAAACATAATCTCCTGCGGTAGCGTTTCCGGCGTTTTGAATCAAATTTATCATAAAAAGCGTAAGGAGAATAGCCATTGGATCGTTTGCTGCGGATTCAATTTCAAGAGTAGAAGAAATTTTCTTTTGAATGGGGCGTTCTCTTAAAACAGTCATAACAGCGGCTGCGTCTGTAGAGGAAATAATGGCTCCAAGCATTAAAGAAAAGAGAATATCTTGATCAAGTAAAATATGAATAAGAAAACCCAAGATAAGGGTTGTTGCCAAAATACCAAAAGTCGCAAGTGTGAGAGAAGGACCAGCGAATGCGTGGAGGTTTGCTTTTTTTGTATTGAATCCACTGTCAAAAAGAATAAACATCAAAGCAATGTTTGCAATGGTGCTAGCGGTTTCTTGACTATCAAAATGGAGAAGGTTCAAAAAATCAGGACCGGCTAAAATACCAATTCCCATAAAGATAAGAAGAACAGGGATACCAAAGCGCGTGCTGATTCTAGAAGCAAAAGCACTTAATATAATTAGAATGCCAGCAATGAGTAATAAATAAGAATTCATTTATTTCCAAATATAAAA
Organism: Fibrobacteraceae bacterium; assembly: GCA_017631885.1. GTDB lineage: Bacteria > Fibrobacterota > Fibrobacteria > Fibrobacterales > Fibrobacteraceae > UBA1765. The sequence continues at coordinate 22,937 of JAGBSH010000023.1, forward strand.
ATAGACTCTCAAAAAAAGAGAAAAGAGAGTCTATTTTTTCTTTTTTAAAATTAATGTTATTCAGCTTGAGCTTGTATAGCCGTGAGAGCTATTGTGTAAACGATGTCTTCTACAAGAGCTCCACGAGAAAGATCATTGACAGGTTTTGCAAGACCTTGAAGCATTGGGCCAACGCTTATTACATTTGGTGCACTTCGTTGAACAGCCTTGTAAGAAATATTTCCCGAATTTAAATCAGGGAAGACAAATACAGAAGCTTTACCGGCGACAGGGCTTCCAGGCATTTTCTTTTCGGCCACACTTTCTGTAGACGCTGCATCGTATTGAAGAGGTCCGTCAACAAGAATGTCTGGGCGTTCTTGTTTAAGAATTTCTAAAGCGGCGAGAACTAAATCCACATCATCACCTTTGCCAGATTTGCCAGTGCTGTAACTGAGCATTGCTACTCTAGCAGGGAGACCAAAAGCTTTTGCAGTGTCGTTTGATTGAGCTGCAATTGTTGCAAGAGTTTCTGCATCTGGATTAGGAGTGATGGCGCAATCTCCATAAACAAGAGTCTCTGAAGGAAGGCACATAAAGAAAACTGAACTGATAGATTTTACACCTTTAGCCGTTTTGATGATTTGAAGTGCTGGTCGAACGGTGTCGGCGGTAGAATGAACAGCGCCACTCACTAAACCATCGACTTCTCCCATTTTGAGCATCATGGTGCCAAGCCAAACAGAATCTTTTAAAAGATTAGTGGCTAGTTCTTCGGTCATGCCTTTTGCTTTGCGAAGTTCAACAAGAGTTGGGATATATTTTTTGCCCGATTCTTCGTTTACTTCAATAATTTCAAGGCCTTCTGGAATTTTTAGGTTCTTGGATTCGGCCACATTTTCAATTTCTTTTCGGTTCCCTAATAAAACAGGAATGGCAATTTTACGTTCATAAGCAAGAATTGCGGCTTCAATAGTTCTTGGCTCTGTTCCTTCTGGTAAAACAATTCTTTTAAGATTGGCGCCTGCACGAACAAGAAGACTTGCTCTGAATTCGGCTTGAGAAATTTTAGGTTCTTTTGCTTCAGTTTTTAAGTCTTCTTCTAGTTTTTGAGAAACTTCATTTTCGGTTACTTTTGCAATGACACGGACACGATTTTCTTGAAGTTCTTTTTCTAGACATTCTGTTTCTAAAGAAAGTTCTTTTGACGAAACTAAAAGAACAGAAGCGTCAAGAGCTAAAGCAAGCATCTCATTTAATTTACGAGAAATTAAAGGAGAATTTTCTAAAGAAAGACCTTCTACGATAACGATAGAAGAGTCTTTTGTTTTGTTGGAAAAATCAAGAGCGATATTTTCCATTACAACAGCGCCATTGCCTTTAGAAAGTTCTTCTGTTATTTTAGGCAATGCTTCTGTAGTAAAAGGTAGAAATGAAGATGCTACTCCATAAGTTTTGGCTTTTTCAAGAGACGAAGCTAAAAGAGAATCAATCTGAACTTGATTGTCGGTTGGGATAAGTAAATAAACGCGTTTCATATATTTCCTTTTTTAGATTAAACTTTTATTTTCAAACAAAACTGTAAGAAAACTTATAAGAGATAAAATAGCTTTATCTTCTTTTTCTTGCATCAAAAAAATGGAAAAGATGTTTTTTATAAGCATTTTTAATCAAGGTTGTTGGAAATATGTATACGGCGCAGTTGGTAGCATAGACTTCCACGACTAATGCCTAGTTTTCTAGCAGTAAGTGATTTATTGTTTCCGCAATCATGGAGAGTTTTGGTTAAAATGTAGGCTTCAGGAGCTTTTTGACGTTTTTTAGCGATTTCTTTTACAGAATAGTTGGCGTGTTCTTCGGCGAGTAACGTTTCTAAAGAAACATTGCAAGGGTGTAAAAGGTGATAACGTAAAAGGATATTTTTTAGTTGACGGATGTTTCCTGGCCAGTGGTATTCTTGTAGGTGATTTATTTCTTGTAGCGTAAGTTCTCTGTTCCATTTTCGCTCGGCGTTTTCTCTTTCAACGGATTGCCAAACGCTTTTGACAATGCATTCTATTTCTTTGCCACGGTCTCTGAGAGGAGGTAAATTGATTGGGAAAACATTTAATCTGAAAAATAAATCTTCACGGAATTCGCCCCGTTGGACTAAAGTGGGAAGGTGGCGATTGGTGGCACAAATGAGCCTGAAATTAACAGGAATCTCTCTGTGAGAACCGACTGGAAGAACCTTTTTTTCTTGAAGAATGCGTAATAGCCTAGCTTGACTTTGGAGTGGGAGTTCTCCAATTTCATCAAGGAATAACGTGCCGCCTTCGGCGGCACGAACAACGCCAGTTTTGTCAGCTGTTGCGCCTGTAAAGGCCCCTCGTTCAGAACCTTCTAAAATGCTTTCTATTAGATTTTGTGGGATAGCACCACAATTTAATGCGATAAAGGGGCCGTTTTTACGTAAACTATTTTTATGAAGGTTTCTTGCTGCCACTTCTTTTCCACAGCCAGATTCGCCAAGAATAAGAACAGGAATGTCAGCTTTTGCTGCAATTTCAAGTAATTGTTTAAAATGAGCCATATAGAACCTTTTCTTAGATAAAAAACAAAAAAGATAAACTTCTACTTTTAAAAACGCTTATCCCCCTTATTTCTATCACAAGAGATTACTATTTTTACAAACCGTCGGATTTTTTTACAAAATCCGATGAAAACACAAAAAAGTGGCTGGCTAGATGGGTAGGCTTGGGTATATTAGTTGTGAGTCAAGCAACTTTGCTCGAAGCTCGAGAGGTCTTGCGGCCCGAAAGGAAAAAATGAGTAAAAGAACCGTATGTAAATTCGGCGGCAGTTCTGTTGCTGATGCAGGCCAATTCAAAAAAATTAAGGCCATTGTTGAATCAGACAAGAATCGTAAAGTTATTGTCGTTTCTGCCCCAGGTAAGCGCAATCCAAAAGAAACAAAGCTTACTGATCTTCTTTATAGCACTTATGATTTAGCCTCTAAAGGACTTGATTTTTCAACGCCTTGGAATTTAATTCGTGAACGCTATAATGAAATTTGTAATGAATTAGGTCTTGAAAACAAACTGACTGAAGATTTAGACAGTTTAGAAGACAAACTCAAAAATCACCCGGAATCTGTAACAATAGATTTTTTAGTAAGCCGTGGTGAATTTTTGTGTGCTCGTCTTATGGCAAAATATTTAGGGGCAAATTTTGTAGATACATTCCCGTTGATTACTTTTGATGATAAGTATCGCATTGTTCCTAAAACGTATGACGATATTGCAAAAGCTCTTTCAGATGAAAACCAACTTTATGTATTGCCTGGTTTTTATGGTTCTAATCTTCGTGGTGAAGTTAAAACTTTTAGCCGAGGTGGTTCTGATATTACTGGAGCAATCCTTGCAAATGGGATTGATGCCCAGAAATATGAAAACTGGACAGACGTTTCTGGAATGCTTATGGCAGACCCACGAATTGTGGAAAACCCGCTTCCAATTGAATACGTGAGCTATCGTGAAATCCGAGAACTCGCTTACTCTGGAGCAAGCGTTTTGCACGACGAATCTATTGCGCCTTGTCGCGTAAAGAAAATCCCTATCAATATTCGAAATACTAATCGCCCTGAAGATGCCGGAACGATTATTGGCCCTACACCAGAAAAAGCTTTACGCCCTATTACAGGCGTTGCTGGCAGAAAAGGCTTTTCTATGATTTACATTGAAAAGTCTATGATGAATAAAGAAGTGGGTTTTGGTCGTCGTGTTCTTGCGGTTTTAGAATCAGAAGGCCTTTCTTATGAACTTTGTCCAAGTGCAATTGATTCTATGAGTATTGTGGTAGATTCAAAAGCGCTTGAAGCCGTGCAGAATACGGTTCTTGAAGATATTACGCAACAGATGCGGCCAGACAGAATTAAAGTGTTCCCAGGCATTGCTTTAATAGCAACTGTTGGTCATGGCATGACAAACAAAATTGGTGTTGCAGCAAAGCTTTTTACAGCACTTGCTGATAACAATGTGAACGTGCGTATTATTGACCAAGGCTCTTCTCAGATTAATATCATTACTGGTGTAGATGAAGCGGATACAGAAAAAGCTATTCGCTCAATTTATACAGCGTTTATGAATTAATTTTGTGATTAGATAAAAGAAAATCATTTTACAAGAAAAGAATGCAACCATTTATTTTCTTGTTTCATCTAAAGATTAAACTTTGCCTTTAAGTGTGAATTTTCATTTATATTTAAAGGCAATTTTATTTTGAAAAAAGGTTTTCTACTTTTGGGTTTTGTTATATTCCCTGTATGAATTTTATGAAACGTTTTAAATTAGTTATTCTGTTTTTTAGCACAACGCTTTTTGCGGCGGAGTGGACTTTGGAAGATTGTTTAAAACGAGCCGAAGAATCTAGTCTTTCTATTCAAGTTTCAAAGCTAAGTGAAGAACAAGCAAATGTGGCAATTAAAACAGCAAAAATAGATAGATATCCATCTCTTTCTGCAAGTATTAATAACACGCTTTATGATAACCCTTTTGTTGAAGGGCCGCAAGACCATTACCGTCTTTCTCTTGGTTTGAATGGCTCTATGGTTCTTTGGAATGGTGGGGCAACATCGCTTTCAATAGAAACCGCTCAAATAGATAAACAAGCGGCAGAACAGCGGACAGCGCTTGCAACATTAAATATACAAGTTTCCGTTTTAGAGGCTTTTTACGCATTGCTAAATGCAAATGAAAAAATAGCAGTAGCTAAAAAAGCGCTTGAAATTTCTGAAGCAGAAGCAGAAAATCAGTTCAAGTTATTTGAAGCTGGGAGTATTACAAAAAGAGATTTGGTTTTGGCAAAAGCCGATGCCGCTCAAAAGAAAGTTTCTTTGCTTTCGGCGGAACAATCAAAAATAAATGCAGAAACAACTTTACGCCAGCTTTTAGAAATCTCTAGAGAAGAAGAATTTTCTATTAAGTCTGAAAATCTGGAAACGCTTACACCAGATTCTCTAGAAAGTCTTTTATCTGTAGAAGATTTATTAAAAAAAGCAAAAGAGAAAAATCCAAATCTTGCTGCAGATAGTTTAGCTATTCTTTCGGCCGAAAAAAATGTGAAACTGGCCGGCAAAAACAGTTCTATTAGTGTGACTCTTGGAGCACAAGCAGGTACAGGGCTTCAAGCGTGGGAATCAGGAGCTTATGGCGATCAATTAAAGTATGGCTATAATCATAGTATTACTCTTGGGATAAATATTCCAATTATAGATAAAGGAACAACTACCAATAAAGTTTTAAATGCTCAGATTCAATCTGAAAAAAGTAAAATCACACAACAAGAAACAGAAAAATCTTTAGAAAATTTAATTGAACAACTTTACTTAAATGCACTTGCTGCAGAAAATCAATGGCAAGCAACGGTTTTGCAAGTAGAAGCGAACGAAGCCGCTTTTAAAGTGGCTGAAGATCAAAAAAATCTTGGTGCAATAACTTATACAGATTACCTTTCTTATCGTAGTGAGTTAGAAACATCAAAGCTTACTTTGACTCAAGCAAAATATACGGCTCTATTAGCGAGAGCGCTTTTGAATTTGTATTGCAAATAAAAAATACTAGGGCGTAAACCCTAGCATTTTTTATTTAGAGGATTTCGATTTTCTTCGCTTCTGATTCTTTCTTTTTTGTAAGTTCAAGAACTAGCAATCCGTTTTCAAAAGAAGCTTTGATTTCATTAGAATCTATTTCGTCAGAAATCTTGAAATCGCGTTTATAAGAAAATTCCATTTCACCTTTTTTACGAGTGGCAGAAATAGAAAGTAAATTCTTTTCTATGCGGATTTCAATATTTTCTTTGCGAACGCCAGGAAGTTCGACCTCTACTTCATAGCCATTTTCTTTTTCGTTTATAGAAGAAACAGGCACGTTTTTGTTTTGAACCGATTCTGTTCCAAACGAATTCAAAAAATCTTTCAATTGAAAGAAAGGCGTTGGAAAAATTTGTGTTGTTGTCATAATGTATCTCCTTATTTTTAGGCTTTAAGCCTATTGTTTCTTTTTGCTTTCTTTAAAGCAAAAGCTGTGCCAAAAAAATGAAATTTTGTTTTGAGAAAAACTGTTGCAAGAAGAAATATGAAAAATTTTTATGTATGCATTTGCCGAGTTTAGAAAGAGAACAAAATTTGTTTCAAAAGGAGTGAAAATTTGTTTCGATTTGGAAAAAGCTTGTCATTACTTCGCTCCGTTTGGAATATGTAATGACAAGACTTGGGCAAAAAATTTGCGGCAAGAAGGGCGGGCAAGAACCGAGCGGTAAGTGTACAAACAACTTATCATGGCGAGAGGCCTTGTGCCTCGTGACCATCTGTTGGCAAGTTGTCATGGCAAGGAGATTACCACGCCGTGCTTTCTGCACGTCTCGCAATGACAAGGTTCTCAGGCAAGAACTGCGGGCAAGTGTGTGTTTGCAAAATAAGAAGGAATGGCTAGTGTTTTTTTTTGCAAGGAAAAGGTTTGTCGACGATTCGAAATTTATTTCGAATCACCTTTCCGTAAAAAGAGTTTTAAAAATGTTGGCGTTGAGTTCTGTTTTTTGACAAGCAATAAAAAGATTTTTGTTTTGCTTGTGCGTTTGTATGCGCATGGCATCTTTTTCGGTGATGATTACAGGCGTGTTTTGATGGAGGATTTTTTCAATTTTTTGTTCAAAATTTTTGGCGTGGTCTCGGAAGAAATGTTTTTGTGCTATTTGTATTCCGCAATTTTTTATGTCTTGTTCAAATCGTTTTGGATCGCCAATGGCGCAGGCGATTGTGGCGTTTTGTAGGTGGGCTTTTGAAGCGTTTTGTGTGTTTTCAAAATAGTCTTTAGCGGTGATTATTTTTTCAATTGAGAATTTGCAAACAGGATTTTTTCCAAAGCAAGTCCATGTGTTTGTGATGTCGTTGTGGTCTTTTTTGAAGCTGCGACAGTTGCCTTGTGGGAACAAGTCTTTTATGGAGTTTGCTTTTTCGCCAAAGTCTAAGAATATTTTTTTGTTGGGCAAAAGTCTTTTGTCTTCAAAGCCGTCATCGCATAAAATGTATTCGTATTTTCCGTCTAGTTTTAAAGCCGTTTTGGCTCGATTGTTTGTGAGGAATATGGCAAGAGATTTGTTTTTCTTTTTGAATAATTTAGCTTCGTCTTGTGCGGAATTGTGTAATAAAACGGCAACGGAGAAGTTGTTTTTTTGTAAGAAATTAGCGAGTTCTAGAGTGATTGGAGTTTTGCCGGCGCCTCCGATGCGAACACTTCCTATGACCCATAGGCTTGATTTTTTTAAAGGGCGCTTTTGGCGTAGACGAGTTCGTTTGTCAACGTTGTAGAAGAAACGGAAAATGTAAGCGAGTAATAATTTCATTGAATTAAACTTATAAAGATTCACCGATGCTTTCTAAATAAATTAATACGGCAGAGGCTTTTTTAGATTCTTCTAAAGGAACACAGAAACAAATACTCCAGTCGTTTAAATCTTCATTGTCTTGAAGCATTTGTTCAATGTATAAGAAGTTGTTTTCTTCTCTAGATATTGTATAAGGTAAGGCTCGCCCTTGTGCGTCTAATCTGAATTTCCCGTGAGCGCTTTCATAATGGTTAAAAATTTCTTCTAGACGGCGCTCTGTCCAAGGTATGCCTTCTTTGTCTGTTAAAAGCATTCCTTCTGTTAAATCGTCTGCGAGTAAATCTAAAGCGTCACTATATTGTTTTCTTGAAATAAGGGTTAGCCATTCAAAGATGCGTATGCGACAAAGCCCAAGGAATCGTTTTTTGTCTGCGGTTATATCTACGGGTAAAGTTCCGCTGAATGCTTGTTCTTCTTTTTGATTTAATTGAAATTCTGGATTTTTTAAGCGTTCCCATTCTTCCCATAAACTTGAATCTATTCGTTGAATCATTTCACCTAAGTAATTTTCCATTTCTAATAGGGGCTCGTTTTTATAAGAGTCGGGGACGGTTTGAGAAAGGACTTTGTAGGTGGCGTTGATATGGCGTAAGAGAATGGCTTCTGAGCGTTGTAAGCTATATTGCTTTACATAAGAAGAAAATGTGGAAAAGTTTTCAAACATTTCTCTTACAACGGATTTAGGGTTTACATTGGAATCAACCCAAGGGTGAATTTCTGCAAAGGCATTGTATGTGTCATAAATGAAATCTCGAAGTGGTTTTGGGTATTCCAAATTTTCAAGTATTTCCATTCGCCTGTCAAATTCAACGCCTTCGGCTTTTAATTCGTTTAAAACTTCTGTTTTTAATTTGTCTAATTGTTTGCGTAAAATGAGGTCTGGATTTTCTACAATAGATTCTGCTAAAGACAAAACATTCAAGGCGTAATCAGGAGATTCTTTGTCTAGCTTTTGTAATGTGTCGATTAAGTAAAGGGATAAAGGCTGGTTCATTGAAAAATCATCTTGCAAGTCCAAATTGACTTGTACTTTGGCAAGTCCAGGGAACTCTGGTTTGCAAAATTCAATAATCTTTTTTTCAACAAGTGAACGGAAAAGTTGGAAGGCTCGCTTTCTCAAAGAAAGTTTTGCACTTTTGTCTTCATGACAGTCGCGAATCAAGTGTTTCATGGCAATGCAACCATCTTCTTTTCGAGAAAGAACATTGAGTAACATTCCATGCGTTACTTGAAAACTGGATTTTAAAGGTTCTGGTTCAGAGTGAATTAATCGTTCAAAGGTTGAATTGTCCCATGGTACAAAGCCTTTTTCAGGAGGCTGTTTTTTAGCAAAGCGTTTTCCGGTTTTAAGTGATTTGGCAGCAAGTTTTTTATTTTCAATGACATGCTCTGGAGCTTGAGCGACCACATAACCGATATTGTCAAAACCTTTTCGCCCGGCACGCCCAGCGATTTGGTGAAAATCACGGACTGATAAAATGGCTGTTTTGTCGCCACTATATTTACAGAGTTTTGTAAATAAAACGGTTCTAATAGGAACGTTTACGCCAACACCGAGAGTATCTGTTCCGCAAATTATTTTGAGTAAGCCTTTTTGAGCTAGTTTTTCAACAAGGATTCTGTATTTGGGTAAAAGGCCTGCATGGTGTAAACCAATTCCTAGACGAAGCCATCTTTTTATGTCAGGGCCATAAGGACTTGCAAAACGGAAATTTTCTATTTCTTTTGCAATGAGAGCACGTTCTTCTTTATTACAGATTTCAAGGCAACTTAAATTTTGTGCACTTTGAGACGCTTCGTTTTGTGAAAAATGAACAACATAAACAGGAGCTTTGCCTTCTTGTAATAAGCGTTGAACCTGGCTTGGTAAGTCTGTTTCTGAATAAGAAAATTCTAATGGGACAGGCCTTTCTGTAGAACGAATCGTTATGCTTTCCCGCCCAGAAATTCTTGTCATTTCTTTTTCAAAAAAAGCAGTGTTGCCGACAGTGGCTGACATTAATAAGAATCTAGCGTTTGATAAAGTTAATAAAGGCACTTGCCAAGCAACGCCACGTTCTTTATCTGAATAGTAATGGAATTCATCCATGACTACATCGGTTATGTTTAGAGAAGAGCCTTCTGCTAAAGCCATGTTCGAAAGGATTTCGGCGGTGCAGCAAAGAATAGGAGCTTTGTGGTTGACTGTTGCGTCTCCTGTAGAAAGACCAACATTTTCAGGACCAAATTCTTTACATAAAGCCATCCATTTTTCATTAACTAAGGCTTTAATCGGGCATGTGTAAACGGAACGTCTGCCAAAAACTAAACTTTCAAAATGAAGGGCTAAAGCAACAAGCGATTTACCGCTACCTGTAGGGGTGTTTAAAAAGACATTTTTTCCAGAAAATAATTCTAGAATTGCTTCTTCTTGTGCTGGGTAAAGAGAAACGCCTTTTGATTCCACCCAAGAGAGAAAAGCAGTTAAAATGTCTTCTCCTGCTTTAACGGAATCAATTTTTTGTTTTAATAAGGATTGCTCTGCCATGAATGCAAAAAATAACAAGTTCTAGTAGGGGAAAGAAAAGCGTTTTCTTAAAAAAAGAGTACAAAAAGAAATAGGATTTTTCTATTTTAAACGTAGTTTAACTTTTAAATAAGGATTCCTATGCAATTGAAAACAATCGCCGTTGCAGGCATTCTTTCTTTAGCTCTCACTGCTTGTCTTGAACCAGTAGGTCAAGCAAAAACCAAATCCAGCCTTGATACAGAAAAAGACCGTTTTAGCTATGCTCTCGGTTCTCATTTTGGCGTCCAAGCAGAAGCTCAGCTTATTGCAAGAGATTCTCTTGATGTTGATTTAGATGTTTTTATTCAAGGTTTTAAGGAACGTTTCAATAAAGATAGTGCAAAATATCTTATGAACGATTCTATGATTTTCGTTACTTTAAATGAACTTTCTCAAAAAGCTCAAGCAGAACGTGCGAAAAAAGATAGCATTGCTGCAGAACAAGCTCTTTCTGCACAAAAAGCATTCCTTGAAACAAATAAAACTGCAGAAGGCGTTGTAACAACTGCCTCTGGTTTACAGTATAAAGTAATTAAAGAAGGCACTGGTGCTATGCCAACAGATTCTTCTATCGTTTCTGTTCATTACACTGGCACTCTTTTAGATGGCAAAAAATTCGATAGTAGCGTTGACCGCGGTAAACCAATGGAATTCCCTGTTAAAGCAGTTATCCCTGGTTGGACTGAAATGCTTAAGCTTATGAAAGTTGGAGCAAAAGTTCAAGCTTGGATTCCTAGCGAACTTGGTTATGGCGCTCGTAAAATGCCTACCATTCCAGCCAATAGCTTGCTCGTATTTGAAATGGAACTTTTGGAAATAAAGGCTCCGGAAGCTCCTAAAAAATAAGAAGTTATGAAAAAGGGGAGTCCACAATAGGACTCCCTTTCTTTTTTTGAATTTCAAAGTTTGAGTTTTTAATGAAAAGAATCTTTTTGTTTTATATCGTTTCTGTTTTAATTGTTCTTTTAGGTTGTGGTGAAGATGAAAAAATCAAAGCCTTGCAAGAAGAACAACGTCAATTACTATCTCAAAAAGATTCTTTGTTGAAAAGGCAAAGTGAACTTGAAAAATCTTCTGATTTAACTTTAGTTTCTGATACGGTTAAAGCAGGGAATGGACTTTTCCAAGTTCTTGAACGAATGGGACTTTCAGAAGAAGAGCGTCGTTTGATTGTTTTGTCTATTCAAGATAGCGTGGAACTTTCAAAAATGCGAGTCGGCCAGAAGTTCCATGCTTTGTTAGATGGAAATAAAAAGGTTAAAGTTTTCCGCTATGAAGAAAACCCAGCAACCATTCATTTGCTTTTTAAAACAGATTCTGGTTTCGTTTATAATAGACCAGAGAAAACAATAGTTCGTAAACATTCCATATTTGAAGGCAGCTTAGCAGAAGGTTCTACATTAGACGGAACATTGCGAAGTGTTGGCATTCCAAAACACATGGTTGGTGTGGTTAGTGGAGTGTTGCAATGCAAAGTGGCTTTTCAATTAGCACAACCTGGAGATAAATTCAGGATTTTATTAGAAGAAAATTTCTTTGAAGATTCTATTTGGATTAGTGGTAAAGTACTTTATGCTGAATTTGATGGTAAAACAGTTGGTCATCATGAAGCTTTCCGCTATGAAGATCCGGACCCGAAAAGTTCATTTAATGCACATTATACAGAAACGGGAGAAGCTCTTGTCTTTGATGGGTTACGTTACCCATTAGACAGGTTGCACGTAACAAGTGCTTATGGTTCAAGAATACACCCGATTACAGGTCAAAGAAAAGTGCACCACGGGATTGATTATGGTAGCCCGACAGGAACACCGGTTTATGCTGTTGCAGAAGGAGTGGTTACACTTTCTGGTTATGATAATTTGAGTGGAAATAAAATTTCAATCAGACATAGAGATGGTTCTTCTAGCTGGTATTTGCATTTGCATACAAGAGCTGTTTCTCAAGGGGCTCATGTTAATGCAAGACAAGTTATTGGTCGAGTCGGGAATACTGGTAGAAGCACGGGCCCGCATTTGCATTTTGGATTTAAAGATGAAAAAGGCCGTTGGATAAATCCTTCTAAAAAAACAATGATTGCAACACCCAAATTAGAAGGCGAACGCCTTGCTCGCCTGAAAAGTCAGGCAAAAGCTATTCGAGAATCTTTGACAGAAACGGCTGCTGTGGCTCCACAAAAAGCTGGAGATTCAGAGGTTCTTGTTCGTATCCGGAAATTGCAATAAAAAGTTTATTTTAAAAGAATTGAAATTTTTTCTTTTAAGTCATCTAGGGTTTTGTCGTTTTCAATGACTTCTATCCAAGATGATTTTTTTTTGCAAACAGTTAAAAATTCAAAACTTTCAAGTGAAGGATTTTTTTTCTGAAGGTTTAATCTGTTCTTGGCGTCGTCAAAGGAATGCCCACGTTTAACAAGGCGTTCTAATAAAACATTTTCTTGTGCGGAGATAAACCATATTTTATCAAGGGATTTTAAAATTTCAGGAATCTTATGGAGTAAAGCAGCTTCAAGAAACGCAAATTCTTGCTTGTTTTGTTCACAAGTTTTGAAAAAATCAATAATCACTTGTTTTAAATAAGGATAAACGATGTTTTCTAATTGTTTTAAAGCAGTTTGATTTTGGAAAACGATAGAAGCTAGATTTTTGCGAGAAATAGCATTAGATTCTAAAATGCTTTCACCAAATGTATCTACCAATTTTTGCTTTAATAAAGAAGATGTTTCGTAAAGTTGATGAACCGCTTTGTCAGCATCTAATACAGGGTAGCCACTTTCTTGAAGCAGTTTTCCAACAGTGCTTTTTCCAGAGCCAATGATTCCTGTAACGCCTATTTTTTGCATAAGCAAAAACTAGAAAAAGATTTTCCCTTCTATTCCAAAGCGATTAGGGGACCATTCTTTTTTAGGCTTTCGTTTCCAGTGAAATTTAAGGTTAATAGCAATTTGTTCTGTTTTTATTCCAGCTTCATTTCTAAACTGATAAGGTCTTTTGTCTGATGCTCCGTATTCTGGGAAAATGAATTCCATTTTACAATGAAAAAAAAGGTTGTTTTCTGTTTTAAATCCCAGACTGAATTTTGGAATATGTTGCCATTCATTATAAAAATTGTGTTGGAGTTTTCCAAAAAATAAAAGGTCTGAAAAAAGAAAAGCCGGTTCTGTTCGGAAGGTGAAAAGATTTTGTTCTGTACTTGAATTTTTATATGCAAGAGCTGATAAAAATCTAAAGGTTCCTTTCTTCTTTTGGATTTTAAAATTTAATCCATAAAAAACATTTCCAGAATCTAAAGGGATTCGAATTCGTTCTTCAAGAGAAAAAGAAACATTTTTTAAATTAATGTTTTGGCTTTGTGAAGTCCAGAGTTTGCTACTCTTTACGGATTGTGGTAAATCTAACCAATATTGATCTAAAGAATCTTGGTGGAAAAAGAATAATCCCCGCAAATTCCATTTATAAAATTTTCCACCGTTAAAATTAGTTTCCATGCGGAATAAATTTTTCTCTTGTTCAAGTATGTGTAATATGGCAAAAGAAAATTCTTTATCAGAAAAATCAAAAGCAAGTGTGTTTTCTGATTTCATATTTAGAACCCAAAAACGTAATTTCCAAAGTTTTAACATTCCTGCGTAAGATTGGTTTGTCCCAAGTAAGCCACCTAAAGAAAAAATGGAATTATGAAAAGCAATCCAAGAGCCCGGGATTGTTTGCAGAGGGAATAAAAACTTAATATCAGAATCATTTAAATAGCCTCCAATAGCCTCGTAATTATCTTTTTGATAGGCTAAAAGCCAACGGCCAAAATTATCACCACGGAATTTCCATGCAGAAAATTTTAAAAGCAATTCTTCTTTGTGGCTGATTATATTGCCACTAGAATCAAGAGAAAGTCTAGAAGAAAAAGAGCCTTGAAACTTTTTAGGTGTGCGTTTAGGCATTTTTTCTTTTTCTAATAATCCTAAAAAAAAGGCTAAAGCTTCGGCTTCTTCGTCGTTACCATTTTCAAGAAGCTCTAAAAAATCATAGACTTCAATAGTTTCAATTAAGCCGTCATCAAACCATTCTAAAACTTCCGTTTCTGTTATGGCAAATGAATGACTAAAAAGAAATAAAACAAGAAAAAAGCAAAATCCTTTGGATAAAGGAAAAATAAATTTTGACATAGGTTAAAAAATCCTTTTTTAAAAGCCTAGTTTTAGAGAGTAAAAAAGAAACGCGTTTAATGGCATTTTATTTTTTGCCTCTATTTAAAAGAAACGCTTATCTTCTAAAAAACAGAACAAAAAAATTTTTGATTTATTTTTAATTTTGGATTTATGAAGAATTGGAATAAAAAAGCCCCTCGTTCAACGTTTCCATTATTTGGCGGAAAAAGAGTAACGCCTTCTGTTGAAGGTTTAGATAAATTATTGAAATTTCATGGGGTGGAATTAGAAAAAGCAACGCTTCAAATGTTGTGGAAATATCATACGCTTCTTAGAGAAAATAACGGTGACCAGGATTTAACACGGTTAAATGCTTTTGAAACGATGGTTGAACGTCATTATGCAGATTGCACTATTATAAATGCTTATGAATCAAATTGGCCAAAGCGAATGATTGATATTGGAAGCGGTGCCGGATTTCCAGGAATTCCATTAAAAATTTTGAATCCAGAAATTCAATTGACTCTTTGTGAACCTCGCCCGAATCGTGTTAATTTTTTGAATATGGTAATTGAAAAATTAGGGCTGAAAAATATAGACGTGTTTGGGCATAAAGTCACAAGTCATAGCATGACTTTGCCTATAGATGGGGCTATTAGTCGTGCGTTTGAATTAATGGAAAAAACTTTGCTTCGTTTAGAACATTCATTAAAAGTAGGCGGTAAAGTTTATTTTATGAAAGGACCAGCAATTCAAGAAGAATTGCAAACTTTAGTTCCTGAAAAATATGGTTATAAGTTAAACGCTGTTCATTACTACAAAATTCCAAATAGCACACAACAGCGGGCTTTAGCTATTCTTGAAAGGATTCGTTAATTAAAACGTAGCATTAAAGCTAGTTCAAACGTTAATATTTGGCGAATATGAGCCGTTTCATCATCTAGCTTTTCATGAATTTGTCTGTATTCTACATAAGCACTGGTGGAAACCATTTTGTTGAATTGGTAAGCCGCACTTGGGCGCAAGAACCATTCATGCGTTCTAGATGGTACTGTTCTTTCGGTTAATTCTAACTTTGGTTTGTATGCGGTGTATTTATAACCATCAAATTCCCATTCTTTATACACACCGTCAGTTCCACTTTCTTTTTCCCACATATCAAAACCAGGATCAGGATCATAGTAACGACGGATGGTTTTACTGAAATCATAACCAGCAGTGAATTTTAAATCAATGTCATTATCAAGTTTGATATACCATTTCCAAAGTTGGAAACCTCTTTTCGTTTTTAATGGGTAGGTGATGGTTAAGTCATCGCCAATATTTATACCAAAATCTTTATATAAGGCAGTATGCATCCATGGAGTTTCCCAGAAGTAAGAAGAGGTGTCAGCAATGTTTTCTTCTTTTTCAGGCCAGTTTGTCTGAGCAATAACTTCTTGTTTTGGTTTTCTATCGACCATTTCTATTTTCAAACGAACGCTATTATCTATGCGAATATTTTTTTGTGTCAAGAAAGAAAGGCGGACAAGTGGGTTGAAATTCCAAGTTGTGTTCCAAGAGTCTTCAGCGCTTTGGAATGGTTTTACGGTCTTTGTGTGGCTGTAGTCAACACGGTGTGTTGAAGAAACACTCTTGAATCCGTTCAAGAAACTAATGCGTTGAGAGAAATTAGGAATGTTTATACCGATTCCCCATTTTGGCCAGACTAATGTACTATCGGTGTAAAGAGGGTATTCACGGGATTGAGAAAAATCTTGTTTCCATTGCAAATCACCGGTTATACCAATACTCCAGAAAGGTAAAGTAAAGCCAGTTGATAGTTGTAGAGAACGCGAAACGGCGTGTGTAAAGTTACCTTGGTAAACAAGAGTATCTACGTGACGGTTTCTGTATTCAGCAAAATCTTTGAAATCATCGCGATGGTCAAGTCCCATATCGCCAGAAATAATATTCCAAAGGCCACGATTGCGATAACCATTGCCAATACCTAAACCATAGAGATAGTATTGTAAAGGATTCACCCCTTGTTCTTCGTAGAGTTGGGCAAGTGTAAAGTTTTCACCGATTGTAGACAAACTAGTTGTCCAGTTCATTCTTAGTTCACGCCATTTCAATTTTTCAAAGAATTTCTGAGCGGCATTGCCTTTGCCAAATAATTCCATAAATGTAATGAAACGGAAACTTGGAACAAATTCAAAACGGTTGGTTTGTGAAATAGTCCAGAAATTCTTTTCTACCATGGTTTCATCATAAAGACTAAAATCATCAGGGATTGTTTTTTGCTGAGTAAAGTCTGTGTTGAAAGTCATGTTGATAGGCAAGAACGGGATAATATTTGGAGTAAAGTTCACCCGGAATTGTCTGTTGCGTACGCGTTCGTGTTTTAAAATGCCATATTTCGGGCCATAATCTTTTTTACCTAAGCTATCTACTTTATAGAATGTTGTTGTGTCATATAAAATTTTATATGAGTCAGGGTTTTGCATGTCAATAGCCATTGTATCGCCGGCGGCATTGACTTGCGGAATGGTATCATAAGGGATAGCGACAATACTATCTGCAGAGACATAAACTTTTCTGTCTGTGTGGTCCCAAGCAAAAATTTCATCAGCGGCAAATAAAGAGCCGTCACGACCTGTAAAGAAGTTTTCTTTGACAAACGCTTCTCTATCGGCTAACATATCGCGTTTTACATTTATGCTGTAGCTAGCATTCAGGAAAGAGAAAATATTCCAGCGGATATTTGCTTTGTGTGTTAAGTCAGCAGTAAATGTAACGACTTTGTCTACTTGTGGTTCTACAAAATCCGGGTCACGTTCTTGATCAACGTAACGGACATAACTAAAGTCAAACAATGTCAAGTCAAACGTTTGTGGCCATGGTTCAAAAGCAGATTCTGAAAGCGGACGCAAATAACGGAACCGGCCAAGAGAAGAGAACGGTTTGAAATTGAATTTATTGTAAGTCCCGAGTTTATATTCAATAACGGTTCTGTATGAATAAGAAGAATCGGCACTTGTTGTAGAACGATTTTCCGATTCATTATAAGAATAACTGAAAGCCGGTCTTTCAAGGAAAATTTGTGTTAAATATTCTTGCAATAAATTGTCGTTAGGAATGTAGTCTTTACTATAACTAATGCTGAAATTGCGGTTTTTAGAATAACTTTCATAACCTTTTGAACGAGCTTCATTTCTTAAATCTTCTTCTTCAGAATTTTTATGGACATCTAATTTGTTTTGTACCATATCAGATACAAGGTCATCGAAATATTCTCTTTCAAGAAGCATGTCATCAGTAGGTTTCATGTAAGGGCGTTCAGTAACGCTACTATAACCAAGTCCCATTGGAATGTGGAAACCATTCTGGTCTGGGAAAAATTTATTTAAGCTAAAACTGATGTCACCCGCTACGTCTAATTGAGAGGCTGCATCAGAAAGTTTTGGCTTTGGAGAACCACCCGTTGTTGATAGAGTTGCAAAGTCACCGTCTTGATAACGCATGGCTCCGGAAACGGTGGCGAAATCTGAAAAATTCATTTGGCCAGAAACGCGAGCGGCATAGCCCCAATCCAAATCCATTCCTGAAAGGCGTAAATCGTTTAACCAAAAAGTTCCTTTTAAATCAGCCGGCGAAGCATCTTCGTCAGCAATAATAACAAAGCGAATCCAGTCAACAGATGTCATAGAAGGGTTACCAACTAATTTCAAACGTTCTTCGCGTTCTCCGCCTAAATCAACTTCAACTGGTTCGGTATAAGGAGGCGTGCGTCCGATTTTCATATCGGTAAAGGATTTGATTGCCATAGCAAAAGCATTATCTAACCAGTTCATTTCATGACAATCTTCAATGCGTTCAGAAGATGTACAAGAGAATTTTACTGGACGGAAGCTCCATTCGTAATAATTAGAGGAACCTTCTAAAGAACCTTCACCCATTTGGATTGCAAAACGGACAGGAACTTTCTCAGCTTCGGTTTCGTAATGGATTTCCATTTTAATGGTTTTATAGCTTGTCAAGTCTTTAACGTCTGATTCAAAAATTCTAGTAACGCCAATTTCTTGACCAGGAGAAAGATTTTTATAATCAAGCACAAGAGCCGTTTCTTTTAAGGCCGCATTGGTTTCTGAATCGCGTTCAGAAGATGTATTTGGCGATTTAAAATAAGTTCCTGCGTCTTCACGGTTATTTATCGTTGTTACTTGTAAGAACGAAGAGTCAAGAGTTGAACCTGTTTGAGAAATATTAATTTCATTTCCATTGACATCAACTACTTGAGAATTTTCTGTAGAAGAAGTGACGTACATATCAGAAACATCATTTGCTTCCCAGCTATTTCCAACAACACCAAGATTAACAATTTGAACTTTAGCTTCTGCAACGCCAGGGTTTAAATTGCCAAGCCAAATTCTTGAGAAAAGAGCTTCTGAAAGAATGGTCTTATACCCATTTCCGCTTGCAGAAACAATTGTATCGTATTGGTCAAGAGGAATCCTCCAACGGCGCCAACCATTTTTAAGTTCTTCATATTGTGTTGGGTCATCACTAGAAAGGTCAATGCGGTAACGGACAAAGCTAATGTCTGTGTCGAGAGAACCATTTCTATTTATGTCTTCAGTATCATAAGCGCGTTCACCAGAGTTGTCTTCTGTTCCGTTTATCAAACGTGGCGGATCGCTATCTTCATCATAATCGTCGCTGTAATTATCTTGGGCAATGTCTGTCAAAGTCGGGTTTACATTTGCAGAAGTCAATTCTGTAGAAACGCACCCTTCAATACGACAATCCCAAACGAGTCTGGTTTCTTCAGAACCAGAAATACCATCAAGACCTTTGTCGTGTAAAGCAGTTGTTGTTCCTAAGGTATTTTCACCATCAAAATTATCGTTAGGAGCATAACCATTAATAGAAACGTCTTCGCTCAACAAACCAAGGTCCAAATAAAGTGAACCAACATTTCCGCGAGCCACAACTTCAACATAACGCATTTCGCTTAAGTCTTGGTAATAAGCGCTATTGGGTCGCATAATACCGCCCCAACTTTTACCCATTAAATTGTCATTTGGGCGAAGCGTTAATTTTAAAACAGAAAGCCTTTGGTTATCTACTTCAGAATCGCCGACATTTGGGTAAATGTATTTGTAAAGTTCTGTGGTGTTGCTATGCCAAATAAATTCTCCTTGGTGTCTGTAATCCTGGTCTGGAATATAAGTTCCGATATTGCTAGAAATACCACCTGGAGGAGATGCTTGGTACCAAGAAAGTCTTGTAAGAGGATACATTAATCCAGTGACTGTGGATTCAAAATCTTCAAGCAAAGCGGTCTTTTTGCCATTAGTGTTTGGATTATGATAGCTACTTGCAAATTCAGTTTCAAATCGCCAAGTTGAAGGGGCTTTAGAATAAAGGAACGGAATAGCTCCCATCATTTTAGTGATGATTTTTGAAGTATCTTGTAAACGTAAATTCATTCCCCACAAGAAACTAGAGAACGGTTCGTTTCCAAGAGTTGGAGTGGAGGCTGTTGTACTTTGGCTTTTATAAAGAGCTGTAACACCAAATAAAGAACCTTCACCAAAGCCGTAATAAGTTAAAGGAAGTTCCGCTCTAGCTCCTAGTAAAACTTTGTTGTCTATTTCAAATAAAGGTTCACATTCAAATGTGACAGTAATTTCTTTATTCGGGTCAAGCGCTCTATCACTTAATAATTCAATTTGACCTAGTTCATAGTTTACTTCGTAGTCAATATCACGAACAAGAACTTCTGAACCAGCTTTAAGTTTTTCAGTTCCTGGAGAAATATCCATGCAAGCGCCTGCACTCACCGAATGGCTTGAGTTCTGGTCTCGTACACTGATAGTAGAACTGCGGCGCTTTCCGACAGATTCAAAATAGAACTTGCTTGAATAACGATTTAGGTTTGGAACAGGCAATGTATAAAGCTGAGCCATTGCAGCAGAAGAATCAAGGTTTCTTAAAGGTTCAAGACAGTTTTGTCTTGCGCGTTCTGCTGCGTTTGCGCCCGAGTATTCTTTTGCAGGCACGCAAGGTAACCACATTTCTCCGCTATAACCGCCAGTAGAATTTTTTCTAAAAATGGTAGCGTCATTAACTAAAGGAGCTCCTGTGGTTGTGTCGGCAACACGAAGGCGTTTTAAGTAATCGCCGCTAACGCCTGATTTTGTTTTCATTCTCAAAACAAAACTAGAAGCGCTTTCATCAGAAATACCAACAGAATAAACATTGCGAAGCATCAACTTGTCAATATCTTTTAATTCAGAAAGAGTAGCGTCCCATTGTATAAGTACAAGGCGCGATCCATCGCGAACAGTTGTCCCCGGACGCCCCGTGCCATCACCACTCCAACTAGCAGCAATCAATGTATTGCGATTGGCTCCAGAAATTTTTAGGATACCTGTCTTTGAATCATAAGTGTAATCTTTAGCAGGGATTTCTGTCATGCGTTCAACAGACTTTTCAATGGTTTGCCCTGATGGAGTTACATAAACAACAGTAATATTATCCAAAACATCTTCTGTTGAATTGAGGTTACTTCTCTTATAAAGTTTAAGCCCAGTTGCTGCATAAGAAGCAGTTGTTTTACCAGCAATCCCTGCGCTGATATAATTGTTTCTTGCTTCATGGTTTAAGAAGTAATAACGATAAGCCAAAAAATTCTTATCTAAAATTTGAAATTCAGAAGTGCTTTCGCTTGCGTTAATTGTGTAAGATTCTTGACTGCCTCCATCTTGAGAAGCAATAGTGGTGACATTCCAGTCGCCAAATTTCCAATCGGCTTTAATGCCAAACAATCCTTGGTGATTTTCAGAATAACCTGTTAATTCTGTACCACTAAGACTTAAAGAAGTAGTACCAGCTTCAATTCTTTGTAAAATGTAATCTTCAAATTCGCCTTTGTAAGATTCTTCATAAACAACGCGTACTTGGTTTTTTACGCCAAGACCACTTTCAACATTGTTTATTTCAACTGTCACATAAGGCCCGATTTTTCCTTTGACCATAAAACTAGGGTCGTAAGAAAGTGAAGGCGATGGGAACAAACTGCGTTCAGTGCTACCAGGAGCATCATCATATTCACCATAACCTTTCAAACGAATATCCATTGTCCCTTGCAAGAATAATTTTGGTTTATCAAAACCAAAAGTTTTCATCCAGGCAGGCATTGGAACAGGAATAGAAATGTCAAATTCAGAACCTTTTTCTGGTGGTGTGTAACCATCATTTTTGTTTCCGATAAGCGAGTTAAGCCAAAGGCGATTTAACCCGATATCGTACATATCGTTTACATAATCAGCGAGTTCTGGGTAACTAGCGGACCAAAGTTCTGTTGTATCTTTTGATAAAGGGTTTACATATTTTTCTTTAACTTCAAGACTTCTTGTTCCAACATCAATTTCATGATCTTGAATAATGTTTCTTGGAGAAGACATTAACGAATTACTTTGTCCAATACCACCACTTGGCAATAACCCATCAAGAGGGGTGACATTTGGAGGTAAATCAAAGTATTGGACAGGTGATTTGTATTCAGAAGAATCTTTTGTGTTATCGCTTTGCGCAAAAGAAAATACGGCAGCGGATAGTAACCCGACAAACCCGATTTGCGAGATGCGAACCAAAATTTTTTTCTTCAAAATAAGCTTCTTCGCGAAAGTTTCGCATTAAGAAAATAAAGCGCCCACAAAATAGAAATTATCTAGATTTAAAACACGACAAAAGTCTTTAAAAACGCTTAAAAATAAACGAGTTTTCGTAAAGGGAGAAAATAAAAAACAGGTCTCTAAAAAAGAGACCTGTTTTTTATAAAAGAGATTTTATTTCTTTTTGCATTTACCAAGTATTGAAAGGTAAAGAGTTCCTATGATAGCGGCACTAATGCTTCCTAAGAGAATGCCAAGTTTTGCCGAATCTTGGCGTAAACCTGGTTCAAATGCAAGGCTTGACACAAATAGAGCCATTGTAAAACCAATGCCTGCAAGCATACCGCCACCAAGAAGAGTTCCCCAGGAATACCCAGAAGGTCTTTTTGAAATGCCGATTTTTACAGCAAGGAAAGAGAAAATGAAAATGCCAATAGGTTTTCCTACAATTAAAGCTATAGCGACTGCAATTAAAACAGGAACTTCAATACCGCCGCCAAGCTTGATTTCAACACCGGCATTAGCAAGAGCAAAAACAGGCATAATCAAATAATTTACCCAAGGGTTCAATGTTTTATAAAGGCGTTCTTGCAAAGGTAAACTTTCACGAGCGCCACGTTTTAGGGTATTGAAAATTTCAAATTTTTGGTGGCTGTCAATGGCTGGGCCGCCTTGCAAGAAATTGCCAATTCGTGCTGTATAATTAGCAAGAGTTTCACTGCCAACAATAGATTTTGCCGGGATAGAAAGGCCAAGAAGAACGCCTGCAATTGTTGGGTGAACGCCACTTTTTACAAATGCAGCCCAAACAACAATACCTAAAACCAGGTGAATCATAAAAGAACGAACGCCTAAACGGAAAAGTGCATTGATTAAAACAAGACAAGCAAATGCAACGCCAAGAGCTGTAAAAGCAACTCCATCGCCAGAAGGGTAGCCAATAGCAATCACAAGAATAGCACCAATGTCATCGGCAATAGCAAGAGTCAAAATCATAACGCGTAAAGCATGCGGTACTTTTTTGCCAAGAAGCGCCATACACCCAACAACAAAAGCAATATCGGTAGCGGTAGGAATTCCCCAACCTCGAGTTGCATCTGGAGGGCAAAGAGCTAAGAATATGAGCGCCGGAGCAAGCATACCGCCAGCGGCTGCAATAATAGGCAAACTTGCCGCTTTAGGGTCTTTTAGCTCTCCATAAGTGATTTCACCTTTCACTTCTAAGCCAACCACAAAGAAGAAAAGGGTCATTAAAGCATCGTTAATAATCCAATGCAAGTCAGCAGAACCAGTCCAAGACCCTATAGTCAATGAAACCGCTTGATGGAAAAAATGCTTGTAGGATTCTGGAGAAAGATTTGCCCACAATAAAGCGGCTATAGTCATTACAATAAGAACTATACCACCAGTCATTTCCATTCGAAGCAAACGTTCAATTGGCGTAGTAATTTTCTGGATTGGAGAATCCGGGAGAAGTTTTTCTAAGCGGTCGCTGCTAGTGACTTTCATAGGGTTCCTTTTTATTGAAAAGTGAATCCAATTTTATTGAGGTTAAACAGAAAAAATTAATAGAAATTAGGAGGCGGCCAACGAGGGTTCTTAGAGCTCATATCAACTTTGTAGAAGTCTTTTTGGAAACGTCCATCATTTAAACCATACATTTCCATAATATGACGAGCAAGCCATTTTCCAAGTTTCATCACGGTTAGTTTACGACGAAGACGGCCCTGGCAATCGCGGTTCATAATATCTGGAAGAGTTGATGTTGTGAGAATTTCATCAATAGCAGGGCTATTTAATTTTTCACGAGCTTCTGGACTTGTGTGGAAGTGCGTTACCCCAAAGCAAACACGGTTAGGGTTACCCTTTTTAATATGTTCACAACATTGAACGATTGTAGTGCCTGTGCGAACCATATCATCAAAAACTATTACGTCTTTCCCTTCAATTTCTTCAATACTTATATCAGATAATTCCGGGTTAAAAGTCATGCTGATTTCACGTTCGCCAGTACGGACTTTATCCATAACCACGCGTTTGCATTCAGATAATTGCAAAGAATCAAAGACGGCGTTCATAAATGGCCTTGCTCCTTTATCCGGAGCGACTATTACTAAGTTGTCGCCATCTTTACCCGTTTGTACAAAATTGGATGTTTTAATATAATGAGCGTAAACTTCAGTTGGAATCAAGTTGTGAAAATTTCCTTCAAAAATTTCAGCAAAGAGATTCTGTACCTTGATACTATGGTTGTGAACAGTTACTACTGCATCTACACCAGATTTTTTTAGAAGTTCAGCGTAAAGAAGAGAAGTAAAAGCCTGACCATCAAATTTCTTTAAATCAACATCTGGTCTATCTTTTTCGAGTTCACCTATACGGTGAGGACCGCGGTCTTGAGCACTATAGAAAAGGTCTGGTTCTACAAGAACCACTTGTTCAGCCCCGTTATCTTTTGCTGCACGAGCAAGAATGCAATTACGCATAGCATAATCATTACGGCTGCGTTCATGGTTTGAAACAGAGCAAATTAAAACAATTTTTCCTTCTAAACGATTCCCGATATTTTCCATATCGTCAGCATCAAGCATATAACGAGGGCAAAATTCAGAATTTGCAAAGGTTTTTAGAGAAACCATATCGGAAATATCTTCACGGAGTCCGATATATTGCGCCATATCAATGGCGAACGGATCGTCGGTGAAATTGCCGGTCACGATAAAACGATCAGACATAAAGGTCCTTTTTTTGAAAGGGAGAATTTGAATGTTCCAAATATAAAAATTTATTATTGGCTTTTTTTTCTCATTTATAAAAAGGCGATAAATTGCAGGGTAAATGCGAAAAAAAGATTTCTCCGATAGCGCAGCTATCGGAGAAAAGGTTAAAACATTATGAATAAAGAGAATTTAGAGTTAAAAATCAATCACTTTATCGTTTTGAAGCATCTGTTCAAAAGATTGCCTTTCTCTTATAAGTTTGAGTTCACCTTTTGAATACATAGCTTCTGCAGCATAACGACGGCTATTATAATTACTGCTCATAGAAGCACCATAAGCGCCGGCATCGTGAAGAATTAGCAAATCACCGACTTGTGCTTTGGGCAAATTACGGGTGACAACAAAACCGCCTTCTTCTTGAGTGAAAACATCGCCTGATTCACAAAGAGGACCTGCCACAATGACATTTTCGGATTCATTTAATTCGCGGTCGTCGCAAGCGATAATAGAAATCCCATGATAACTACCATAGAAACTCGGGCGAACCAAATCGGTAAAGCCTGCATTCACTAAGTAGAATGTATTATCGGCTTGCTTTTTAATGGCTCTAATTTCTGATACGAGATAACCGCTTTCTGCTACAAGATAACGCCCTGGCTCAACTTCTAAAGAAACAGAATGTCCAATGCTTTGTTCAATACGTTTTCTCGCTTTATCCCAAAGTTCAAAATAAAGTTGCATATCAATCCGGTTCCCTTTTTCTTCTTCTTTATAAGAAATAGGGAGACCTCCGCCGGCAGAAATAGTTTTAAGATGGCTGCCAAGAGCGCGGGCGGCATCGCACATAGAATCGCAAACTTTGGCTAAGTGTTCAAAGTCTGAACCAGAACCAATGTGCATGTGTAAGCCAGAAATCCACATTCCATGTTTTTGAGCTAACTTAACACATTCTTTAATTTGTTCATGCCAAACGCCATGCTTTGATAAATCTCCACCAGTATTTACCTTGCTTGAGTGACCATGTCCAAAACCAGGATTCACGCGAAGAGTAAGGTCTGTACGAATACCTGCCGCAGCCAGTTGTTCGATCATATCTGGAGAGCCAATATTCACCGGAATTTTGTGTTGCTTTACAAGTTCTAAAGCGTCTGCGTCGAAAATGTCAGCAGTATAAACAATTTCCGGAGCTTTCCCTTTTTCTATTCCACCTTTGTAACCGGCTTTTAAAGCACGAACAATTTCGCCCGCCGAAACGGCATCTACTACAACGCCAAGGCGTTTCATTAATGCCAAAACAGAAAGGTTTGAACAAGCTTTTTGTGCATAGCGCACCACATCAAAAACTTTTGTCTCTTTGACGCGTTCTTCTATAGTTTCGCGGTTATATATCCAAAGAGGCGTTCCATACTCTTTGGCGGCTTTTACAAAAATATCTTTAGGAATAGAATAATTCATAAAGAAAATTTAGTAAAATGTTTTGCGCCTTATGAATTAAGCAGAGGTAAAGTGGAGAAAAATGCTCATTCTTCTTTTTACAAGAACTCAATCTTTTCGTAAATACCGCACGGCACGTTCTTTGCCATACAAAACATTACTGGATTTATTGTTTTTAGAATTTGTTCCGTTTATTCTGTAGATTGCCTGGGAATAGGGTTTAATAATATTTTTGTTTTTAAAAATAAGCTGGGGTTCTTCCTCGTTATAATGAATTTTTGTATACGTAGTATCTATGCTATCTGCCATATAATTATTTGCTATGTGATAAGACAATTCATTTACATTAATATTTTTACAAGTAAAAATACGTTCTGGAGAAAATCCATAGTGTTCTATGTAAACAAACTCTCCTTCTATACACTCAGAAGGGGTTATCATACTGTATTTATAACATATTTTATTTAGTGTCTTTTTAATTTCATATTTAATGAACTTAAAATCATAATAACATGTCGCATAAGAAGTATCTTTTTTGTACACTAAAAAAAGAGAGTCATCAAATCGCATATTTAATAAAAAATTCCCCATAGAATCGTTGTAAAATGAATGTGAAATGTGAAAGTATTTTTCTTGTTTTAAGGAATCTGTAAATTGTCTTGATTCTAAAAAATCGTTTCGAAAATCAAAAGCTTTAGTAGAATCAGGAATGTAGCCTATAGGAGCAATCCATAAAGAATCAGAGTAATTTTCTTTTTCTATTGTTAAAATACCAATGTGATGTAATTGAACATACGGAAGAGGTTTAGGGCGGGAATAATCTTCATTGATTTGGATTATGAGTGGAGGAATTACAGGATTTGATTTATCTAAACCACCAATTTCTAAAGCATAATAACTTATAGTGTCAAACATATATTTATAAGAGGTACAATTATCTGCTGGGTCTAAAAAAACACCATTAGAATCATAATTTATAACATTCGCGATATGATAATAGGGGTCATTTATGCTAAAAAATTTTGAGGATTCATCTATAACATTTGGAACAAAAAATTGAACAGGCCAATAAAATCTATAATTACAATTAAATCTTAAACCCTTATTCACATCATCTAAATGCAAATATCTGGTTTGTGTATATCCTAGTAAAGAAAAGAAAACGATTATGAAAGCAAGCTTTTTCATATTCAATTTCATCCAATTATTTATTCTTTTCGTAAATACCGCACGGCACGTTCTTTGCCATACAAGATATTACTGGATTTATTTTTTTTAGAATTTGTGCCGTTTACTTTGTATATTGCTGGGTAGTAGGTTTTAACAGAGTTCTTATTTTTTAAGATAGGTTGAGGTGGATTGTTGTAATCAAAAGTCCAATATATAGTATCCAATTCAAAAGGTAATATGATTTGCTTTATAATTTTATAAGCCAATTCATTTTCATCAACTTGTTTACAAGTAAAATAACGTTTTGAAAGATATTCGTATTTATTTGTATGAAATTTTTTTTCTTTTAAGCAAGTATCCTTTTTATCGTTATATACTTCACAGATAACACCTTCAGAATATGAGTACTGAGTGAGAGTTTTGACAGATGCATATTCATAATCATAGTAACATACTGCATAAGAAGTATCCTTTTTATATACGAAAAAGAGCGAGTCGTCATTTTTTCGAAAGTTTAGAGACATGTTTCCCATAGAATCATTAAAAAAAGCATGTGAAATGTGAAAGTATTTTTCTTGTTTTAGGGAATCTGTAAATTGTCTTGATTCTAAAAAATCATTTCTAAAATCAAAAGCCTTGGTAGAATCAGGAATGTAACCCATAGGAGCAATCCATAATGAATCAGAATAATTTTCTTTTTCAATTGTCAAAATACCAATGTGATCTGATGATATATTTGATGATGTTGAATTTGATGATGTTGATGCAAGTACTCCTACACCCCCTTGAAGCATTTGCACAATTAATGGAGGAAAAACAGAATCCTTTAAATCATAAAATGCTAATGCATAATGTTCCCTTGGGTTTGATATGTACTTATAGTTTGAACACGTATCTCCATAATCAAATAAAACACCACTGGAATCAAAATTTATAATGCTAATCGCGCGAGTGTCGATATGGTAAAGAGGGTTGTATGAGTCAAAATATTCTGCAGGCCAAAATATATCGTAATAAATATCTAAACAGTATTCAAAAAACTCATACTTATCATCGTAAAAATGCAAATATCTAGTTTGTGCATACCCTAGTAACGCAAAGAAGGCTATTATATAAGCAAGCTTTTTCATATCCCCTCCTTATTCTGTGGCAGCCTTAAAAAGTATAGGCAAAATGGTGTACGGTAAACTTTCAATCTTTTTAATTCTATAACCAAAACCTTCAACTCCATCGTTATCACTATCTAAAACAATCTTTAATTTGTTTGTATGAAATGTTATGCGTTTACCTGCAAGTGATGAACCCGTGGATTTGCTTAGCAATTTATCTTTTGCATCATAAATATAAATTGTATCTCCAGAACCGAGAGTTGCCTCCTCGCCAAAAATAACGTAATTCTCAAGATTATCCCCTAAATCATATTCACATTGCAAAGTTGACATAGGTGGGTATGGGGAAACTACGCCACAAATTGAATCATTTAAAGGAACATCACTTGCTAAAGATACAACTTGGGCATTTTTATCTGAAATGCCATTCCCTTGGGTAATACTTGTTCCCATTACAACCACTTGCCATATTCCTGATTCAGGATTATCTACATCAACAACTTCCACATTATTTAAATGGTCAAAACATTCAGAATCTAATCTATAGGGTTTGTTGCAATCTCTTACGGCGTCTTGAATGTCACGTAATTTTATTTTTTCCGTACCCTTATAACGCCATCCAAAGGTTGTTTTTTCTAATTCATCTGTTGGTAATGGATTTAATTTCCATGGATAATGGTATTTCCCTGAAGGTGAAATTAAATATATATCTAAATCATTGACCAATTTAGAATCCGTATAGAAAAGTTTTGGAGGTATTATTGAATCTATCTTTCCATAAGCATCGTCCCAAACCATGGTTACACGGAAGGCGTCTTTGCTTGGGGCAATATACAGATTCCAACGTTTTTCTACACCATTTGCAATTTCTGTTTCCAGGTAGCGATTTTCTTCTAAAACTTGAAGTGCTTTTTTTGCATTGACTTTACCCCAACCTGTAGCAAAATCAGGACCTTTTCCATAAGGTGTATAATAATTATTCCCATCATTTTCTGAATGTGTAATATCAGGGTTAGGTCTCATATATTTTTTTATTTCTTCTGTAATGGATACTTCCATATCTTCTGCTGTGTGAATAAGCATAGCTTTGACTGTTGAATTTCGCAATGATTTCTTGTCCAAAGGAATTCCTGTTATTTCTCTGTATCGTTGATAGATTAAAGCGGCAATGCCTGAAACAAATGGGGCAGACATAGAAGTTCCACCATCTGGCATATCAAAATAACAACTTTCCATATTTTTTTCATTACATGGGTAGGGAGAATGAATAGGGATTACTTTTTCATTAACTATTTCTAATTCTGCTCCGGGAGCCATTACATCAGGTTTAATACGACCATCCCAAGTTGGTCCCATACTAGATTTAGAAAAGCGAATTCCTGTTAAAGCAGAGTAATTCCCAACTGTAATTGCGTTTTTTGAATTAGAAAGAATGGAATGATAACCAATTTGGTAACCGTATTTTTCTCCTGGACTAGCAAACCCATTATTGCCAGCTCCTACAACGACTGCTTTTGTTAACGTATCACCATCATCAGTAAAAGTTTTCCAATTGTAAAAAATATTTTTGTCGACATTATAATTCGTTATTTCATACCAGCCACACTTATTAACGTCTATATGCGAATGATTAACCACATGGCCAATTTGTCCATTGTAACCATTTGCTCCAGAGTAAAAATGTACTTTTGGAGCGACTCCACGATATTTGTATTCTGGAGAAAAAGAGCCATTTCCTCCTAAAATGCCAGCAACTGTAGTCGCGTGCCAAAAGGATGAGTCATTATTTTCCTCAAAGGGTGAGAATTCTTTCATCTGTGCTAATACGTTATCCTTATTCTCTTCTTTAACAAATAACTCCTCTTTTCGAACTTTTCTAGGAACCATATTTCCATTTTCATCTATTTCATTAAAATCGGGGTGACTCCAATCAATTCCAGAATCATATACTCCTACAACAATTCCTTCTCCAGTGTAACCTGCATTAGATAGCCATTCTAGATCAGCATTTTTTTGTTTTAAATAATTTTTCCATTCGTCTGAATTTTGCAATTCGGTCACATGAATCGCTTCTCTACCAACGTCGTTTAAAGGAGCTCCTAAACGTACAACACCTACATACTCAATGTCATTATGTTCTAGCAAACAATCTTTTTGATTTTTGGACAATAACCCTAAAATCTCATGGTGGTCGATTTTAACATTTTTTACACCACAATTTTGCGCAATGCTTTTACATACTTCCATAGAAACATCAGCAAAACAAGAAATTGTTATAGAAAGTGAATCTAAATTTTCCTCTTCAGGCAAAAGTTCTAATGTTAATTTTGTAGTATCATCAACAGGGAAGGTGTTATAAAATCCATACATGTTTTCATTTAAAATTTTCTTCATTTGTTTAGAATGGACTTTTAATAGATACAAAGAAAATCCCTGATATTTACTTCCTTCTAAATCGTCTATCTCATTTTGTTTTAATAGTTTTCTTTCTTTGCTTGACAAAGGAGTTTCTTTTAACAACCAAAAACGGCCAGGATTTAAAATCTCTGTTGAATCTCCTGAATATGGATAAATTACAGATTTTCCGCCTCTATCATACCACAAAACAACATCAGATTTTCTTTTGCCAGAAACGGGATCAACTCCCCACAGCAATTCTTTTGAAGCGTCATAAACAGCTACCCAATAATGCGGTTCTGGTGTAGCTGATTTTTGTTGGTAAGAAAAATCTTTTGAGCAATCCCATGCACTCCAATTATTTTTATGTATTCTAAAATGAATATCTAGTGATTGGGAGGGTTGTAAAACACCCGTTAATTTTATTTGAAAAATATTATATGCTCCAGTAATAAATGATTCTACCTTTGTTGAATAAAAATAAGTGACGTAATCCACATCTAAAAGAAGGCTAGAATCTTCTGTATTTTCTGCAAAGTAATAAACTTCTGGATTGATAATTGATGTGGTTGATGTATTGGTAAGTTTTAATCTGTATTCAACCCAATTCCATTCAGTGCGATGTCTTTCTGAAAGTAACTGAATTGTCAAGGGGACTTGTTCCTTGGCCAATAACTGTATTGCAAACAGCAGCAAAAGACAAAGGCCTCTCAACATTTGAAAACCTATCAATTGTTAAAATTCTTTTTGTTGAATAGCCACTAGAAATACAGCGTTAGAAACACCTGTAATTTTTTTATAAACAACATTCACAGGATAGCGGTGATTTGCTGCTGACATTGCTATTGAACCTGTCATAACCATGTTCAATGCATCAGCATTTTCATTTTCGTCAAGGTAATAGAATATGCGTAATGGAACAGAAGTTCCTGAAATATTGGTCGTTTCGTATTCTAAGCAATTAGCTGTTTTACCGATATGAAAATTGAGTATTCTTTTGGCAGGCGTAGATTCTTTTGAGTTCATATCATAGGCAAGGCCACAAACATAACCTGTTGCATGACAAGTACCTGTAGGAAAATTTGAATCATTGCAAATTTCTGCTGTAAAGGCGTTTGTTGCAAAAAGTATGCAAAAAAGCATAAAGAACTTTTTCATTTTAAACTCCTTGCCTTAAAAGTGTGTAAGAAAAATATATTTTTTTGAGTTGGTGTCAAGAAATTTTTGTTACTCTAAAAAGAGCAATGCGATTGATAGAGTCCAGGGTGATATCGTGATTTTGCTTTCTAAGATAACATAAAATCATTCAATCTTCTCGTAAATACCGCACGGCACGTTCTTTGCCATACAAGATATTACTGGATTTATTGTTTTTAGAATTTGTGCCGTTTACTCTGTATATTGCTGGGGAGTAGGTTTTTCTAGTGTGATTTTGATGAATAAATCCAGTTAGAATTTTATAACTACTATCAATATATGATGGGGGAGGAGTGGGTTTTATAATGGAATAAATAATTTCATCCTCATTAACCTGATTGCAAATAATATATGGATTATGCCTGTAATTGTAATATCTTTCGACTAAAAATGTTTTTTCAATACATTGAGAACCATCATCAGTATATCGTGTGCATTTTACATCACTAGATTCAGAAAGTAAATCCTTGGCTTTTAATACATCTTCAATTGGATAATAATTAAAGTCATAACGACAAACCGCAAAAGAAGTATCCCTTTTATAAATAAAAAATAAAGAATCATCCGAGCGCAAATTTACAGAAAAATTTCCTATTGAATCATTATAAAATTTACCTGGTGAGTCAAACCAGTAATAAGACATATCATCAAAATACTTTTCTCTCTCAAGAACAGAAAAAAAGTCCCGAGACTCTAAAAAATCATTTCTAAAATCTAAAGCTTTACTAGAATCAGAAATATACCCTATTGGAGCAACCCATAATGAATCAGAGTAATTTTCTTTTTCTATTACAAGAAAACCAAATGCAAAATGACCACAAGACGATCCCCACGATCCCCAAAGAGGACATCCTTCATTTTCTTGTGCATGTAAAATTAATGGCGATATGGGCATAGAATCTGGTAAAACTGTAGAATCTAATATCATTGCATTTGGAATAGAATCATGAAAGTAATCATAATCAATGTCTTCAAGAATGACCTCTGCAGAGTCAAAAACAAGAAGTCTCGTAGAAATTACACTCCACTGACCAAAATATAAAAACCAATCAGAACCATCTATCTCGCTTTGCGTTCCATCCTCATGTTCAGAATTTAAATACAAATATCTAGTTTGTGCATACCCTAGTAACGCAAAGAAGGCTATTATATAAGCAAGCTTTTTCATATCCCCTCCTTATTCTGTGGCTGCCTTATGGGGAAACTAATATGTACCCAAAATATATCTTTTTTCTATTTGGAGTCAGGAAATTTTTCTGAATAGAAAAATTTCAAAAAACATACCGCCGAGCATAGCTCGGCGGTAGATTCTTATGACAAAAATTTAAAAGCTAAACTAGCAGAATGTTAACAAGTGGGTTTTAAAAAACGCTTGTGCAAGTTTGCGTAGATTCAACGCCAGTCTTAAGCCAAATACAACAACAAAATTAAACGTGTTTAATCTTGTTATCGCCTTCGTCCCAGTTTTTGCCATCGCATACAAACTTGTATTCGTAATCGCCAGGAAGAAGAGAAAGTTTTGCCTTCCAAAGGCCGGTTTTCTTTTCTTTCTTGAGCATGTCTGCATCAACTGCCCAATTGTTGAAAGCACCTGCAACAGAAACTGTAGTAGCAAGCGGACAATCAGCAACAAATTCAACAGAAACCTTTTTTGGGGCTACTTTCTTAGCAGCAGGTTTTGCGGCTTTTGCTTCGCAAGTTTTTTTAGTAGCGCAAGTTTTTTTTGCCGGAGCCTTAGTGGCGCAAGCTTTCTTGGCAGTAGCTTTTGGTGCTTTTTCTGCAGCAGTTTTCTTTGTGGTTGCCATATTTCATTTCTCCTATTTTAAGTTAGCACAATATTAAAAAAAATTTACGAATTTGACTAGGTTCTTTTTCGCTTTATCAAAAATAAGGGGAAATGGCGCTTAAGAGTCTTTTAGAAAAGAGCAATATTTTTATATTTGGCAGTATGAGTTTACAGCAAATTATCGCTCCAAGTGTGTTAAATGCCGATTTTCTTGAATTAGGCAAAGGTTTAAAAGCTATTGAAAATGGTGGTGCAGGTCTTGTTCATTTAGATATTATGGATGGCCATTTTGTTCCAAATGTAAGTTTTGGCCCTGGTGTTTCTAAATGTATCGGCAAAGGAACCTCTCTTCCGCTTGATTGCCATTTAATGATTTCAAACCCAGAACAATATGTAGAAGAATTTGCAAAAGCAGGCGCAACTTATATTTCTGTTCATGCTGAAACTACAAACCATTTAGACCGTTTATTACACCAAATTCGTGAACTTGGTTGCAAACCAGCAGTAGCATTAAACCCGGCAACTCCATTGGAAAGTGTTCTACATGTATTAGACATTGTAGATATGGTGCTTATTATGTCGGTAAATCCAGGGTTTGGTGGTCAAAAATTGATTCCTTATACTCTAGAAAAAATCAAAAGGCTACGAGCACTTTGCCCCGAAAAAGATATTCAAATTGATGGCGGCGTAAACCTGGAAACAATAGCTTTAGCTAAAGAAGCAGGGGCTAATATTTTTGTTGTGGGGAGTGCTATTTTTGGAACTCCCGATCCAGAAACTACTTGCAAAAAATTTGTTGAAGCTGTACTAAAGTAATATAAAAAGTCCCGGGCTTCCGGGACTTTTTTATGGACAATACTGGATTTGAACCAGTGACCTCTGCCGTGTGAAGGCAGCGCTCTAAACCAACTGAGCTAATTGTCCTTATTTTAAAGGTATTTGTCTTCGGCTTTGCGAAGAATTGTAAGGAAGTCTGATGGAGTTTCTGCTTCAATTAAATCTTGACGAACAGCCCCATCAGCGAGCAAGCGACTTACAGAAGAAAGGGCTTTTAAGTGTGGCCCAACCGTGTTTCCTGGGCTAACAATTAAAATCAAAAGAAAAACAGGTTCGCCATCAAAAGAATCAAAGTCAATACCATCTTTTACAGTTGCAGCCACCATGCACATGCGATCCACGTAATCTACTTTGGCATGAGGAACCGCTAAACCACAACTAATACCAGTAGAGCGAGATTTTTCTCTAGCAAAAACCGCTTCAAAAATTTCATCACGATGTTCTAACTGGTAGGCTCGGCACAAGGTGTCAACCATTTCATTTAAGATGCTTTCTTTGTCAGTAGACGAAGAATTGATGATAACACAATTGTCTACAAATCTTTCAGAAAGACGCATAAAAATCCTCGAAAAGAAACAATTAAAGATAGTTTAGCAAAAAATCAGCCGATTGGGGAGATTTTTAAAGAATAATTTAGAGTAAAGATTGATTTAAAAACTGACGAATAGCTGTTTCGTCATTAATTTCTGTGATTTTTGTTAAAATCTCGTGCATAAGCCGTACAGAAAGTTGCCCAGGAACAGAAGATTCTAAAATACTGCCATAAGAAAGGTTCGCTCCTTTCAACAAAGAAAGTATTCGGCTTGGTTTTCCTGTGTTTCCCATAGCAAATGCTGAAAAATAAGGAAAATCTTTAGAAAATTCTTGAATAAAGTCGTAGAGAGGGTCTGAATCGCCCTCGGCATTACTCATAGCAGCTATTTTGACGCCAGATGCACCGACTCTTTTTGCATCTTCTACAAGAGTGGTGAGGACTGGATAAGGCGGGATGCGTAAAAAATTATGCTGAGAAATGAAAATTTTTACATCTCTCGCAGAGGCAAGAGCGTTTAATGCTTCAAAATCAAAAAGACAATCTTGTTCAAGGTCTAAAAGGTCTGGGGTTTGTTCTTCTGTAAGAATTTGTCCCCAGTTTTTGAGGCGCATAGTTGCACTAGAATTGTCAAATAATCCTCCATCCCGAACAAGTCGAATCGTTCCTATCTGAAGTTTGTCCGGAAAAATAGAGCGTATGCGAGAAGACAAGCTAGGCCATTCCGTTTCGTTTTCAAACCAATCGTAACGGATTTCTAAGGCAGAACATAAAGAAGTTATCTGGGCTATTTCACCGCTTGGGTTTTGTTCTAGCTCAAGAAGAATCTCGGGATTTAGCAATCCTACAATATGACCTTGCGAAATCATACGCAAAAGATATCAAATATGCTCTTGCTTGGCGAGATGTTAGAAGGATTTTTTTTTAAATTTGAGAAAAAATGGAGTTTTTTATGTTTTCTATGAAATGTGAACAAAAACAAGATGAAACAAAGAAAAGTGATTTTTTGAAACAAGCAGAAGAACATCTAGCTAATAATCGACGAATTTTCCTTTGGGGCGGAGTCGATGATGAAAGTGCAGAACGCATTGTAAAGCAATTATTGTATTTAGATTCAATTTCTCACGACGATATTATTTTGTTTATCAATAGTCCTGGTGGCGTTATTTCTAGTGGCTTAGCTATTTATGATTGCATGCAGGCAATAGAAAGCGATGTGGTTACGGTTTGTTGTGGTCAAGCGGCTTCTATGGGGGCAGTTCTTTTAGTGGCTGGGGCAAAAGGTAAGCGTTATGCATGGCCAAATGCTCGTATTATGATTCACCAGCCATTGATTCACGGACAAATGACAGGTCCTGCTTCAGATATTCAGATTCAGGCAGAAGAAATGCTTCGTATCCGTGAAGTGACGACAGAAATTTTAGCTCGTCATTCAGGAAAATCAGTTGAAGAAATTGATAAAGATACGGAACGTGATAATTGGTTTGCCGCAGAAGCTGCAAAAGTTTATGGTTTAGTGGATATTGTAGAGAGTTATCGCTAATGGGTCTTTTTTCAGCAATAAAATCTGGTTTGCAAAAAACTCGTGAAGCTTTGCTTGGCGAGTTGAAAGGTATTGTTGGCGTCGGAAAAATCACTGACGAAACTTTGGAAGATTTAGAAGAACATTTAATTAAAGCGGATGTCGGTGTGGAAGCGGCTTTCTTGTTGACAGATGCTCTGCGTGAAAATGCTCTTGGAAAATCGTTGACAGAAAAAGAAGTTTTGTCCATTATGCGTAATGAAGCAGAACGTTTATTGCAGGATCCGCCGCAGTTTGAACTTAAA
This sequence comes from Fibrobacteraceae bacterium, assembly GCA_017631885.1. Taxonomy (GTDB): domain Bacteria; phylum Fibrobacterota; class Fibrobacteria; order Fibrobacterales; family Fibrobacteraceae; genus UBA1765. Next base: position 59,703 of record JAGBSH010000023.1, read on the forward strand.
GGTTCTCCGCATGTGATTCTTGTAATTGGCGTAAATGGTGCTGGTAAAACAACGACTATTGGCAAACTGGCATCGCGTTTTGCTTCTGAAGGTAAAAAGGTAATGATTGCGGCAGGCGATACGTTCCGCGCGGCAGCTATTGAACAGTTAGAAACTTGGGCGGAACGTTCTGGTGCCGAATTTGTTCGACACCAGGAAGGCTCAGACCCTGCGGCCGTCGCCTTTGACGCCTGCGCCGCTGCAAAAGCTCGCGGTTGTGATGTTGTTCTTGTAGACACGGCTGGTCGTTTGCATAATAAAGATTATTTGATGGATGAACTTTCTAAAGTAGTTCGCGTTATGCGAAAACACGACGAAAGCTACCCACATGATATTTGGCTTGTTATTGATGGAACCACTGGGCAAAATGCGATAAATCAAACCAAAATTTTCCACAAAAGTTTTCCTTTGACTGGTATTGTGGTTACCAAATTAGATGGTACTGCACGTGGTGGTTCTGTGTTATCTATAGCAGGTTCTTTGCAGATTCCAATTCGCTGGATTGGCGTTGGTGAAAGAATTGACCAATTAGTGCCTTTTAATAAGCAAGAATTTGTAGAAGGGCTTTTTGAAAATGCTCTCAGCGAAAGTGAAAATTAAAATGGGATTTCTGATATCCTTTTTGATTTTTGTTCTGTGCGCTTGTCAGGAACATTCGGGAAATATTTCTCCCAATTTTAGTAAAGCTTATGTTGAAATGCGTGCGATAACTGAAATCTATGGAACACGTCCCGAAGCTAATCTTTTAAATAAATCCATTCTTGAAAAATATGGATTTACTATTGAGTCGTTTTCAAAAGAATTTGAAAAATTGCAAAAAAATTATTCAATGTGGAATGCTTTTCAAGTAGAAGTGCTTTCTTATGTAGACACTTTGCAAAAAACAAAAAGTAAGGAGTCCAAATGAAAGTATTTCTTTTAGGATTATTTTTATTTGTTGGATTTTCTTTTGCAGATTCCTTTTGGAAACCCATGCAAGAGGCTTTAATGCTTGCAAAAAAAGATAAACGTCCAATATTTGTTGAATATTATGCTGATTGGTGTGTGCCTTGTCAAGTGATGCAAGCCAATGTTTTTTCAGATAAAGCCGTGCAGAAAAAAATAGAAGACAATTTTTATGCTGTTCGTTTAAACGTGGATTCAATGGATTCTGTTTTTTGTGAAAGCAAGAATGTTCCTATAAAAGAATGTTACACAAGCGTTTTAAAATTACAAGGAATCCCCAGCTATGTTATTCTAGATTATTCTGGAGTATCGCTACTTTCATTGAGTGGCGCTATGGGAAAAGAGGGAATGTTGCGTTTTTTAGATAAAATTCTTTATGAAGGCTTCCAGAAAAACTCTAAAAAGAAAGGGGTGCTTTAATGGAAACATATTTGCTAGTGGCAACGATTGTTTTTTGGAGTGCACTTATACTTTTAGTGCATTGCTATATACTTTTCCCTTTGTCATTACCTTGGTTGAGTGAAGTTTTTAAAAGAAAACCATCTGAAAAGAAAGTCGCTTTGCCAAAAGTGTCTATACTGATTTCAGCCTATAATGAAGAAAGTATAATTGAAAGGAAAATTGAAAATCTTTTAGAAATAGATTACCCAAAAGAACTCTTGGAAATTTTAATAGGAGACGATGGCTCGGCAGATAAAACGGCTGAAATTGTAGAGCGTTTTTCAGAGCGCGGCATCACTTTAATTCGCGCAGAAAAAAATGCCGGTAAAGCGGCAATGTTAAATCGGCTTCAACAAAAAGCATCTGGAGAAATTCTTTTATTCTGTGATGCAAATACAATGTTTTTTCCAAATGTAGTTCGCCAATTAGTTGCTCCATTTAATGATTCAAAAATAGGGTGTGTATGTGGTCATTTAATTCTTTCTGATTTAAGTGGAACGCCTCTAGGTAAAGGTGAAAGTGCTTATTGGGATTTGGAATCTGAAATCAAAAAATTTGAAGGGATGCTTGATCGTTTAATTGGCGGTAATGGCGCATTGTATGCTATTCGTCGAGAACTTTATACAGCACTCCCAGTGAAAAAAAGTGTTATGGATGATTTTTTTGTAACCGTAAAAATTTTACAAAAAGGTTATTATTGCACATTTGTAAATGGAGCTATTGGTACTGAAGTGACTTCAAAAGAAGCTTCTGGAGAATACCGTAGAAAAGTGAGAATCGGGCGAGCTAATTTCAATTATCTCTTCTCTTATTTACCTTTGCTAAATCCATTTCGTCCGCTATTAGCGTATTTATTCTTTTCGCATAAATTGTTGCGTTGGTTCTCGCCACATTTAGGAATTTTGTGCATTTTATCATCAGCGGTGCTTGCTTTTTCTGCGTCACCATTTTATATCGCTGTTTTTGGTGCTATTCTTTTGTTCTTTTTATTGGCGTTACTTAAAATTATTCCACAGGCTTATTATTTTTTATCTATGAATATGGCTATGCTTAAAGGATTTTTCTTGTCGTTTTGTAAACAGACTGGTGGCGGTTGGGCCCGTGAAGCTCGTAGTGAAGAAAAAACATTTTCTTCGACTATCTTGTCTGTGTTAGGGCTTGTTTTTGCGTTTTCATTTTTGACACCAACCGATTCGTTTGCCGATGTCGGCTTTTCTGCAGAAGTAGGGACACTTTCTTCTTTAGAAGACAGAGAAGATCTTTTGTTTAATTTAGATGTAACAGGGCATTTATGGTATCGTTTTGACCAAATGGTTTTCTTTGGAATTGGAAGTGGTTATCAGGATATTTATGGTAAATATTATGTGCCGGTGACAGCATCTATTTGGTTGCGCTTGCCTTTTGGTTCTACCGTTTTGCCTGTTTTTACTGGTGATTATGGTTACGCATTTGGAAATGATAAACGTTTGATTTGGAAATTAGGCGGTGGGGTAGATATCAAAAATGGAGACCGTTCTTCTATTCTGATTCTTGCAGGCTATGAAAAATTACGGAAACGTGGTAACCATATTTATGTCCATGGCGGATTATTGTTGGAATTTTAGTAGGTAAACTTGTATGAAAAATGTTGGTTTGATATTTGCTGGTGGTGTCGGCTCTCGAATGAATTCTAAACAACGTCCAAAACAGTTTTTGGAATTAAATGGCAGAGCTATTATTATTCATACATTAGAATATTTTGAAAGGCATAGAGAAATAGATGCAATATGCATTGTTTGCGTAGAAGACTGGATTGAACACCTTAAAGAATTGTTAGAAAGGTATCATATTAAAAAGGTAAAGTTTGTTGTGCCTGGTGGCGAAACAGGGCAGGCTTCTATTTATAATGGATTAAAGGCAATTCATGATAATGATGAATATAAAGATTCCATAGTTTTAATTCATGATGGTGTTCGTCCGTTAATTTCTGAACAATTGATTACAGATAATATTTTATGCGTTAAAGAAAATGGATCTGCAATTACTGTAGCCCCGGCAATAGAAACAATAGTTTCTACAGATGTTAAAAATTCCATAACTAAGATTATGGATAGAAAAGATTGTAAGCTTGCTCGTGCCCCGCAGAGTTTTTTTATGAAAGATATTTTTGAAGTTCATACAAAAGCTATTGCTGATGGAAATACGAATATGATTGATTCAGCAAGCTTAATGCAACATTATGGTTTTAAATTAACAACGGTTGATGGTCCTGTAGAAAACATTAAAATCACAACGCCAATGGATTTTTATTTATTCAGAGCAATTTATGAAATCCGTGAAAATTCTCAAATTTTTGGATTTTAATTATGTTAGAAGCTAAAAAAGATAGTGTATTACAAGAAGATTTAGAAATTATTGCTTTCTCAAATGTGGATTGGAATCTATTAGATGGTTCAACCATTTTAGTTACAGGTGCAACTGGCTTAATTGGGTCTCAAATAATAAAAGCTCTTGCTTGTCGTAATCGAATTTGTAACGCGAGTATTAAAATTTTAGCTTGTGTTCGAAACATGGAAAAGGCGAAAGTTGTTTTTGCTGATATTCTTGATCGCGCTGAATTGAAAATTATTGAAGGAGACGTTACAAAAATATTTGATATTAAAGAAAATGTTGATTATTTAGTTCATACAGCAAGTGCGACAGCATCAAAAGAATTTGTAACAAAACCAGTGGAAGTTATTCAAACAGCGATTAATGGGACTCAGAACTTTTTAGAACTTGCTAAAAATAAAAATGCCAAAGGTGCTGTTTACTTGTCTTCAATGGAAGCTTTTGGCGTTGTTCAAGCGTCTACTAAAAAAGCTGAAGAAAAAGATTTAGGATTTATTGATTTAGAAAATGTTAGAAGTTGTTATCCAGAAAGTAAAAGACTTTCTGAATGTTTATGCACTGCTTATGCAAGTGAATATAATGTGCCAATAAAAGTGGCGCGCTTGTCACAAACATTTGGGGCTGGAATACATTATTCAGAAAATCGTGTGTTTGCTCAATTTGCCAAAAGTGCGCTTGAAAAGCGAGATATAATTTTACATACGACAGGAATGTCTTTTGGAAATTATTGCTATACAAGAGATACAATTATTGGCATTTTGCTTCTTTTGACAAGAGGTTGTGCTGGTGAAGCATATACTATTTCAAATGAAGAATCAAATGTTCGTGTTAAAGATATGGCACAAATGGTTGCAAAAAAATTGGCTGACAATAACATTAAAGTTGTTTTTGATGTTCCAGAAAGTTCGTTAACTTATGGCTATGCTCCAGATACGGAACTTCATTTGTCTTCTGCAAAAATGCAAAATCTTGGTTGGAAACCAACAGTTAATTTAGAAGAATCGTATAGACGATTAATGCGAAGTATGTTGTGTACAAAGGAATGAATATGAGGAGTATAAAACTTTTCATTAAATCCTTGTGTTTCTTTGTTTTTAGAATTTTCCCTATTCAGAAAAACAAGATTTTTTTTGATAACTATAATGGTCGTTCGTTTGGTTGTAATCCAAAGTACATTGCAGAAAAACTTCATGAATTGTATCCAGAATATAAAATTGTATTTCAAGTTCAAAATGGATTTGAAAATGGTTTTCCTGATTATATAAAACTTGTAAAATTTGAATCTATTCAATCTATTTATGAACAAGTAACTTCAAAAATTTGGGTTACTAATGTTCGTAGAAGCATTATTGCAAAAAAAAGAAAGGGGCAATTTTATATTCAGACTTGGCATGGGGCGATTGGTGTAAAAAAATGTGAAAAAGATGCTCTCGATAAAATTACTCCACAATCAATAAAGCAAGCCTTACATGATTCTCCATTAATTGATTTAATGATTTCAAATAGTGGCTTTTGTACAAGTGTTTATAAGCGTGCTTTTTGGTATAGTGGAAAAATTGCAGAGTTCGGTTACCCTAGAAATGATTTGATTGTCAAACCCAAAGAAGATGTTATTCGCAAATATTTCAATTTAAAAAGCGAAACAAAGATTTTATTCTATGCACCAACATTTAGAAAGGATACTGCTGCATGGGATTCAGGGCTTGATATCAAAAGAATTTTAAAGGCGTATGAAAATAAATTTGGTGGTCACTGGATTTGTTTGTTGCGATTGCATCCTTGGGCAAAAAAACACTGTAAAGGGAAAACTCTTTACAATGAATACACATTAAATGCAACTGACTATCCTGATATTCAAGAATTATTAGCTTATAGTGATTCTATTATTACAGATTATTCAAGCTGTATGTTTGATTTTTTAATCTCTAGAAAACCTGCGTTTATGTTTGCTCCAGACATTAAGAATTATCTAAATGAACGTGGTTTGTTATTTGAAATAAATGAATTACCTTTCGCTTGTGCTTTAAATAATGATGAATTAGAGAAAGCTATTTTGGATTTTGAAGAGCCATCTTATTTGAAAAAAGTAAATGATTTTTTTGCAAAGTATACGTTAAAAGATGATGGAATGGCGTCTGAACGCTGTGCGGATTTGATTCATAAACTTTGTTCTAGTGAACAGTTTGAAGATGCATTAAAAGAGGTTGAATTATGCTGAAAAAAATATTCAAACCTTTTCGTCGATCTGAAACATTTAAAATATGTCTGTTTTATTTCTTTAGACTTTTTCCTATCAAAAAGAATAAAATAGTCTTTTGTAATTTTAGTGGAAAACGTTGTGGCGATAGCCCAAGAAGCATATCAGATTACTTACAAAACAAACACCCGGATTTAGATATAGTTTGGCTCTGTCATCCTGAGTATAATCCAGAATTACCAAAAGGCACGCGTAAAGTTGCATTTGGTCTATATTCATTTAAAATGATTTACGAATTAGCTACGGCAAAAGTTTGGGTGGATAGTCATACAAAGTTTGCTTTTACTCGGAAGAGGAAAAATCAGTTTTATATGGAAACATGGCATGGTGGGATTGGCTTAAAAAAAGTTGAAGGCGATGTAAAAGAAAGTTTAGATGCTGCATATATGAAAAGAGTTCATGTGAATTCTAATTTAATAGATGTTTTTTTATCAAATAGTCAGTGGGCTTCAGAACTTTATAAGCGAGCATTTTTTTACAAAGGAACTCTTTTGGAAAGTGGCTTGCCGAGGAATGACATTTTCTTTAAAAATCAAAATGTGAATGAAATTCATAAGTATTATAAATTAGCTCCCCACATAAATATTCTTTTATATGCTCCAACATTTAGAGCCGATGATAGTGTTGAATGTTATAACATTGATACGAAAAAAATTTTAGAAGTGTTAGAAAATAAAACGAGTGAAAAATGGGTTATTTTAGTTCGTTTGCATCCGATGGCTATGAAATTAAAACATAAAATTGAATTTAATAGTTCTGTTATTGATGCAACAAATTATCCAGATATGCAAAAATTGCTTTTAGAAGCTAGTGCTTTGGTTTCGGATTATTCAAGTTGTATGTTTGACTATGCTTTATTAAAGAGGCCTTGTTTTATATTTGCAAATGATATTTTAGCTTATAAAAATGACAGAGATTTTTATTTCGACTTAAAAGATCTTCCTTTTTCGGTGGCGGAAAATAATGATGAACTTGAAACGAATATTTTAAAGTTTAATCAAAAACAATTTGAAAATGATTTAGTTAAATTTTTTAAAAACGTTGGCCTAAAGGAAAATGGTAACGCTACAGAAATTGCTTCAAAGCAAATAGAAACCTGGATGAATTTATAATGCAAAATTCCTCAAGAATTATTTTAAACACTGGAATTTTATATTCAAAAATGTTTTTGAATATTTTTATTGCATTATTTTCAACTCGATTAATTTTAAATGCTCTTGGAACAAATGATTTTGGTATTTACGCATTAGTGGGTGGTGTTATTGGTGCTTTATCTTTTTTAAATAAAGCTATGGCAACAGCGACGCAACGATACTTGTCTTATAATCGTGGTAAGGGAATAGAACAATTAGGAAAAGTTTTTAATACGTCTTTAATATTACATGTTTTAATCGGGATTCTTTTTGTTGTTGTTTTAGAAATTTGTGGTTTGTTTTTATTTGATGGGTTCTTAAATATTGAATCTTCAAGATTGGCTGCCGCTAAATTTGTTTTTCATTGCATGGTCGCAAGTACCTTTTTTTCGGTTATTGCTGTACCTTATGACGCTATAATGAATGCAAAAGAAAATATGCTTGTTTTTTCTTTATTTAGCGTTTTGGAATCTGTATTAAAACTTTTAATAGCCATTTATCTTTTTTATACTCCTATTGATAAATTAATGACTTATGGTTTGTTAATGGCTTTGATGATGGTTTCTTGCAGAACACTTAAAAGACTTTATAGTCATTATAAATACAAAGAAACAAAAATCAGATTAGGTGTAGTTGATTTTAAATTGCTAAAAGAAATGGCTTGCTATTCTGGCTGGATTACTGTAGAAAGTGTTTGTCATATTGCAAAAGGAGAAGGTATTCCAGTTGTTTTAAACTTGTTTTTTGGTACAGGTGTAAATGCGGCTTATGGCGTATCGACACAAGTTCGGCAAAATATTGGATTCTTTTCTGAAATGATTTTTAAATCATCAAATCCGCAAGTGATGCGAAATATTGGTGATGGATTTATCGACAAGAGTATAAAACTTTCTACAACGGTATGCAAATTTTCCTATTTACTTATGGCATTACTTTCAATACCATTGATTATAGAAGCAGATTTTATTCTTTCGTTATGGCTAAAAAATGTTCCTGATTATGCAGCAAATTTTTGTCGATTAGTTTTAGGAACTAATTTAATGATAATGCTTGCTAGGGGATTGAATTTTTTAATAGATGGCATAGGGAAAATAAAAGTATATAGAATCACGTTAAGCGTATTGAATTTAATAGTTTTTCCGATTGCTTTAATATTATTAAAAATGGGAGCATCGCCTTATAGTGTATTTATAGGTATTTTCTTCTCAGATTTTTTAGTGGTTGTGGCTCGTATTTATTTTGCAGCAAAATACTCAGGGATGAATGCGTTTGAGTTTTGTAAATCAGTTCCATTGAGGCTTGCTCCATTAACCATATTCATTTTATGCGTATTGTGGAAATTGCCTAGTTTATTCCATCTCACAAATTGGGGAAGTTTGATTTTTACGCTTTTAGTTTCTTCTGTTTTACAAATACTTACATTTTATTTGTTTGTTTTAGATAAAAATGAACAAAAATTTGTCTTTGAATTTATGGGAAAAATAAAGAGGAAATTATGCAGAACCTGATTTATACATTGCCCATAATTTTATTGATTTCGTTTTTTTGGAAAGCAGATTTTTTTAAAAGAGATTTGTATAAAGAAGCTTTGTCTTTAGATAATACCTTGGTCGTACGAGGATTTGCGGCGATAAGTGTTGTATTATGTCATACTGGAATCCCGTTTTTTTATAGGCATGGGTATTTGTTTGTTGCCATATTTTATTTCTTTTCAGGTTACGGATTAATGTATGGAATTTTAAAAAAGAAAGATTATTTAAAAGGTTTTTTGAAAAAGCGATTTTTGAGTTTAATGATTCCATATTGGGTAGCGACTTTATTATATATATTATGGTTTTTTATTTTAGGTCATACTTTTGAATTTAAAGAAATCTTGTTAAGTTTTGTTTTTCCTTATTTAGCGGGCGGTAGAATTGTAACGGTAGCGTGGTATGTTTGTACAATTGCTGTTTTTTATTTAGCGTTTTATATTTTCTTTAAATTTTTCTCAGTAAAAAAAGCGATTTGTTTAATTTCCGTATTTAATATAGCATACATTATTTATTGTAAAGAAATTGTTCATGTAAGTATTGTTTGGTATTGTTCGAATTTACCATTTTTGCTAGGAATTTTTATAGCGTACAAAAAAGAATTCATTGAAAAAATAATTAAGGATAAATACTTTATTCTTGCGATAACCTTTGTGACTACTTTATCTATAGCCTTACTTTATTTGAAAGTATCTAGAACAATAATGCAACAAATAGCGTCTTTAAGTATAGTATCTTTATTGGTTTTAGTAATGTATCGAACACATTTAAAAAACAAGTTTCTTTCTTTTTGTGGAAATATTTCTTATGAAATTTATCTATGTCATTATTTAATAATGTTACCATTAAACAATACTTATAAATTTGTAAATCCGGGTTATAAATCATCAATTTATTCTGTTCAATTAGATAATCAATTTTTAGTTGCAGTTTTTAGTGTTTTTGGAACTATTTGTATTTCATATTTTATCAAAAAATTTAATTCTAAAGTAATGAAGTTATGCCATATTTGATAATACTTGTTGTTTTCGTTCTTGCACGATTCTTTAATCTCTGTTTATTGTATGCGTTAAAAACACCCAATGGCTCTGTTTTAACAGAATCAGGTGTCTTTGTTTTAATAAAAAGAAGCATTGCTGCTGATTTTACAGCACTTGGATTTATTACTGTTTTATTTTTAATTATTAGTTTAATTTTAAAACGAAATAAACGCATCCTTTTAATTATTCAGACATCAATTTTGGGGCTTTATCTTTTATTATCCATTTTTGATTCTGAACTTATTCGTTGGTTGAGTAGGCGTTTTACAATAGGTTATTTTAAAACTTATGCTGGCGCTGTCAGTGATTTAAATTTAGTTAGCAATATAATTCAAGGTGGACTTTTTTCATTTGTATTAAATGCAGCAATTTTGTTCTTTGCTTTAATTACGTCTTATTTTGTTGTCAAGAAAATAAAATTTGATTTTCATACTCAAAAAAACAAACTTATCGCCGGGTTAATTTTAATATTGCTCTCAACATTTGCAATGCAATATGCTTTTTACAAGCCTCTTAAAGATAGACAAAGACGAGATAGAATACGCCCTTTTTACACTCATATTTATAATGAAATAATTTATTCAAAAACACATAAGACAAAGCCAATTGATTATGAAAAAGGGATTGTATTTTTAGGTGGAAACCCAAAAGCAAAGTATCCGTTTCTTAAAGTAGAATCTTCCAATATTTCAGCATTTAAATCTTTAGATATAAATGAAAAGCCGGATATAATATTTTTAACGATAGAATCTTTAAGAGGGTGGGTCTTTGATATTCGGACTTTGTTTGCACAAGAAAAATTACCAAATTATATTAGGCTTGCTCAAAAAGGTATTTATTTTCCTTATACGTATTCTGTAGGGTTTCCTTCAACAGAAGGTTTGCTTGGAATGCAAAGTGGAATATGGAGTCATACCGAAAAATATTTTGCAACTTATGAATACAATGCAAAAGGATTGCCCGAGATTTTAGGAGAGGCTGGTTATAATCGGATTGTAATTCCAGGAGCAAATCCAAATTTTGATAATTTTACACCAGTGTTTGAAAAATGGTATGATAAAATAGAATACCATAAAGACATACATAACGACATTCCGTTAGCAAAGAAATTTGTTGAGGTTTATCAACAGAGAGATAAAACGAAGCCATTGTTTTTGAATTGGATGAGTTCAACAACGCATTCTCCTTTTTTGTTCCCCAAAGAACTTGGCAAAACGCCTGATGATAATTATGAGAGGTATGATAGTTTAGCAGTTTATTTAGATAAAGCATTAGGAATAATTCTTGATGCGATTGAGAAAGATCCAAGAAAAGAAAATACAATCATAATTCTTTCTGGAGATCATTCTTTTGCGACAGGAATTCAAAAAGAGCGTTTGGATAAAGTTGGGAATGCTCATAGTGGAAGAGTGTGGACCAATTTAATTATTACAGGGAAAAATATTCCTCAAGATTCTGTGAATTTGAATTTTGTATCTCATGCAGATATTGCTCCAACATTATTAAACTTATTAAATATTAAAGGTCAAAATAATTTTGTTGGAGTTGATTTATTAGTAGATAATCAAGGTCCAAAATTTTCATTTGTTCAACAAGATTTAGCATTGCATTTTAAAAAGAAGCATATTTATGCGAATATAAATGAAAATGATTTTGTTGTATTAAAAGCATTAGAAGAACCTAGCTGGGATACAAAAAAAGTCTCAAAAGGTTTTGTTGGAGAAGATTTTTTAGAGCCAACAAAAGAAGATTCGCTTTTAGCTGATTCTTTGAGAGCGGCTGCAAAAGCCTGGACTTATGTTTTAGACAATAATTTACTTTATAAAGAAGAAAAGTAATTCTATATTGATTTTATGTTTTTAAAACGTTTCTTATATAATTTACTTCCGACTCCATTAAAAAATGGAATCAATAACTTACACCTCAAAGATTTTATTCAACAGTTAGGAAAAGAAAAACGAGAAACTGCAGTTATAGAAAGATTAAAAAAGCAAGAAGAAATTCATGTCGTATTTATTGCAATGTCTGTAGCTTTTTGGAAGTATGATGAACTTTTCAAACTTATGCTCCAGCACAAAAAATTTAAGCCCATAGTTTTGTTGCAACCAAGAATTACTGATTTAAAAGAAACGCAAAATATTCATATAGAGCAAATGGAAAAATTTTTTAAAGAAAGAAATTTCCCTTATGTGAAAGATTTTAAATCGATTAAAAGTGATATTGTATTTTATGCACAACCTTATAAAAATTCTGTTCCTGAATGTTTAAGACCGTATAATTTAAAAGATAAATTGACTTGTTATGTGCCTTACGCTTTTTTTATTTCTAACTACAGCTGGGCATATAATTCAATGCTTCATAAATTAGCGTGGAAATGTTTTTACCCCACAGAATTACATAAAATTAATGCAAAAGAAATCTGTTATAATCAAGGGAAAAATGTAGAAGTTGTTGGCTATTCTTTGTACGATCAATTTAAAACGGAGGTGAAAACAGATCCGTGGCAAAGCAAAGATAAAAAGCGGATTATCTGGGCTGTTCATCATTCGATTTTAAATGACGATCTTGCAGAATGTTCGACTTTTTTAAAGTATGCAGAATTCATGAAAATATTTGCAATAGAAAATCAAAATTTGGAAATAGCATTTAAACCACACCCTCATTTAAAAGAACATTTGTACAAGCATGAAGATTGGGGAAAAGAAAAAACAGATGCGTATTTTGATTTTTGGAAAAATAGTTCAAACACATTTTTTGCAGAAGGTAATTATATAGACTTGTTTAAAACATCCGATGCAATGATTCATGATTGTGGGTCTTTTACAGTAGAATATTTGTATGTCAATAAACCTATTTTGTATATAGGAAATGAACGCGATAAAATTCTTTGCAATTTTGGGAAAATGGCAATGGAGGCAAATTATACATTAAATGATTTTTCCATAGAAGAATTTATAGACACATTGCACATAGACAAAAAAAATCAAGTGCGAACAGAATTTTTGCAAAAGTATTTAATCCCGCCAAATAACAAAACATTTAGCCAAAATATTTTAGACCTTTTGGAAGGCTATTTAAAATAAAAGATGAAAACTTTCTTTGGAATTGTGCTGCTGTTATCTGCGTGTATTTTTGCAAATGAATTTACATTTGCAACCTGGAATCTGCGGTGGCAAAGCAAAGGAGATAAAGAAAATGGGAATGGTTGGGATAAACGCGTAAAACCTATTTCTGATGTTATAAATTTTTATGATTTTGATATCGTAAACACTCAAGAAAATAGTGAAGCCCATGTAAGAGATTTAATGCCATATTTACCGAATTATGAAATTATTCAGGTAGATACTTTAGAGCATAATGCAATTTTATTAAAAAAAGGGAAATTTGAAGTTTTAGAAAAAGGGCGCTTTTATTTATCTAAAACGCCTAAAAAAAGAAGCAAAAGTTGGGATTCCAAACACACGCGGTCTTGTACGTGGGTAAAATTAAAATACCAAGAAACGATATTTTTTGTTTTTAACGTGCATTTTGATTATCATGGGAAAAATGCTCAATTTGAAAGTGCAAAATTAATGAGTAAGCAAATTGTAAGTATTGCAGGGGATAATCATTTTATTTTTGCAGGTGATTTGAATTTTGTTGAAAACTCGCCTGCATATCAAGAATTATTCCATTGTATAAAGTTAAGTAACGCTAAAGAAAAAGCTTCATTTGTTTATATTCCAAATAATAGCTACAACTATTTTAACCCGCAAAAATACAGCAAATGGCAATTTGATCATATTTTTACAGATAAAAATGCTGTTATTTTAAAATATGGCATATTAAATGAGCAATATTATGATGGTGAAGTTTATAGGTATCCTTCTGATCACCAACCAGTAATGATTAAATTTCAATGGTGAAATATAAAAGGTTGAAAAAATTACTATATTGCGGTTTATGAAAAAATATAAACGGGCAATCACATATGGAACATTTGACCTTTTTCATATTGGTCATGTTCGTTTATTACAAAGAATTTCTGATTTAGCAGAAGAAGTGTATGTAGCAGTTTCTTCTGATGAATTTAATAACTTGAAAAATAAAGTTTGTATTATCCCATTTGAAGAACGAATTGAAATAGTAAAAGCTATTGGTTGTGTTACTAAAGTTTTAAAAGAAGAAACTTGGGAACAAAAAGTTTCTGATATTCAAGATAATAATTGTGACTTATTTGTAATGGGAAATGATTGGGAAGGAAAATTCGACTTTTTAAAAGAGTATTGTGACGTTATTTATTTGCCAAGAACTGCAGGTGTTAGTACGACAAAAATTAAAGAAAATGTAAAACGCTAAAAAGCAATGAGTATATTAGTTCTTTTACTTTTCTTTGCTCTTTTATTAATCATAGTTTATGGTGATACCGAAAAAAGATTTTTATCACTTATTGCGGGAACCATTTTATTTGCCAATGTTTCTTTATTTATAAAAAATCCATCTCTTTCTCCGCAACACATTTTATTATACGCATTTATCTTCTTTGAATATTTTAAAAATGGTATTGAGTTTAGAAAGAATCTTCTAAAAAATCCTTTAATAATTCCGCTAGTTTTGATTCTATTTAGTATGGTCGCTTCTGCCTTTTTTAATGGCGGAATAGTTTCAAAAGACATGTATTATGGCGTAAGAGATTTTGTAGACACATTTTCTTATTTGATAGTTGCTTTGTATTGCGGTAAGAATATTGCTTTTGAATCTGTCCCCGAAAAATTATGGAAGTTTTTGATTGTTTGTTGTCTCTTAGGAATTGCAGAAGGTTTACTGAATGCTAATTATCCGTATAAAATTATCAATTCAGCATTCCCTTATTATGAAGGGTTGTATAATTTAAATACAGATGTTAGCTTAAGCCAAGATTGGCGAATCAGAACGTGTTTCACTACAAAACATCCAACTGCATTTGGTACATTGCTTGTTAGTTTATTTTTCTTTTATTTACCTCTTATTAAAACACAAATTTTATCGCGTTATAAAGTGTTGCTTTTACTTGCATTACTCGCAGTAAATATTGTAATGTGTGGTTCAAGAACGGCTTTGCTTTGTTTGTTTTTTGGTTTAGCTTTGTTGCTTTTTGATAAAGTTGGAGTAGTTCTTAAAATTATTATTGTTGGGCTTATGCTCTTATCGTTTACCACTATTATGGGTATAATGATGGAGAATTTTTGGGAAAGCCGTGGTGCGGGTGGAGGGTCTTCATTAGATTATCGTATGCGTCAACTTATTTTCTCTGTAGAGTCTATTGCTGATGCTCCTATTTTTGGGAATGGAAATAAATACGCCGCTAATTACATTTTACAAGAAACTGATGCTGGCGGAAAAGAAGCAGAAGATGCCTATGGAGAAAATATGGGCGGCTTAGAATCTATTGTATTCACTTTGCTTATTGATCGTGGTGCAGTAGGGCTTCTGACTTACTTTTTGCTAATGCTTTGGATGTTTGTTCTTTTATTTAAATATCGTAAGTTAAGTGACTACACCACAAGTGGATTTGCTTTGATAGGCGCATCCTTTGTTTACGTGATATTGTCTGGTGTTATCGGAAACAGTTCAAACTTTTTCTTTTTACTTTCCGGGTTTCAATTAGGGTATATTGCTTTAAAACGAGAAGAAGCAGATGAAACAATGCTAACTACGGAAAATGAAATTCTAGAAAGTGAAAAAGCTAAAATATAATCATAGTTATTTGAATCTGTTACGGAAATGTTGCGCAAGAGCGTAAAAGAAAGCGAGTCGAAATCTTAACACAAATCCAAAATATTTTTCACTTTCTTTTAGTTTTAAATATTTAATATTTTGGGTGGCTTTCTTGTATTCTTTTGATTTTACAAGCTGTTTGAAACACTTGTATTTCTTAAAGAAAGAACCAGGAAACTCTTTTATAAAAAAACTTTTTAAAGCAATCTTTTTAAGAAAGAAAATCATTCTTGCATAATAAGCGTTAGTAAATTCATGCCCTTTATTAAATTCAGTAATGAAATTTGAAATGTAGCTTGAAGCCTTTGAACACTTTTCAATTAATTCAAGCCCTTCACTATGGCAAAGGGAATTTTTAGTAATGCGATATAAATAAATCTCATTTTTTATATAAGCGACAACAGAAGCAAATTCAAAAATTTTTAACAGAACAATGCCATCTTCATAATAGTTTAAATCTTTAGGAAAATCAATTTTGTTTTTTTCAAAAATTTCTTTTTTTATTAAAAAACCCCAAGGAGTTGAAAATAAATACCCACAATCTTTTGTGTAATAAGGGCTATAGCCTCGATACAAAACCATTTGCTGGATTTGCTCAATTATGTTTTTTTCTTTAGTTGAAAATTCATGACTAAAGTAAGAATATGCTTTTTTACGATTTTCATTAAAGGCAATATAATCACCAATAACAACGTCTGCATTTCCAGTTTTTGCTTTTTGGTATAATTTGTCTAAAGCATTTTCTGCTAAAATATCATCAGAGTCACAGAAGAAAACAAATTCACCCTTTGCAATTTTTAGCCCATCATTTCTTGCTGCTGAAACGCCTTCGTTATTTTTATGAATGGCTATAAAACGAGAATCATTTTTGGCATAATTATCAATAATCTCTCTTGATGAATCCTTGCTTCCATCATTGATTATAATAAACTCTACATCTTTAAAATTTTGTTTTTTTAAACTATCTAAACATTCTGTTAAATAAACAGCGGAATTATAAACCGGGACAATTACACTTATTAACGAAGCCATTATTTCACTTCTTCAATATTGACTATCTGGTGATGATTTCTGTCGTTTTGGGCTGGTGGCTTCATATAATCGCCATAAAGTTGTTTGCAAACAAAATCATAATCTTCAGGGCCACAAATTTCAGTATCTTCAAAAGGGTACATGCGTCCTTCGCCATAATATTTTTTATGAAACATTTCACGGAATTTGTAGGCGCCCATAGCGTTTACAAGGTAATTTGATTTTTCATACGATATAGAAGTCAAGGCGCGTTCCATGCGAGCAAGGCATTTTTTTGTATTTAAAAATTTTTGAATAGGAGTGTGTAAGCCAATCCAAACCAAAATCTTTTCATGAATAGGTCTATTCTTTTTATTTACATCAACTAATTTATCAAAACAAGAAAATCTGAATAAAGCTCTTAAAATTAAAATGTAAAATACTTTTATTTTGCGAAGAACTTTATTGTTTGGCATTGGGTCAAGAGGAAAAATATCTATCCAAGCAAATGTTTCTTCTGCATTTAATTTATCGTTACGAACAATTTTTAAAGATGAATCTTCTAGTTGTCCAAAGTAGCGAATATGTGAATCGTTATTTTTATAAGTTTTAAATTTGATTTTATCGTCGCTATTTTTTTCTAATATCTTGCATAATTTTTCGTAATCAGGGCGCGGAACTCCAATATCAATATCGTCATCCCATGGGATAAAACCTTTGTGTCGGATCGCTCCGAGTAAAGTTCCGCCTAATGCAAAATATTTAATATCGTGCTCTTTACAAATTTTTTGAAAATATTTTAAAAGTTGCAATTCACACAATTGCAACTTTCTTAAAGATGGATTTTGTTCAATAGAATTATTCATTTTTTAAACAAGCTTTATGGACATTTTTTTCATTGTCTGGTGGCTCTTGCATGTAATTCCCATACATTTGAGTAAGTACAGCATCGTAATTTTCAGGGCCTAGAATTTTCATTCCTTCAAAATCATACATCTTGCCGTTATTGTAATAGCTTTTTGGGAACATTTCTTTGAATTTATATTGTCCCATAAAGTTTACAATCCAATCAGATTTTTCTAAAGGATATTTGATAAGCAAATTATTTAGTTTGTCTAAAATAGCTTTGTAATCAGCATTTTTCTTGTAACCAGTGATTTGCAAAAATTTAATGGCAATACGTTCTGACAACGGCCTATTTGGGCGTTTTAAGTTTAATTTATTAAAGCAAGCAGCATGATATATAAAGCGCGTCCATAAAAGTTTCAGCATATGAATTCGACGAACGATAAAATTATTTGGCATTCCATCTAAAGGGAAAATATCTACCCAAATATTTTCGTCCCGAATTTCAATGCTCCCTTGACGGCACATTATATAACGAGTATCAACGATTCTTGCAAAGTAAAAATGATGAGAAGATTCATCTTGATAAGTGCGTAATTTTAAATGCTCTGGGAGTTTTGCAGCCACATTTTTCAAAAAAGCATCATATTGATTTCTTGGAATTCCAATATCAATATCATCGTCCCAAGGGATAAATCCTTTATGACGAATAGCTCCTAATAAAGAACCTCCCAATAAATAATAAGGGATTTTGTCATTATCTAAAAGTTCTTTTAGAATTTTGAATATATCAAAAATCTTGGCTTGTACTGTAGATAATGCTTCAGGTTCTTTTGTTTTTAAATTTAAGCCCATGTCGTTCTTTTCACTTATGCAAAAATTTTTTATTCCTCTGCCTTGCCTTTACCAATGCTGATTACTTCAAAGCCAATTTTTCGAAGAGCGCTAGCATCAAGAATATTTCTGCCATCAAAGACAAAAGCAGGTTTAGTCATAGAATGGTAGATTCTTGTCCAATCCAATTCAGCAAAGCATTTCCATTCAGTGCAAACAACAACTGCATGGGCATTTTCAACTGCTTTATATGGGTCTTCTTCAAATTGAACTTGTTCTAAAACATCAGCCAAATCGCGTTTAGCATCAGGAATTGCTTTAGGGTCTGTTACAACTGGGATAGCATGTTCGGCGAGTAAATCGCGAACAACAAGATTGGCTGGGCTTTCGCGAGTGTCGCCCGTGTTTGCTTTAAAAGCAAAACCAAACACGGCTATTTTTTTTGCAGCAATAGTGTTGAACATTACTTCAAGCATTTTGGAAACCATACGGTGGGTTTGCCATTCGTTAATTTTTACAACACTTTCCCAGTAGGCCGCTACCTCTGGAAGCCCATAATATTCACAGAGATAAACCAAATTCAAAATGTCTTTCTTAAAGCAACTTCCGCCAAAGCCAATAGATGCTTTTAAAAATTTTGGGCCAATACGAGTATCTTTTCCCATCACAAAAGCAACTTCATCGACGTCAGCACCAGTTTTTTCGCACAGTGCACTAATAGAGTTAATAGAAGAAATGCGTTGTGCAAGGAATGCGTTAGCAGTAAGTTTGGTGAGCTCAGAACTCCAAAGGTTTGTGGTCAGAATGCGTTCGCGCGGAACCCAGTGAGCATAAACATCGACGAGTTTTTGGCAAGCAGCAAGCCCAGATTCAGTTTGATGACTTCCGATAAGCACGCGGTCTGGTTCAAATAAATCTTGTATTGCAGTTCCTTCTGCTAAGAATTCTGGGTTACTTAAAACTTCAAAATGAATACCTTTGTCGTTTGAGTTTAAAATGCGTTCCATTGCAGCAGCAGTGCGTACAGGAAGCGTTGATTTTTCGACAATGATTTTTCCAGAATCGCAAACATCTAAAATTTGGCGCGCTGTTTTTTCCCAATATTGAAGGTCACTAGCTTTACCAGCTCCATGGCCAAATGTCTTAGTTGGGGTGTTTACAGAAACAAAAATAATATCAGCTTCTTGAATACCTTTAACAATATCTGTACTAAAAAATAAGTTGCGACCACGAGCGCGTTTTACAACATCGTCTAAACCAGGTTCAAAAATAGGGAGACTTTCGCTATTCCAAGCATCAATTCTTGTTTGGTTGATATCTACAACAGTAACTTTAATATCAGGGCATTTGTCTGCAATGACTGTCATAGTCGGACCACCGACATAGCCCGCACCAATGCACAAAATTTTTGTATTAAAATCCATAATAAGGCAAAAATAACAAAAAAAAGCCTTCTGTAAACACTCTTTACCAAAATGGATAGAAAATGTGATTCCTTCCCATTTTCTTAATTTGCATGTCTTGTGTAAATAGATGTTTACAGAATGTTGGCGACCTGGCAAGTTCCGACTAGTTATCGCGAGAAGTTTTTTTAGATGGCGCAGTCATTTGTTCGCAATGAGATTGCTTCTGTCGTTTCACTCTATCGCAAGTGGCAAGAATTGTGAGCTCGTTTAGGATTGTCATCGCAAATGTAGTGTAGCAATCTTCATAGAGAGTTTGCCAAGAATTGAACTTGTTATCAAGAGATAAGCTATGGATAATCCGTTTGCTTTTCTAATAAAAAAGATATAGATTATAAAAATGAGATTTTTATTGTTTTTTTTATTCTATTTCGCACTGTTAGCTTGTTCTGGTGATTCAAGTACATCAACTCGTTTAGAAGGTGAAAATTTACCTGAAGACAAACCAATAGCTTCTTTACCATACATAGAAGGCTTTCCAGTAAAATTTAGTGAAGTTGATCCAATAAATACTGTTTTTAAAGACCACGAAGGTGATGACCCTGCCTGGGTTGAATTATTGAATACAGCTGATACAGTAGTGAATTTAAATGGTCTTTTTCTAACGGATACACCAAGTGAACCTGCTAAATGGCAATTAGGAGATTCTCCCATTTTTCCTAAAAATCGTTTTGCCATATTTCTTTCTGGTAAAAATTTGCCAAATTACGAAGCCCCGCATGATTCTGTAGAAATGGTTGGTTCTGGTAGTTGGGCTTGGGCTGATGAAGATAATGCTGATATCCCTGGAACTAGTTTTGTAAGGCCTTGGGTGTATGAAAATAAGTATAAAATCAGGGGTCCAGATGATTATTATCGTTTTTCAGCAGAAATTCAATATGGTGAAAATGAAGAATTAGGCTGGCATTCGGCATGTTTGTTTATAGGAACAGGAAATGCTTCTTCATCAGATGTTTTAGATATAAGTAATGCAAATGAGCTTCTTTTTACAGGTTATATAACTAAAGGGGCTGTATTCAGAGTGCGTTTAGCTCAACCAGATTTAGATGATTGGACGGGGTGGAGCGAAACTGTTATTGGAACAGGGGATTCAACAACAACTTATCAGATTACTTTACCGAAAAATAAAACATATCCAGATTTGAAAAATATCTATGGCACTCGTTTGGCTCCAGATGACAATGAAATGAAGTTAGTTCAATTTGACTTACATCATTATATAGCAAGAAACAGAGGTCATGAATTACACGCTGCATTTAAGATTAAAAATACTGGCGGAACTCTTTATTTAACAAATGGTGAAGCTATTCTTGATTCGGTAAGCTATCCAGAACTCCCACCAGAAAAAACTTGGGGGACAGATGCGTTAGGAAACTGGGGCTACGCTGACCCAAGCCCTTTGTTAGAAGCAACTACGCAACTTTATCCTACAAGGGGAGAAACTGTATATTTGCCACCATCAGGATTTTATTCAGAACCATTTATGCTTTCTGTTAATACTAATCCAACATCTATTGTGCGTTGTGAATTTGGAGGAAAACCACCACATGCCCAAAGTCAAGTTTATCAAGAAATTCCAATAAGTGCAACAACCGTTGTGCGCTGTGCTAGTTTTAATGAAGGTTCTCTTCCTGGAGAAATTGTGAGCAGAACTTATGTTTTTGAACAACAACCAAGTATTGCTACCGTTTTCTTAACCGGAGATCCTGATTCTTGGTTTAATCCAGATACAGGAATTTATATGGAAGGTCCTAATGCACAAGCTTCTGACCCACATTATGGCGCCAATTACTGGTTAGATAAAGAAATTCCTGTGTTTGTAGAATTATTTGAACCAGGAAATGTTGCACCTGCTTTTGCTGAAAATGCAGCATATAAAATTTTTGGTAATTATAGTCGTGCAAACGATAAAAAATCAGCATCTATCACATTCAAAGAAAAATATGGTAAAAAAAGATTAGAATACCCATTATTCCCAGAATACCCGCATTTACAAGAGTTCCGTGTATTCTTATTGCGTAACAATGGCTCTAATTTTTCAGGTGATTATATTCGCGATCGTTTAGGTAGTTCTGTTTCTAAAGGATTAGGCGTTGATTTCCAAAAATCCAGACCTTCTATTGTGTTTTACAATGGAGAATATTTTGGCATTCACAACATAAGAGAACGTTCAACAGAATATTATTTTGAAACCAATTACGGATTAGATCCAGAAAATATTGATTTGTTAAAAGCAGATAATTCAGCATCAAATGGTTCTGCACAAGATTACGAACAAATGATTTCTTATTTAGAAACAAATGGAGCAACTAGTAGTGAACATTATGAAAAAATTAAACAATGGATGGATGTAGATAATTTTATCAATTATTTGCATACAGAAATATTTGCAAACAACAGAGACTGGCCAAGCAATAACTTAAAAAAATGGCGATCAAGTTCGCCTGTAACCAAGTGGAAATGGTTCTTGTATGATCTAGATTTTGGTTGGGGAAATGAATATTCTGAATTCAAAGGAAACATTTTTGATTTCACTTTAACCGATTCGGGTCCAGATTGGCCAAATGGTCCGGCATCTACTTTCTTACAGAGGACATTAATGCAAAATGAAGAATTTAAATCGGCCTTCATAAACCGGTTCTCTGTTTTGCTTGTAACCTATTTCTCACCAGGAATATTAAAAGAAAAAATTGATGCTATGATGAACGAAATCAATGCTGAAATTCCACGAGACCAAGAACGTTGGTGGCATAATGAATCATATATGTCTAGGCAGTTAGATTTGATATATAAATTTGCAGAGACTCGTTCGGTAACAGTCTTACAAGAAATGCAGGAATACTTTGGGTTGCCTACAGTAGCGTCAGTTTTACTTGAAGCTAAAGGAAATGGAAACATAGCCGTTCATAATTTAACACTCCCAATACCTTCTGTTAACGTACCATTTTTTGCAGGCTTCCCAGTAACTTTAGAAGCTATCCCTTCTGCAGGCGGTATATTTGAAGGTTGGAGTGATGGAGAAACTGCAAAAGTGCGAACTATTTTACCAGAACAAGTTCCTCATTTGCAAGCTATTTTCCGCTAATGTAGAATTACTGTTTTGCTTTTGTAATAGCAATTAAAGTCGTAGAAGCAAGAATCAAAATAATACCCAAAACAAGTCGGGGTGTTAAGACTTCGTTAAAGACTAGAACGCCTATAGAAACAGCTGTTATAGGTTCAAGAGCTCCTAAAATAGCTGTTGGAGTAGAACCAATAATTTTTACAGCTTTAACCATAAAAATCAATGAAAGGGTAGTTGGAACTAGTCCAAGCATAAAACTCCACCCAAGCGAACTAGTTTCATGTAATAATGGCGGCATGCCAGAACCCAATATGATAGAATAAAGCAATAAAAAAACAAGACAAAAACAAATGGCATAAAATGTCATCTTTACAGCTCCCATTTTAAGATTGACAAAATTTGCCATAACCATATAAATCGCATAAGCAAGAGAAGAAATAAAAACAAATAAAAGTCCTATTGGATTTAGAGGAGTTGATCCACCGCCCTTATACAAAAGAGCTACACCTAACATTGAAATAGCAATAGAAATCCAAGTCCATTTTTTTATTTTCTCTTTAAAAAAGATAGCCATCAGAATAGCCACTTCTAAAGGGTAAAGAAACAGAAGTGTAGAAGCAAGTCCGGCATCCATATAATTAAAAGAAGTGTAAAAAGGTAGCGAACTGGAAGCAAATAAAAATCCAAAAACAAGCAGCACTTTAAATTCGGCAAATGAAATTTTAAAATGAGAACCTTTCGCAACAAGAACTGCAAAAAGAAGTAATGCTGCCATTAGAAATCGGTAAAAAAGAACGGTATCTGGTAAATAGCCTTGTTCATACAAATGTAAAGCCCCGAGAGGATTCATTCCATAACAAACAGCAGATGCTGCGGCAAAAAAGAATCCTTTAATAGAAGAAATATGAGAACGAAATTTTGATAAAGGCATAGACAGACAAAAATTTAACATATAATTATTGTAAAAAGGTTATTTAAAATAAAAGTGAAAAGTATTCTAGAAAATCATAAAATTGCAAATATTAAAAAGACAATTAAGTATAGGTGATTCGAAAAGATTTTCGAATCGTCGACAAAGCCAATAGAAGTCAAAAAAGAATCTTTTTACCTATATAATAATAGGCAAAATAAAGATTCTGGATAAAAGTTTGCAATTTTAACAAGTTATTCACAAATTATCCCCATTGAAATTAGTCGAAATAGATATTTTTTTGCAGTTTTTCAGATTTTAGGTTGACAAAAAGCCTGGGCGGTTCTACATTTGTTCCGCCTGCCAAAGTAGCTCAGCTGGTAGAGCAGCTGATTTGTAATCAGCCGGTCGTAGGTTCGATTCCTATCTTTGGCTTTGAAAAAGGGTCGTTGCCCGAGTGGTTAAAGGGGACGGACTGTAAATCCGTTGGCTTACGCCTACCGTGGTTCGAAACCACGACGGCCCACTGAATCGAACAATAATCCCCGCAGTAAAGACCTTGCTGTGGGGATTATGCCCAGGTAGCTCAGTGGTAGAGCACTTCCTTGGTAAGGAAGAGGTCTCGGGTCCGACTCCCGATCTGGGCTTTCACAAACACGGAGGCTAAAATGGCTAAAGAACATTTTGACAGAAGCAAGCCGCACTGCAATATCGGCACTATTGGTCACGTTGACCATGGTAAAACAACATTGACAGCAGCAATTTGTACAACACTCGCTGCAAATGGTCTCGCAGACGCAAAGAA
>JAGBSH010000024.1 GCA_017631885.1 Fibrobacteraceae bacterium
AGACAACAGAATTTCGTGTAGATAGAACTGCCCCGGAATTTTCATTTGAAAATGTTGTAGGGCTTGCATTAGATTCCTTTTCGAGTGAAAAATATGCGAGCTTTAAAAGACCTTCTCGAAATGAAGGCTTTATGTATGTTTAGATAATTTTCTTTTATAATGATGAGAATAGATTTGAGCTGAATTTTTGAATTTGTAAATCGTTGTAGGAAACTTTTCTATTGTGGGGAATGTAAAAAAAGAATAATCTTTTCAAAAAAATCTATATTTTTTTAACATAGCTTTTGTCTGAAAGATTAAAGCAACCTATTTTAGAGTTTTCGACTCTTATTCTCAATCCTGAAACTACCACTTTCAACGTATCCAGAGAATAAGACGAATTCTCACGTCCCATTTGGGACGTGGGTCGTCTTGTGCTTATTGGATACAAGGGTGTGGTAGCCCTCAGGATTGATAAGCCCTTAAAGCGATACCACGTCCTTTTTTTTATAAAAAATGTGTCAGTATATTCTTTGGGAGCTTCTATGGAATAAGAGTCAAACTTGATTTCAATCAAGGAGACTATCATGAGTCATAATATAAAAGAAAGTTTAATTGGAGAATTAGACAAAAAAATTGAATGTAAAATTTTAGAACCTAAACTATTGCAGAAATTAATTCTTAATGCTGAAAATGACAATGACTCTTTAATGATTGCAGAGTTAAGGACTACATATAAAAATGGTTGTCATTCTTTAATACAAGTAATCAAAGTAATGAATACATGAGGGATAACCATGAAAAAAATTGATATTATAAGCAAGATTGGCGACAAATACCACGTTGGTAACACGGAAAATGGCGAGTTTAGTTATGCGAAAGCATTAAAATCTGTCGGAAAGGATATCAAGGATTATCAAAAAGCAACCACTGGTACACGTCACCAATTTCTTGATATAAGATTTGAGAATGAGCGTTTGGTTGTACTTGTCGAATGTAAAAACAAATTCAGCAAATGGGATAAAACTAAAATACAAGCACAGTTGCAAGACTATGTTAGATTTGAAAAGAATTACTCCGACAAGAAAATCGTTGCTATTCTGGCTGAAACCGATGGTAACGATGTTTGGGTATGGCACGGTCAATCTGTTATCATCGACGATGACCATAAGGCAGAAGACGAAACTGTTCTCCGTGCTTTTGAAGAATACGAAAACCTTTGCTTTGGTAGAGTAAATGACAAAATCAAGGTTGTGGATTCTATCAAAACGCTTAATGAAAAATTGCACTCGGACGGTGTAGATGAAAAACTGCGTAGCCAGTTTGTTGGCACTTGCCTACTCGCCCTCAAAAATGGTCTGGTATACAAAGATGTTAAAGAAACCATTGATCCCAAAACTGGAAGAAAAGTATCCCCCGAAAAAGTGGTGCTTAAAAGTATCAAAGAGATTTTGGAAGGATTGCTTACCCGTGGTGGAGATATAAACAAGGCAAGCAAACTTGCGGTCTTGAACAACAAGGTTCTTAACGACCAAGACGTAACAAGCCTTACTTACAAGGAGCTTGAAGATATACTCCAGTTTATTGATGATAATGTTGTTCCGTACATCAATGATAAAAGCACCGCAGGGCAAGATTTGCTTAATCTGTTCTTCACCACATTTAATAAATATGTCGGAAAATCTGATAAGAATCAAGCGTTCACTCCCGACCATATCTGCGACTTTATGAGCAAAGCAGTTGGCGTAAACAAAAATTCAAGAGTATTAGACCCTTGCTGTGGTAGTGGAGCGTTCCTTGTTCGTGCTATGACGGATGCGATGGACGATTGCGACAGCGAAGAAGAACGTGAGGATGTAAAGAAAAATCAAATCTTTGGTATTGAGTATGAAGAAGGTGCGTTCGGTCTGTCATCAACAAACATGTTGATACACGGAGATGGAAATTCAAATGTCGTTCAAGATTCAATGTTCAAGCGAGGAAAATGGATTGAAGATAACAACATCAACATAGTGCTGATGAACCCACCTTATAACGCTACCAAAAAATGCTGTGATCCAGACTATACCAAAAACTGGGATGCCAAGAAGAAAGAAGACCCATCAAAGGGATTGCATTTTGTTGAATGGGTTGCTCGACATGTTTCAACAAATTGCAAAATAGCGGTATTACTTCCCATGCAAGCTGCTATCGGCAATAGTGGTGATGTAAAAGTATTCAAAAAGAAGATGTTAGAAAAGTACACGCTTGATGCCGTGTTCTCCTTGCCAAACGAAATGTTCTATCCCGGAGCTTCCGCAGTCGCTTGTTGTATGATTTTCGATTTGTCACAGAAACACGAAAAGGCAGATAAGGATACATTCTTTGGCTATTTCAAAGATGATAACTTTATAAAGAGAAAAGGTCTTGGTAGAGTGGAGCAAACGGATGCTAGTGGTAATAGCTTGTGGTTGCAAACCGAAAAAATGTGGCTTGATTTATATAAAAACAAGCGAGAAGTGGCTGGCATTTCAGTTATGCATAGAGTAACTTGGGAAGATGAATGGCTTGCAGAAGCATATATGGAAACGGATTACTCCACATTAAGAGAAGATGATTTTCAGCAAACCATAAACGATTTTTTGGCGTACTTGGTTAAAGAGGGGCAAATATATGAATCTTAATATTGAAAATTGGACTTCATTTCGGTTGGGGGATATATTTGATATAAAAAAGGGCAAGCGTTTAACTTCCGAAGACCAAACCATCGGTAATACGCCATATATAGGTGCTATTGATTCCAACAATGGTATTGCGAACTATATTGGGCAAAGCCCAACACATAATGGCAATACTATAACTTTGAGTTATAACGGCTCTGTAGGAGAAGCGTTTTATCAACCAAATGCATTTTGGGCTACAGACGATGTCAATGTTTTATATTTCAAAAAAGAAAATGGCGTGGAATTTAATGAACATATTGCTTTGTTCATTTGTGCGGTGCTAAAAAAAGAGAAATATCGTTATTGTTACGGAAGAAAATGGGTTCTCGAGTCAATGAATGAGACAAGAATCAAACTACCTACCAAAAACAATGTGCCGGATTGGGAATGGATGGAAACATATATCAAATCGTTGCACCACAAACCCATAACAACAAAAATATCAAATAAAAACAATGTCACCTTGAAATCAAACGAATGGAAAGAATTCTATCTTCACAAACTATTCAATGCAGGAATGGGTAATGGCATTGATGCCGTGTTGACAACAAATGACAATCCTAAATATAATTATGTTTCACGCAAAAGTGATAGCGATTTTGATTTTGTTGATGAAATTGAGGGAGAAACACCATTTCCGGCAGGATCAATGACATTAGCTTTGGGAGGCAGTTTAGGTTCTTGCTTTATACACTCTAAACCATTTTATACGGCACAGAATGTGGCTGTCTTACAAGAGAAAACGCCTTTGTCTAATCATACCAAACTGTTCATTGCCACACTTATTAGAAACGAGTGCAAAATCAAATATCAAGCCTTTGGACGCGAGTTAAATGCTCATTTCAGAAAAGACTTTACAATTAAGCTCCCGATAAAACGTGATGCAAATGGAATTATCTATGATGAAACACACGAGTTTTCAGATGATGGTTATATTCCTGATTGGGAATGGATGGATAGCTATATGAAATCTTTACCGTATAGCGATAGAATTTAAGGGATTTTATTAAAAATTATCAGCTTTTTTATTGACCCCAAAATTGAGTTTTGAATGTAATGCGTTAGGGATTGAAGCCCTTTAGGGTTCGGACTTGGAAAATGTTATGGTTTTTATTTGTATTATTTTCCAAGGCTGAACGGACGAGTGCCGCAGAAGGATTTTATAGTTAGATGTAGCGGCACGAGATAACGCAAGAGCCCGACCTCCACAAAGTGGAGGGAACGCCCATAAAAAATTTTACTCAATCCAGTGCAATTCCGAACGGAATAAGGATTTTGAAATTTCTTCAAGGTCTGTGTAATCTTTGTAGTGAGCGGTTTCTCTGATGCTGTGCATGCTGAGCAAGGGAACGCCAATGTCAACCGTTGGAATCCCGAGATTTGCTGAAAGAATTGGCCCTAGAGTTGAACCAGCTGGAATGTCATTTCTGTTGACGAAATGTTGCAAATTTATTTTTGAGTTGGAAATTATTTTTTTAAAGAATGCTTCTGAATAGACGTCTGTGGCATAGCGTTTTTTGGCGTTCGTTTTTAGAACAATTCCGTTTCCGAGTTGGGGGGCGTGATTTTCTTCTATTACGCCAGAATAATTAGGTGGCTCGGCGTGAGCGGCATCTAAAGAAAATAAAAATGAACGGGAGAAAGCTTTTTCAGGATTTTTCCCACCGAGACTTTTGTGAATATTTTTTAAAGTTCGGTAAGCAAAATTTCCATTGGCTCCCTCGCGAGAGTTAGAACCGATTTCTTCGTGGTTGAAAAGGAAAAAGCCAGTGACCATTTCTGAATGAGATTCTGTTTTTATTAAAGCATTTAAAGCAGCTGCGCAAGATAGCAGATTATCTAAACGCCCAGATGAAATATATCCTTCTTCAGAAATGTTGGCTGAAGATGAATCTACAAGCCAGGCATCATAAGAAAGAAGTTTTTCATTTTGTGGTATGTATTTTTCTTGTAAATACTGAGAAGCGTTGGTTTTAAAAGTCGCGATTGCATCAAGATTTTGTTGCGTGTCAATAGAAGAATTGTCTTTGTTTTTGTTTAAATGTATGGCAAGGTTTGGGATTTTACAGAGAGCCGAATCATTAAAAAGTGTTGGAGTGAGTGAATCTCCGATAAGCATGCCAGCGAGGTGTAAATCTCTGTCGAACCAAGTAGAAAGAATGGGCGAACCATAAATTTCTGGGTGTAATAAGTGCTGCTCTTTGTTGTATTTGTCTGGATTTGGGGTTAAACGTAAGGCTGGAAAATCGGTGTGTCCGCTCAACAATCTGAAAGCTGATTTTTCTGAATAATTTTTAGGGAGTCGAAAGGCGGCAATTGAAGCATTTGCGGTTTCAAAATAATAAGCACCACCTGATTTTAATGATTCTTCTTTTGCAGATTTAAAACCAGCGTTCTGTAATTTTTCACGAATAAATTGAACAGTGTGGTATGGAGTTATGGCGTTATCTAAGAAAGTCTTTAAATTTTTCATGAACTAAAAATAAAATTTTCTACCTTTTCGGTTGTAAAATTAGAACAAAGAGGTGTATTTATGTCTATCCAAGTGATGGTGAACGGAATTCCCGGTAATATGGGGCGAATGGTTGCAGAAACTTGTGTGGAACGCGGTCTGTTTTTGGTGCCATATTCTTTGACTGGTGAAATTATTGTAGAAAATGAATCTGAAGTAGCTGGTAAAACGATTCAGCTTTTGAAACCTTCTAATCGAGAAGAACGTATTCAGGAAGTTTTAAAAGAATACCCGGACCTTATTTGTATTGATTATACGCACCCGTCAGCAGTGAATGATAATGCTGAATTTTATGTGCGTCATGGCTTGCCTTTTGTGATGGGAACAACTGGCGGCGATAGAGACGCATTAATGAAATTGGTTCAAGAAAAGAATCACCCCTGTATTATTGCGCCGAATATGGCAAAGCAGATTGTGGCGTTCCAGGCGATGATTGAATTTTTATCTAAGGAATTTCCTGGAGCATTTTCTGGTTATACGCTTTCTGTGGTGGAAAGTCACCAGAAAACTAAAGCAGATACTAGCGGAACAGCAAAGGCTGTGGTGGCTTCTTTTGAAAAAATGGGACTTTCTTGTTCTGAAGAAGAAATTGTAAAGGTTCGTACTGAAAAAGAACAAATGGAACTTATGAAAGTGCCAGAAGAATATTTAGGAGGTCATGCGTTCCATACTTATTCTTTGGATAGCCAAGATAAAACGGTTCATTTTGAATTCCAACATAATGTTTGTGGCCGTAAAATTTATGCTGAAGGGACTGCCGATGCTGTTTTCTTTTTAGCAGAACATTTGAAGTCTGGGACTGCTCGTCCATTTAATATGATGGATGTTTTGCGTTCTGGTAAAATGCAATAAATTTTATTTGAAAACTCTTGTTGTAAAATCCTTGTTTGGAAATTCCCGCAGGCTTTGCCTGCGGGGATTTTTTATAACACAAAGAATTTGTGTTATAAAAATTTGTGTTATAAAAAAATCCCGATTCAAAAGAATCGGGATAAAACTTTTAAATACGAAAAAAATTATTCGTACTTGATAACGCCTGCTGGGCAAGAAGAAGCTGCGTCTTTGATTTCTGCTTCAAAAGCATTAAAATCAGCGCCTTCATTTACGCTCATTTTATCGTTTACAGCAAAAACATCGGAGCAAACAGATTCGCAAGCGCCGCAAGAAATGCATTCATCGCTTGATTCATCAAGCCAAACTTTTGTAATAGCCATAATAAATTCCTTTTCTTGAATGGTGATATACTGAATATAGCAAAAAAACGAATATGGTGGAAGAATTTATTTCTAGATTTTGGAAGAATTTTTTTGAGGCTTTTGAATATGAAAAAAGTAGTGATAAAAATTGGTGGAAGTTTAGCTGTTGACGAAACTAAATTGGCTGAATTTGTAGCTGCGGTTTCTCGTTTGCCGGCTCTTGGTTTTCAAGTGGCACTTGTTCATGGTGGTGGTAAAGAAATCAATGAAAATATCGGTCTTTTAAAAGAAGAACCACAATTTATAGATGGCTTGCGTGTTACTACGCCTTCTATTATGAAAATGGTAGAAATGACGCTTTCAGGAGCGGTCAATAAAAAGTTAGTGCGTTTGTTTTTACAAAATGATTGCCCGGCGGTCGGTATTTCTGGCGTTGATGGCGGGCTTTTTAAGGTTGTAAAACGCAAAGGAAATGTTGATTTAGGCCTTGTTGGCGATATTTGTTCTGTGGATACCAAAGTGATAGATGCGCTTTGGAATGCCGGTTTTATTCCTGTAGTCAGCCCGATTTCTTTTGGTGATGGACTTTCTTGGAATGTCAATGCTGATACGGCCGCTTCTGAACTAGCAACAGCACTTTCTGTTGATCAATTTGTTCTTGTAAGCGATGTCCCTGGCGTTATGGATTTAGAAAAGAAAGTGTTACCTGAACTTTCCGAAGAAATGGCTGAAAAATTAATTGTTGATGGCGTTATTTCTGGCGGAATGATTCCAAAAGTTAGAGATAGTTTCCGCTCTATTAAGCAAGGTATTCAGGCAATTCATATTGTTGGTTTTAATGGTCTTGAACGTTTTGTTCAGCAGATGCAAGGAGATATAAACGATGGCACAATCCTTCACTAATTTTAAAGATGCTGAATCGCAGTTGTTGGCCTCACTTTATGGTAAAGCCGATTTAAATTTTGTTTCTGGTAAAGGCAGTTATTTAGAAGATGCTTCTGGCAAGCGTTACCTGGATTTTGTTTCGGGTATTGCGGTGAATGCTCTTGGACATTGTCACCCTTCTATTCAGAAGGCGATTGCTGAACAAGCTGAAAAATTCATGCATATCAGTAATCTTTATCCGAATAAGCCTCAGATTGATTTTGCCGAAAAACTTTTAGCGGCTTCTGGCTTTGATAAAGCTTTCTTTTGTAATTCTGGAACAGAAGCGAATGAAGGTGCAATTAAATTCGCTAGAAAATATTTTAATCGTAAAGGTTTAATTGAAAAACAGAGAATCGTTACATTTGTAAATAGTTTTCATGGCAGAACTTTTGCGGCGCTTTCTGCAACAGGGCAGCCTGCTTTGCGTGAAGGTTTTGGCCCAATGCCAGGTGAATTTGAACATGTGGTTTGGAACGATACAAATGCACTTTGCAAAGCTGTAAATGAATCTACTTGCGCGATTATGCTTGAACCTCTCGCCGCCGAAGGCGGCGTGATGACCATTTCAGAAGAAATGGTAAAAACCATTAACGAATTGCGTGAAAAGTTTAATTGCCTTGTAATTGCAGACGAAGTTCAAACAGGGGTCGGCCGCTTAGGTACTTTCTTAGGCTCTTCAAAGTATGGCTTAAATGTTGATATTGTTTCTCTTGCAAAAGCTGTTGGTGGCGGGCTTCCTTTAGGCGTTGTTCTTATGCGTTCTCATGTTGCTGAAATGTTAAAACCAGGCGATCATGGAACGACTTTTGGCGGTAACCCGCTTGCGTGTGCTGCTGGGCTTGCTGTAGTCAATGAAGTTCTTTCTTCTGGTTTTTTGGAAAGCGTTTTAGAAAGGTCAGAAGAATTGAAAGCAGGTTTAGCCAAACTTGCTGAAAAATATTCTTTTTTAGGAAACGTTCACGGAGACGGGCTTCTTCTTGGAATCGAAACAGAAAAGCCTGTGGCTGAATTGATTGCTAGTGCGCGTGAAAATGGTTTGCTAGTTCATAGAGCTGGCGCCAATGTGCTTAGACTTTTGCCTCCATTAAACGTTTCTAAAGAAGAAGTCAAAGAGGCTTTATCCATTTTAGATAAGGCTTGCTCTTTGGTTTCTTAAATTATTTAGAATTTTAAAATCCCACTTGGTTACACCAAGTGGGATTTTGTGTTAATGGAATAATTTTTTGATGGAATTTTTTATTCCTAAAGTCTGTAAATTGGCTAAAAGCGAAACAGGGTAGTTTAAAATTTTTGCAATGGGCTTTGGAAATTTTTTGTAGAGTTTATGGCGGCGTTCAATGCTTTTTTGAATAATAGGAGAGCGCCAAGTACTTTCAAAGTGGTGAATGCAAAAAGTATTTTCTGTAATCTGAATAGTGCCGTCATAATAATTTTTAGGTGAAAAATATTCTTCAGGAAAAATAGTAAGAGAAAATTTTTCAAAAGCATTTTGCATGACTTTAGGCAAAATAAAGTGATCAATATTTTCTTCAGAAAAATTAAATTCGGTATTCAGGTAAAAATCAAGAGCTTGTTTGATAAATGGAGCTTTTTCTTGAGCGCCAAGGACTGCGCCCTCTATTCTTTTAGAGCCATTCTCGTAACAAAAAAAATATTCTTGATTGAGTAGTGGTGTGAATGGGCGAATGCATTCCACGTCGGTGTCTAAATAAATACCACCTTCGTTCCAAATAGCGTAAAGCCTAACGGCATCGGCGGCAAATGCCCAGCGTTTTTCTTTTATGGCTTTATTTACCCAAGGAATATTTAAAGCCAGAGCCTTTTCTTTTGTCCAGTGAATTTGCTTGTAATCAGGGAGAATAGTTTCCCAACTTTTTAAGCAACGGAGAATTTTTTCTGGATATGGTTCAGAAGAAAACCAACAAAAATGAATTTTTTTAGGAATCATCCGAATCTCCGCAAAGCAAATATTAAAAAGCGTCTGCCCAATAAAGAAAATAAAACAGCGACTTTATTTCGAAACCTTGTGCGAGTATCGAAAAGAGCCTTAAAACGCAATTTTAAAATGTATTGGTAGGCTCGCTTTTTTACATCAGAAAATTCTTCGGTATCAGGTGTTTTCCAAAGAATAGAAAAAGAAGCGCTTAATAAAGTATTTTCTGCGGCAGGTATTAAACGTTTGTCTTTCTTAGAAAGTTTTTTCAAAAGAGTTTCAGCTATTTCAAGTAGTTCAGCTTTTTCTTTATTGTAAGGTGTGTTTAAAAGGCTGTCTTTTCGTTTCCGATAAAAATATAAAGGTTGTGTTGTAATAATTATGCGGTTTGTATTTAATAAAATATCTGGAATAGTTGCTAAATCTTCAGCAAATTTTCTAGGTTCAAAAAATTTGTTTTTCCATAAATCTGCAGAATAAAGTTTATTCCATGCAGAATAATCAGGAGTGCTGTTTTGGAAAAGCGCATTGTGTAAAGCTTGTGGTCCACTTAAGAAAAATGAATGTGCTTTTTTTGTATTGGTAGGTAAATTGTTTTTGTTGAAAAATGGAATGTGGGCCGAAATAGCAATTTGCGAATTAGACGTGCAAACCAAATTGTAAAGAGTTTCTAAAAATTTTGGGTCTAATAAATCATCGCTATCAAGAAAAGTAATCCATTTTCCAGAGGCGTTTTTTAACCCTGTATTTCTTGCACTGTAAAGCCCAGAATTTTCTTGCTGAAAAATTTTAAAGCGAGAATCTTTTTTTACATAGCTATTTGCAATTTCAAAAGAATTATCAGGAGAACCGTCATCTACAAGAATCGCCTCGAAGTCTTTAAAAGTCTGAGCAGTAAGACTATCTAAACAATCAGTAAGATAGGCTTCTGTCTTGTAAATAGGAACGATAACG
Organism: Fibrobacteraceae bacterium; assembly: GCA_017631885.1. Taxonomy (GTDB): domain Bacteria; phylum Fibrobacterota; class Fibrobacteria; order Fibrobacterales; family Fibrobacteraceae; genus UBA1765. The sequence goes on from JAGBSH010000024.1 coordinate 10,204, forward strand.
CTAATTTCAGCCATTAGATTCTTGCATTTTTAATTCGCCCCAGTGTATGCGAACAAAGGCGCCGGCACGAACTAAATCAGTTTGAGCTTGTTCATATTCTTTTAAAATTTTATTAAAAGCGAAAACATCACGTTTAATAGTTTTTTCTAAAAGTTTCTGCTTGAAATCAGCAACGGCAGAAAGTTTTTCACAAGAATTTTTTAATGCATCTAAATAAGAAAGAGTGGCGTTTAAGAAATTAGTTTCGGTTTCGTTAGTCGCTTTTGATTTGTTTTTTTTAATGAATTCTTTTTGCTTTTGACATTCTTCGCCAATATTTTCCATAAAACGTTGAATGCGCAAATAATCAACTTGTGGCCAAATTAAATTGAATGGCCATAATTTTTTCCAATGGAATTTAAACATTGATTCGTGGGCAGCATTTTTCCCTTTTATCAACTCTTTTAAATTTTCAAAAACGACAGATGTCAATTTGTTTTCTGATTGTTCCATAAGGAGTAATATAGTAAAGCTGAAAAATGAAAATGGAAAATTTTATAGGTATCTTGTCATATTATGTTGTTTTTATTTTGAAATAGAAAGCTTTAAAATTAAATTTCATATAAGGATTTTTTATTTCAGAGAGTATGTATGCATAAAATTTTTCTATCGGCTTTTTTTTGTGTTGCTACTAGCTTGTTTGCTAGAGACATAATTCCTTTAGAAGGTTTAGTGGCGTATTACCCATTTAATGGAAACTTTGAAAATGAATTTGTTCAAGACTCTGTAAAAATTTTAGCCACAGAAAATTATGGTGCCAAGTTTGCTTTAGATAGATTTGAAAAAGAAAACGCTGCAGCTTATTTTGATGGTAATGGAAGTTATCTTGAAATTCCAGATAATGATGTTTTTAGCATTGTAGAAAAAGGGGCTTTAACCATTTCTGTTTGGGTTTCACCCGAAGTTTTAACATTTGAAAAAGCTGAAAGTGGAGGCTATGTTCATTGGATGGGAAAGGGAATTCCTCACCAACATGAATGGACTTTTAGAATGTATAATAAAGAATTGACGTCTGAACAAGAGAATCGCCCCAATCGCATGTCAGCTTATGCTTTTAATCTTGAAGGTGGTTTAGGTTCAGGCAGTTATGTGCAAGAACCGTTAGAAGAAAATGAATGGGTGCATTTTGTAGCTCGCTATGATATTGCTATGAATAAAATTACTTTGTTCAAAAATGGAATTCAAAAAGACCAAGATGATTTATTTGATGCCACTTATGGTGTTCAAGTACAAAATGGAGAGGCTCCAATTCGTTTAGGTACTCGTTCTGGTTGGAGTTTTTTTCAAGGTAGAATAGATGATTTAAGAATATATAATCGGGCGTTGACTGAAGAAGAAATACTTGTTCTTTATAATGAAAAAGAATCATTAGTAGAAGAAGACTCTACTACGCTTTTTATTGTGAAAAATAAAAAAGAAAAGAAAGGCGTTGTGCTTGAGCGAGAATGTGGAAATTTTAAAATAGAAGTGTTAAAAAATGACAACCGTTACGACCTAAAAGGTCGAACGATTAGCCATTAAAATTCATTCTTTTTCGCTGACTTCAGGATGGTCTTTACAACAAGGGCAGTTGTAACAATCACCTGTTATGGTGTAATCCTTTCCGCTCCAGCAATAAGTACAAACTTGTTCTGGAGGAAGCCCAATAGCATGAATTAAATCATCAATACGTTGGAACGCAAGCGTTGTTAAGTTTAACTTTTGGCGAATAAAATCAACCATGGCTTTGTATTCTTCGGTATCTGGATTTGTGTATTTTTCAAGGTCTGCATTTTCGCCTTCTTTATCGCGAATATAACGGCGAGTGATCAAATCATATTCATTTTTAGATCTTGAAAAATTGATGAACTTGCAAGGGTAAAGAAGAGGTGGACAAGCAATGCGCATGTGGGTTTCTTTACAGCCAAGAGAATAGAGTTTTAAAGCTTGTTTCCCTAATTGAGTACCACGAACAATAGAGTCATCGCAGAATACAAGTCGACGGTCTTTAATAAGACCAGGGATTGGAATCAGTTTCATTGATGCAACATGTTCACGTTGGCGTTGGTCTTGTGGCGTAAATGAACGAGCCCATGTAGGTGTGTATTTTACAAAAGGTCTTGAAAACTTAATGCCTGCTTCGTGTGCATACCCCAAAGCATGAGATGTTCCGGAATCTGGAATCCCGCAAGCGGCATCTGCTTCTGTTGGAGTCCTTTTGGCTAAAGCGCTTCCACATCTATAGCGAGTCATTTCAACGTTTCTGCCTTCGTAACTAGAAGAAGGGTAGCCATAATAAACCCAAAGGAAAGAGCATATTGCCATTTTCTTTCCAGGAGGAACTAGGGTAGTGTCAGAATCTGGAGTGATTTCAACAATTTCACCTGGTCCAAGGTCGCGGACATATTCATAGCCTAAATTGTGTAACGCACAACTTTCTTGAACCGCTATCATAGAATCGTCTTTTTTGCCAAGAATAATTGGCGTGCGGCCCCATTTATCGCGGCTTGCAAAGAAGCGGCCTGTGCTATCCATAAGTAAAATAGAACAACTGCCTTTTACTTTTTCGTGAACATATTTTAAACCATCAACAATGGAATCGCGAGTAGCAATAAGAGCTGAAATAACTTCTGTTGGCCCAATCATTCCACTAGTTGTTGAGTATTGTAATTGCGCACAATTGTTACGGAAAAGTTCTTCTTGAAGCTCTTCCATATTAGTGAGGTAGCCTACAGTGACAATAGCAAATGTGCCTAATTTGGAACTCATAACAAGCGGTTGTGGATCGGTGTCAGAAATAACGCCAATACCGACTTTTCCCGAAAATCTTGCTAAGTCATGTTCGAATTTACTGCGGAAAGGTGTATTTTGGATGTTGTGAATGGAACGGTGAAACAGCCCGTTGGATTTTAAAACGGCCATGCCACCGCGGTGTGTTCCGAGATGAGAATGGTAGTCAGTTCCGAAGAAAAGATCGCAAACACAATCTTGTTTTGAAACTACGCCACAAAAGCCACCCATATAAACTCCTTAAAGGACAAGGAAATTTTGTTTAACGGGTTAAAAAGTAGAAATTTTAATGGTTTTGTCTGCTTATTTTTTTTGGCTTTTTAGATGATTTTTATAGTGTTTGGTATAGAGTTCTTATTCTACTTCTCAGAAATAAAAAAAGCGCATAAATTTCATTCATTTTTATAAATTTTTGAAAGGATTTTGAAAATTTTCCTATTGCAAGGAGTTCTTGTGAAGCGTTTTTTAACAATGATTTCAATGGTGGGTTTGTTTATGTCTTTTTCTGCCTGTCAAGAAAATAAAAATGTCTCAGAAAAAATAAATGTCACAGAAAAATCTTTGACTCATGTTGATTTTAATTCAATTGATAAAGTTTTTGCAAGCGTTAAGGATTCAGAAAAAGTTGTGTTTTTGCTTCGCCATGGAGAACGCGGCAAAGACTATTCGCCAGCAGGACTTTTAACAGAAAGGGGATTGTTGCAATCAAAAGAAGTTGGCAAAAAAATAAAAACAGAAGAAGATTTTTTTTATGCGTCTTCTAGCATAGCAAGAACTCAACAAACTTGTGAAAATATTGCTCTTGGGCGAGAAGAAAAAAATTACAAACGAGAAACTTGGGATATTTTATCTGGCGATTGGTATGAAAAGGACCCTTCAAAAGTTGAAGAAATTGGGCGCTCGTGGGAACTGGTTTCAAAGTGGGCTTATGAAGGGGGCTATGATGATGCTTTTTATGATTTGAAAACAAGAAGCGAAGAATGGTTGGATTCTTTAAAAGTGCGTTTGCCTACTATGAAACGTTTAAATGTTTTGATTTCCCATGATTTCTTTGTTATTGGTATGACAGTTTTTGCAACTGACAAAAAAATAGATTTGCGTCATTGGCAAAATGGCAAGTGGATTAATTATTTAGCAGGTATTGCTATTATCGTATCACCAGATGGGAAAATGCGACTTGAACCTGTCAGAGGTTTAGATTCTGGTTTATTAAAATAAAACGCTCGGTAAAGAGCGTTTTAAAAAGTTAATTCTCACTGTGTTTCTGAAATTTTGAAACAACGTCTGGCACAAGATCCATTACTTTAGACATTACAGAAGAATCTTTAGTAACTGGTAAAATGCGGACGTCGCCGTTTTGAATAGAAAGAAACGCAACTGGTTCAACTGATGCACCACCGCCAGAAGCAGATGTTTCACCTTTGCCTGCGTGGCCACCAATTCCAAAACCAACAGAAATGCGGTTCACAGGAACAATGGTTGTTTCTCCGGCTTGGATAGGTTTACCAATAACCGTTTCGGCTTGAGTAATAAGCTTGATTTTTTCAAGTAAAGTTTCTGCAAGATTTTCTATAGCCATATTTTTAATATAAAAAACTTTCAAGAAAAGAGAAAAGATTTTTCTAGAAGTTTTCAAGGAAAAATGTAAAACGCCTTATTCCCTGTGGTAGAGTTTTTTTGTCTGGTAATTTGGCTCACTGGTGAGATTTACTCCGAGACGTCTGAAAACATCTATATCTACTTGCGATAAAAGAACGCTTGAATGCACTTCACAACCGCGAAGGTTGGCTAATTGTTCCATAGCAATTTTAGCATTATAATCAGTTAATGCGCAAATAGATAAGGCTACAAGAACTTCATCAGTATGAAGTCTAGGGTTTGTGTGGCCTAAATGTTTGGTTTTCAAATTCTGGATAGGTTCAATTATCATTGGGGATAAAAGCTGAATGTCTGGAAGTTTTGCTAAATGTTTAAGAGCATTTAAAAGCATTACAGCAGAAGCCCCGAGTAAAGAGGTCGTTTTCCCCGTAACAATTGTCCCGTCCATAAGTTCAATAGCTACAGCCGGACCGCCAGTTTCTTGAGCTTTTTCAACAGCTGCCGCAGCAACAGGGCGGTCTTTTATGCTCACATGAGCTTGTTCCATCAAAAGTTCTAGTTTGTAAACTTGTTCTGGTTCTGCGTTTCCTTTACGAACTTGGCATAACGCATGGTAATAACGGCGAATAATTTCTGCTCTTGCGGCTGCACAAACGGCTTCGTCGTCAATAATACAGTTGCCCACCATGTTTACGCCCATATCTGTCGGAGATTTGTAAGGCGATTCTCCCATGATTTTTTGGAAAATGGTGTTTAAAACAGGGAAAATTTCGACATCACGATTGTAATTGATAGTTGTTTTCCCATAAGCTTCTAAATGGAACGGGTCAATCATATTGACGTCATTCAAGTCCGCAGTAGCCGCTTCGTAGGCTAAGTTTACTGGGTGCTTTAATGGAATGTTCCAAATAGGGAATGTTTCAAATTTGGCATAGCCTGCTTTGATACCGCGCTTGTTTTCGTGGTAAAGTTGAGAAAGACAAACTGCCATTTTTCCACTGCCAGGGCCCGGAGCTGTTACGACAACAAGTGGGCGAGTGGTTTCAACATAATCGTTTTTACCATAGCCTTCGTCGCTAACAATAAGCGGAATATTAGAAGGATAACCTTCAATATGGTAATGTTTATAAACTTTAAGGCCTAATTTTTCAAGTTTTTTCTGGTAAGCGAGAGCTCTGGATTGCCCTTCAAACTGAGTGAGTATAACACTGCTTACATAAATTCCATAGCCAGAAAAAGCATCGATAAGGCGCAAAAGATCCATGTCATAAGTAATGCCTAAATCACCACGAACTTTGTTCTTTTCAATATCTCCAGAGTTGATAGCAATAATAACTTCGGCATCATCTTTTAATTTTTCAAGCATTCTGATTTTGCTGTCGGGTTCAAATTTTGGGAGAACACGAGAAGCGTGAAAATCATCAAAAATTTTTCCACCAAATTCCAGATAGAGTTTGCCACCGAATTGAGCGATTCGTTCTTCAATTTTTTCGGATTGCATTTTGATGTATTTGTCGTTATCAAACCCGATCTTTAACATAATAATCCTTGCTTTTGGAAATCTTAAAAACGGACTGCAACCAGTAGTCGCATTTTTTAGACCCTTGTTTACCAAGTGCAAAGATAAAAATTAATGAATGAACATTTCTTTTTGAAATAAAAAGAAGAAAAAGTTTTGCGTTTTTTGTTTTTTATGCGGTAGAACTTCGTTTAAAGTCATTTTTTTTAAACACTCTTTTATAATCCTTGACAAGTCTATTATCTTTAAAAAGAACAGTTTTTATTCTCGCTAAACGAGAAACGGAGTGCTTACAAAAATATCGGAGGTTTTATGGCTCGTATGGAAGTAGATGGAAAATTTCTGGATTTCCCAGAAATTACCGGTTCAGAAAATGAAAAGGCAATTGATATCTCTAAATTGAGATCTGAAAGTGGTTACATAACATTAGATGATTCTTTTGGAAATACAGGGAGTTGCCGTTCTGCAATTACTTACATAGATGGGGCTAATGGAGTTCTTCGTTATAGAGGGTATTCCATAGAAGAACTAGCTGAAAAAAGTTCTTTTATTGAAACAGCGTATCTTGTAATTTATGGACATTTGCCAAATAGAGAAGAATATGATCGTTTTTCTGATTTGTTGACCGCTCATGAAATGTTAGATGAAGATTACAGAAAGCATTACGAAGGGTTTCCGCGTAAAGCACACCCAATGGCTATTCTTTCAGCTATGATAAATACGCTTGGTTGCTATGACCCAGAGCATTTTTTAGATGAAGATGTTTCTCACTTTGATATTAATGCGGCAAGGCTTATTTCACAGGTGCGTACAGTTGCAGCGGCTGCTTATCGCATGAGTGTTGGGCAACCTATGATGTACCCGTCGCCAGATAGATTATATGCAAATAACTTTTTGCACATGATGTTTAGCCAACCTTATAAGCTTTTTGAAGCTACTCCAGAAGTGACTCAAGCGTTAAATAAATTTTGGATTTTACACGCAGACCATGAACAGAATTGTTCTACAAGTACAGTGCGTTTAGTAGCTTCAAGTGGAGCTAACATGTATGCAAGTTGTGCAGCTGGTGTTTGTGCTCTTTGGGGTAAACTTCATGGTGGTGCAAACCAAGCTGTTGTAGAAATGCTTTTAAAAATTCAAGAATCCGGGATTAGTGTAAAGGATTTTGTTGACAAAGTCAAGCGTAAAGAGCCTGGTTTAAAATTAATGGGGTTCGGGCACCGAGTTTATAAAAATTTTGACCCACGTTCAAAAATTTTACAAAAAGCACTCCAAAAAATGTTAAAGGCTTCTGGCCAAACAGACCCTCTTTTAGACATAGCTCAGGAACTAGAAGAATGTGCTTTGCGGGACGAATATTTTATTGAAAGAAAATTGTATCCGAATGTGGACTTTTATTCTGGCTTGATTCTTAGAAACATTGGAATTCCTTTGAATATGTTTACGGTAATGTTTGCTATTGGGCGTATGCCTGGTTGGATAGCTCATTGGAAAGAAATTTCTGAAAATCCAAAGCAACGCATTTATCGACCAAGACAAATTTATACAGGAGAAAATTTGCGGTCTTATATTCCTTTAGATGAACGTTAATAGTTATTTTAAGGCAATATGTCTACGTTTGGTTTTAAAGCAATAAAGGCTAAAGTTGATTCTCTAAAAGGAGAATACCATAATTTTCGTTCTAAAATACGAAATCTCAAAAAATGGCAAAAGGTGCTTTTGCTCGTGATAGCCGTTTTTGTGCCAGCAGGTATTGCGATAGCTTCTTTAATTGTTTTAAAAATGAAGGCAAAAAGGCAATGAAAAATTTGCTCTCTGAAAGATTACCTAAGGATTTGTCACCAAGTCCTTTTTTTAAAAAGTTAGAAGAACTAAAAAGAGCTGACTCGTTTTTAGATTTAACGGTAAGTTCGCCTATAAAAGTAGGGATTTGCCCTGATTTAAAAACGGCGGTAATTTGTTCTGAAAAAGAGTGGGATACATGGAATCCAGAAGCGGCTGGTTGGGATTCTGCGCGCGAAGCGGTGGTAAATTATTATCAAAATCGCGGTGGGGTTTTCAGTGCTAATCAAATTTTATTGACTTCTAGTACAAGTGAAGCTTATTCTATTTTGTTTAAAACGTTTTGTAATCCAGGAGATGTAATATTAACGCCTGTTCCTGGGTATCCGCTTCTTGATACTTTGGCGATGTTAGAGCATTTATCTTGTTATCCATATTTTTTAAAGCAATCAAAAGAAAATAACTTTGTCATTGATACCGATTCTTTGCTCTCTGCTCCAGAAAATTCAAAAATATTATTGCTCATTTCTCCGCATAATCCGACAGGGCATTGTGTTTCAGAAAAAGAATGGCAAGAAATAATTGCTTTTTGTAAAGAGCGAAACTTGATTCTTGTAGTCGATGAAGTTTTTGGAGATTACATATTTAATTCAAATATTAAACGGTCATTCCTTTTTGAAAATTCTGATGTTCCTGTATTTTGGCTGAATGGTTTAAGTAAAACGGTGGGCTCGCCAGAAATAAAATTAGGCTGGATTGCTTATAAAGCGCCTTGTAAAAAAATTATAGAGATTCAAGAAGCCTTGGAGTATGTAGCTGACGCTTATTTAAGTGTTTCTTCTATGGCGCAAGCACTTTCTATTCCTTTACTTCAAGATTCTTTAGATTACGAAGGCCGGGTAATGCTTCGCTTAAATGAAAATCTTGATGTTTTAAGCAAGGAATTTCCGCCAGAAATTTTTCCGCAAGTTTCAGGCGGGTGGTATGCGGCCCTCCATTTTGATATAGATGACGAACAATTCACATTAGATTTACTAGAACAAGAACGTGTTCTTGTTCAACCTGGATTTTTCTTTGACTTTGAAGAAGATGGCTGGGTAGTGGTATCTTTATTGCAAGCGCCTGAATTATTTAAAGAAGGCATAAAAAAGATAAAGCGTGCTTTGGGAACTTTTAATTATTAAATGACAAATAAAAAACTCTCTAACTTGTGTTAGAGAGGGAAAAATAAATACATAAAGTCGCCGGCATAGCCGGCGACTTTTAAATTTTGAAATTAGGTTTTTATAACGGTGTCTTTAGCTAGCACAACAATTCCTGATTCTGTGACATGGAATAGTTTTTTGTCGCGTTCTAAATCATAACCAATCTGGAAACCTGCAGGAATATGAAGGCCTTTTTCGATAATGGCTCGGCGAATTTTAGCGCCTGGACCGACCGTTACATTAGGGAACAAAATGGATTCTTCTACTAGAGCTTCTTTTTGGATAGAAACCGCAGGGCTTAAAACGCTTTTGACAACGGTAGCCCCACAAATTACACAACCAGCAGAAACAATGGAATCAATGGCGGCGCCTTGGTGGCTTTCGCCTTCTGATGCAACAAAACGTGCAGGAGGCTGGTTCCAGTTGAATGTACGAATTGGCCAATAATTGTTGTACAAATCAAATGGCGGATTTTCAGCACAAAGGTCCATATTTGCTTCAAAGAAAGCGTCAAGCGTACCAACGTCTTTCCAGTAGCCTTTAGTGCTTGCTTGTTCACCGCGGACAATGTTTGTGTTAAAGTCATAAACATAAACAGGGTATTCCGGGTAAAGTGCTGGGATAATGTGCTTTCCAAAGTCGGTAGCTCCATTAGTAGCACCTTTTAAAAGTTCACGTACCAAGAATTTGCTTGTGAAAATATAGTTTCCCATGCTTGCAAGGCACCAACCTGGGCGACCAGGCATTTCTTTTGGATTTTTAGGTTTTTCTTCAAAACCAATCATGCGGTTGTCGGCATCCACTTCAATAATTCCAAATTCGCTTGCTTCAGAAACAGGAACAGGAATCGCTGCGATTGTAAGGAGCGCTGCACGGCTTAAATGAAAGTCAATCATTTGATTGATATCCATTTTATAAATGTGGTCGCCACCAAAAATAGCGACGAGATCTGGGCGTTCATCGGTAATCAGGTTGATATTCTGGAAAATAGCATCTGCTGTTCCGCGATACCAGTCATCACCAGTGCGCATTTGAGCAGGAACGAGGTCTACATATTGGTCAAGGCTTGCGTTTAAATTCCAGGCAGCAGAAATATGCTTGTTTAAAGAATCTGACTTAAATTGGGTAAGGACTTTAACTTTAAAAATGCCTGAGTTTATAAAATTGTTTAAAACAAAGTCTATAATACGATAAGTGCCACCAAAGTGAACAGCTGGCTTTGCTCTGTCTCTAGTGAGAGGTTGTAAGCGGCTTCCTTGACCGCCTGCCATAATCATACACAATACGTTTTTCTGGTGTTCCCGATAGGACCAACTCATAAGGACCTCAATTAAAAAGTGTTCTTGCCTAATTTACTTTTATTTTAGGAAAAAAGGCAGATTTTTATTAAAAAGGGGAAAATATTTTTATTTCTAGGAATCATTATTTTTTTTTCTGTGATGAATGATAAATGATTTTTAAAACATCAGAAAAAAGCGGTTTTTTCTTTATTACGTTGTATCTAATAGGCAATATTTTTTTAAATTTCAAGCGTTCGAAATTATTCGAAGTGAACACTTAAACCTTTTGAAGGAGATGAAATGTCCCTGACAAAACACGCAAAGCTCAATGCCTGGATTGAAGAAATCAAGGCTATGGTAGAGCCAAAGGAAGTCGTTCTTTGTGACGGTTCCCAAGCTCAATATGACAAGCTCATGGCCGAACAGGTCGAATGTGGCATGGCTACAAAATTGAATCAGGATAAACTTCCTGGCTGTTATCTTTTCCGTTCTGATGCATCTGACGTTGCTCGCGTAGAAGGCCGTACTTTTATTTCTTCTGTAAACGAAGAAGATGCTGGTCCTACAAACAACTGGCGTGCACCTGCTGAACTCAAAGAAGAAATGAAGGCTCTTTATAAGGGTTGTATGCATGGCCGTACCATGTACGTTATTCCTTTCTCCATGGGTCCAGTTGGTTCTGATATTGCAAAAATCGGTGTAGAAATTACTGATTCTGCATACGTTGTTCTCAACATGATGATTATGACTCGCGTTGGCAATAAGGTTTTGGATGTTCTCGGCGAAGACGGTGAATTCATTCCTTGCTTGCACTCTGTTGGTAAGCCACTTGAAAATGGCGAAGCAGATAATGGTGTATGGCCTTGCGCTCCAATCGAAAAGAAATACATCACTCAGTTCCCAGAAGAAAAGACAATTTGGTCCTATGGTTCTGGTTATGGTGGAAACGCTCTTCTCGGTAAGAAGTGCTTTGCTCTCCGTATTGCAACTACTCTTGCTCGTAACGAAGGCTGGCTCGCAGAACACATGCTCATCTTGAAGATTACTTCACCAGAAGGCGTTGTAAAGCATGTTTGCGCAGCATTCCCATCTGCTTGCGGTAAAACAAACCTCGCTATGCTTATCCCAACTATCCCAGGTTGGAAGGTTGAAACCATCGGTGACGATATCGCATGGATGAAACCAGGTAAGGATGGTCGTCTCTATGCTATCAACCCTGAAGCTGGTTTCTTTGGCGTTGCTCCTGGTACAAACTACAAGACAAACGCTAACGCAATGTATTCTGCTTCTAAGAATACCATTTTCACAAACGTTGCTCTCGAAGCTGACGGCACTGTTTGGTGGGAAGGTATGGATGACGCTCCTAAGGGTGAACTCATCGATTGGAAGGGTAATCCTTGGACATATCCAGAAAATGGCAAGAGCGAAAAGGGTAAAGAAGCTGCTCACCCAAATAGCCGCTTCACAGCTCCAGCAGCTAACTGCCCAGCTATTGCTCCTGATTGGGAAGATCCAAACGGCGTTCCAGTTGACGCAATCCTCTTTGGTGGCCGTCGTCCAAGCACCGTTCCTCTCATTCACCAGTCCTTGAACTGGAACCACGGTGTATTCATGGGTTCTATCGTTGGTTCTGAAGTAACAGCTGCTGTTATTTCTGACCAAGTTGGTCAAATCCGTCGCGACCCATTTGCAATGCTTCCATTCTGCGGTTACCACATGGGTGACTACTTCGCACACTGGATCAAGATGGGTCAAGCAAACCCAGACAAGATGCCTAAGATCTTCTTCGTGAACTGGTTCCGTAAGACTAAGGAAGGCAAGTGGTTGTGGCCAGGTTACGGTGACAACTCTCGCGTCTTGAAGTGGATTTGCGAACGTTGCGATGGCCAAGGTAAGGCTGTTGAAACTCCAATTGGTTACATGCCAACTGTAGACGCAATCGACCGCCCAGAAGATGTTTCTGAAGAAGATATGAAGGAACTCTTGAGCGTTGACGTTGAAGGCTGGAAGGCTGAACTCAAGGATGTGAAGGAAAATCACTATCCTAAGTTTGGTGCTAAGTTGCCAAAGGAACTTTCTGAAATCATTGATATGATTCAGGCTCGTTTGAACGCTTAGTTCATAACAGTTCTTCAAAAGGCTCCCCTCGGGGAGCCTTTTGTGATTTTTGGAAGTCGGTTACTTTTACTCGCATTTATTTTGAATACCAGGGCTTGGTTCTGCTAAGCACCAGGCACTACCAGATTCCTTTTCCTTCCATTTATTTAAAATCAATTGAGTAGAAACCGCCGATTTAACGGGAATAAAATCTGTACTCAAAGAATCTTTTTGCCCATAAAACACAGAATCAATAGTTATGCCATCGCATTCTAACACAATACTTTGTTTCGTATTAGTCAAAGACGGCCATTTGGTAAGCGTATGCAAATCAACACCGATAGCACTATCTGCCCCAATAGCTTTATAAGAATTAGGGGGCAAAATAACGCCATCAGGAATACTAGCACTTTTAGGCGTTCCACCAAAAAGCACACAATTTTCTAGCACCAAAGAATCATTTGTTCCATTATAAAATTCAACAAATTCAAAATCAGTCCCTGTTTGTTCAGGAATCGGTAAAATTTCAGAAATTAAAATTTCATGATTTTTTGGAGTGCGCTTATGGCCTTTAGGCAAACTGGCTTGAATCGATTGTGTCTGGAGTAAATCCGTCACAAATGTAACAGAAAGAGTCCCTTTGAGAGATTCTAGTTCCCATTCTTGGACGGCATTTTCCAAATTAAGCACAAGTGTATCTTCTGCCATAAAAACACACTCGCCATCAGAATCAAAAAGTTTTAATAAAACGTTATAAGTCTTATCAAGCGGCAAAGCGTCTGTTGCAAATTTCCCATAAGGAAGTTCGATTTTCATATCGTAAGCATAAGTTGTATCATTTGTTTTAAGTTCAAGCGTTCCACTTTCAATTTTAGCAGGATTATTCAAGCCAAGAGGCAGAGAAACATCGACAAAGCCAAACAAAGCTTTTAAAGGAATTTGCAGAAAATTTTTTTGCCCGCTTTCGATTTCAATTTCGCTTTCGCCTTTTTGCATAAGCATTCCATTAGCATAAAGGTTTGCGTAAAATTTCCAAAGAGCAGGGAACAATTCTAATTCAAGCGCTTTTTCGGGTTCTTGAATTTGCAAATGAATTGTATCAGCCCCTTCGCCATGCAAAACTAAACTATCAAACCGAGATGTTTCAGTATATTGCATTGCAAGTTGCAAAGTCGTTTTCTCGCCACCACTACTTAAAACGTCGCCCTCGTTTTGCGAAGAACACGCCCACAGCGAAAAAACAGCCAAAAAAAGAATAAGAGATTTCATAGATTTTCCTTTGTTTAAGTGAAAGAGCCTATTTTGAGCTCTCTATTTGTATAAACGCTTAAGCAAAGGATTTTGAACACAAAAAAACAGCAAAAAATACTTTACAAAAAAGGAAAGGTGATTTCAAAAACATTCGTTTTTGAAATCGTCGACAAACCTTCAATATTCTTATTTATGTTTTTTCAAATTTTCAGCGCGAAGCTTTTGGATTTCTCTTTCCATAAGACGCTTTTCAACAGGGTAGAAATTGTCATTAGAAAGAATAGCTTCTTTATAAATCACAAAAGCTAGTTCAGGTTCTTTTGCAAGTAAAGAAATAAGAATAGCATTCCTCAAGAAGAAATCATCCATTTCTTTGATTTCATACATTTCATAGAATTCCGCAAGTTGTAAGGCTGCTTTTTGCCAATCTTTCTGCCTTGCACTTTCAGTAATCCCAAATTCCATCTGGAATGATTTCGGGAAAAATTCTTTACTATAAAGTTCAAGCATTTTTTGGTAAACGGCGTTTTCACTTCGCAATTCAAGAGGAATATCTCGAACCCATTCAATGTAATCTATACGGAATGCTTGCCATTCTTTTGAAGAATCAGTAATAGCTTCAGCCCTTGTATCAAGATAATGCAAAAGAGAATTTTCAACATAAGGCGTTTTTTTGCTAGCCAAAGCTTTTACTTTAGCCGGGCGACGTTTTTCAAATTCATCTTTATCAAGGTATTCTTGCCAACAAACTTCGCAACTATCAAAAATTTCCACAATGTGAGCATCCGAATTGACAAAACGAGCTTCTTCTGCTTTGTTATCGACAATAGGTGTAAATGTGCTATTAGGCGCAATGCCTTCTAACAAAGAACTAACCATTTTTGAAGTAAATAAGAAATTCGCTTCGCCAAAAAATTCTGGAGAATGCTTGATAGTTTCAAATTCTTTTATAAGTAAAGAATCTTTATAAAACCTTTCAATGCCTTCTTGGTAAACAGGCACATCACTTGCAATAATAATAATATCTGGTTCTTCAGGTGCTTTATAAAGTGAAACATGCGGGAATACCACATCAAGAGCTTTAAGGATATGCAAGAAAAGCAAATCGTTAAATTCATAAGTTTGAATCCATTGCACCCAAAGACCACCTGGTTTTAAATAGCGGCGCATTTTGCTATAAAATTCATGGCTGAAAAGACTAGCCACGCCGCTAACCCATGGGTTAGAAGGAACGCTTATTATCAAATCGTATTTTGTTTTACGCGTGTGGAAAAATGTCCCGGCATCGTCAATATGAATTTCAATTCTCGGGTCGTCGTAACCGCGGTAATTCCAGGGTAAAAATCCCTTAGCTAAATCCATCATTTCTTCTTCGATTTCAACACAATCCAAATGTTTTAAAAGTGGGTCAGCTAGTAAATAATGGGCTCCCATTCCGCTACCAAAACCAACCATAGCTGCGTCATAGGGTTTTGTTTTTACTGCCATTGGCATAAAGGCTGTGGCGGCTTGTGTGAGTTCGTCTCCAGAAATAGGGGAGTTTCGGTCTTTACTCATACTAGCATCAGCTTTGCCATTTGTTTTTACGTAATAATGAACTTTGGATTCGTGAAAACTGATTGTCGCCGTTTTTCCATCGCGGATAATAATTTTTTCATCAGGGTGTAAATTTTTATAGGCTCTGAATGCACCAGAAGTAATTAAAGACGGGTCAAATTTAATGAATAAAGCAGGCAAAATCATTAAAATCGTAACCACATAGAAAGGAACACTTCGGCGGAATTTTTTGCGATAAATAACAAGCAAGAAAAAGCCTATTGCAAAATCAGCTAAAGCAGCTAATACCAAAGCGCCTTTAAGCTGAAGAAGTGGTAAAAGTAAAAGACCGCCACCGGCAGACCCGACAATAGAACCAAGAGTGTTCCAACCATAAACTTTACCAATAGGCGCTTCTGATTTAAAAGCTCTTGTAAGAATTAATGTGATAATAGGCAATGTCATTCCAGCAAAGAAACTTGTCGGAATCATCCAGAGCATAGATAACAAGTATTTGAAAACGCTCCACCAGACATAGCCACTTGCTGTTGTGTTAAAAATCTGGTTGGCTTCATTCATCATTGCCCAGAATGGCTCATGGAAATAAAGGGTGCAAAGGGCAAATAGAGCCATGAAAATTTGAGCAAAAGCAAGCACTATAAGAGAATCTTTTTTCAAGAATTTCCCGCTGACAAGGCTGCCTAGAGAAAGCCCTAGAATAAAAGCAGAAAGCATCTGGTCAAAACTATGGCTAGAAGAACCCATCAAAAGACTAAGCAAACGAATCCAAACGATTTCATAAATGAAAGAAGTCATGCCAGTAATGGCCGCAATCCAAAGCCAGGCTGTTTTAGGAGGCATTGCAAAATTTTTAGAAGGAGTTTCATTTTCTTCTGTCGTTATAGAATCTGAAGTTTCTTCATTATGGACTGGTGAAGAAGAAAGCCCGATAAATGTAAAAGCGCCCGCGAGTAAAAAGTTTATAGAAGCAGCAATACAAAGAGTTATATGGTTTCCAAAAGTAGGGATAAGTAAATAGCTTGTTACTAAAATGCCAATAGCACTACCAAAACTATTGGTAAAATAAAGTCGTGGTAAAGAAATCTCTGTTCCGCTTTTTCTCAATAAACCAGCGGCGATAAATGGAAAAGTCATACCGACTGCAATAGCTACAGGGAGTGTGCTTGCTGTTGCAAGAATCACTTTGCAAATTTCTGCTCCTCGTGTAGAAAGTGAAGCCGTTAATTCAGAATCAAAAAAGAATCCTGTGAGAGCATTGTATAAAGGGTGGTAAAAAACGCCCCCAAGCCCAATAAGTAATTCTGTAATAGCATAACCTAAAAGAGGCCGTTTGATTTTCATTACAATTTTACCGGCTAGGAAACTGCCAATAGCAAGCCCGCCCATGTAAATACAAAGTGTTAAAACCTGGCCATAACTTGAGTGTCCAAGGAAAAGTTTTAGGTATCTTGCCCAGGAACCTTCGTAGATAAGTCCAGAAAATCCAGATAAGGCGAAAAGGATGTAAATAAGAATATTCATATAACCTCAATTAACTTACAGGAGAAAAATAAATTTTTATGTTTGGGATAGTCTTTTTTTTTCAAGGATTTTATAATGAGTAAGAACTATAAAATAGCGATTCTTCCTGGTGATGGTATCGGACCAGAAGTAATGAAAGAAGCTGTTCGTGTTTTAGATACAGTTGCTGACCGTTTTGGATTTAAAGTTGAAGGTGAATGGGCTGATGTCGGTGGGGCTGCTTATGACAATCACGGGACTCCACTTCCAGAAAGTACATTAAAACTTGGTGAAGCTTCTGACGCCATTCTCTTTGGCTCTGTTGGTGGGCCTAAATGGGAACATTTGCCACCTAATTTACAACCAGAACGTGGAGCATTACTTCCACTTCGCAAACATTTTAAATTGTTCTGTAATTTGCGCCCGGCACGCGTTTATAAAGAACTTGCTTCTGCTTGCCCATTGCGTTCTGATATTGTAGGTGATGGCTTTAATATCCTCTGCGTTCGTGAATTAACTGGCGACGTTTACTTTGGTCAGCCAAAAGGCCGTGAAGGCTCTGGTAAAGATGAAATTGGTTTTGATACCATGAAATACAGCCGTTATGAAGTAGAACGCATTGCAAAATTTGCTTTTGATGCGGCTATGCTCCGTAACAAAAAAGTGGCTAGCATTGATAAAGCAAACGTTTTGACAACAAGCGTTCTTTGGCGAGAAGTCGTTAAGGAAGTCGCTGCAAATTATCCAGAAGTTGAACTTGAACATTTATATGTTGATAATGCGGCAATGCAACTTTTACGTCGCCCAAGAGATTTTGATGTGATGCTTTGTCCTAATCTTTTTGGTGATATTTTAACCGATGAATGCGCAATGCTTACCGGCTCTATGGGTTTATTACCTTCAGCTTCTATTGCAGAAGGTTCTTTTGGCCTTTATGAACCAGCAGGTGGCTCTGCTCCAGATATTGCTGGCAAAGGAATTGCGAACCCACTTGCTCAAGTCCTTTCAACCGCATTAATGCTTCGCTATACATTCAAAGAAGAAGCAGCAGCTTGCGCTATTGAAAAGGCTTGTGAAAAAGTAATAGCTCAAGGAATCCGTACAGGAGAAATTTGGACTGAAGGTTGCACTAAGGTCGGAACTGTCGGTATGGGCGATGCTATCATTGCTGCATTAGATTAATTCTTTCCTGAAATTTGTAAAAGCCTTGTTTTTCAGATTCTGAAAGCAAGGCTTTACTTATAAAACAGAATTTTTTTTTGATTTACGAAAGAGTGATTTTTTTCTATTCTTGATTCCGTGAAAAGAAAAAGTTTAATTTTCCCTTTTTTGTTTCTTTTTTTTGCGCAAGTAGCTTTAGCTGGACTTTCTCCGGAAGCTCCACAAGAATTGCATTGGCGCGACCAACAATTTGAATACAGAAAAGAAGACCCTTCTGATTCATTAAATAATTTTTCAATTCCAAAATTCGTAGGGGTTGCTTCAACGACTCTTTTGGCTTATGGGGCGGCCTATTGGCTTATTTTAGACAAAGGCTGGTGGGACGAAGGCAAAACAGATTTTCATTTTGAAAATGATTTTTATTATGCAAAAAATTTAGACAAATTAGGGCATTTTGCTTCTGGCGTTTTAATGGGGGAATTTTTTTACGAAGGTTACCATTGGGCCGGAGTAAGCGAACGCAATGCTTATCTTTTTGCAGGGAGTTCTGCTTTTTTAACGCACGTAGCAATAGATATTAAAGATGGTTATTCGCCAGAATGGGGGTTTTCTGTATTTGATGTTTTCTTTGGCACTTTAGGTGGCTTTTATCCAATGGCAAAACGCTATGTTCCTCTTTTTAAATATTTTGATTTAAAATGGAGTTATTGGATAAACTCAAAAGCTTATTATCGCACTTCAGACACAGGAATATTTACAGATGATTATGTGAACCAAACTTTCTGGCTTTCGTTAAAGGTTTATCGCATGTTACCTGTAAAAGCAAGAACCTATTACCCAGAATGGCTAGCATTTGCATTTGGCTTAAGTATTGATGAAGGGCGTTTTACTCATAGTAAAAATGGTGGTTTTAAAAAAGGTCATTATGAAATTTACTTTGCTTTAGATTATGATTTAGAAGCATTTAAGCCACATTCTCGTTTGGCAAGAACTTTAGTTAAATCTTTAAATTATTTTAAATTGCCTGCTCCGACATTACAACTTTATCCAGATTTTAAAATCCATTGGATTTACCCAATAAAGTTCTAGTTTAAGCATTTAATATAGAGAAAATACTTTTACAATAAAGTAAAGATTTTTATCTTTTAACCGTAATTTTTTGGAGGTTTTATGTCTTTTTCAAAAGAAGCTGAATTGAATTTTAGCAATTTGCAAGCGAATGAATACCCAGGTCGCGGGATTGTTATTGGCACAAGTCCATGTGGTAAATACTTAGCTCAAGTTTATTGGATTATGGGGCGTAGTGAAAATAGTCGCAATCGTATTTTTGTTTTAGAAGATTCTGGTTTTTTAAAAACGCAAGCATTTGATGAAAGTAAGTGTAGTGACCCACATTTAATCATTTATTACCCAGCAAGACACTTGCCAGGTGTTCATATTATAACAAATGGTGACCAGACCGATACAATTTATGAAGGCTTACAAAATGGCCTTTCATTTGAATCTTCTTTAGCTACACGTGAATACGAAGACGATGCTCCTAATTTTACACCTAGAATTTCAGGCATTGTTTATAAAGATTCTAAAGAAGCTTTGTATAAACTTTCCATTTTAAAAAGCCGTTCTAATTCAGAAGATGCTGGTTGTATGCGTTTTACCTATGCTTACGAAAAAGCATTGCCTGGCTTTGGACATTTTATTTCAACTTATCAAGGTAATGGGAATCCTATTCCAAGTTTTAATGGTGAACCGCAACTTATGCCTATAGAAGAAACGGCTGAAGCAACACTTGAAAAGTATTGGAATGCTTTAAATAGCGATAATAAAGTTTCAATGCTTGTAAAGTGGGTTGATTTGGAAACATTTGAAGCAAAAACTTTGGTTCGTAACAAATTAGCTCCATGAATATTGAAGAATTTACAGATACAAGAGATGGAAGAACGTATTCAATCGTAATGATTGGAGATACTTTGTGGATGGCTGAAAATTTGAATTATGCTTGTCCTGGTTCTTTCTCTTATGAAAATTCTAATCAAAATCGAGACAAATACGGATTACTTTATACTTATGAAGCTGCTTTAAATGCTGTTCCTAAGGGTTGGCGTCTCCCAACAAAAAAAGATTGGGAAGAACTTTTTAAAAATGCTGGTGGCGAAGATGCTGGTTTATTATTAAAAGGTGAATCCTTAGGCTTTAAAGCTCTTTTAGCAGGGTATAGAAATTCTGATGGGATTTTCAAAGATATTTCTGATAAAGCTTATTTTTGGTCAGCTGAACATTTTGGTTCTTTAGCAGAATATGTTGGCTTGTTAAAAATATCTGATTCTCCACTTCGGTTATTTGAATCTGTCCATGCAGCTTGTTCTGTTCGAGCTGTATTTGATGCTTAAAAAAAATCCCGCAGGCTTTGCCTGCGGGGAACTCTTTATAATACTCTTCTCAAAAAAAGGCCCGAAGGCCTTTTTTTATAGAGTCTATTTCTTCTTGACAGTCTTTTTCACTTTAGTGAATAAAGCGTTTGGAAGCCAGAAGAATGTTGGAATAAGATACATTGTTAAAATTGCAGAAATTAACAAACCACCAATACTTGCAATACCCATTGGTTGCGTTGTTTCAGCACCTTCACCAAGCCCTAAAGCAAGCGGAACTTGAGCTGCTATAGAAGCAACTGTTGCAAGAACAATTGGAGTAAATTTGTTATTGGCTGCATTTAAAATAGCTGAACGTCTGCCCATTGTGCCGCTACGCAAAAGTCTGTTAGCTTCATCAAGCAAAAGAATAGCGTTGTTCACCACCACACCAATCAACATAACGATAGCGAAGAATGCGATAATGGAAAGGCTTTTCCCTGTGATGGCAAGAGCCATAACCACACCGATAGCACCCATCGGAATTGTAGTCATAATGATAAATGGTTGAGCAAAAGATTCAAGGAGAGCAACAAGAAGAATGTACACCAAAAGGATAGCCATTAAAATAGCCACAACAAATTCTTCCACCATTTCTTTTTGCATATCGGCGTTACCACCAAATCCAAATGTCACACCTTCTGGAACATTTTCAATAGCTTGAGTTACTTTGGTAACTTCTGACATGATTTGTCCCGATGTAAAACCTGGAAGCAAGTTCATACTGATTTGGATAACATAGTTTTTACTTTTACGTAAAAGTTTGGTTGGAGCCATAAAAGATTCTGCTTCAAACAACGCCGTAATTGGTAAATAACCTTTTGGTGTAAGAATCGGTAAGTTGCGGATTTTTTCAAGTGTATTTCTATCTGCTTCGCGTAAACGAATAAAGATATCATATTCTTCATCATCAATAGGGTCCATATAGCGAGAAGCTTCGTAGCCAGTAATGTACATGTATGCTGTAGTGGCGGCTTCTTGAAGTGTCATACCATAATCAGCAATAGCTTTTCTGTTAGGAATAAATGCAATTTCTGGCTTACCGGCTTCATAACTAGATTTCAATTCAATAACACCATTAACATCAGCAATCTTATCCATAGCTAATTCAGCGGCTCTGACAACTGAATCTAAGTTAGTCCCTAATACTTCTAGAGTAACATCACCACGGCTTCCACCTTGCATATTAGAGGCTGATGTACTCTTAATAGAAAGGTAAGCTCCAGGAATGTTAGAAAATACCATACGCAAAGAGTCTACAATTTGATCTGTGGAACGGGTTCTACTTTCTCTGTCAACAAGAGTTATGCGTAAAGAACCCTGGTTAACTGTAGTTAAACCTTGTTCACCACCGATTGAGATGTAGTATTTTTCAAGTTCAGGAATGTCTTTTACTCGACTTTCCATGTCTTTTATAACAGCGTCAGTCTTATCAAGGTTAGTGCCTACAGGCAATTCTAAAGTAACAACGATAACACCTTCATCTGTTTTTGGCATCATTTCAACAGAGAGGAATTTTGTGGCTAATGTATATGTGAAGAATAATAATGCAACTAATGCCCCCATTTGAACGACAAAACCAAATTTAGACAAGCAGAATTTAAGCGTTCCCATATAAGCTTTTTGGACTAAAGCTAAAAGCATTGGGAAAATTCCAAAGAATTTGCCAAGGATTGATTTCTTTTCGGGGATAAGTTCACCATTAGCGTCTCTCTTACGGGCTTTAAACATGTAAGCCGCCATAAGTGGGGTAAGGGTAAATGTAATAAGAAGAGAAACAAATGTTGCAAAGACCATTGTAAGACCAAAGCTTTTAAACATAGACCCGGCAATGGATTTCATAAAGGCAATAGGCACGAACACACAGACGTTTGTCAAAGTAGAACTCATCACAGCAAGCATGATTTCTGTTGTTCCTTTGAACGCTGCTTCTTTTGGAGAAAGACCTTCAGCCAAGAATTTATCAATGTTTTCAAGAACGATAATAGCGTTAGTTACAAGCAAACCCGTAGCAGAAGAAAGCGCCATTAAAGTCATAACGTTAATGGTGAAACCTGCAAAATACATAAATGTAAAGGAACCAATAACAGAAATAGGCATGGTAATTGCTGCAATAAACATGGAACTAAAACGTCCAAGGAACAGCAAAAGAATACCAGAAGTCAAGACAATTGCCAAAAGAAGGTTAGTAATAACGTTATTCACGGAATTACGAATGACTTTAGAAGAGTCATAAACAACACTTAGTTTATAGCCTTCAGGCAAAAGAGCATTGATTTTTTCAAGACGTTGTAAAACACCATCAACTACGTCAATAGTATTAGCGTCAGTTCTTTTCTTAATAGATAAACCAACAGAATTAATACCATTAAAACGAGAAGCAGAGGAAATTTCTTCAACGGTATCTTTGATAGCGGCGACATCAGACAAGCGAATCATGCCCTGTGATGTTGGAATTTCCATATTACGAATGTCTTCTAAATTAGCGTATTTAGCAGAAACTCGAACGTTGGTATTTTTATTTTTTCCTTTTACTTCACCGCCTGGATAGTTCAAGTTAGATGCTTGAATTAATCCCATAACAGTAGTGATTGAAATATTACGTTCTTGTAAAGCATCAGCATCTAATTCAACAAGAACCTGACGGATTGTACCACCAAAAAGGTCAACGCTAGCCACACCAGGGAGTGAGGAAATTTGTGGTTTTAACAAATCATCGGCACGGGTTCTGAGTTCTGTAGAAGTACCTGGCCCAGTAAGAGCAAGTTCAATAATGGCTTGGCCATTAATGTCAACTTTAGAAATAACAGGGTCTTCAACAGCATCTGGAAAATTGATAGCTGTTTGTTCAATTTTATCGCGCATGTCATTGGCGGCCACATCAATATTTACATCCATTTCAAACATTGCAATGAAAATGGCGTAGTTTTCAAGAGCATAAGCCATGACATAGTCAATACCATCAAGAAGTTCAAGTTGTTCTTCTGTTGGTTTAATTACTGTAGAAACAAGTTCATCTGGGTTAGCACCTGTATAAATAACTACAGCAGTAACAACAGGAACTTCAAAATCCGGAAGCAAGTTAACCGGAAGCATTCGATAAGTATAAATACCGAAAACAACGACGGTGAGAATCACCATGAGCATTGTTATCGGCTTGTAAATACTAGCCTTAATCACTTAACAACCTCCGTTATTCTACAATAAGAACTTTATCGCTGTCATCTAATCTAGACATGCCATCAACAATGACAACGGCATTATCTTCAACCCCACTCTTTATTTGAGTGAAGTTTTCATCAGCAACACCAACTTGTACTAAATTGCGTTTGGCTTTTCCATCTTCAACAGTCCAAACATAGTTGAGACCATTAGAGTAAATTACGGCGTCGTTTGGAACAGAAACACCTTTTACTACAGCGGTGTTAATAGATGCTGCTACAAACATACCTGGTAACAATTGACGATTAGAATTGTTGAATGTGATTTCTACAGGGAAAAAGCGAGTAACAGGGTTAGCGGCCATTGGAACGCGTGTCACTTTACCTGTGAGAGTTTTTCCATTCATTTCAACAGTTGCTTTAAGGCCGTTTTTAAACAAGCCAATGTCTTTAGTAGTTACAGAAGAAAGAGTAAGGATAACTTTGTCAAGTTTTGCTGTTGAGAACATTTTAGAACCAACAGATGGAACTTCTCCTTCATCATACAAAATTTCTGTAACAATACCATCAGCTGGAGCTAAAACCTGGTTTGCACGGCGCACAGCTTCAAGTTGCATTTTAGAAATACGCAATTGCATTTCTTGTGCTTCAAGATCTTGTTGGGAAACGCCACCTTTTTCATAGACCTCTTTAAGGCGACGAGTAACATCTTCTTGTAATTTTACAGTTTCTTCAAGTTGTTTTAATTGAATGTTGTCACCTGTATATTCGAATTCTGCAAGAAGTTGATCTTTCTTTACTTTACTACCAATCTTGACATGGATTTTTTTGATTGGGTCTGAAAGTTTAGCAATGGCTGTTGCTGGTTGAACACCAGAAATAGCGCCATTAAAAGTACGAACATCATTAAGATCCATTGTGGAAGCTGTTGCTACACGAACAGGTTTTCCTTTTTCTTTTTGAATTTCTTCCATTGTTGGAGCTCTTTTAACTTCTTCTTTCTGTACACAACCAACGAACAAAAAGGCAAGAGCAGCCAAAGTGATGATTTTAGTGAACTTTTTCATGTGTTCCTTTCTCCTTAAAATTCTCCGGTGGCCTTAAGCAAGGCGTTATATGCACTATTCCAATTGAGTAATGCATTCATATAGTCTAATTTTGCTGAACGCAATTCCATTGTTGCATCAAGTAAGTTGAGTTGGGTATCGCGTCCGACTTTATAAGCAGCTTCTGTCAATTCAAAATTTTTCGTAGCTAATTCTACTTGGCGTTTACGGATGCCAATTTGATTAAAAGCATCATTCAAAGTATTTACAGAAGATTCAATCTGAAGTTTTATACCGCGTTCTGCCGATTCTTTTTGGATTTGATTAGAACGTAAGTCTGTTTTTGCCATAGCAACGCTTTCACGTGTCTGCATCCCATTGAAAAGATTCATGGAAACATTTAAATAGACTTGCTTTGAAATGTTTTCATCCCAATCCGGAGCATCCCATTTGAAAACACGGTTTTGACCATTTTGATAAGTGATTGACCCACCAAGAACAACTGTTGGCTTGTAATCACCTTTTGCAATATTAATATTTTGTTGGTACATTTGTTCGCTTTCGTTTAATTGTGCTAATTCTTTGCGTTTAGAACGAACAACACTCATAGATGTATCTGGGATAGGGAAGTTTTCTACAGTTGGATCACGTAATGTACCAGAAAAACTAGCTTCAGCATTCCATGGAAGTCCCATTGTATTCAAAAGAGCATTTCTAGCTACTTCTCTATCTTTTTCAGTTTTGGCAAGAGCAGAATTGAGATTGTCTAATTGGATTTCTGCACGAACTGCATCAAGTTCTGTTGCAAGACCGCTAGCTTGAGCTTGTTTTATGTAATTAATGTGTTCTTCAAGTTGAGCTTTACTTGCTTCAAGAATCTGAAGAGCAGAATCCAAATAAATCATTTGGTCAAAAGCTTGTTCTACGTCAAAACGAACAGAGATTTTAGCATTTTCTAAAGAAAGTTCATTTACACGACGATAGTGCTTAGCAATTTTTGTGCCTGTTGCCACTTTCCCTTGGGCATAAAGGATTTGTGTTGCTGTAAGACCAACTTGAGTTCCCCAGCGAAAGCCTTGCATTGCGTTTAATCCATAAGACATAGCATCTAATGTACCTGCAAGGATTCTTTCATTCGTAGTAGCTGTTTCATCAAGCATTTGACTTATGGCATTACTGGTTTTTACATCAGATACGCCAAAAGTTCTTGCATAAGTAGCACTGAAGTCTATTTTGGGGTAAGCAGCACCATAAGTTTGAGAAACTTGGGCTTCAGCGGCTTCTAATTTTTGTTCAGCGGATTGAATGTCCGAAGACTTTTCCAAGGCAATTTTTACAGCTTCTTCCTTGGTGTAAACCTGGGCAGCCCATGCAGGCATAGAAAGCAATGCCAAAAGGACTATCCGTGAGGTTAATGTTTTATGCATTCAATTCTCCTTAAGAATCGACTAAATTATTCCATTTTGCCCCAAATTTAGCAAAAATCCCTAGATTTACCTAGGGAGTTTGCTATAATGTCTTGATAAAAAGACATATTTAAAGATAAAAGGCTTTTACATTAATCCAGGTATTTTCATTCCTTGCGTTAAGTCATTTAAACTAGATTGAGCAGCTTCATCTTTTTTCTTAATGGCTGAATTCAAAGCGGCCATAACTAAGTCTTCTAATGCTTCAACATCGTCTTTATCTACGGCATCAGGGTTGATTTTTATCATAGTGAGAATGCCTTGACCATTAATGGCTACTTTAACCATTCCGCCACCAGCTTCGGCTTCAAATGACTGTGCTTTGAGATTATTTTGAGCTTTAAGCATCTGAGATTGCATTTTTTGCAAATCTTTGAGCATTTTTTGCATGTTCATATTGGTCTCCGTTTTTTATGTAAAATTTAAGAATCTTCGATTTCAGTTTGTTCAGGATTGGTTTCTAATTTAGTTATTTGTTTGTTAGATGTAATCCAGATTGGTGCAAATTTTTCTTGCAAAATCTGCAGTTGTAAATCGTATTGTAATTCTTGTTCGTAAAGATTAAGTTGTTTTTTCGGTTGAGAAATATTTGAATCAGATTCTTTAAAATCTTTAATGTTTAAAATAAATTTTGCCTTTAAAGTGCTTTCTAATTTTTCTATCAATTTTTGTTGGTCTTTTTGTGAATTGATAAAAAGAGTTGCATTCCATTGGCGAGAACCATCTTTTTGTAAAGGAATGTTGAGAGTGCAAGTATAAGGCTCACTTGAAAAATCAATATTTACCTTTGAGTTTTCAAGTGCGTAGTAAATATCAGTTTCGCCATTATTTGCAAAAGTTTCTAAAAAGGATTTCCAATTTTCAGATATGTTTTCTAGAGTGTATTGAAAAGAAGGTTCTTCTAGAAAAACATAATTATCAGATGACGGCAATGAAGAGATGTCTTCAATTGGTTCGTCAAATATATTCAAATCTTCTAGCGAAGGGATTTGATTTGTTGGAACTTTATTTTCAGGATTAACTGGAGGAAGAGTTAATTTTTTTTTTATTTCGCCAGTTGTAGGCGATTGCATAGTTGAAAGGACTTTGCGTAAATCAGTAAGGTGATCAAGCCAAGCCATTCTAGCAAAACAAGTTTCTACAAGTAATCTAGGATTGGTACTTTGTCTTAAAAGCCCTTGTGTGTCTGTTAACATTTTAGCGATTCTAAGTAAATCTCCGTTACTAAGCGATGCCCCAGCAAGAGAAAGGCGTTCAACAAGTTCTTGAGATAAATTCAAGAAATTAGAATTGTTTTTGCTGACTCGTATATAGAGAATATTGCGTAAAAATTTGGCAAACCCATCGAGTAATGGCATGTATTCAACGCCATTTGAACAAACTTGTTCTATTTGGTTAAAGCATGTGGCAATGTCGTGTTTACCAATTGCTTCTAGCAAAGTAAAATAAATTTCGTTTGATGGTAAACCCAAAACAGAACGAACGGCATCTGCAACCATATTGTTGCCTGTAAATGCGTAAGCTTGGTCAAAGTATGTCAAAGCATCACGCATAGAACCATCTGCTTTTTCGGCAAGAATAGAAAGCGCTTCGTTATCTGTTGTTATACCTTCTTCATTACAAATAAAACGTAGGCGTTCAATAATCTGAGTTTGAGATAAACGCTTAAAATCAAAGCGTAATACTCGAGAAAGAATAGTCTGCGGTATTTTATTTGCTTCAGTCGTTGCGAAAATGAAAATTACATGAGGAGGCGGTTCTTCAAGTGTTTTTAACAAAGCGTTAAAAGCACTTCCTGTTATCATGTGAACTTCGTCTATAATGAAAATTCTGTACTTTCCAATCATAGGATGGTACTGGACTTGTTCAATGATTAAATCACGAATTTTATCAACGCCTGTATTACTAGCACCATCAAATTCAAGAATATCAACAGAACTTCCGCTTGCAAAATCTTTACAGCTAGGGCATTTCCCACAAGGGCGCTCTGATTCTCCTGTACAATTTAATGTGCGAGCTAAAATTCTAGCAGATGTAGTTTTACCAACACCACGAGTACCGGTAAAAAGAAAAGCATGGTGAACACGACCTTCTTCAATTGCATTTTGAAGAGTTGTAGCGACATGTTCTTGACCGACCATGTCTTTGAATGAATAAGGACGCCATTTTCTGGCCATTGCTACATATGCCATGTTCCAAAGATACAAAAAAACAAATAAAAGCGAAAATTTGGAAAAATATCTGTTAAAAAATTAAGGATTTTTTCAAAGAAAATAAAATATTCAATTCCTAAATTTATTTTATGTTATTTTTGGGAGAACTTTATTGTATCTTTAAAGTGATTTTACGAATCATTCAATGATATTTAGGAGTTTCTATGTTGCAACAAGATATGGCTTTACTTCTTTTGCTTTGGCAAGAGGCTTGTTTAGAACACGATACAGAAAATGGTGAATTAATTCCTGGTGCAAAATCAGCGACATTAGAAGAAGAAAAAATTTTAGATGCTGTAAAAGAAGAAGAAAATATGACTTTTTCTTGGGATGATTTTAATAAAGCTTATATGTCATTTCCGACTGCGTCAGCTCGTTTGACAGGCTGTTTAGAAGCTTTAAAAGAAGCTCCATACGAATACCGAGTTAAAACTATTCGTTATTTATTTGCTATGGCTTCTGCTTCTTTTGAAAACAATTCAGACCATGCTATCTCTAAAACAGAATCCGAATTTATTTTAAGAGTAAAAAAAGAATTGGATGTAGATGACGAATCGGTTCTTTAATTTCTTTTAGTAAATTTTTTAAACTAAATACAAAACGAATCCCATAGGGATTCGTTTTGCTTTTAAAAAATGAAACAAGAACGTTATAAAAGTTCTGCAATTTCAACGGCGTTCAAAGCAGCACCTTTTCTGATTTGATCGCCAACAACCCAAAGGTCAAATGTATTTTTCTGAGAAAGATCTTCACGAATTCGACCAACGAGAACAGGGTCTTTTCCGCTAGCATCTAAAGGCATTGGCCAACGGTTTGCAGAAGCGTCTTCTAAGATTTCAACATTCTGTGCTTTAGTGCGGAGAACATCATAAATCTGTTCAACAGAAGCTTGCTTTTTAAGTTGCACATTAATAGCTTCAGAATGAGCTCGTAAAACAGGTACGCGAATACAAGTTGGAGCAACGCAAATAGATTCGTCGTGGAAAATTTTACGAGTTTCTGCAACCATTTTCCATTCTTCTTCACAATAGCCTTTAGGCGCTTTTACTTTTGCCTTTTCTTCTGAGCCATCATTGAAAGGAGAATTATGTGGGAAAAGGTTAAAGGCATATTGGTAAGGGAATACAGTTCTTTCAAAAGGTTTTCCTTCACCAACAGCAATACTTTCTTTTCTAAGTTCTTCCATAGCAATAGCACCGGCGCCAGAAGCAGCTTGGTAAGTGCAGACTGTTACACGTTCAATACCGAATTCTTTGTAAAGAGGGAAAAGCGGTAAAGACATAATGATTGTTGTACAGTTTGGGTTTGCGATAATGCCTTGGTGTTTTTTAATATCTTCAGGGTTTACTTCAGGAACAACCAAAGGAACATTTGGGTCCATACGGAAATAACTGGTGTTGTCAACGACAACGGCTCCTGCTTTAACAGCGCTTGGAACGAATTCTTTAGAAATTGAACCGCCTGCTGAAGATAAAACTAAATCGACGCCCTTAAATGAATCGTGCGTTAATTCTTCGACGGTGATTTTTTCGCCACGAAATTCAATAGTTTTGCCGGCACTGCGTTTTGATGCCAAAAGTTTTAATGATTTTAAAGGAAAATTGCGTTCAGCAAGAAGTGAAAGGAGTTCTTGACCTACTGCACCAGTTGCACCGAGGATGGCGACATTTTTACTCATAAATGAACCTTATGTTGTTTATTGTGGCCTTAAAGTAGTTTTTTTTAAGAGTTCTTGTAATTCATGAACTTTTTTTTGAGCGATTTCTAATTGTTCTTTCTTTTGAAGGGCTTGGAAATCTCTAAAAGTTTTGTCTTCTGACGATGCTTCTGCATAAAAAGCAAAGGCACTCGCTTTTAAATGTTCTAAAGCAGAAAGGATAACTTGTTGAAAAGACTCGTTTTCTAGTGTTTGAGAAAGTTTTTGATTCTTTTGGCAAAAGAGTGAAATTTTTTCTCGAATGCTTAAAGCTTTTCGAGAAAAATTTTCTTGTTCCATATCAGATTCAAAAGCTTCTGGGACTTTTTCTTCAAGTTGTTTTCCTAGAGAGAAAAATTCTTTAGAAAATTCTTGTAAAAAAAGATCATGATTTTTAGCGTTAGAATCTCTTTTATCTAGAGAGCGTTCTGAAGAAACGAACTGAGTTTGTGTTACAGGAGTTTCAGAACGCAGGCCCGCAAAAAGAATGATTCCTAAAATGAACAGAAAAGCAATTACTGCATAAATTCTTTGTTTACCACGTAAAACAACAATTTGTAATATCGTAGAAACAGCTATCGCTAAAAGAATTAATACAGAATAAAATTGCAGTTCTGACATTTTAAAATTTTAGAACGGGAAATCGTCTTCAACTTCGTCTGGACCGTCGTTCATTGGAGCAGGTTGGTAATTTTGCTG
Organism: Fibrobacteraceae bacterium; assembly: GCA_017631885.1. Classification (GTDB taxonomy): domain Bacteria; phylum Fibrobacterota; class Fibrobacteria; order Fibrobacterales; family Fibrobacteraceae; genus UBA1765. The sequence continues at coordinate 40,652 of JAGBSH010000024.1, forward strand.
AGGAGGACGTCCGTAACCAGAAGTTGCTTGATTGGAGTAAGCATTAGGTTGGTTATAGCTAGAATTGTTGTAAGAAGAATTTCCGTAAGAATTGTTCTGAGCTGGGCGTGGAGTTAACAATTGGAATGTTTCCATTGTGATGTCAGTCATATAGCGCTTTTGACCATTCGGATCATCCCAACTGCGATAAGAAATAGAACCTTCTATAAAAAGGCTCATTCCTTTATGAACACCGAGTTGCTCAATGAGGTCAGCAAGTTTGCCCCAACCTACAACATTGTGCCATTCGGTTTGTTCCCTAGTTTCACCATTGTTGTCGCGGTAACGACGGGACGTAGCTAATGAAAAGGATACTTTTTTCTTGTTGGAGGCAGTCATACGGATTTCAGGATCTTTTCCGATATTGCCTATTAACATAACTTTGTTCAGATACGCCATAAATAATGTTCCTATATTTAGTTTTAATTTAGGTCATCAAAGATAATAAAAAATGAGCGTTAAATTAGCAATATCCAATTTTGAAAAGAATTTTCCTTTTCATCTTAAGGGAAAACGACTTGGTGCTGTTTTGCACCCAGCCTCAATAGGTGAAAATTTTGCCCATACTCTTTCGTATTTGAAAGAATTTGATGGTAATTTGTTCCATTTGTCGGCTTTATTTGGCCCCCAACACGGAATAAAAGGCCATACTCAGGACAATATGATTGAATGGGAAGGTTATACAGATCCTGAACTGGGAATACCAGTTTATAGTCTTTATGGTGAACACAGAAAGCCGTCTCCAGAAATGTTGAAAAATGTAGAAGTGCTTTTTGTGGATTTGCAAGATGTCGGGGCCCGCTATTATACTTTTATTTGGACTTTGTTTCTTTGTATGGAGGCTTGCGAAAAGCAAGGAATTCCTGTTGTTGTTTTAGATAGGCCTAATCCTATTAATTGCGTTGATGAAGAAGGACCTGTTTTAGATTTAGGTTATACGAGTTTTGTGGGATTACATTCTATTCCTGTTAGACATGGTAAAACGATTGGTGAACTTGCTCGGATTTTTAAAGCGGAGCGTTTTCCGAGTTGTGAACTTTATGTGATGGAAATGGAAAATTACGACAAGAGAATGTGGTTTGATGAAACGGGGCTTCCTTGGGTGATGCCTTCTCCGAATATGCCAACTCTTGATACGGCAATTGTTTACCCAGGAATGTGTCTTTTAGAAGCAACCAATGTAAGCGAAGGTCGTGGAACGACAAGGCCTTTTGAAATTTTTGGAGCTCCTTTTATTGATGCAGAAAAACTTTGTCGTTACATGAATGGTTTAAAGTTGCCAGGAGTGTTGTTCCGCGAAAATTATTTCCAGCCTACGTTTCATAAAGGAGCTGGTTCTATTTGTGGTGGGGCGCAAATTCATGTTCTTGATAGAAATGTTTTTCGTTCGTTTGATATGACGATTAAGTTGTTGCAATATTTATTCCATGAGTATCCTAATGATTTTGCTTGGAAAGCGCCTCCTTATGAATATGAATTTGAAAAGTTACCGATAGATATTTTGCTTGGTTCGGGAACTTTCCGGAAAGAGTTTATTGAATCAGGACTTTAGGTTTGTCGACAAAAAAAGAAGAACGGCGTTCTTCTTTTTTTACCTTTCCTGAATTAAGAGAATGTTTCTGATAAAATGAGAAAAACTATTCCTAAAATCATGGCGATTTTGGTGAGAGTTCTTGCTTTTGTGTAGTCTTTTTTGTTGAGATTAAAGATTATCCATATGGATAATGGAATGAGTAAAATTAAGGCGAGTAAAAAGAGAGAGGAATGCCATTTTAAGAGAACTGGTAAGGGAAGTAAAAATAATGCAAAGATTATCTGGAAAGAGGCTAGGGTAGAAGCTTTTTTTTCGCCGACTAAAATGGGTAGCGTTAATATGTTTGCGGCTTTGTCTCCCGTGATGTCTTCTAAATCTTTTTGGATTTCTCTAGAAAGCGTGTATAAAAAAGCAAAAATGATTGGGAAAATTAAGGGTGAAATGTGTGCTGAATCATAAAGCATAATGCGTATCAAGGGCGTTGTGCATAAAAAGGCAACGGTGAGATTTTTTAAGAAAGGAATTTGTTTTGCGTATTTGTTGTAAACAAATAAGAGTGCAAGTAAAAGGGTATAGAATATAAGGTGAGTTATGCTTTGGACTTCTTTTAAAAAAGCGGGCAGAAGAGAAGAGATTGAAAGAATGAGAATTGAAAGTTTGGTGGCTTTGATTGAAATTTTCCCTGAAGGCAAGGGGCGATTAGGTCTGTTTAATTTGTCGGTTTCTATGTCTAGTAAATCGTTGTGGATGTTGCCGACAGAAATAGCCATAGTGAAAGCGATTACATCGGCAAAAAATGTTTGTGCTGAAAAAATACAATGCGATAAAAAATAACCGGCTGCTAAAGTGGCTATGGCAATAATCGCATTATTTAAGCGAGACATTTTTAATAAAGCTATAAACACAATTAAAAAATAGAAGAGTTGAAGTTAGTGAATGACAGAAAGAAATTCTTTTAAACGCTCGTCTTTTGGATTTTCAAATATTTCTTGTGGTGTTCCTTGTTCTTTAATTATGCCTTCTGAAAAGAATAAAACTTTGTTGGCTACAGATTTTGCAAAGTTCATTTCGTGAGTGACGATAAGCATAGTCATTCCAGAATTAGCTAAGTCTTTGATTATTTTTAAAACTTCTCCAACCATTTCAGGGTCAAGTGCACTAGTAGGCTCATCAAAAAGTAGAACATCTGGATTCATAGCCATAGCTCTTGCAATAGCAATGCGCTGTTGTTGACCTCCAGAAAGTTGGGATGGGTAGTGGTTTTCATAGCCAGAAAGCCCGACTTTATTTAACAATTCTTTTGCTTTGGCTTCTGCTTCGCTTTTTGTCATTTTATGTAATGTGACTGGAGCAAGCATAATGTTTTTTAAAACCGTTAAGTTTTTGAATAAATTGAATTGTTGGAATACCATGCCGATTCGTTCTCGGACAAATCTAGAATGTAGGCCTTTTTCGTAAATGTCTTTTCCGTTAAAAAGAATTTTGCCTTCATCTTGTTTTTCCAACATGTTTAAATGTCTGATAAATGTAGATTTACCACAACCAGAAGGCCCGATAATAGCAATGACATCGCCTTGATAAACATCTAAAGAAATGTTTTTTAGAACTTGTAAATTTCCAAAAGATTTTGATAAGTTCTGTACTTGAATGATTGTATTTGGCTTAGCGTTCATTCTTTTTTAACCTCTTTTCCAGACGAGCAACACAGCTAGAAAGACCTGCAACTAAAATGAAATAGATTACAGCAACAGCGAGTAAAGGGAGCATGGCTTCATAAGTTAGACTGCGGATAATGTCGCCTCCTCGAGTTAAATCGGTAATTCCAATGTAACCGCAAATAGAAGTTTCTTTAATAAGTGTAATGAATTCATTTGTCATTGAAGGTAAAGATGTTTTAAATGCCTGAGGAAATGCAATATGACTAAGAATGTGTCGAAAACGTAGCCCTAAACTTCTACCAGCTTCTATTTGGCCTGGGTCTATGGCTTTGAATCCGCTACGAAGAATTTCAGAAACGTAGGCGCCAGAGTTTATTCCAAAAGCGATAACAGCAACAAGAATTTTGTTGACGTTAACAGAAGAAAATACAATGTAATAGATAATAAGAAGTTGAACAAGAACAGGTGTGCCTCGGATAATGGCTAAATAAATTTTGCAAATGGTGTTAAGAAATTTCATTCCCCCCATGGTTTCATGTGCGAAGCGAACAAAGGAAACGCCTATACCGATGCAAATGCCAAGGAATGCGGCAAAGAAAGAAATAATTAAGGTGTTCCCTAAACCTTCAACAATAAATTTCCAACGTGCTTCTTTAATAAAGTTTTTGTGTAATAATTCACCAATGGATTCTGTTTTAGAAATTTTGTTATTGTCTCTAACGATAACAACAATTTTTGATTCGGCATAAGGAGTTGTAAAAAGGATAGATTTTTTACGTTCTTCCGTTATGGTAAAACCAGCAAGCCCAATATCAGCTTTTCCAGAATTAACTGAGTTGATAATAGCGTCGAATTCAATATCTTGAATTTCTAATGAGCGATTCATGTAATCGGCAATATAACGGGCAATTTCAATATCAATTCCTTCAATGCCATTGGCTGAATGAAATTCGTAGGGCGGAAACTGAGCGTTTGTAGAAAGGATAAGTTTGTTTTCTGATTTAACTTTTTGTGTATAATGGAAATCACTACTTCTATTTATGTAAGTATTGAAAATAGAATCATAAGTTCCCGAAATTTTTAGGTTTTTTAAAGCCATGTTCACGGTGTCTAATAAAGCAGTATTATTTTTGGCAATAACTCCGGCATAAGTTTCTTCAACAAAAACTTCATCTAATATTTTTAAAGATTGATTCTGGCGAAGAAATGCTTTTGCAGGCTGGTCATCGCAAAGGACTGCATCAATTTTCCCTTGAGACAATGCTTGGATAGCATCAGTTAATTTGGAATAGCGTTCAACTTGAATTTTTGCGGTATCACCACCAAAATCAGAAGCGTAAATATCAGCGGTATTTCCAATTTGTACGCCGACTTTTTTATGTGCAAGATCCTTTACTGCAAAAACTTTATTTGCTGGAATTGCATTGTCGTTGCATCCAAGAATGAATGCAAAAGAAAAAAACAATATAGCCCAAATGGGTATTTTTTTAAACATTATTTTGTCCTCAATAAGATTACCAAATATAAGAAACGTTATTTAATACGTGGTGGTAGCGAAATGAAAATTCCGGCATAAATGCCATCAATCATTTTACTTCCTACACCTAAATACCCAATTTCAAGCCCAATCCAGTCAATAAGTTTTCCATAACCACCGATATAATTTGCTGGCATGTTTGGGTCTAATAAAAGAGAATACCTTACCCCTAATTCAAAAGGGGTTTTTCGAGATAAAAGAGCAAATTCAATTTGGAACATTGGAGCAACCAAACAATCAATATTGTATGATTCAAATTCATCAGCATAGTAAGAATTGATTTTTTCTTCTGCTGAATTAAACCACATTATGCCTAAACCGCCACCGATGCCAAAAACAATATTTTCGCCATAATACCGAAACATTCCTATAAAATTTACCATTGGAATATTGAGTGAATCTCGTGTCACCTCATTATCATCAACGGAAAATTCGTCAAAAAAGTTATCGTGAATTGTAGTCGGTAAACCTATGAATAAACTCGTGTTGAATTGAAATTTAAAGCCATAAACAGCAGAATCTACATTAGAAGAATTTTCATCAGAAAAATTTGAAGTTGTGTTTGTTTTAGAAGGTTGATTTTTTTTATAGGGCGAATCCCAATGGATTTTTCCTCTTAACCCATTTCTGATTTCATTTTCAGTAAAAATAGCTTTCCCATTTTCATAAAAGTTATATTGAATGTTCAGCGAAATAGAATTGTCATAATTATCAAAATAGATTTTTCCGATAGTGGAATTTTTTGAAATAGTATTATTAAAGAGTTGTTTTTTGTTGAGGATATAGGCCATATTTAAATCGTGTTTTTGTTTGATGTAAATAACCTTATTGTACTTTGAAACTTCAAAAGAAAGGGAGTTTTCAGGAATATTTTCAGCGAGTCTTTCTAAAAAAAGAGGGGCGAATTCGCCTGAGTTATCTGTTCTGAAAATAATTGAATTGCATGTTGAATACCAAATATTGAGTTGGTGTTCTAATGCTTGTATTGTACTTTCATTCCTTACAAAACTAAAATGATAAGAAATTTCAACACCATCAGATAAAGGTTCAGGAGAGACGTTCCCTTCAAGAGTAATAAGTTTTGGAAAATCTATGGAGTGTAATGGAAATGCATTAAAACAAGCTTCAATAGCTTCACGACGATTTTCCATGTTGTGAGAAAGATTCATTCCGTTTAATCGAATTTCTCCCGTTAAATTCAAAAAATCTTTTTCAAATTGCGGTAATTCGTTTCGGTAAAAATTAAAACATTCGGAATTTAAAGTTTCATTTAAAGAAATTTCAGCACATTTATCATTGAGTTCAGCGATTTTAGAAGCCCTTTCCCATAGCTTGTCTAATCGGCTTTTTGATTCTTCATCTAAATAATTTAATTGTTTCAGTTTTTCAATTTCTGTTAATTGTTCTTTAACCATTTCGCTAGAAACTGAAGAAAGTATAATTTCAGGTTCTGCAAAAATATTTGTGTAAAAAATAACACAAAATAAAAAGGTTAAACGAAAAATTAAAGAATATTTCATTTTAATTGAGTTCCATAATAATTAATTTGTTTGTAATGTTGTTTTTCTGAACCACACCTTTGTCTGAAAGACTTGCTTTAATGGCTGAATAAACGGCATAAACATCAGGGTGTTCTGTTGCCTTTGCATAAAGCACCAAATCAATTGTTTTTTCAGTCATTTGATTGATTTTAAAATTGCTGAAATTAGCCCGAATAGAAGTTAAACTTTTATCTTGAATATCTTCTAATATTTCACCTGAAAATCTTTCGCCAAGGTTTATAATAACTTTATAGGGAATACCTTTTTTTGAATCTTCTTGCCAATAGGCATGTATTGTTTTTTCAAGCGCTGGGAACGCTTTTTTGACAGCAGTTTGGACTAGATAACGTTGGTTGCTTTTATCTAATCCATGGTCTTTTACCATACCAGTTTTAGAACCTAATAAACGAGCCGTTGTTGTTTCATAGGCGGAAAGTTCTACCGTTACCATATCGTTTCGAATGCTTCCAGAAAAAGTAATGTATATATCAGCCCCAAATGTTAATCCTGCGATATACGACATATCTTCTTCTTTATCAGAAATATCATTTTGTATTTGCAAAACTTCTGTTAAATCTTCATTGCCTTCTAAAGAACGAACTTTATAACTTTTTTCTGTCAGGTATTCATTTATGCTTTCCATTGTGGTTTTAGCAAAAGGATTTTGTTTAATCACTTCAATGGCTGATGCGTTATTAGAAATAGCAGGGATAACCATAATTACAGGCTCTTGAAAATCGTATTTCAATTCAGGTTCTTCTGTTTTTTGTGGAGTTTCTTGGAAAAAAGCAGACGAAAAAACTTCGTCGGAACGTTCTTTTACATTTGTTGTCGGTTTAGAACTTGCGCAAGCAACAAGTGCAATAAGCGAAATACCCCATAATAAAAAACAGAAGCGACGCATTAGAATCCTTTGTTGAAATTAATCGTCTATATTCTTTTAACACTAAACAGAATTAAGTTTAATAGACAATATAAATTAAAATAGTGTAAAGCGTTTTACAAAAATGAATTATAAAGGCTGTATGTCTACAAGTTGTAAGACATTTTGATTGACTTGAAAGCGGATTTCAAAGCCTGCAAAAGAAAAACCATAAATGCGATTAGAATCTTTTTGGTAAGCAGGGCGAGGGTCTTGGGCTAAAATTTCTAGAAGATTTTGTCGTTTAGATTCTGGAAACTTTGAAAGAACCATTTCGTCTGCAATAACTTCTAAACATTTATCTTGTAAAGAACTAGCAAATCCGCCTGTAGCATTGTTTATACAATCGGCAAATGGAAGGTAAGGTTTTATATCAAGTATCGGTGTTCCACTTTTTATGTCAGCGCCTGAAACTATTATTTCTGGGCCATTAGAACCATTTAATTTGATTTCTTCTAGTTTTACGCAAGAAAGCCCTATTGGATTAGGGCGAAATGGTGAACGTGTTGCAAATACACCTAATCTTGTATTACCACCAAGTCGCGGTGGGCGTACGGTAGGGTTCCATTCTTTTTTTTCGTTTTCGGAAAACACCCAAAGAATCCATAAATGAGAAAAGCCTTCTAAACCACGTAAAGCATTTATATCTCTAAATTTTTTTTCAAAAACAATAGTTGAATAAAAATTAGAAAGTAAACTACTTTGTCTTGGAATAGCGAATTTGGCTTGAAAATCGTTATAAATTTTTGCAATAGTCTGGAATTTATATGTTTCCATATTTATTCACCATAAATGGTAAAGGTAACGTTTCGATAAAAAAACAAAAATGAATCTTCAGCAATGTCTATATGATGAATTTTCTTTATGTTATTTTCCTTTTTAATTTTGTTTAAATCAGCGTTTCCTAAAGAAACTAGTTTAAAGAAAGAATGAATTTTGGCTTTAGCAATTTTGGGAGAATTTGTATATTCGTAGTTTGATGCAATATAAGGTTTTTGCCATGGAGCACAAGCCGATAAAAGAAAACTTAGCAGAATAAAAAGAACAAATCGCATTTTATTCTCCATAAACCGTTATCGAATATTTTCGATAGACTCCAAGAATAATAAAGTCATTAACATCAACGTGTGAGATTTTTTTTATGTTTCCTTCTTGTTTTGCTTTTTCTAAACTAGCATTTCCAAAAGTAAATAACCCCAAAATGGAATAATTAGAAACAGTGATGGATTTTTCAGTAATTTCGTTTTCTGTAGAAATTAAAGGGTAAGAAATATCGGTATAGAGTAATCCCGAATTTGTATCCATCAACGTACACCCAGAAAGCAATAAAGCTAAAAGAAAACAATAGCGCATTTTATACAGGAGGGTAGAATATATAAGCGATAATAATAGCCGCAATAACACCAGCTAAATCAGCGGTTAAAGCACATATAAGGGAATGTCTAGTTTTGCGGATTCCAACAGAGCCAAAATAAACTGCAATAATATAAAATGTGGTATCTGCCGCACCTTGGAACATACAACTCAATCTTCCGACAAAACTGTCAGCACCATAAGTTTTCATAGCATCAATCATCATTCCGCGGGCACCACTTCCTGAAAGTGGCTTCATTATGGCTGTAGGTAAGGCGGGAACTACATCATTTCCTATGCCAAAAATAGCTAGGATATAAGAAACGCCTTTCATCAAAAGATCCATAGCTCCACTTGCTCGGAAAACAGCAATGCCTACAAGAATCGCAACCAAAAAAGGTATAACCATGATAGCGGTTTGAAAACCTTCTTTAGCCCCTTCAACAAAAGAATCAAAAGCATGAACTTTTTTATAAGCAGCCAATCCCAAAAAAGCTACAATAATTGCAAAAAGAACAAAGCCACTCACTAAAGCACTTGTCGTTCCGAGTTCTTCAGCTGTTAAGCGAGAAAAATAAAAAAGAGTACCAAATACAGCCGCACAAAGCCCAAGAATCCATGCTATGGTTATGGGGTGTCGCAAATGGACTTTTTGAAAACAACTTGTAATTAAAAGCCCTGTAAGGGTGCTGAAAAATGTTGCAAGTAAAATAGGTAAAAAAACATCAGATGGATTAGCTGCTCCCAATTGAGCTCGGTAAGTCATAATGCTTACAGGAATAAGTGTAAGACCACTTGCATTTAAAACGAGAAAAAGAATTTGGGAATCACTAGCGACATCTTTTTTGGGGTTTAGTTCTTGCAACTCTTTCATAGCTTTTAACCCCATAGGAGTTGCTGCATTGTCTAAACCAAGCATGTTAGCGCTTATATTCATAAGCATAGTTCCTGTTACCGGGTGTCCAGGAGGAATGCCTGGAAATAGTCTTGAAAATAGTGGGGAAACAATTTTTGATAAAATTTGGATAGCTCCGGCTTTTTCACCTACTTTTAAAATGCCTAACCAAAAGGCGAGAATCCCTGTTAAACCAAGAGCTATTTCAAAGGCTGTTTTGGCCATAGCGAAAGCCGCTTGTACAGTATCATTAAAAATACCAGAATTTCCAAAGGCAATCCATTGCACCAAACAAGCAATGAAAGCAATAAAAAAGAATGAAAGCCAAATGATATTTAAAACCATGTAAAAAAAATAATTATCCCAAAGGGAAAAAAGAAATTAATGTTTTGATTTAATATAAAAAAACGCTTAAAATAAAGAAAATCCCCGAAAATAGAAACGGGGATTCTCTCACTTCTCATAAAACAAACTTAAGATTAGTTACGTTTTTTGCGACGTTTTTTCTTTTGAGGCATTGCATCATCAGCAACGGAAGAACTCTTCTTTTCTACGACAACTTCAACAGCTTTTTCACCTGGTTTTGTAAAACCAAAGGCTCTTGGGTTAAATCCTGCTGGGAATTTGGTTTGGTTGTTATAGAAAACGCGTTTTGCAGTGAATTTTTCAATTTTTGCGTTAGAGAGGTCTGCTCCGTCAAAAATAACGTTGTCCATTTTGGTATCAGCGTTAATTTTCATACCAGTAAGATCTGCATTGGTGAAGTCTACTTTTTTGAGTACAGCACCAGAGAAGTTTGCTCCAGTCATTTTTGCACCAGTGAATGCAGAAGATTCAATGTTGGCACTAGCAAAGTTTGCTTTGGTGAGTTCTGCGTTATCAAAAATGCTCTTGAAAATATAAGCACCATCGAAGTCAGCCTTTAACATTTGAGCATTTTTGAAGAAGTTTTTAGAAACTTCTGTATCAAAGAATGAAGTTCCGTTCAATTTAGCCTTTTCAAAACGGCTACCAGCAACTTTACCTTTGTCGAAAACAACTTCAGTCAAATCTTGACCATTGAAGTTCATGTCTTCAACTGTAGATTGTGCAAATTGAGCTTTTTGGAGACGAACTTTAGAAAGGTCAACATCGTCAAAGATGGTTAAAGACAAGTCTGCACCAACCATATTTACGTTGTTGAATTCAGTCCCTTTGAAAATAGCACGAGACAAACCAGCTTTTTCCAAATTGACGTCTTGGAGTGTAACACCGCTAAAGTCAGCGTTAATTAAGTTACATGCAGTAAAGTCTGTTTTAACGATTGTTGCGTCAGAAAGATTAGCACTACCCATCAAAGAACGAGTAAAGTTTGCATTGGTGAGGTTAGCATCGCTAAAATCAGCTTCTGTAAGGTCAACATCCATGATAGAAGCGTTTGTTAAGTCTGCCTTTGAAAAATCTGCACGGTCAGAGACTTTCATAGCATCCATACGTGCGCCTTTCAAATTTGTTTTTGGGAACGCACAATCAAGAAGAGTAGCACGATACAAGTTAGCTTCTTCCATATTAGCGCCTTCGAAATTGGCTCCACGAATATCAGCACCGCTAATGACGACTTTTTTCAAATCAGCTTTGCGGAAATCTGGATTGCTGATAACGGCATTCTGGAAACTTACTCCAGATAAAGAGGCGTTACGGAAAGATGGAGCTTCACCAGCGGAACGCTGGAAGTCTGTTTGGCCTTCAATAGCCTTTGCATTTTCGAAATTGAAACCATCTATGCGTTTATCGCGGAATGAAGTCCGGAGTTCTTTACCACGATAGTCACCCGCATCCTGGGCAAAAGAAGCGCAGGCCAAAGCACCAACGAGGAAAAGGCCAACCTTGGAAGATTTCTTTAGCTGTCTATTCATTAGGGTTCCTTTTAGATTAAAGGTTATTAAAACTTAAAACTGCCTCTAAAATAAATAAAAAAAATAAAGAATAACCAAAAAAAAGGATATTTTTTTCACAAAAACTCAATATCTTGCGATTTTGAGCAAAAAAAAGGATTTTTTTTTTGCTTTTTTCCAATAGAAAATATTCTAAATGCTAATTTTGTGCCGTATGTTGAATTTTTCTACAGATATTTTTGATGTAATTGTGTGCGGTGCTGGCCCCGCAGGTTTAAAAACGGCTTATGACTTGCTACGCCAGTCTAATGGAAAAATATCTGTACTTTTGTTGGACAGAAAAGACCCATGGAAAGAACCTGTTATTTGTGCTGAAGCTGTCTCTGTAAAAGCTTTATCAAAATATTGGGAAATTAAAGAACGCTTTGTTCGTGGTCCGCTTTCTGGAATTTACTTTGTTTCTCCAGATGGCACAAAAGCCGAGTTCTATCGGAAAAATTGTGGATTACAATTAAATAGAGCTGAATTGCATAGAGATATTTTTGAATCGGCAAAGGCTCTTGGTGTGTTATTTGATTTTAGAACACGTTGTGTTGGCATTTCTAGGACGGAATCTGGGTTTTGGAATTTAGAAGTTGAAAATCAAGGAAATTCTCAAATTCTCACCGCAAAGGTAATTGTGGATGCTACAGGTCCAGGAGATAAGTTGACTGCTAAAGTTTCAGAACTTTCTGAATTAGAAAACGGAAAAACAGACCTAGAACCAGCTGCATTTGCTATCGCAGAAGGTATTGAACATAGCAGAGAACACATTGAATTGCATTTTGGCTCAGAATTTAGAAGTGGCTATGGCTGGGTATTTCCTAGGGATGGCGTTGAAGTTAATGTTGGTTTAGTTCTTGGAAAAGAATCAAAGGCAGAAGGAATTTCTTCTAGAAAAGCGTTAGAGGATTTTATTGCCAAACGTTATCCAACAGCAACAATCAAAGGCTTTTATGGTGGCTTGATTGCTTGTGGGCAGTCAATGCGACCTTTAGCTAAATTAGGAGTTTTTAAAGCAGGAGATGCCGCTAGTTGCGTGAATCCGATTAGCCGGTCAGGAATTGTTGAAGCGTTAAAAAGTGGAACTTGCACAGCAACATCTGTTTTAGAATGGTTGAATGCTAAAAATGATTCTGAAAAACGATTGGCTGAAAAAGCGGCTTTTGAACGTTGGTATGCATTACAAGGGAAAACGCATTTACACATAGCACATGCTAAAAAGGCCTTTGGGGTAATTCCTGATGCAAGACTAAATCGTTCTGCGCATCGTTTAGCAACTCTTCCAAGAGAAAAACGGACTTTATGGAAAATTTTCTTTGAAGTATTAGCGCTTTCTCCAACATTAATTTGGAAAATGCGGTCATTTTTGAGGAGTTAATGACTGAGTTAGAAAGAAGACAACAAGAAGTTAGAGATGTTTTTGCTGGTTTTTCTGACCCTGATGATAAGTGGGCTTTTATTTTAAAACTAGCAAGAGAACACGAGGGTATGGACGAAAACTTAAAGGCTGATAAGTTTTTGGTTCAAGGGTGTGCTGCTACTATGTATCTTGTTCCTTCATTTGAAAATGGAAAAGTTCGCTTTTTTATGGATACAGAAGGTGGTGTAGAAAATCCTTTAATTAGTCGTGGACTCGGCGTGTTGGCTTTAAAAATTTATAACAATTTAACTCCAACAGAAATATTAGAAGCAAATCCAGAATTTTTCCAGGACATTGGATTGACTGTTGCTTTATCAGCAACAAGAGCAAATGGTTTTGCTAGTTTATTAAAACAGATTTATCTTTATGCACGAGTTTATGCGACTTTATCGCAAAAGTAAATAGCAGAGAGGTTATTTATGCTTACTTTTATGAAAAAAGATCACAACTTTGATGGCGAAGATTCTTCGATAAAAAAAGAACCAGACCCATCTTTTGAAAAACAAAATGTCCGTTTTATGAGTTGGCAAGACTTGTTGACTCTTTTAGTTATTGGTGGTCTTATTGCTGGTGGTTATTTTTATTTCAAACAAGCAAGACAAAAAGCGGATGATTTTTTTGCTCGCTGCGATGTTTCGTTTCAAGAAAAAGATTTCTTGAAAGCAGAAGCTTGCTATGATTCTACTTGGGAATTGGGTTATATTACAGATACTATGGAATTGGTTCGTCAAGAAAGAATTGGAATAATTAAAGATATCCGTATTACACAAACAGATCTTTTAGAAGAAATTGAAATTTTATTAGAAACAAAAGATTCTCTGAATGCTTTAGCAAGGTTTAAATCTCTAGAACAGCCTTTGCTCTTGTTAGGCAAAAATTTAGTAGCTTGGAAAGAGGTCGAAAAAGTTTTATCTGAATTAGAAGTAAAGGATTCTCTTAAGGCTGTTCCGGATTCTTCTCTTGCACAATAATTTTTCGATAATTGTCGTTTAATATTTCAATATGAACCGTATGGGTTATTCCTATACGGTTTTCTAGTCTTTCAGCCCATTCAATTAAAGTAATTCCGTTACTTTCTAAACAATGTGATAACCCAACTTCTTCTAAATCACTATTTGATTCTAGTCTATAAAGGTCTAAATGAAAAATAGGCGGGTCATTTGGGTATTCGTGTAAAATAGTATAAGTTGGAGAACAGACTGTTCCAGAATAATTCAATGCTTGGCAAATGCCTCTGGTAATAAGAGTTTTTCCAGCTCCTAAGTTTCCGTAAAAAGCTATTGCATCACCAATTTTTAAAGTCTTTGCGAAAGTTTTTGCCCATTGCAAAGTTTCTTCTTCTGATTTTGTTGTTATTTCAAATGGGAGCATTTTATCAACCTAGTTTATCTTTAAATTGTTGGTAAGAAAATTTTCGTAATAAGCGGAATTGTCCATTTTCCCAAATGCCTATAGAGGGGTGTTTGACTCCATTAAAGAAAGTTGTTTTTACCATAGTATAATGAATCATATCTTCAAAAATAATTTTATCGCCAGGAGAGAGTGGTGTATCAAAAGAATAATCTCCTAAAACGTCACCAGCAAGGCATGAGTTTCCTGCTAAACGATAACAATATTTTTTTTCGCCTGGTAATCCAGCGTTGAGAACATTTGGGCGATAAGGCATTTCTAAACAGTCAGGCATATGAGCACTAATAGAAACGTTTAGGATTGCTGTTTCTATTTCATTTTTTACAATATCTCCGACAGTTGCTACAAGTTCACCAGTTTGCCAACCAATAGCTTCTCCTGGTTCTAAAATTACATCAGTGTTAGGGTAGCGTTTTTTAAAACCAACAAGAATAGATTTTAATTTTTCTACATCATAATCTTTTCTTGTAATATGGTGACCTCCACCGAAATTAATCCATTTCATTTGAGGGATCCATTTTGAAAATTTCTTTTCGAATTCTTGAAGGACACTTTCTAAAGCATCTGCATTTTGTTCGCATAAAGCATGAAAATGTAAACCTTCAATTCCGTCTAGTAAATCGGGCTTAAATTCTTTTAATGTGACTCCAAGTCTTGAATAGCGCCCACAAGGGTTGTATAAATCAGTTTCAACAGTAGAAGATTCAGGGTTTACTCGAATACCAGCACTCACATTTGCTTTTTGCGTTTTTAATTTAAAACGTTCCCATTGAGAAAAACTATTAAAAGTAATGTGGTCGGCAAGCGATAAAATTTCTTCAATTTCATCATCTTCGTAAAGTGGGGCAAAAACATGAACTTCTTTGTTCATTTCTTCGCGGGCTAGTTTTGCTTCGTTTAAACTAGAAGCGGTAGCACCTTTTAAAAAACAACCTATTTCTTTAAAGGTATGCCAAAAACTATAACCTTTAAGAGCGCAAATGATTTTTACTCCAGTTTCTCGCTGTATGTTTTGTAAAAGGCTTAAATTTTTTTGCAGACGTTCTAATTCCAGAACATAACATGGCGATGGAACTTGAGAATAATCAATCATATCTAAAACCTCTCGCCCTAATTTAAAAAAAGTTCTAAAGCTTTTTTAGAAAAGAGAAGTTTTTTTATAAAAACAATAAATATTGTTGAGATATTTTTTTTGAAAATCAAAACAGTTTTTATTTTTTGTTTCATGACTTTGTATGAAAAACATTTAAAACAAATGCTGCCGATTTTCATTCGGATGATTTTGCTTTTTTTGTTTTTTTTATTCATCATTTTTTTAGTGTTAAGTAAAGGACCCGATTCTTTTTCTTTTGCTGAACTTTTAAAAAATGAAAACCAGGATATCCTTTGGAATTTTAGATTGCCTTTAGTTGTTTCTGCCGTTTTTGGAGGAATGGGACTTTCTGTTGCTGGCCTTGTAATGCAAAGTGTTTTTAAAAATCCTTTGGCAGGGCCTTTTGTGCTTGGAGTTAGTTCTGGTGCTT
This sequence comes from Fibrobacteraceae bacterium, assembly GCA_017631885.1. Taxonomy (GTDB): domain Bacteria; phylum Fibrobacterota; class Fibrobacteria; order Fibrobacterales; family Fibrobacteraceae; genus UBA1765. The sequence goes on from JAGBSH010000024.1 coordinate 56,400, forward strand.
CTTTGGGAGTTGCGCTTGTTGGTGTTGCAGGAATCGCTATTACATCATTAAATATTTTACCAGCGGCTTTAATGGGTGGATTTTGTACTGTTTTTATAGTGTTTTTATGTTCTCGTTTTTTTATTGGTAAAGCAGGAATTTTAATAGTTGGTTTGATGATAGGTTATTTTGCCGATGCAATAGTTTCGTTGGTTTTATTTTTTGGAGAAGCGAATGCTTTGCGCGGATTTATTACTTGGGGAATGGGGTCTTTTTCGCGATTGAGTATTGATAATGTTCCCTATTTTTCGTTAGCGATATTGATAGGTTGTTTGCCTATTTGTTTTTCTATTCGGTATTTGAATTTAGCGCCATTTGGAGATGATTTTGTTAAAGATCATGGTTTGTCAGTAAAGTTTTTTAGATGGTTGAGTTTGTTATCGGCTTCGTTTTTGGCCTCTGTTGTTACAGCTTTTTGTGGGCCAATTGCTTTTTTAGGTTTAGCGGTTCCACATTTAGCTTATGGAATTTTTAAAACAACTAACCATGCCGTTTTATTACCAACATCTGCATTGTTAGGAGCAACTTTAGCATTATTAGCATCGTTATTTTCTTATCTACCGTTACAAGCCATAATGTCTGTCATAGGTGTTCCTGTTATTTTATGGGTTTTGCTTTCATCAAGAGGTAAAAATCGTGAATAAATTGTTAGATGTTAGGTCTTGCCAATTTGGGTTTAAGCAAGCATTGCTTTTGCCATTTAACTTTTCTTTGTATCCAGGAGAAGTTGTTGCTCTTCTAGGTGAAAATGGCGTTGGAAAATCAACGTTTCTGCGCCTTTGTGTTGGTTATGAAAAAATAATTTCTGGTGAAATTTTTTATGGAAAAGAAAATCGAGAAAATCTTTCTGTAAGAGATTTATTTCAAAAAGTAAGTTTAGTACGTTCTAATTTATCTATTCCTGATAGAATTTTGGTCCGAGATTTTGTGATGCTTGGCATGCAAAAGAAAAATTTTGAACTGTTAGAAAAAGTAATGAAAGAAACAAAGATACAGAATTTTTTAGATAGAACATTAATTTCTTTAAGTGATGGTGAACGTTCAAGAGTTTTACTTGCTGAAGCTTTAATTCGAAATACATCTCTTCTTTTGCTAGATGAACCAACAGCTTTTTTAGATGTCCCTCGTTCGATAGATTTATTTAAACTTTTAAAAAGCATTGCAGTAAATGAAAATAAAGGTATTTTAATTTCTACGCATCAAGTAGAGCATGCTTTAAAATACGCTGATAGATTATTGGTTTTTTTACGAAATGGTCAAGTTGTTTCTGGGCTCGTTGAAGACGTTTTGAAAAGTGGAGCTTTGTCATGGGCAGAATTAGATTAGGATTTATTTTTGTAGTATTTGTTTTGGGCTTATTAGGCTGTTCTCGTCATCCAGCATTTTATGATGAAGGGAATAATTTACTTTGGAAAATATCTGATAACAATTCATCGGTTTGGATTTTAGGGAGTATTCATTATGCCGATTCTTCTTTTTATCCTTTATCCAAAGTAATAGAACAAGCTTTTCAAGAATCAGAAGCATTAGCTGTTGAAATGGATATTTCTGATACAGAAACACAAATTCAAACAGAAGAAGAATTTAAAAAAGAAGGAATGTTTTCAGGAAACGAAAATTTGAAAGACTTTTTACCGGATTCTCTTTGGAACAAATTAGATAGTATAGCTGTAGTATTAGGGGTTCCTTCTGAAATGTTTTTGCCAATGCGACCTTGGATGGCTGCTACAGTTCTTGCTTCAATGGCTATTTTATCGACAGGAATAGAAAAGGATTTAGGAATAGATGTTGTACTTTTAGATAGCGCTGCAAATTCTGGAAAAGAAATTATCGCACTAGAAACTCCAAAAGAACAAGTTCAAAGTTTTAGTGATGTAGCTGATTCTAATGAAACAAGTGGAATTTCTTATTTAGAAACCACATTTAAAGAATTTGAAAATTTAAAACCTATGTTAAAAAGTATTTTGCATGCTTGGAAAACAGCAGATATAAAAGCATTACAAGAACTTTTAAAAACAGAAAATATGACCAAAACAGAAGAAAAATTAAATCAGAAAATATACAATGAAAGAAATTTTAAAATGGCAGCAAAGGTAGAAGAATTTTTAAAGACAAATAAAAAAATTTTTGTAGTTGTAGGCGTTGGACATTTGATTTTAGAAGACAATGTTTTAGAAATACTTTCTAAAAAAGGTTATTCTATACAAAAATTTTGATTTAGGAATCTTTAAATGATAGCCCAAGACGTTTGGCTCGGGCGTAGAAACCAGTACGCGTCATATCTAATTCTTTTGCTACTTTAGAAACTGATCCCTCAACAAGGCTTAATCGATTTTTTAAGAAATCAATTTCTTCGGCTTCTTGTAAAAGTCTAAACTCTTGATAAGAAATATCGCGCCAGTTTTGTGGTAAATGGTGTTGCTCAGGGAAATTTTTAGTGAGTAAAGAAAAATCTTCTGGGTAAAGTTTGTTGGAATCAGAAAGGACAACTGCCCGATGGATTGCATTTTCTAATTCACGAATGTTCCCTGGCCAGGAGTAATTTTGTAAAAGTGCCATTGTCTTTTCATGAAATGAAATTGGCCTATCTGCGTATATATTTGCAAAATGCCTAGCTAAAAGAGGAATGTCAGTTGGACGTTCTCTAAGAGCAGGAACGTAAAGAGGAAAAATATTTAATCGATAATAAAGATCTTCTCTGAATTTTCCTTCTAAAACATCTTGTCGTAAATCTCTATTAGTTGCGGCAATAACACGAACAGAAACTTTTATATTTTTTGTTGTGCCAACAGCACGAATTTCTCCATTTTGTAATACTCTTAAAAGTTTGGCTTGTGTACTTAAAGGCATTTCGCCAATTTCATCAAGATAAAGAACGCCACCATTTGCTTCTTCAAATAAACCTTTATGGTCTTTATCTGCTCCAGTAAATGCTCCTTTTGCATGGCCAAAAAGTTCGCTATCAAACAGCGTTTCCGGAATAGTACTACAGTTAACAGAGATAAAAGGCGTCTGCCCACAAGCAACAAGTCGCGCGACTAATTCTTTACCAGACCCTGATTCTCCTTGTATAAGAACTGTCCCAGAAATGGGAGAATCTTTATGCAAATTAAAGACTTTCTTTTTTAAAATCTTTTTTATTTGTTTGATTAAAATTTCTCGTTCTTTACTTTCGCCAATAATTTGTTGTGATAAAAAATCAAAATATTTTCGGAATTTGATTACTTTTTGCAAATTAGAAAGGTGACGGCTGAAATCTAAATTAACTCGGTCATAAGAAAGGATTACTGAAAAAAGTTGTCTTTTTTCAAGAGAAAGTTTCTCTGGAAATTTAGAATAAGCAATAGATTCGGCATGGCGTAAAATATCTTGTGAATATTCCCAAAAACCAGGTATTTGCTCAGCGTAATCCAAATCTAAAATAAAAATGTCTGGGAAAGTTTCAGGCAAAGATTGTGTAAACGCATGAATGTAATTTTCTTGATTTAAAGCATGTAAAAAGCTTTGTAATAATGAAGGGATATAATCGTCTTCATTGGCAAGAATAAGTACATTGGTTTTAGAATCCATGCTTGATTTTTTAACCTAATTCCTTAGAACGTTTAGTAGCAGCTTTCACTGTTTCCATTAAAGTGCCACGGAACGAATTGTTTTCAAGAACTTCTAAACCTGCGATAGTTGTTCCACCCGGTGAAGAAACCATAGCAGAAAGATCAGCAGGGGACTTTTTAGATTCTTTTAATAGAGCCACACTGCCTTCTACAGTACTTATTGCAAGTTTTGAGGCTGCTTCTCTAGATAACCCCATAGAAACGCCACCACGAATTAAACCTTCAATAAATTCAAAGACGTAAGCAGGTCCACTTCCAGATAACCCAGTAACCGCATCCATCCAAGATTCTTGAACGCGACAGGTTGTGCCAACAGAAGCAAAAATAGACTCGGCAAAATTAAGAGTTTCTTCTGATACTCCATCAGTAGCAAGAGCTATAGTTCCTTTACCAACAGTTAAAGGAAGGTTGGGCATAATTCTTACAATTTCTGTATCTCCAATAGATTGGCGAATTTTTTCTTTAGTAACGCCTGCCATAATGGAAATAACTGTTTTATTTTCGATGTTTGGTAAACTTAAAACATTAGTTGGAGACTGAAGTTCTTCTATCCAAGTGGCAGGAAGTTTTGAAAAAATTTGTGGTTTTACACAAAGCAATAAAACCTCTGCATTATTGTAGCCTTCTGCAAATGTTTTAACTCTTTTTACTCCAGCTTTTTCAAAAGTTTCAGCAATAGCATCCGCTGGTTCTAAAAAAGACAATTGCGTAGCAGAGTAGTTAGCTTTAAGTAAGCCATTTAAAATGGCTCCTCCCATATTACCAGCACCCACAAAAAAAATAGAAGGATTCTTCATAAAATTACCGATTCATAATTTGTAAAAATTCTGTATTGTTTTTAGCGTCTTTCATTTTTTCACGCATGAATTCAATAGCTTCTGTTGCCGTATGATCTTGTAAGTAACGACGTAATATATATACACGTCGTAAAGTTTCTTCGTCAAGTAAAAGCTCTTCTTTACGAGTACCTGACTTGAAAAGATCAATAGCAGGCCAAATACGCTTTTCAGCAATACGACGGTCAAGAACCACTTCCATATTACCTGTGCCCTTGAATTCTTCAAAAATCACTTCATCCATGCGGCTTCCGGTTTCAATCAATGCGGTCCCGATAATAGTTAAAGAACCACCATTTTCAATTTTTCTAGCTGCTCCGAAAAAGCGTTTAGGACGTTGTAATGCCATAGCATCAACACCACCAGAAAGAATTTTTCCGGAATGCGGGATAACGACGTTATTAGCTCTTGCAAAACGAGTAATGGAATCCAAAAGAATAACTACATCTTTTCCGTATTCAACAAGGCGTTTGGCTTTTTCAAGAACCATATCGGCCACTTGAACGTGACGTTCTGGCGGTTCATCAAAAGTAGATGCTAACACTTCACCTTTAACATTTCTGCGCATTTCAGTAACTTCTTCTGGACGTTCATCAATAAGCAAAACAAGCAATGAAACATCAGGATGGTTTTGAGAAATAGCGTTTGCAATATTTTGCAATAAAACAGTTTTTCCTGTACGAGGAGGTGCTAAAATAATACTTCTTTGTCCCTTTCCTATAGGCATAAAGAGATTCATAATTCTGGTACTATGTTCGTCTTGACGCCATTCTAAATTAAGCTGTTCGTAAGGGTGGAGTGGAGTTAAGTATTCAAAGGCCACGCGTTTTTTTGAACGAACAGGGTCTTCGCCATTAATCGTATCAATACGTTGTAAAGAGAAATATTTTTCATTGTCTCTAGGTTTACGCACTTGTCCTGTAATGGTATCACCTGTTTTTAAATCAAAACGTCTAATAAGGAACTGGTTTATGTAAATGTCATCCGGACCAGCTAAATAGTTATGTTCTGGATTACGTAAAAAGCCATAACCTTCATTTAAAATTTCAAGCACACCTTCAGTATAAATAGGAATATCTTCGCCAGTTGTTGCTGCAAGGATTTTATAAATTAACGCTTGTTTACGCAAACGTCTAACATCAGGAATTTCCAATTCTTGAGCCATACGTTGTAACTCAAACATAGGTTCTTTGCGAAGGTTTTTCCATTTTTCAATAGCTTCGGCTACTTTTTCTGGATCAGGAGGTGGTAAAATTTCTTCGGGTTCTTCTATATAGCGTTTTTGATTTTTACCATATTTATTAAAACGTCCGTTATTTTTATAGCCATTATTGAAACGTTTGTCTTGAAAACGGCGATTATCTCTTTGATCTTGAAGATTTTCAGGATTTTGAGATGGATCTTTTTCTTGGGAATCTATTTCGCTTGATTCTTGTTCAGAATTTTGTTCTTGAGAAAAAGATTCTTGAGACTCTTGAACTGGTTTTTCTGTTTCTACTATAGAAGGTGGTGTTTCAGTAACTTCTACAAGAGGTTCAGAAACATTGGTTTCTGGTATGTTTTCTACAGGAGATTCTTGAATAGGTTGAGTTTCTTCTGCTACTAATGTTTCAGTTTTTTTTCTGCCTCGGGTTTTCTTTTTTTCTGTTGCAACAGTTTCTGCATTTTCAGCTTTTTGTGCTTTTCGAACTCGACGTTTTACTGGAGCCTCGGCTTTTTCAGCTTCTTCAGGGAATTGAATAGGAGCAGCTAATTCACCAAGTGCATTAAAATCAGGTTCTGCATTTGGGTCAACAATGTCAGATAAAAGAGAAATAGAAGAAGGTTTCTTTGTCACGGAATACATCCTTGAAAATTAAATGCAAACTCTAAAAAGAATGCTGTTTAATGGGAAATATAAAGAAAAAAATTTAGAAAACTACAAACTCTAAATTAGAACTTCTGTAGGATTGCTTTAAAAATAGCAAAAAAAAATAAAAAAGCAAAGAGTTAAAAAAATCTTTTAATTCTTAACAAAAAAAAGCAAAATTGTAATATTTTTTTTAAAAGCCTATAAAAATGAAAAGGAGATTATTTAAAGAATATTCTATATTAAGAATGTGAAAAAATTAGAAAGAGTTTTTGTTGCTTTAGGGTCCAATTTGTCCCCTAGAGGGAAACACCTTGCAGATGCTCGTAAAATGCTTCGCAGTATTTCTCTTGGAGGCTGGATGGAGAGTCGTATTTATGAAACTCCGCCAGTTGGTCCAGAAGGGCAAGGCCCGTATTTTAATCAAGTGGTTTCGTTTTGGTATTCTAAAGGAGAAACGCGTTTACTTTATTACTTGAAAGGCGCTGAACTTTTATTAGGACGTAAGCCTAGTGGTCATTGGTGTGCAAGAGAAATAGATATGGATTTACTATATTACGGAAACAGAATACGCTCCGGGCGACCAGAATTGCCTCACAAAGAAGTTTCTAAAAGGCAATTTGTGCTTGTCCCACTATGCGATATTGCTCCAGAATGGGTAGATCCACTTTCAGGGCTTCCTGTTAATTTAATGTTAAAGCATTTACAAAATAGCGAAGGCGCATTGAATTTCCCAATTATTTCAGAGGAGACCACAGAATGAGTATCCCAGAACATATCCGTTATGTGGCAATAGAAGGAACTATTGGCGTTGGAAAAACATCTCTTGCTCAGATGCTTTTAAAACGTTGGTCTCCTCAATTTGCTGATTCTTGTGGTATTTCTTTTTTAGAAGAAAAATTTGATAACAATCCATTTCTTGAAAAATTTTATACTCACCCAGATGAGTATGCATTTCAAACTCAATTATTCTTTTTAATTTCTCGTTTACAAGAACTCAAAAATAATGTTTCTCAAAATGAAATGTTTCGCCCGCTCCTTGTAAGTGATTATACTTTTGATAAAGACCGTATTTTTGCTGCACAAAATCTTACAGACGCTGAATTTTCAATGTATGATACGGTTTCTAAATCATTGTCGGTAGATTTGCCAACGCCAGATTACATTATTTATCTGCAAGCTGGGGTAGATACGCTTTTAAGTCGAATTCGTCATAGAAACAGAGAAATGGAACGCAATATACAAGGTGATTATCTTTTGAATTTGCAACAGCGTTTTGATCACCATTTTTGGCATTATTCAGCTTGTCCTGTTATGATTATCAATACGGATAGAATAGATTTTGTTCATTATCCAGAACATTTTGAAAATCTAGCTTCAATGATAGAAACATGGCCTGCTAGCACGACATATTATGCACCTGAGGGAAAATAACATGAAAATCATATCGTCTATTCAAGAACTTCGAGATGCTTTGTCTATTTACCGAAAAGAAGGTAAAACAATTGGACTTGTCCCTACAATGGGGGCATTGCACTCTGGGCATGCTAGTTTGATTGATGCAAGTGTTTCTAAAACAGACGTTACAGTTGTTAGTGTTTTTGTAAACCCAATACAGTTTGGCAAAAATGAAGATTTAGATAAATACCCTCGTTGCTTAGATAAAGACGCAGAACTAGCTGAAGCTCATGGTGCTTCTTTTATATTCGCCCCATCGGCACAAGAAATGTATCCAGATGGTGAACCAGAAACATTTGTTCGTAATAAGCCTCTTGAAAATCAGTATTGTGGCGCTTATCGTCCTGGGCATTTTCGTGGAGTTCTTACGGTTGTCGCTAAGCTTTTTTTGATTACTTTACCAGATTTTGCTTTCTTTGGAGAAAAAGACTATCAACAAGTTTTTCTCATTGAACAAATGGTAAAAACATTGAATTTTCCGGTACAAATAGTTCGTTGCCCAATTATCCGAGAAGAAAGTGGATTAGCTCTTTCAAGCCGCAATGCTTATCTTTCAGAAGAAGAACGTCAGAATGCGTTAAGCATTTATAAAGGGTTGTTAGCGGCTAAAGCGGCTTTTGCCAAAGGTGAACGCAGCGAAACCAAATTGCGCAATTTGGTTATCCAATCTATTCTTTTACAGCGCGGAACAGTTCAGTATGTAGAAATTGTTTCGGCTAAAACTTTAGAAAAACAAGTAGGACACTTGCATGACGAAAAATTAGTTGTGTTGGTCGCTTCCTTCTTTGGGAAAACAAGACTTATTGATAATATGGAATTGACTTAAAAGTCAATGTGCAAAATTTCTTCACCATTTTCTAAATGGTGAACAGAAAAGTATTTTGTGTCGTAAATTCCAAAACTAGGGTTTGTATTCCCTTTAGGTAAACTGATGGAACCTGGATTTAGCGTGTAAACGCCATCGCGGTTTGTACATGCGGTATGAATATGAGTGTGTCCAGAAAAATAAACATCTGCTTGATAGTGTGAAAGTAAAGCAGGTTCAAAAAGATGTCCATGAGAAAGAAATAATCTTTTGGAATTATCTTCAAGTTCTTTAAAATCATCCATGCATGAAAAGTTCAAAAGCATTTGGTCTACTTCTGCATCACAGTTTCCGCGCACAGCCGTAATAACAGAAGCATAATTATTTAAAAGTTCTGAAACGCCCATTGGATCGTGCCCGCCGGGTAGAGGATTTCTTGGGCCATGGTACAATACATCGCCAAGTAGAAAAATTTTATCGCAATTAAAAAGTTCAAAAAAGTCTAAAGCCTTTTTTGTGGCTAATGCAGAACCATGTATATCTGAAAGAACTAAAGCACGCATAATTCAAATCCATGCAAAAAATAGAATAAAAATTCAAACGCCCTCCGCAGGAGGGCGTTTAAAAAGTTTTAGGCTAAGTTGACTATTTTACAGAACAAAGCGTCGGCCAAGGCATTTGTTTCTAACCCTTCAAAGACATTGAATTGGTTGAAAATAATTTTTCCTTTACCGAATGGCAAAATCTGCAAGTCAACACCAGTTTTAATTTCACCATTAGCAAAAGAAACTGAACGTGCTAAAATATCAGAACCTTCAAGAGCATTCAAGGAAACGCTTGGCATAACGGCTGCTGACATTTCACTTAAAACAGATTCTTTAAGCACGTCTTTTAATGGTGAATTTTCTGGCAAATAGTGAAGAGACATTTCTTGAGCCCCGGTTGTAAAATGAGATTCAAGTTTTTGTTCGAAATGGTGGCTTGTATTGAAAAATTCAATATCTTCAAGAGTCATATCAGAAAGCAACAAGGTTTTACCTTCGTTCTTTGTTACATTCACAATCTGACTAATGATTTCATCGTTCCAAGAACTCAAGTTAGCTGTAAAAATCAATGGTTCTGAACCACGCAAAGCTCTTAAAACATCACTTGTTCCTTCGCAGTTATCTAAGAAACAAACTTTGCTCATAACGCTTTGAGTATCGCTTGCTAAAATGAGAGAAAGTTTTTCAGAAACGACATCAATAGTTTCGTTATCGGCTTTTAAAGTGCAAAGCAATTCGTAGTTGCCAGGGGTCTTTGGTGCTTGAATAGAGAATGAACCAAATGCAGTAAGGCTTGTATGGCCTTCAAGTTGTAAAACTTCTTCGACCTCTGTTTTGCCAGCTTCGTTAATAACTTGTAATGTTACCGAAACAGCTTTAAGACGACGTTGGTTTAAAAGCGCTAATTGCATTGAAATCTCGCCACCAGCGACAATTGTATGTTCCAAAGCACTTACAAGCAATCGGGTTGGCTTTGTAATTTTTTGCATGAATTCTTTAAGATCTTTACGTTTTCTGTTTTCATCGTAAAGACCGCAGAAATCGGTTCCATAGTCAGCCCATTGATCCAAAATATAACCAGACACAAGAGGGTTGCTTTGGAGTGCAGTAATTTGGTCATATTTACTTTTAGTGGCTAAACGGAATAAATCTGAACGGAAAGATTCTGTATTTTTCCAAATAGAAAGTTCTTTATCACTAATGAACTGGTCAAGAGATTTGAAAAGAGCTTTTATAGCTTTAGCATTCTTTTGACTACGTGGGCCTTCAAGTTTAGTTGGGGTATTTGGCAATAATGTATGGTTCTTGAGAGTAACAAGAATCTTACCAGAAACTTTTTTCACAAAAGATTCATATTCATCTTGGAATGAGCTATCTCCTAAAGTAGAATCAGGAACAGAAATTTCATCAAGAACTTCTTTATTGCAATAATGAATCAAAAAATCGCTCAAGTTTGCACTTGGGTTCATACGCAAATGCATGCGGTGAGACGAATAAAGAATAGTTCTATCGTTTGTAATACCCATAAGTTTTCCGGTATCACATTTCATTTGTTCTTCGTTATCTAAATAGACACAGTTGAGGTTACTGATAATAGGGTGGCTGATGTCGTATTGGTCGACTTCCTTAAGAAGTTTGGTACCATTTTCAAGCATCATTGTACCATTTTCAGCACCAAGAATCCAAGCGGCGATACACGGGTGGTGTTTTTGTTCAAGCACAGAATCCTTGATAAGTTCGTTTACCATATCAAGGCCTCTTTTTGAAGAACGCATAGTGTGAATAGGTAATTCTTGGAAAACGAGAAGACCGATTTTATCACAAATGTTTAAAGCGGCTTCTGGCAAAGGAGCTCCACCAGAACGAATAGCGTTAAATCCAGCATCTTTAACCGCTTTAAGGTCTTTCTCCATAGCGTCATTATCTAAAGTCCAAAGACCACCATTACTCCAGTGTTGTGAATAATTAACAGCTTGAATTTTTAAAATAGAATCGTTTAAATAAAAATCACCGTTAATGCAGTCAAACTTTCTAAAACCAAAAGGTTTCATTATAGAGAAAGAACAGTTTGGTTCTGCTTCGTTCTTTTTCAATTTATTTGAAATAAGTTGTAATTCAACTGCATACACGTATGGTTTTTCTGGAGTCCAAATCTGAGCATCTTTTTTTAACTTCAAAGAAAAACGTTGAGTAGCATTTTCTTTTTCAAGTTTAATCGCTTTTTGAATTTCAGCGACTTCACCAGATGGATTTCTCATTAACAAGCGTAAAGTAGCTTGGTAACCACGAGGGTTGTTGAATGTTGCTTCAACAGAGATACGGTTTTGATCTGGGTCTGGTTCAAGTTGAATCCCGGAAATAAAAGCTGCATTCCCTACGATAAGGGAAACATCACCTATAATTCCGCCAAATGGGTATTGAGTCCATGGAAGTCCCATTGGGGCTTCAGCGGGGTAGATATAACGATCATCGGTGTCGTCGCCACTATTTTTACCAAAATCAATGCGGCTATTAGAGGCTCCCATATTGGCAACGCGAACGCAAAGGATATTTTCTTCATTTTGTTTGTAATGCTTTGTAGCTTCAAAAACAAAAGAAGTGTAACTACCAAAATGGTCTCCTAGAATTTTACCGTTTAACCATACCGTGGCATGTGTTGCAACACGAGAAAATTGTAAAAAGATACGTTTAGCGGCATTTTTTTCATCAAGGCGGAATTTTTTAAAATAGTAAGCAGTGTCCATCGAAGATGTTTTGTTAGCGACAGAACGTTCCCAAATATGTGGCACTTGCACATTATCACGACCTGTTGGGTAAGTTGCGTACCAACGATTTGTGATACCCATATCTTCGGTGTCCCAGAGAATTTCCCAGTCTCCATTTAGGCTTACTATTGTATTCATTTAAAACCCTTGTAGAAAAGAAATGAAATTTTATCGCCAATTTAGAAAAAATCACTTTTTTTGTGGAGAAGATACCTTGAAAATAGGCTTTTTAGAGCGAATAAAAAAAATATGCGGTTTCTCTTTCCAAAAATCACTTATTTTACTATCTTTCGTGGCCCACAGTTAAACTAAAAAAAAGGAATCTTATGTATTCTATTGTTGAAACAGGTGGTTTCCAGTATAAAGTTGAACTAGGTAAAGCTTATAAAGTCCCTAGTATCGACGCCGAAGTCGGTTCTGAACTGGAACTCAAGTCCGTTCTTTTGTTCTCCAACGAGAACGAAGTCCAAGTCGGCACCCCTGTCCTGAATGACGCTCTCGTGAAGGTAGAAGTACTTTCTCATGGTAAGAGCGATACTGTGATCGTTTTCAAGAAAAAGCGTCGTACTCGTTACAAACGCCGCAACGGTCATCGTCAGGGCTATACGGAAGTGCTTGTCACGGAAATTCGTTCTGGTGCAGCTTCCGCTGTCGTTGAACCACAAATCATTACCCGTAACCGCGCACGCGTTGCAGCACTTGCTAAGCAGAAAGAACAAAATGTTCCAATGACTCGCAAGCAAAAGATCGCTGCTGGTATTGCAAAGCCAGCTAAGGTCAAAAAGAATGCGCTTCGCAAAGCTAAGGAGGTATAATCCATGGCACACAAGAAAGGGCAAGGCTCAGTTCGTAACGGTCGCGACTCAAATCCGAAATATCTTGGTATCAAGAAATATGCAGGTGAAGTAGTCAAGGCTGGTAACATCTTGGTTCGCCAACGTGGTTCTCATTTTCATAAAGGAACAAATGTTGGCATGGGCAAAGATTTCACTTTGTTTGCTTTAGCAGATGGCAAGGTGAAGTTTGAACGTCTTGATGCAGATCGTCAAAAGGTTTCTGTTTATCCAGAAAACTAAAAATGATTTGTTTTAAAACAACGGGCGACTCTGTCGCCCGTTGTTCTTTTTTATGGTAGAAATTTTGTTTTGCAAAAAATTGAGTTTACGAGAAAGAAATTTTTATGAATAAAATAGGATTTCTTAGCCTTTCCTTATCTTTAATCATTTTGGGTGCTTGCTCTTCAGATTCTTCTACAGCAACAGAAATTGGGCTATTCTAGAACAAGATAAAGAATTTGAAAATCAAAGTGGTAAAAGCGCTAGTTCTACTTTAGAATAGAAATTGAATGTTTATAAAAAACTCTCCCCGCTTTGCGGGGAGAGTTTTCACATTTAAATAATTTTAAAATTTGAGATAAGGAAGTTCAGAAGCAACTTTTGCGACCTTATCAGCGTTAGCCATTAACGCAGCTCTTGCATGCCATGTTCCATCAAGGAATTGACCGCGAGGGCCGTCTGCTAAATCAAGAGCAATTGTTTCTTCGCCAAGTTTAACAGTCTTTTCATTAGTGCTTGTAATGAGTTCTTCGCTTGGGTTTGCTTCAATCCATGCAAGAATCTTGTCTGCAGTTTCGTGAGAAACTTTGTAGCACGGAATACCAAGAGCTACGCAATTGCCAAAGAAAATTTCAGAATAACTTTCAGCAATAATAGCACGAATTCCCCAACGTTTTAAAGCTTGAGGTGCGTGTTCGCGGCTAGAACCACAGCCAAAATTTTGGTTAGAAACAAGAATTGTTCCATTTGCATAAGCTGGGTTTCTGAATGGATGAACTTTACCTTGATCAGCAAGACCCTTGATGTCATCAGCAAAAGCATTTTCACCAAGTCCATCAAAAGTAACGCATTTCAAAAAACGTGCTGGGATAATGCGGTCTGTATCAATATCGTTACCACGAACAGGAACACCAGAACCTTTAACAATGTCAATAATAGGCATGCTCATATTTTACTCCTTATCCCTTAATGTATTTGCGGACATCTGTTACTTTACCTTCAATGGCTGCTGCTGCGACCATTGCTGGGCTCATTAGAATGGTTCGACCACTTGGAGAACCTTGTCTACCTTTGAAGTTGCGGTTACTAGAACTTGCACTAATTTGGCGACCTTTCAGTTTGTCTGGATTCATGGCTAGGCAAAGCGAGCAACCGGCTTCACGCCATTCTGCCCCTGCTTCCTTGAAAATTTTATCAAGCCCAAGAGCTTCGGCTTCAACTTTGATTTTCATAGAACCTGGAACAACCCACATTTTTACAGAGTCTGCGACTTTATGACCTTTAATTATTTCAGCGGCAGCTTGTAAATCAGAAAGGCGACCATTGGTGCAGCTACCGACAAAAGCAATGTCAATAGGGGTTCCAATCATTTTACCGCCTTCTTCAAAGCCCATGTATTCGTAAGCTTCTTCAATAACTTTCTTTTCAGAGCCTTCAAAAGAAGAAATCATAGGCATATTATCGTTGAGTTGGATAGCTTGAGCTGGAGTAATACCCCAAGTAACCATTGGTTCTAACTCATCACAATTGATTTCGATTTCATCATCATAGGTTGCATCTGCATCACTAGCAACTGATTTCCAATAAGCAACTGCTTCATCCCATTTATCTTCTTTAGGAGCGTATGGTTTACCTTTGAGGAAAGCAAATGTTTTTTCGTCTGGGTTACAGTACCCAACACGAGCCCCACCTTCGATAGCCATATTACAGATAGTCATACGCCCTTCCATGTCAAGAGCTTCAATAACAGGGCCTGCAAATTCATAAGCGTAACCAACACCGCCGTTAACGCCTAATTTTGCAATATAAGCAAGAGCTACATCTTTAGCAGAAACACCTGGTTTCAATTTACCAGTAAAATTAATACGGCGAGTTTTTAATGGACTCATGGCTAAAGTTTGTGTAGCAAGAACGTCAGCTACTTGGCTTGTACCAATACCAAAAGCAATTGCCCCAAAAGCTCCATGTGTAGCAGTATGAGAGTCTCCACAAGCAACAGTCATGCCTGGTTGTGTAACGCCTTCTTCTGGGCCAACAATATGGATAACACCTTGTTCTTGTGTTTCAGGGCCAAAAAAGCGCACACCAAAATCTTTTGTGTTCTTTTCAATATGAGCAAACATTTCTTCAGAAATACCATCTTGCAAAGGACGATTTCTTTCGGGGAATGTTGTTGGAATAATATGGTCTACTGTAGCAAAAGTTCGTTCAGGGAAAAGAACTTTTTGGCCTTCTTCTCGAAGCATAGCAAATGCTTGTGGGCTTGTAACTTCATGACACAAATGGAGGCCGATGAATAATTGACATTGTCCGCTAGGGAGTTTAGCTACGGTATGGCTTTCAAAAATTTTTTGATAAAGATTTTTACCCATATTTTATCTCTTTGAAAAAGTTTATCGCAAATATAAAAAAAAAACAAAAGAGCAAGTCCTAAAACTTGCTCTTCATTATAAAATGTGTTAAAATCAATTGTGTGTGAAAGAATATTTGTTTTTGTAGTAAGCAAGCATATCTTCTGCGCTAGAAAAAGCTCCATTTCGAATAGCTTCTCTAACGGCAGGTTCAGAACGCATCATTTGACGTAATTTGGTATTGATGTCTTTGAAGAAAAGGTCGTCAGAGGCCATATTTACTTGCTGTTGGTTATAATTAGTATGGTAGCGACGTTCTAATTGTTGGAATAATTCAGTTTGACAAGCGTTTTCAGGTGGTTCTTTGTGTACAACAGGGGCATAGCATTTATCAATGTATTCTTTTTTCATGCTAACAATCATTTCGTCTACAGCAGGAATATCATGCATAGAATCGTGAGTAGCATAAGTAGCTTTAGGCATTTTAATTGACGAACAAGCCATAAAAGTAATGCTAACTAGAGCAAGAGCAATATATTTAAAAAACATTAAGATTCTCCTTTAAACACCGAAAAATATCAGATACCCCAAAGATATGTTTTTAATTCTAATTTCAAAGTGTTCTTTTTCTTACGCGTGCGATTACTTACGCAAATTTGTTTCTTTTTTTTGTTTTTCATACCATTCTACAGGGTTGATAACTCGGTAACGTATGCCTCCGAGCATTTTTTCTCCTTTGTGAGAGACAATTCCTGTAACAATGTGAGCGTGCGGACCGGTTGTATGTCCTGTCATACCAACGGTAGCGATAGGGTCTCCTGCCATAACATTTTGTCCGTTAAGGTATAAAAGTTGGTCGCAATGCATAAATAAAATAACAGAATTTTTATTTACAAGGCCAAGGATTGTCCCGCCGCGTTCATCTTCAAAAGTCCAAGCTTTTGCAGCAAATGGAGCTAAAATCCGAGCACCTTTTGAACTAGCTACATCAATACCATTATGCATACGCATTTTGTTAGAAGCATTATCATTATAAAATTCTGTAAGGTAAGCAATAGAATCAGACATTATGCCAGTAAAAAAGTTCCAAGCATCTTTTTTTGCCTTTGTAGGATAAGGAATTGAGTCTGATGGAAAAAAACGTAAAACGCTCCCTTCGCTAGGGTAGAAAATGCCATCTTTTTTAGAAAGTTCTTTATCAAATTCATTTTTCTCTAAAGTTTCAACAATATATTTTTCAATCATATTCGGAGTGCTAACTGTGGCATGGAATTTTCCGATAGCGTATCTTGCAATTCTTTGCAGAGATTCTTTACCATTGAATTGGTATTCAAAAAAGGGAATTTGTGAAAGTTGTTTTCTGTCATGTTGCATATCACGGACAGAAGAGTTTAAGCCATGAATAGGTTTAGGAAGAAAAAATCCAGCCAAGCAAATAAGAATAAATAAAAATGGGAAAAATTTTAGGAAATACTTACGAGTTCCTGAAATAGTATTTTTTTTGAGGATTTGAATTTTTCTGGTGTTGCTAATTAATGTTGCGGCGTTTTGGGGTGAACATTCATTTGTTCTTGGCAAAATCCAAATAATTTTATCATTAAAAAGTGGTGCGTATTCAAAGGATGTTGTTTCTAAGATAGTTAAAGCTTCTTTTGTGGGCGCAAAAAAGCAAAAAGTATTGCAATGGGAAAATAATTTTTCAAATTTTGAAAAGTTGGTATCAGAAAGGAGTAAAATAATTTCAGGGTATTCTGCTTGTATTGTAATTAAATTGCCTAAAAAAGATTTGAGTTTTTTTTCATTAGAAAAATCAAATGACGGTTCTAAGTTTAAAAAAAGATTTTCTTTATTCTTATTGGGCGTAGAAAAAGAATACTCTTTAAAAGATTGTTCAAATTTGAAAATATTAGAGGCGTCTAAAATAAGAGAAGGCTTCTTTGCATTAAGCGAAGAAGCCAAATCTTTTATCCAAGAAATTTCTGGAACTGCTGTTTTAGCAAAACAAAAAACTGTTAAGCTGCCGAAATTATATACAATTTCCAGCGTTTCTCGATTCACGCTTTTGCAGCACCTTTAGGGTAAGAAAAACTAACAGGAGGAGCTGCAATGAATTTATTCAAAAGAGCTGAAAGTTCTTCTGTTGTAGAAGCTGGGTTCAAAATAAATTCTTGGTGTTTTACAGCAGAACGACCTTTAAGAGCGTCTTGGCGTCTAAATCTACCAACAAGGCCTAAAGGCAAAACTTCTAACATACTTAAAAGACCGAAATAACGGAAAAGAGAAAAATTCTTTTGCCAAGTAGAACGTTCGGTAAGAATAGCGAAAGTTCCTTCTGGGAAACGCTTGGCTTTAAGAAAATCTTCGGCACTCATTACCAAAAGTTCATGTTCTACAGGGAAATTACTTGTAAAAGCACTATAGTCGCCTTTCAAATAATTAGAATCACAAAGGAATACAAACTTCATATTATATCCAAATGCTAGATTGTTGCTTGTTTACTGCCCAAAATTAGTAAAAAAGGGAAAATTTGTCATTTTTATTTTTTTTCTTCATAGAGATTCTCTAAAAGGGAAAAATATTTTGATTAGTAGAAAAACTTTTTTTTATTTGTAACTTATTGAATATCAATAAGTTAAGAAAAATTACATCTTTTTTGGAATATAAATTTGTAACAAAAAACGTGATTTTTCGCAAAAAACGGCTATATTTCTTGTGAACAAGTGACGAAAAACAAGTGTTTTTAGAAACATTTGTTTCTTTTTTGGGTTACCTGTTAGGTTTTATTTGGAGAAAATAAATGAATCGATTGAAATCTGTATCTGCTTTATTAGCAGTAAGTGCTTTGGCTTTAGTTTCTGGTGTTACTGCACAAGAATCAGCAAATGCTCCCGCTCAAGCTCCTGCAACAGAACAGGCTGTAGCGCCCGCTCCTTCTGCAGAGCAAGTTCCAGCAGCTCCTGTTGAGGAAGTAGCTGCCCCTTCTATTTCAGGCATTCCTGGTGAATCCATCCAAGAAGGTGGAAAATTTGCGAAGATTAAATTGTCTCAATATGTGACAGATGAAATTGACAAACCAGAAGCCATTCGTTGGGCTGTTTCTGGACAAAAACAACTTAAGGTAAGTTTAAAAGGAACCGAAGTTTCCATAGAAACTCCAGATGCTTATTGGAATGGAACTGAAGATTTGACATTTACCGCTACGAACTCCAAAGGTAAGTCTGCTTCTGAGACAGTAAACTTTACAGTTGAATCGGTTAATAATGCACCAGAATTTTCCAAGAAAATTCCAGACCAAACAATTGATGAAAAGAAACAATTTGCAACAATTAAGTTAGATGATTTTATTAAAGATGTTGACCATAAAGCAGCTGAAATGACTTGGGAAACTAATGTCGTTGCTGTTGGTAAAGAACAAGCTGAAGGTGACCTTTCTGTTGAAATAGGTGCAGACCGAGTTGCTAAGATTGTTCTCCCAGACCCAAATTGGTATGGTAGTGCAGATGTTACTTTTACTGCTGCTGATAAGGAATATGCAACAGTTTCTACGACAGCTCGTTTTACAGTTAAATCTGTAAATGATGTTCCTGTCTTAAAGCAGATTCCAAGTCAAACAATTGAAGAAAAGAATACTTTTGAAACCATCAATTTAGTGGATTTTGTTTCTGATGTAGATGATGCAACAGAATCTTTGAAATGGTCGGTAAGTGGCGGAAAAGATTTAAAAGTTGAACTTGATAAATATGGTTCTGCAAATATTATTTTGCCAAATGAAAATTGGAGTGGCCCAGCAGAAACATTTACTTTTACAGTAAAAGATTCCAAAGGAGCTGTCGCTTCTAGTCAGGCAACCTTTACGGTTAAATCCATAAATGATGCTCCTGAATTTGTTGAATCTATTCCAGATCAAAGTATTGATGAAAAACAAGAATTTAAACCAATTGCTTTAGATAAATACGTTCGTGATATTGATCATGATTTCTCTAAATTAAAATGGACTGTTTCTGGCAATAAAGATTTGAAAGTTCAGTTCGCTGGTAAAGAAGCAAAGGTTGTTATCCCAAATAAATTCTGGAATGGTGAAGAATCTCTTACATTTAAAGTGACTGACGCTGAAGGTGCTTTCGTAGAAACATCTGCAATGTTTGCAGTAAATTCTGTAAATGATGCACCTTCTTTTGCAAAACAGATTCCAGATCAAACAATTGATGAAAAGAAACAATTTACGGCAATCAAGTTAGATGATTTTATTACTGACCCAGATCATAAAAAAGAAGAAATGTCTTGGGAAGTTTCTGTGAAACACGAAGGCAAACAACCTGATGCAGGAACACTTGATGTTACAATTGGTGATGATAGAGTTGCTAAGATTAATATTCCTGATACTTATTGGAATGGCAATGTCGTTGCTACATTTACAGCGACAGATCCAGATGGCGCTTCTGTAAAACAAGATGTGAAACTTTCTGTAAAGAGCATTAATGATGTTCCTAAATTCACACAACAACTGGCAAATCAAGCAATTGAAGAAAAAGGTGAATTCTCTTCATTTAGCTTAAATGATTACATTGCTGATGCAGATCATGCTGTTGAAACATTGAAAATAGATGTTTCTGGTAATAAAGACCTGAAGGTTAATGTTGATAAGGATTCTCGCGAAGTAACGGTTAAAACACCAAATGAACTTTGGAATGGTGAAGAAAAAGTCACCTTTACTGTTACAGACCCAGAAGGCGCTAGTGCAAAGCAAGTTGTAACATTTACTGTTAAGAGCGTAAACGATGCACCTGTGTTGAAAGAAATTCCAGCACAAAAAATCAAGGAAAAAGAAACATTTGCAGAAATTGCTCTTGATAAGTATGTTGAAGATAAAGAC